>NZ_JABAFY010000015.1 GCF_012843875.1 Desulfovibrio piger | reverse complement strand
GGTTTCAATCCACGCACCCGCGTGGGGTGCGACTTTCAGCTCGTCGATTAGATCACGGGTGAGGTCGAGTTTCAATCCACGCACCCGCGTGGGGTGCGACGGTAAGCGCAAGATTAGATATTATTTATGCGGAGTTTCAATCCACGCACCCGCGTGGGGTGCGACAAGATATACTCGCAAAGATATCACCGTGACGATGGTTTCAATCCACGCACCCGCGTGGGGTGCGACTTTCAGCTCGTCGATTAGATCACGGGTGAGGTCGAGTTTCAATCCACGCACCCGCGTGGGGTGCGACGGTAAGCGCAAGATTAGATATTATTTATGCGGAGTTTCAATCCACGCACCCGCGTGGGGTGCGACACGGGAGCAGCATCATCAGCACCGCATCGAACGCACGTTTCAATCCACGCACCCGCGTGGGGTGCGACGGCAAGCGGAAGATACGGTATTATTTGTGCGGTGTTTCAATCCACGCACCCGCGTGGGGTGCGACGTGCCAACGCTGCAGCTCTCAATCAGGCAAATTATGTTTCAATCCACGCACCCGCGTGGGGTGCGACGTGCCAGCTTGGCTACGCTTTGAGCCGCAAGCCGTTTCAATCCACGCACCCGCGTGGGGTGCGACTCGACAAACTGTACACAATGACGCCATCTTTTCAGTTTCAATCCACGCACCCGCGTGGGGTGCGACGATAAGGATATACGCCATGATGCGCGAGAAAGTGACGTTTCAATCCACGCACCCGCGTGGGGTGCGACTCCGGATGACGTTTACACAATTGACGATTTTTCGCCGGTTTCAATCCACGCACCCGCGTGGGGTGCGACTTGTACGCGTCTATTATGAAAAGCGCTTTACTATCGTTTCAATCCACGCACCCGCGTGGGGTGCGACTCAAGCCAATAGTCGCCCTCGCGCCATCCACCGTTAGTTTCAATCCACGCACCCGCGTGGGGTGCGACGATAGGGAAACTGCTATCCTGTGTCAATAAAAAAGTTTCAATCCACGCACCCGCGTGGGGTGCGACCGGCACAGGAGCTGCTCCACGCGCAGGTTGTTTCCGGTTTCAATCCACGCACCCGCGTGGGGTGCGACTGTTTCCATGTTTTATCCAGTAGATTCCCGTGATTAGCAAATCCTTTTCGAGGATGAAAAAAGATTCAGGTCAAAGGCAGGACGTTTTTTCAAACTGGAAATATATTTTTTAATGATATCAATATATAACAGGCATCGATATCCTGCCGGGAAAAGACGCCCCATAGAGGTCCTCGATCAGAATATCAGCGGACCTTCCGGATCGTAGGCTGCCTTGACGCCGATATGCTCTATCTTGCTTCGCCAGTGGTTCCCCAAAAAATAGAAGCGCAAGCTGTCCCGTTCCGGGTCCATCTCGTCCAGGAGCTGCGCACGCAAGACCTGCCATTGGGCATTATCGAGCAGGCACTCAAAAACAGAAAACTGGACCCGCTGCCCCCAGCTGGTGCAAAGCCTGGCTATGCGGCGCAGCCTGCGTTTGCCTGCGGCATCCTGTGTATTCACGTCATAGCTGACAAGGACGACCATGATCACCTCACGACAAAGGGGGGATAGGCTTCCAGATCATCACGGAGGGTCCTGGCCAGCAGGCGGGCCTGGATGAAAAAACAAGGCCGACAGCCATGCGTTCATGGAGGAAGGGATGCTCCACGTCGTCTTTTTTTCTTTCCTGCCAGGCAACGATGACCTTTTTTCGGCTTTTTTCCTTCATGGTGACAGCTCCCGACGGTGCGCGGATGAAGTCCTTTGCCGTCAGCTGCTGTCGGTTGATGAGCGACAGGGCCAGCCTGTCCGCAAGATACGGACGAAATTCTTCCATGATGTCCAGCGCCAGGCTTGCCCGGCCGGGGCGTTCCCGATGGAGAAAGCCGACGGCCGGATCCAGGCCGACGCTTTCGCACGCGCTGCGGATATCATGGGCAAGCAGGGTATAGAGAAAGGAAAGGAGACAGTTCACCTCGTTCATGGGAGGGCGCCTGCTCCTCTGCTCAAAGACCATGCCCCCGGCACGGCATTGGGGACGGATGAGCAGATCGAAGGCGCCGAAGTATGTCCGGGCGGCATCGCCTTCCAGCCCTCGCAGGGTCTCCAGGTCGTCTTCCCGGCGGAGCTGCCTGAGGGTATGGCCCAGGGATTCGATGGCGGCGGACAGGGCCGGAAGAGGGGCGTTGCGCGCCTGTCGCATGAGTATGGTCCTGCAGTTGGCCACCTTGCCTATCAGGAAGGAGCGCGCAAGGTCGGCCGTCTGCCGGGGGCTGTCGGTCGCGCGGTACTGGGCCCGGCGCAAGAGCACGTTCCCCCTGGTCGGGCCCTGGACAGACGCCATGAAACGGCCGCTCTCGGAAAACCAGGAGACCGTGACGCCCAGTGCCGCACAATGTTCCAGAAGATACGGGCTGCAACTTACCCGGCCAAAGCAGGCGATGGACTGGAGTGTATGCAGGGGGATGGTCCCAAGGCTCTGTCCGTCATGGTGCAGCTCCACACATTCCCCCTGTTTGGAGAGCCAGGTATCCTGCGTGGTGACGAACAAGGTATTCAGATAGCGTTTCATCCCTCTTCCTCACACAGTTTGTCCAGATAGACGGAAACAGCAGGCGGCGAACCGGGCATGCAGCAGGCAGCAAGCGAGCAGGAAGAACAGACGGCGCTTTTTTGTGCGCAGGGCAGCCGGGCGCTTGCCAGCATCTCCCGCACGGCCGCGACGGTCCGCTCCGTTTTTTCCCGAAGCTCCGGGCTGAACCGCACCAGCGTACGCCGGTGAGGCGTGCCGTAAAACAGGGCCCCTTCGGGGATGGACGTGGCAAACATCTCTTCCAGACACAGGGCTTGCCCGCAGAGCTGGATGCTGTCCGCCAGACAGTCTCCATGGGGAGAGCCTTTTTTGTATTCCACCGGGTAGGGCCGCCATCGTCTGCCGTCGCGGTGGAGCTCCACGGCATCAGATTTGCCGCGGAGCCCCAGCCGCGTGGAATGGAGTTCAAGGTCTGTGACGATCCTGACGCCGTCCCGCAGCCGGGTCTCCCCGCTGTGGACGGACTCGTGCAGCAGGCGTCCCGCGGCGGTGTGCTCGTTTTCCGTCCATATCTGTTCCATATGGATGAGCGCGCACTGCCGGGGACAGACCACATAATGCTGCAGGGCGGACAACAGGATGTCGTGCATGGCTACAGGCGTTCTTCCACACTGATGCCTTCAGGGCAGGTGCCTTCCAGCGTGACGGCATAATCCGCAAAGCCGCGGGCCGGGCCTTCACTGGTGCGGCGGCAGTGCACCATGTCGAAAAGCTTTTGTGCGGGCGCGTTGCCCATGCGTTTTTCATGCTTGAAGATGAACAGCTTGCGGGCGCCCATCTTGCCGCGTGCCGCTGAGCGGTCATGCTCGAACATGTTGCTGAGCGCCTCCCACAGCAGGTCCAGGTCGTCATCGGCAAAGCCGCTTTTTTCCGCCAGCGGGACGGAAACAAAGCCCTCCATCCGGTACAGGCCGTAAGGCACGATGAACTTGCGGCCCATGGTGCGCTCTTTTTCCAGGTCTTTTTCATTGGTCACGGCCATACGCGTGATGCTCACCTCGGCAGGGACGACGGGCTCCACGCTGCGGGCAAAGGTCAGCTGCACCGGGCCGCGTACCTGACCGCAGTTCACTTCCGTGCTCATGACAGCGCCGAAGGTACGGATGTCGAAAAAGTTCTCGCACATCCAGGCCGTGACGGCGCGGGCGTCGTCAGGCTTTTTGGGCAGCTTTTTGGATTCCGCCTTCAGCGACAGGGCCGTGTAGGCTTCCTGGTTCTTCTGGTTGAGCACGGCTTTTTCCTGCACATAGATCCGGTAGCCGGTGGCTCCTTCCTTGGCCAGCTCCACATAATTGCGCACCTTGCGCTTGAGGCAGACGTCCGTCACCAGCCCCAGGCCGGTCTCGGGATCGATGCGGGGCATGTTGCCGGCGTCGGGATCGCCGTTGGGGTTGCCGTTCTCCACGTCGAAGAAAAGCACGAAGTCATAACGGTTCGTGATGGCAGGCATGGCAGTTCTCCTTAGTTTTCGGCGTCGTCAGCCGTCTTTTTCTGATAGAGTGCGTTGTTCTGATGATAGTAGCCCAGCATGAAGCGGCCCTGATCCTCCAGCGAGAGCACAGGCGGAAAGACCGTCATGCCGTCCATGATCTCGCTTACCAGACGGGAAAAGCGGATGTCGTAGCCGGGATGCTGCTTGGCACTTTTGGAGATGTGGAACTGGGCCGTCTTCAGCAGCTGCGGGAACACCAGGCAGGGCCGCGTCGAGGCCGCGCCGATGTAGCGTTCCCGGAGCGACGCGTTCACGCTGCCCAGCGCGTCGGTCTGGGCTTTTTCCAGGACCGCGAACAGGCGGCCCAGCCGGTAACCCTTGTTCTGTTCTTCCTTGTCCAGTGACATGGTGGCTCCTTTTGCTGTCGTATCGCAAAGATGGGCCTTGATGAGCGCGGCCCGGTAATAGGTGACGTTCTTGTCCGCGTGGATGCGCTGCAGGGCGGCAGTGTACATGCTTTGCGGCCAGGCGCGCCCCAGCAGGATGCTGCGCAGCAGCTGCCCGCCGAGCAGGGGCGGGATGTTTTCGGATTTTTGCAAGGGGGCAAGGTCCCGCAGCAGCTGCCACAGGGCGGGGTGCTCCTCTTCGCCGGGGTAGCGGCGTTCGATGGCCAGGTCGCGATACCAGCGGCCGAAGCGTTGCAGCAGATTGCCGAAGGTGTCCGTCACCCAGAGACGGACGCCCAGCCGGGCGGCATTGGGGGCAAGTCCGAGTACGAAAAAGCGTACGCTGGTGTCGATACCGTCATCTTCACTGACGGGGCGGCCGCAGGCCATGGCCGTCAGCAGGGAGCGGACCTTGTGCAGCAGGGCGTTGTCCTGCGTCTGCTCGGTGGCGTCGAGGCCGTCGAACAGGGCCCCGAGCAGGGATTCCTCCGCGCAGGCCCTGTCCGTCCAGAAGACGATGCTGTCTTCCCCCAGGCGCACGACCTGTTTGTGCTCCTTTTGGAGCAGGTAGTTCAGGGCCGTGGTATAGCCGCGGGCCGCGCGCGGGCTGACAGGGGCATTTTCGCTTTGTTCCTTGCCGAAGGACTGGAACGAGTTGCAGGTGAACGAGATGAGACGGGCCCCCGAGGTCTGGGCGCCTATGACGCCTTTGATGACGGGATGCACTTTCAGGATGGGGCCTTCCCTGCCCGTGACGAGGCACTGGCCCTGCGGGCATTCCTGTCCGTCGAGATTGTCCAGCCAGATCCGCTGCAGGGCGGGGTGTTCGTGCAGGAATCCCTCTTCGCCCTGGAGCCGGAAGACCAGGTTGCTGTCCAGAAGGGCCTGACGTTCGGGCAGGCTTTGGAGCATCTCCGGCTGCCAGCGGTCCAGAAAGGCCAGCAGGGCGCGGGCGTGTCTGTCGTCCGCATCCTGCAGCAGTTTCCTGTGGAGGGCGTGGAAGGCTGCCGCGGTCTCCGGGCTGGGGCGTGTATCGTCCTTTCCGTCAACACCCAGCACATACGCCGCCTCATCCCAGAGCATGTTCGGGAGCAGTTCCTTTTTCTGCCGCCGTGCCGCCGGGACGGACATCTTGCGCGGCTTGCCTTTACTGTCGCGCAGGTCGCGGACAGATCTCAGGCTGCCGTCTTCAGCGATGACCAAGGCAAAGGAGATCTCTGCGCTGCCCGTTGCCGGGCCTGTGTCCATGGCCGGTTCTTCGTGGAGGAAGCGGTCTTCGCCTTCAAGCTGGAAGACCAGGCGGCTACCCAGCAGGGCCTGACGTTCGGGCAGGCTGTGGAGCATCTCCGGCCGCCAGTGATCCAGAAAGGCCAGCAGCGCCTTGGCGTGTCTGTCCGGGCAGGCATCGAAACGCTCATGATGCAGCGCCAGAAAGGCCTGTCGTTTTTCCGGGGAGGGGCAGGAATCGTCACGTCCGTCGATGCCGAGGACGTAGGAGGTCTTGTCCCACAGGAAGTTGGCGGCGACATTGCTCGATCGGCTGACCGCCGCCGGTACGAAACGGCGCAGCGGCTTGCCTTTGCTGTCGCGCAGGTCATGCACGCCTTTCAGGCTGCCGTCTTCGCCGATGACCAGAGCAAAGTGGATGGCTTCGGCGCTCATGCCTTCGGGCGGCATGCCGGACTGGGGATCCTGCGTCATGCGTTCGTAAAAACGGTACAGTTCTGTCAGATACATAGGGTTTCCCTTTTCCAGCGGGCCACGTCGATGATCCCCTGTTCCAGGCGCGGACGATAGAACAGGGGCTTCATGCCGTGGGCATAGTCGATGTCGTACAGCATATAGCCGAGATCGCGCGGCGCATCGTGGGCCAGGCTGGAGGCGGGCATCGCATCCTCTTCTTCCAGAAGGGAAAAATAGGCGGGGAACTCACGGCAGCCCAGGCAGGGCTGCTGGAAGCACTCGCCATTCCGTGCGCGGCGCCGAAAGATGTCGATGTGCTTGCCTTCGTTGTCCGACGGGCCGGCTTTGTCCGTCAGCTCGAAATGGGCCTCGATGACGTAATCCACATGCCGCAGCAGCAGGGTGGCCCGTTGCTGGCGGCATTCGTCGGCGAACAGGTACAGGGGCGTGCCGTTCTTTGCCGCATTTTTGACGCTTTTCAGGCTGGGGCCCTTTTCCGAGACCTCGTTGCGCCGGATGCTGTCGAACACGATGGGGTTCAGGACGTGGATCCTGTCCACGAGCCAGCGTATGGCCGGTTTCCAGTGGATGGCTTCAAGGATGCCGCGCATCGCCGATGGCGTGGGGACATCATAGCTGCAGCGTTCCCCCTTGTTTTCCGGGCGGGTGAACAGGGCATAGTCGCCCCGGACCCGTAATCTGACTCCGATCATGGGAGCCTCCTTTCAGTTGCTGTCCTTGCCGGGATCTTCCCGGCCTGTCTGGCGGATCAGAAAACCAGATCTGCCGAGGAGATGCCGTCCGCCATCCGCACATCCAGTCCGGTGTCCTCCGCATAGCCCAGACCGCCGCTGAGCAGGTACACGCAGTCATGGAGGCACTCCAGCCGGCCGGCCTGTTCCATGGCTTCCCGTTCCCAGCGATAGACCTGGACGCTGTAGGATTGCAGCCTGCGGAACACCCGGGAGGGGAGGGCCTGCGCGTTGCGCAGGCAGGTGCGCAACTCTTCCGGGAGCTGGGATTCGATGACCACGCTATCCGTTTGAGATTCGATAAACTGGAATGTTCTGTCGATCTCCGCAAAATCCGCATCCAGCTTGGGGATGCGGTAAAAGCGCGGGTCCAGTGCGGCATTGGAGGAGGTGACGAGCTTCATCTTCCGGAGGATGGCGTGCTCATCGAGCAGTTCCGGGTGGCTGTACAGGGCCTGGAAATAACGCCGGATGGTCGCGGGCCCGAACAGGTCGTCCGCATCCTGGACAAGGGCACAGGCCTCGCGCCTGCGGTTCAGGTCGGCGGCCCGGAGGGGAACGGGCTGTTCGCCGTCAAAGACGCAGACCTGCCCAAGCTCCCGTTCTCCATGCCTGTTGCAGCGCCCGGCTGCCTGGGCAATGACATCGAGGCCGTTGCGTTCGCGGTAGACCACGGGAAAGCTGATATCCACGCCGCACTCGATGAGCGAGGTGCTGATGACACGGCAGGGAAGGCCGCTGGCCAGCCTTTCCCGTATGGTCTGCAAGGTGCGGCTGCGGTGGCAGGGCGTCATGTACGCGCTGAGATGGAAAAGATCCTCGTTTTTGCCGCATCGCTCGAACAGCGCGCGGGCATGGCGCCGTGAATTCAGGATGCAGAGCACCTGGCGCTCCGCCAGCAGGCGTGCGCCCAGTTCCGCATCGGTGAGCATGGGCTCAAAGGTCGTCCGCACGCGTTCAAAGATCCTGAACAGGGCCGGGAGGGTCGCTTCGGGCACCAGGCTGCGGACTTCGTCCGGCTCAAACCCGCAGGGCAGGGCCGTGGAGCGCAGCAGGGCCGGCTGGGTGGCCGTGCAGAGGACGATGCTTGTCCCGTAGTGCCCGGCAAGGCTGCGCAGGGCTTCCACGCAGGGGGCGACAAAGGGCACGGGGATCATCTGGGCTTCGTCGAGGATGACCACACTGCGGGCGATGTTGTGCAGCTTGCGGCAGCGGGAAGGCTTGCAGGAAAACAGGGATTCGAAAAACTGGACGGACGTGGTGACGATGACGGCTGCTTCCCAGTTTTCCGTACTCAGCCGGTATTGCAGGCTGGCCGTGCTTTCGTCATCACCTTCGTCGGGATGGACGAAATTGCTGTGGTGTTCCAGCACCACCTCATCGCCGAGCGCCTCGCGGAATATTTGGGCGTTCTGTTCGATGATGCTGGTGTAGGGCACCACAAAGATGATGCGGCGCAGATCGTGCCGGATGGCGTGCCGTATGGCGAAAGACAGCGAGGAGAGCGTCTTGCCCCCTCCGGTCGGGACTGTGAGCGAGAACAGGCCGGGAGCGGCGGCCGCAGCCTGTTCGCACTGTTCGCGGATGAAGGAGCGGGCCAGGGCGATGGCCTTTTGGCGTTCACTGCTGCCGCAGGGCGCGGCCGCACCTGCCTCAAGTTCTTCCGGGGCCACACGGCTTGCGTGCAGGAATCCTTTGCGATGCAGATAGTCTTCCAGACGGACGGCCAGCGGCGACAGGGCGGGGACCGCTGGCCGGAGCCGGTAGATGTCGGGGGTGCAGAAACGTTCCGTATCGAGATAGTCGGCATCCACAAGGCAGGAAAACAGCATGCGCAGGGCAAAGCAGATGCGGAAGGGATCAGGATGGCGTCCCTGCTTGCAGATGAGCGGGAGCATCTCCTGGTAGATGTCCATGGGAGAGGCCGGAAGCGGGATGGCCGCGGGGTCCCAGGAGGGGAGATTTTGGATATTGCCGGGAGCAAGGCGATGGTCGAGACCGGTACCGTATTCGGATCCGGCGTCGGGCAGGCCGCCGTGATGTCCGAGGATGGGATAGGCCAGAAAACGGGACAGCATGGTGCCCAGGGCGGCGGTCTGCCGGGATGGAGACGCTTCCCAGCGTTGCCCGAGCAGTACGGCCCCTGCTGTGGAATGATCGACACGTAGGCCGCCTTCCAGCCTGCGCTGGAATCCTTCTGTGGCTTTTCCGGCATCGTGGTGGGTACCCAGCGTCGCCCCTGTCCTGGCGGCTCCGAACAAGGAGGCAAAGTCCGCTGCCAGCCTGCCGACGTTGTCCAGATGCTCCTGCAAGGTCTGCCAGTCTTTTTTCGGATGGCCGGCGAGCGTATGCGCGTACAGCATGCGTCCCTCCCGAGAGTATGGAAAAATATATGTGTCTTTATTTTATTGTATCATTTTATTTGTAATGGCTGCAATGCGAACGCTGGAGAAAATCATGCCGGCTTTGTGATGTCTTGTTTTTCTTCTGTGATTCCAGATTATTGAAGGCTGTCGCGTTGTGTGTGAGGGGCTTGGAAGGGCGTCGTGTGTCACTGCTGCGCCGACAGGCTGGAAAGATTGCTGGATCGTCTGCCCTGCGCATGACGGAGAGGGAAAAAGTCCCGTCCCGCAGCTGCATCCGGCATAAAAAAAGCCCGGCATGGAGCATTCCATACCGGGCGTGCCTTGCAGGCGGATGCCGTCAGCCCGTCAGGCCGCGGCGGGGAGGTCCTTGCCGATTAGGCAAAGAACATCTTGGACAGGGTCATGGGATCGATGTACTTGCCGTCCTTGTAGACGCGCATGTTGCCGGAGGCGATCTCGTCGATGAGGATGACCTTGCCGTCGGCGTCATAGCCGTATTCGAACTTGATGTCGTACAGGACCAGGCCCTTTTCCTTCAGGTCGTCGGCCACGATCTGGGTGATCTTCTGGGTCATGTCCTTGATGTCGTCGTACTGCTTGTCGGTCATCACGCCCAGGGCCACCAGGGCGTCCTTGGTGACCAGGGGGTCGCCCAGGGCGTCGTTCTTGAAGGTGGTTTCCACATAGGCGGGCAGGTCGGCACCTTCTTCGATGTAATCACCGTAACGGCGGATGAAGCTGCCCACGGCCTTGTGGCGGCAGATCACTTCCAGGCCCTTGCCGAAGGGCTTGGCAGGCAGGACTTCCATGGTGGTGTCGGCCAGGTTGGCGCTCACATAGTGGGTCTTGATGCCGGCGGCATTGATCTTTTCGAAGAAGTAGATGGACATGCGCAGGTTCACGTCGCCCACGCCGTCGATGGTCAGGCCCACGGAGTTCTCGCCGGGATCGAAAACGCCGTCCTTGCCGGTGCAGTCATCTTTGAACTTCAGCAGATAGTTGCCGTTTTCCAGGGCATAGACGTTCTTCGTTTTGCCAGTGTAGATGAGCTCCATTTTCGATACCTCCGTGAAGCTATGGTGGGAGAAAAATTTTGTTTCGGCCCGGCAGGGCCGGTCAGAATCAAAAAATGTCCGGTATGCATATAATTATTATAGTGTGAAATCAAGCAGGGAATATGGGGGATATTTTTTACTGCATAAAGGCAATACATTAAGAAAAAGAGTGAGTAAATTTTTTATTTTTTATCTAATTTTATAAAAAAATCCTGTGCGATGGATGAAAAAAAATTCCATAAATGGCATTATTATGTAGTGTTACATTTGTTTTTTCTGTTTTTTGTTGCAGTATGTTGAAAGCATGATGGCTGCATCGGGACCACGCTTTGTTTCCCGTACGCTTTTTTCCCTGATGCATGGCCCTGCGGCTGCCTGCGAGGCCTTGAAAAAAAATGAAAAAAGTCCCCTGGCCACGATGGTCAGGGGACTTTTTGTTTCAGGCAGGGACCCTACTTGTTGTCAGCCAGGTTGGCCTGTTCGAATTCGTCCAGGGCCTTGCTCACGACCTTGGCCAGACCGATGAGGGCGATAAGGTTGGGGAAGGCCATGAGGCCGTTGAACATGTCGGCCAGTTCCCACACCAGGTTCACCTGCAGCAGGGAACCCATGACGATGAAGCACATCACCACCACGCGGTAGGGGGTCACGCCGCGGGTACCGAACAGGTACTTGACGTTCTGCTCACCGAAGAAATACCAGCCCACGATGGTGGAGAAGGCGAAGAACAGCAGGCAGATGGCCACGAACTTGATACCAAAGGCACCCAGACCGGTGGAGAAGGCCTTCTGGGTCAGGGCGATACCGGTGGTGGTACCGTCCAGAGCGCCGGTGACGAAGATGACCAGGGCGGTCATGTTGAGCACGACGAAGGTATCGATGAACACGCTGACGATACCCATCAGGCCCTGCTGGGCGGGGTACTGCACCTTGGCCACGGCATGGGCGTGAGGCGTGGAACCCATACCGGCTTCGTTGGAGAACAGGCCGCGGGCCACACCGTAGCGGATGGCTTCCTTGACACCGGCACCGATGATGCCGCCGGTGGCGGCCGAAGGATCGAAGGCGCCCACAAAGATCATCTTGAAGGCGGGGATGATCTGGTCGGCATTGCTGAGGACCACGAACAGGCCGCCGATGACATACAGCAGGGCCATGAGGGGCACCATCTTTTCGGTCACGGCAGCGATGCGGCCGATGCCGCCGAAGAAGACAAAGGCACCGCAGGCGGCGATGATCAGGCCCATGACCAGGGGCGGCACGTCAAAAGCGGTCTTGAAGGCGTCGGCGATGGAGTTGGACTGCACCATGTTGCCGATGCAACCCAGGGCGATGATGATGGAGACCGAGAAGAACACGGCCAGCTTGTGGCTGCCGAGACCTTTGGAGATGTAGTAGGCGGGGCCGCCGGTGATGTGGCCGGCGTCGTCGCGGGTGCGGTAGACCTGGGCCAGCACGGCTTCGGCAAAGATGGTGGCCATGCCGAAGAAGGCGGCGATCCACATCCAGAAGATGGCGCCGGGACCACCCATGGCGATGGCGGTGGCGGCACCGGCCAGGTTGCCGGTACCCACCTGGGCGGCGATGGCGGTGGCCACGGACTGGAAGGAGCTCATGCCGTGCTTGTCGGCGCGCTTGCCCTTCAGGGAAAGGTCACCGAAGAGCATGCGCACGGCCTGTCCGAACTTGCGGACCTGGATGAACTTCAGCCGGATGGTGAAGTATATGCCCACACCACACAGCAGCGGGATAAGGCAGTACATGCCCCAGATGAAGCTGTTGATGTTGGAGACAAGTTTCGTCAATTCTTCCATGGTTTCCCCCTCAGGCTATCCGGCCTGCATGTCATCCGGCAGGAGAACCCCGTGTCCGTCCGTCGTCTGGCAAGGCATGTCGAATATGGAATGATGGTGTCATGTTCCCGGCAACCTTCGCGAGATTCATGTATGGATGAATGATCTGCATCCATACGGGGCCAAAAAAACAGCGCGTCCTTTTTTCGTTCCGGGGCGGGCCCGGTACGGATGCCGGTACGGTGGTGTCCGGCGGGCAGGGGCGCTGTCGCTGTTCGCTATGGTTGTCATCGATTTATCTATGCATGTGCGACATTAAACCGTAACGCGGAAAATGTCCATGCCGGAATTGATTGGGAATCATTTCCCAAGCATCGCGTGGAGAGCAAAAAAATATGCGTGATGCCGGCTTGTTGGCTGCCGTTTATGGAAAAGTCCTGCCCCGGGATGAGCGGATGGGAGCGCCCTTGCTCTTGCGGTCCGGAGAGGGGCATGCAGCCCGTCAGGGACGGGGAAGACCGGGATCAGGGGCCGGGAGGGCGCGTACCCTTGGCAGTGGCGGACGAAAGGCGGACGGGGCTGGCGGATCCCGGTGATGGAAAAAATTGACCTGCATCCCGAAAAGGAAAATCAGCAAGGGAAAAAGAAAAAGGGACCGCACGGATGCAGTCCCCAAAGGCATCAGTCCTCGTCCCGGACGCTGCTGCGGCGTCTGCGGCGGGGTTTTTCTTCTTCCACTTCTTCAGGCAGGTCGGGCGTGGAGAGCTGTTCCCGGATGCGGTCGCGCTCTTCCCGGGGCTTGGCCACCAGGCGCAACTGCTTGACCAGCACCTTGCCGATGACCAGCACTTCTTCCACATCGGCCAGCTGTTCGAAGTCCGGGGCATCGGGGCTGAAATCTTCGGGAGCGTCCCGCAGTTCTCCAGAAGTCATCCTGAAAATATACATGACGTGCCTCCGTGGCAGCAGTTTTGAGTTTTTCGTATCCAGCTGGACAAAGGGCGACGTGCGCAACAGGGCCAGCCGTTCTTCCGTCATGGCGCGACAGGGGAAATGCCGGCAGGCCAGACAGGCCAGCAGGGGCCGCTGATGCCCCTTGAGCGGGCAGCGGATGGCTTTTTCCGTAGGGTCTGCGTATCTTCCCATGACGAACACCTTTGCCTTGCTATAGCAAAGAGTGCCTTCCGGGCCTAGCCGGGAAGAGGGAAATTTTTTCGCCGTGCCCGGCCTCGGCGCGCTCGACGTGCCCGGCGGAAGATACGGAGTGCCGGAGGGCTGCCCCGTCCTTTCCGTACAGGGTCGCTGCGGGGAGAGGAGCCGAAAAAATTTTATCAAGATGTGTGCAGCTCATGGGCGGCACATCGCAGACCTCGCCGGCGGCGATGGCGTGTGCAGCAAGGGGAGCGGCGGTGCCCCTTGGCAGTGCCCTGCCGATGCGGGAGGGCAGGGACGCCCGCTGCTGCTGGTTCCTCCGGCGGATCAGTCCCGGCGGGCCCAGGTGCAGCGGTCCAGACCGGCCAGATCCTGCTCGGTGCGGGGCGCGCCGTAACCGGCCTCCATCAGCAGACGGCGCACGGCCTCGCCCTGGCGGTAACCGTGTTCCATGGCGATAAGGCCGCCCGGTTTCAGGGCCTGCTGTCCGGAACGGATGACGGCGTGCAGGTGGCGCAGACCGTCCTGCTCGGAAAAGAGCGCGCTGTGCGGCTCGTGATGCAGGACTTCCGCCATGACCTCGTCTTCTTCCGCAGCGGCGATGTAGGGCGGATTACTGACCAGCACGTCCAGCCCCTGCGGCAACAGCGGCGGCGTGAACATGTCCCCCCGTACCAGGGCCAGACGGTCAGCGGCCTGCAGGCTGCGGATGTTGCGGGCCGCCACGGGCAGGGCCCCGGCGCTGTATTCCAGCAGCAGGCCCCGGCTGTGCGGCAGCTCCAGAGCCAGCGTGATGCCGATGCAGCCCGTGCCCGTGCCCAGATCCGCAAAGCGCACGTCCCTGTGCCCTTCGCATTCCCGCAGCACGATCTCCAGCAGCAGCTCGGTCTCCGGCCGGGGGATGAGTGTCTGCGGACTGACCTCGAAATCGCGGCCGAAGAACTCGCGCCGCCCGGTGATGTGGGCCAGCGGTTCACCGGCGCAGCGGCGGGCGGTCAGGGCGCGGATGGCGGCGGCTGCGTCGTCCGCCACAGGGGAGGGCATGGCCAGCATCAGGCCGATGCGGTCAAGGTGCAGCACATGGCCTGCCAGCAGGCGGGCCTCCAGCGCGGGGGCATCTGTGCCTGCGGCGTGCAGGTCGCGGGTCAGCGAGGTCAGCAGTTCCTGAAGGGTCATATCCTTGTCCTGTGTGCGGCTGGGCAAAGCAAAAAGGCCCGGGGCAACGCCATGTCGTCCCGGGCCATCCGCGTCACCGCCTTGCAGGGGCGACAGCGGCGTTATTTCTTTTCCGTGGCCGGAGCGGCTTTCTTGGCACGCGCGGCCGTCTTTTTGACAGGTTCGAAGGCCAGGGCCAGCACATCATCATAAGTGTGCGCGGGGTGGACCTTGATCTTTTTCAGCAGTTCCTTGGGGACCTCTTCCAGATCCTTGACGTTCTGGCTGGGGATGATGACATGCTTGAGCCCGCGTGCCACACCGGCCAGGATCTTTTCCTTGATGCCGCCCACGGGCAGCACCTGGCCCTGCAGGGTGATCTCGCCGGTCATGCAGGTATCGGCCCGCACGATGCGGCCGCTCAGGGCCGAGATCAGGGCCGAGGTCAGCGTGACACCGGCGGAGGGGCCGTCCTTGGGCACGGCACCGGCAGGCACATGGATGTGGATGTCCTGCGTATCGCTGAAGTCCGCGTCGATGCCCAGGCTGTCGGCCCGGCTGCGGATGTAGCTCATGGCGATGCGGGCGCTTTCCTTCATGACGTCGCCCAGCTGGCCCGTGAGCTGCAGGTTGCCCTTGCCCTTCATGCAGGCGCATTCGATGGTCAGCACCTCGCCGCCGGCCGGGGTCCAGGCCAGGCCCAGAGCCATGCCGGGCATGAGGCGCTTGTCCTTCTCGTCTTCGATGAAGCGCGGCGCGCCCAGCAGTTTTTCCACCATGGCGCTGTCCACGGTGAAACTGCCCTTCTTGCCTTCGGCACGCTGGCGGGCCAGCTTGCGGCAGATGGAGCCCAGCTCCCGTTCCAGGTTGCGCAGGCCGGCTTCGCGGGTATAGCCGCGGATGACGGCGGTAAGGGCGGTATCGTCCATGATGACGTCACCTTCACGCAGGCCGTTCTCCGTCACCTTCTTGGGCAGCAGGTGGCGTTTGGCGATCTCCACCTTTTCCTGCATGGTGTAGCCGGGCAGGCTGATGACCTCCATACGGTCGCGCAGGGGAGCCGGGATGGTCTCCAGATGGTTGGCCGTACACAGGAACATGACCTTGGAAAGGTCGAAGGGCACGTTCAGGTAGTGGTCGCTGAAGGTATGGTTCTGTTCGGGGTCCAGCACTTCCAGCAGAGCGGACGAGGGGTCGCCCCGGAAATCGGAACCCAGCTTGTCCACTTCGTCCAGCACGATGACCGGGTTGCGGGTACCGGCCTGCTTGATGGCCTGGATGATGCGGCCGGGCATGGCGCCGATATAGGTGCGGCGGTGGCCGCGGATCTCGGCCTCGTCATGCATGCCGCCCAGGGACAGGCGCTGGAAATGACGGCCCAGGGCCCGCGCGATGGAGCGGCCCAGCGAGGTCTTGCCCACGCCTGGAGGGCCGGCGAAGCAGAGGATGGGCCCCTTGGACTGGGGATTGAGCTTGCGCACGCTGAGGAATTCCAGGATGCGGTCCTTGATCTTGTCCAGACCGTAGTGGTCCTCATCCAGGATGGCCTTGGCATGAGCGATGTCCAGACGGTCGCGGGAAAGCTTCTTCCACGGCAGTTCCACCAGCCAGTCGAGATAGGTGCGCACCACGTTGGCCTCGGAAGAATCGGCGTGCATGCCGGACAGGCGGCGCAATTGCTTGTCCGCTTCCTTGCGCACGTCCTTGGGCAGACCGGCCTTGTCCAGGGCCTTGCGCAGCTCGTCCAGCTCTTCTTCGCCTTCGGAGGCCGCATCGCCCAGTTCGTGACGGATGGCCTTGATCTGTTCGCGCAGGAAGTATTCCTTCTGCGCCTTGTCCATGCCTTCGCGGGCCGTGCTCTGGATGTGGGCCTGCATGGTGGCCACTTCCACCTCGCGTTCGAGCTGGATGTTGACCAGCATCAGGCGCTCCACGGGGTTCACGGCTTCGAGGATGCGCTGGGCCTCGGCGGTCTTCATGCGCAGGTTGGCGGCGATGAGGTCGGCCAGACGGCCCGGTTCATCCACGCCTTGGAGCACGGCCAGGATGTCCGGAGAGGCCACGCCGCGCAGCTGGAGCACCTTTTCGCTCTGCTCACGGGCGGAGCGCAGCAGGGCTTCTATCTTGGCGTCGCGCGGGGGCGTCTCTTCCTGCAGGACGGTGATGCGGGCTTCCAGATAGGGCTCCACACGGTGGTAGCCTTCCACCTTGGCCCGGCTGGCGCCCTGCACCAGGATCTTGATGCGGCCGTCGGGCATCTTGAGCATGCGCATGACCTGCACCACCGTACCGGCAGAGTAGAGGTCGTTGGGGCCGGGATCTTCGGTGGATTCTTCCTTCTGGGTGCAGACCAGCAGGTGGCGGCCCTTCTTGAGGGCGGCTTCCACGGCTTTGACGGATTTTTCGCGACCGATGAACAGCGGCAGGATCATGTAGTTGAACACTACGACATCCCGAACGGGCAGCACCGGCAGCAGGTCGGAGATCTGCTGTTCGCCGGGGGCCGACGCCTGTTCGTCGCCGCTCGTCCCCTGGTCCTGTCCGGCGGCATCCACCGCCTGGCTCAGGGCATCCTGCAATTGGGACAGCATGTCCTCCAGCGGATGGTCGTTCTTTTTCTGATCAGACATATATACTCCCGGACTGCTTACAGGTGTCTGCACTGGCAGATGCTGTAGCAGCCATTATCGGTGACGATCACATGGTCCAGAAAACGCAGCCCCATGTTGACGGCCAGCTCCCGCACGGTATTGGTGAAGATGAGGTCGGGCTGGGAGGGCCGGGTCTGGCCGCCCGGATGGTTGTGCACCAGGATGATGCCGCTGGCCTTGTAGCGCAGGGCAGGCTCCAGTACATCGCGGGGCAGCAAAGGGACGCTTTCCACATTGCCCTGGCGCAGGCGTTCCCAGGCCACGAGGCGGTTACCCGCATTGACCATGGCCAGCCAGCATTCTTCCTGCTGGCTGCCGGCCAGACGGGCCCGGGCCATCTCGGCCACTGCCTGGGGCGTTGCCACTTCCACCCCCTGCAACAGGGGCGCGGCCGCATGGCGGGCCAGCACTTCGCGCAGCACCTGCCACATGGAGAGCAGGCCGGGGCCGAAACCCGGCACGGCCAGCAGCTGTTCCGGCGGAGCGTCCAGCACGCCGCGGATATTGTGGAAGCGCAGCAGCAGTTCCCGGGCCAGCGGTTTGGTATCCTTGCGCGGCTGCCCGTAGCCCAGCAACAGTTCCAGGATCTCATAATCGGCCACAGCCAGAGGCTCGCGAGCCAGTCGTTGACGCAGGCGGCTGCGGTGGCCGCTATGGGGAGAGGCAGAGGATACAGGCATTGCGGTCATAAGGTAAGATGCTTTTTGGCAAGCGCAAGGGGCAGAAAAGAGATTCATTGAGGGGAGGGGGCCCCTCATCTCTGCTGTCGATGCCCGTAAGGCTCCTTCGTCGCTAACGGGCACGGCCTGCGGCCGCCTTCGGTCGTTGCCGGCGCGAGAGGTGTCCCCCTCCCTTCCCCCAATAAAAGCGACACGGGCCGTGCCCGTTGCGACGGAGAAAGCTGCGGGCGACAGCGGAACAAGGGGGCTTCCCCAAAAAAATCAGTGTACTTGCAAAAATCCCTAGCGCCGGGCAGCGGCGAAGAGGGCCACAAGATCGGTGGCCAGCTTGTCCAGGCTTTGCTCAGGCGTGCAGCGGCCGCTCTTGATGGCCAGCTCGGCGTCCATGATCATGCCCAGGCAGCGGGCCAGGGCGGCGGGGCCCAGACGGCGTGCCAGCTGTTGCTTGGCGTTGGCTTCGGAGGGATGGAAGCGGACCTTCTCGCCCGCGCAGGCCTGCCAGAGCTGGCGGAACTCGCGGGCCAGCAGGGAGAGCAGGGGGAAGAGCAGGCCTTCCACGTCCTTGCGGCCCCGGGCCAGCTCTTTCCAGACAGCGGCCAGGTTGCCGGCTTCCATATGGCGGATGCAGGCGAAGATATTGCATTCCGGGGCCCAGGAGCTGGTGGCCAGCATGTCCGTGGTGACGGACCAGGGCATGGCCTGCCCGTCATCCGCCGGGCGCAGGAGCAGGAGTTTTTCCAGTTCGTTCTCCACGGCCTGGGCATCGGGGGGCACGGAGGTGCAGAACTGTTCGAAGGCGTCGGCCTCGAAGGGGATGCCCAGGGCCTGGGCGCGGTCGCGGACATATTTCTTGATGCTGCGCTCGCTCAGGCCTTCGCTGCGCCAGATCCAGCCCTGCTGGTCGGCAAAGCCCAGGCAGCGCAGCTTGGCGATGTGGGCCGGGATCTTGGGCTGGCCTTTTTCCCAGGCTACTTCCAGGCAGAAGAAAGGCCAGCACTGTTCCGAGGGCCGGGCCAGAGCGGCGGAGATCTTTTTCCAGACCGCGGCGGGCCAGAGATGGGCCTGACGCACCACCAGCAGGCGCGGCGTACCGAACAGCCCCTGGAGGGTGAGCTGTTCCCAGAAGCGCGGCGAAGGCTCCTCGTCCCCCCAGTGGACGTGCCGTTCCCAGCGGCCGCTGTCGCCCTGGGCGCTCACAAGGGCTTCCAGACGGGCCTGCAAAAGGCGGCTGTCCGGGCAGACGAGAAAGGAAAAACCGGGTCTGGGCATGGTACGTCCTGGGTTCGGGATGGAAAACGACGTTGCGGGGAAAAAAGGCGGACGGCATGTCCGGGCCTTCTTCCCCCGCAACGGTTCAGTTCGGTATTGCGGAGCGGGGCTCCCTGCGGGCTAGTTGGCCACCACGTTGACCAGCTTGCCGGGCACCACCACGACCTTGCGGATGGTCAGGCCGCTGGTGTGACGCTGCACGGCGGCGTCGGCCAGGGCCACTTCTTCCATCCGGGCCTTGTCGGCACCGGCGGGCACTTCGATGGTACCGCGCAGCTTGCCGTTGACCTGCAGGGCGATGGTGACGGTATCCTGCACCAGGGCGCTTTCCTCGCACACGGGCCAGGCTTCTTCCTGCAGGGAAGAGGTGTGGCCCATGCGCTGCCACAGTTCCTCGCACAGGTGCGGGGTGATGGGCGAGAGCAGGGTCAGCACCGTGGCCATGGCCGAAGAGAAGACGCGGTTCTCGGCGTCGCTCTTGCCCAGCTTTTCACGGGACAGGTACATGGCGTTGACCAGTTCCATGACCGCGGAGATGGCGGTGTTGAACTGGAAGCGGTTGCCCATGTCCTCGGTGACCTTCTTGACCGTCAGGTGTTCGCGGCGGCGCAGGTCGCGGGCTTCGGGCGTGGTCACGTCGTCGGCACCGGCGCCGCAGGCCTTGACCGCGGACAGGCGCTCGGCCTCGTCCATGAACAGACGCCAGACGCGGTGCAGGAAGCGCGAGGAGCCTTCGATGCCGCTGTCGGACCAGTCGAAGTCACGCTCCGGCGGCGCGGCGAAGAGGCAGAACAGACGCACGGTGTCCGCGCCGTACTTGGCGATCATGGCCGTGGGGTCCACCACATTGCCCTTGGACTTGGACATCTTGCTGCCGTCCTTGAGCACCATGCCCTGGGTGAGCAGGTTGGTGAAGGGCTCGTCCAGGCCTTCGGGGTAGAAACCCAGGTCGCGCAGGACCTTGGTGAAGAAGCGGGCGTAGAGCAGGTGCAGGATGGCGTGTTCCACACCGCCGATGTACTGGTCCACGGGCAGCCAGTACTTGAGGGCGTCCATATCGAAGGCGCTCTCGGTATTGCGGGCGCCGGTGTAGCGGGCGAAGTACCAGGAGGACTCCACGAAGGTGTCCAGGGTATCGGTCTCGCGACGGGCCTCGCCACCGCAGACGGGGCAGGTGCAGCGCACGAAGGAGTCGGTCTCGGGCAGGGGAGAGCGGCCGTCTTCACGCACATGGGCATCCAGGGGCAGGAGCACGGGCAGGTTCCCTTCCTTCTCGGGCACCACGCCGCACTTGTCGCAGTAGATGACCGGGATGGGGGCGCCCCAGTAACGCTGGCGCGAGATGTTCCAGTCACGCAGGCGGAACTGCGTGGTGGCCTTGCCCTTGCCTTCCTTTTCCAGACGTTCGGCCACGGCCTTCTTGCCGTCGGTGTTGGGCATGCCGTCGAAGTCGCCGGAATTGACCATCACGCCTTCGGTGGTGAAGGCGGCTTCCATGGTGGCGGGGTCGAGGACCTCGCCTTCGGGGCTGATGACCACCTTGACGGGCAGGCCATACTTGCGGGCGAATTCGAAGTCACGCTGGTCGTGGGCGGGCACGCCCATGACGGCGCCGGTACCGTAGTCGGCCAGGACGAAGTTGCCCAGCCACACGGGCACCTGCTGGCCGGTGAAGGGATGGATCACATAGGCGCCGGTGAAGATGCCTTCTTTTTCCAGATTGTCGGACTGGCGCTCCAGACGGTCCATGTTGCGGATGCGGGTCACGAAGGCGCGCACTTCGTCGGCCTTTTCGTAGCCTTCGATGAGCTTTTCCACCAGCGGATGTTCGGGGGCCAGGGTCAGGAAGGTCACGCCGAACACGGTGTCGGGACGGGTGGTGAAGACTTCCAGATGGTCGACGCCGTCCAGGGGAGCGGGCAGGCCGAAGCGCACGGCCGCACCGGTGGACTTGCCGATCCAGTTGCGCTGCATGGAGAGCACGCGGTCGGGCCAGCCGCCTTCCAGCTTCTGCAGGTCCTGCAGCAGTTCGTCACCATAGGCGGTGATGCGCAGGAACCACTGGGTCAGGTCCTTCTGTTCCACATGGCTGTCGCAGCGCCAGCACAGGCCGTCGATGACCTGTTCGTTGGCCAGCACGGTGTGGCAGGAGGGGCACCAGTTCTGGGGCGCCTTCTTGCGGTAGACCAGGCCCTTTTCCAGCAGGCGCAGGAAGAAGCTCTGCTCCCAGCAGTAGTACTCGGGGCGGCAGGTGGCCACTTCGCGGGACCAGTCATAGGAATAGCCCAGACGGCGCAGCTGCGCGCGCATGTTGTCTATGTTGGCATAGGTCCACTTGGCCGGATGGGTGTTGTGCTTGATGGCGGCATTTTCCGCGGGCAGGCCGAAGGCGTCCCAGCCCATGGGATGCAGCACGTTGAAGCCCTGCATGCGCTTGCAGCGGGCCACCACGTCACCGATGGAATAGTTGCGCACATGGCCCATGTGGATGTTGCCCGAGGGGTAGGGGAACATCTCCAGCACGTAATACTTGGGTTTGTCGCTGTGATGGTCGCAGGCAAAGGCATCCTGCTGCTGCCAGCGCTCCTGCCATTTCTGTTCGATGTCCTGCGGGGAATAACGATCTTGCGTCATGACACTTGTCTGCTTTTAGTTGGTGGAATCCTCTCCGGCGGAGAGGGAACCCTTTTCCAGAGCCTTGGCGGCGGCGTCCAGAATACCGTTGACAAAACTGGTGGCGTTGTCTTCGCCGAACTGGCGGGTCAGCTCCAGGGCCTCGTTGATGGCGACCTTGGCGGGGACGTCCTGGCGGTACAGCAGTTCGTACATGGCCAGGCGCAGCAGGGTCAGCTCCACGCGACCCATGCGGTCCACGCGCCAGTTGCGCGAGAAGCGGCTGATGGTCTTGTCCAGCTCATCGCGCCTGCTCCACACGCCCTGCACCAGATCCCAGGCAAAACCGGAAGGCAGCTCGCCTTCTTCGGTCTCCTGATGGTCGGGGGACTGCAGGAAGGCGCGGCGCACGTCTTCCAGCGAGGTGGCGTCGGCGAAGGACAGCCCGTACAGAACCTGAAAAGCCTGGGCGCGTTCGCCCCGGCGGCTGGCGGATTTACCCTTGCTCATGGATTACAGCTGCTCCAGCACGCGGATGGTTTCCAGCATGGCGGCGGCAGCTTCCACGCCCTTGTTGCCGCCCTTGGAACCGGCGCGTTCGATGGCCTGCTCGATGCTGTCGCAGGTCAGCAGGCCGAAGCCGATGGGGGTCTTGTACTGCAGCATCACCTGGGCGATGCCCTTGCTGGCTTCGTTGCACACGTAGTCGAAGTGGGGGGTGGCACCGCGGATCACGGCGCCCAGGGCCACGATGCCGTCATACTTGCCGCTGGCGGCCAGCTTCTGGCAGACCAGGGGCATCTCGAAAGCACCGGGGATGCGCACGATGGTGATGTTCTTGGCATCGAGGCCGTGGCGTTCCAGGTAGTCCAGGGCGCCGCCGGTCAGGCGGTCCACGATGAAGTCGTTGAAACGGGTGGCCAGGATGGCGATCTTGAGGCCTTTGGCATCAAGCATGCCGCTGATGGTAGTGGGATTGCTCATGGTCTGCTCCTAAAGAAAACCGTTTTGCAGTAAAAATTCCTTGTTGATGCCGCTGCTCTTCTGCGGCGTGGCGGGCCCGTCGGCCTGGCACTGCATGATGCGGCGCACGTACTTGCCGATGAGGTCCGTCTCCATGTTCACGCGGCTGCCCGGGCGCCAGTGCAGCATGGTGGTGCGTTTCTGGGTGTCCGGGATGACGTTGACGGTCAGGAAATCCTTGCCGCAGGCATTGATGGTCAGGCTGATGCCGTCCAGCGTAACGGAGCCTTTTTCGATAACTTCCGCCGCAAAGGCCGGCGGGAAGGCCAGCGTGCAGCGCAGGGAAGAACCGGCCTGTTCCACGGAACGCACCGTGGCCACGCAGTCCACATGGCCGCTGACCAGGTGCCCGCCCAGGCGGTCGCCCAGGGCCAGGGCCCGTTCCAGATTGACCAGGTCGCCCTTGCGCAGGTCGCCCAGGGTGGTGCGGGAAAGGCTCTCGCCCGAAGCATAGACAGTGAAGGTGGAACCGCTGTGCCGTTCCACGGACAGGCAGGCGCCGTTATGGGCGATGGACTCCCCGTCCACGATATTTTCCAGAGGGAAGAGGGGGCGCACTTCCATGCGGCACTCCTGGCCGCTGCGGCGCAGGCCCACGATCTCGCCCTGTCCCTGGATGATGCCGGTAAACATGGTCTACTCCTGAGGAATGGCCGGGCGCAGCTGCAGGTGGACGTCGCCGTCGCACAGGGAGGTGCGGCAGACGCGCAGGTCCAGGGCCTCGGCCATGGTGAGGGGGCTGCGGCCGTCGAACAGGGGCGCGGCCTCGTTGTCGCCCAGGATGCGCGGCGCCAGATGCAGCAGGAATTCGTCGGCAAAACCCGCTTCCAGCAGGGAAAGGGCCAGATGCCCGCCGCCTTCGCAAAGCACGTAGGGGCAGTGCAGGTCCTCGTACAGCATGTGGAACATGGCCGGAAAGTCCGGGCAGCCGCGCTGCCCGGGGCCAAGGGCCAGCACGCGCACGCCCATCTGGCGCAGGGCGTGGGCCGCCGTGGAGGCCGCCGCCGCAGGCGAGCAGAGGAAGACCGCCTGGTGGGGACGCTCCTTGAGCAGATGGATGTCGCCCGCGGGATTGGGCAGGCGCGAGGTCAGCACACAGGCCAGCGGCTGCTGTTCCACCGTCTCACCGGGGATGCGGGCCGTGAGGCAGGGGTTGTCGGCCCGGAAGGTGCCGCCGCCCACCAGCACGGCGCCCCCGGCACGGCCGATACCGGCACGCAGGCGATGCACCAGGGCGCGCGAACCTTCGCTGCTGACCCAGCGGGAGTGGCCGGTACGGGTGGCGATGCGCCCGTCCATGGTGGCGGCCATCTTGAGGATCACATAGGGGCGGCCCTGCTGCCAGACCAGGAAGTCGGCCACCTGGTCGCGGCATTCCCGCTCGCAGACCGGGCCGATGACTTCCACACCGGCGGCACGCAGGCGTTCGGCACCGCCGGCCGCCTTGGGGGTGGGGTCGTACAGGCCGATGACCACGCGCTTGATGCCCGCGGCCAGCACGGCTTCGCTGCAGGGCGGGGTCTTGCCGTAATGGTTGCAGGGCTCCAGCGTGACCACCAGGGTGCACTGGGCGGGGTCGATGCCCTGACGCTGCGCGTCGCGCAGGCATTCCACCTCGGCGTGGGGCTGCCCGGCGGCATGGTGCCAGCCGCGCGCCACCACCTGACCGTCGCGCACCAGCACGGCGCCCACCGTGGGATTGGGACAGGCGCTCCAGCGGCCGTTCTCGGCCAGGGCCAGGGCCTCACGCATGAAGGGGGCGAAAATGTTCTCAGACATGCTGCGGTCCTTTGAGCATGTCGGGCGAGAAGGGGATCTGCTCGAAGGTCACACCGGCCTCGCTGAGCATGGCCAGTCCCAGCTCGTCGGGATAATGCTCGCTGTACCAGATATGTTTGATGCCGCAATTGATGAGCATCTTGCTGCACATGGCGCAGGGGAAGGTGGTGCAGTACAGCTCCGCCCCGGCGATGCTCACGCCGTGCACGGCGGCCTGGATGATGACGTTCTGTTCGGCGTGCAGGCCGCGGCAGATCTCGTGGCGCTGCCCGGAAGGGATGCCCATCTTTTCGCGCAGGCAGCCCGTCTCCAGACAATGGCGCACGCCGGAGGGCGCACCGTTGTAACCGGTGGCCAGGATGTGCCTGTCCTTGACGGCGATGGCGCCCACCTTGCGGCGCAGGCAGGTGGAGCGCTCGCGCACCAGATAGGTGATGCTCATGAAATAATCGGGCCAGGGCATTCGTTGCATGACAGTACTCGCAATAAAAAGTTGGACTACCTTACACGCAGCCGGGGCAAAAGCCAAGCCCGCCGGTGGCAGGGACCACGGACGGAAAAGGCCGCCAGAGGCGGCCTTTCCAAAAGGGGGGCTTTCCGCAAGGCACCGTCAGCAGCAGCGACCGGCAGGTCGGGGCCGCCGGCAGGCGCGGCGGAAAAAAAGAGGGAGGGACCCCATCCCGTACGGGACGGGGCCTCCTCCCTCCTGTCGTGCATGGTTACCAGGTGAACAGGGGATAGGCGCGGGCGAATTCCTCCACGCGGCTGCGGATGGCGGCCAGGGAGGCAGGCTCGTTGCGCTTTTCGATGGCTTCCACGATGAAGGCCGCCACCTGGCGCATCTCGTCTTCCTTCATGCCGCGGGTGGTCAGGGCAGCGGTGCCCAGACGCACGCCGGAGGTCACGAAGGGCGAGCGGGTCTCGAAGGGGATGGTGTTCTTGTTGACCGTGATGCCGGCGGCATCGAGGGCATGTTCGGCATCCTTGCCGGTCACGTCCTTGTTGGTCAGGTCCACCAGCATGAGGTGGTTGTCCGTACCGCCGGACACCAGCCGGAAGTCCGCATCGGTCAGGCACTGGGCCAGCACGGCGGCGTTCTTGACGATCTGCTGGCTGTAGGTCTTGAAGCCGGGGCGCAGGGCCTCGCCAAAGGCCACGGCCTTGGCGGCGATGACGTGCATCAGCGGGCCGCCCTGGATGCCGGGGAAGATCTGGCTGTTGAGGCTCTTGCCGCGGGTCTCGTCGGAGAGGATCATGCCGCCGCGGGGACCGCGCAGGGTCTTGTGCGTGGTCGTGGTGGTGATGTGGGCGTACGGGATGGGGCTCTCGTGCAGACCGGCAGCCACCAGGCCCGCGATGTGGGCCATGTCCACCATGAGGACGGCACCCACTTCGTCGGCGATGGCGCGGAAGCGGGCGAAGTCGATCTTGCGGGGATAGGCGCTGGCACCGGCCACGATGGCGGCGGGCTTGTGCTCACGGGCGATACGGGCCACTTCGTCATAGTCGATGCAGCCGGTCTCGCGGTTCACGCCGTAGAAAACGTTGTTGAACAGCTTGCCCGAGAAGTTGACGGGGCTGCCGTGGGTCAGATGGCCGCCGTGGCTCAGATCCATGCCCAGGATGGTGTCGCCGGGCTTGAGGAAGGAAAAGTAGGCGCCCATGTTGGCCTGGGAACCGGAGTGGGGCTGCACGTTGGCGTATTCGCAGCCAAAGAGCTTCTTGGCGCGCTCGATGGCCAGGTTCTCGGCGATGTCCACGTATTCGCAGCCGCCGTAGTAGCGCTTGCCCGGATAGCCTTCGGCGTACTTGTGGGTCATCACGCTGCCCTGGGCCTCACGCACGGCCGGGGAAACAAAGTTTTCCGAAGCGATCAGTTCCAGTTTGGTGACCTGGCGCTGGGATTCCAGGATGATGGCCTGGGCCAGTTCCGGGTCCTGAAGCAAGATTTCATCCATTCTACCGCTCTCCCTTTGGGGCTAGTCGTTCCACTTCTTCAGGATCAGGCTGGCATTGGTGCCGCCGAAACCGAAGGAATTGCACATGGCGTATTCACAGGGGATATGGGCGGAACCGCCGGCCATGTAATCCAGATCGCAGTTGGGATCGGGATTTTCCAGATTGATGGTGCCGGGCAGCCAGCCGGTATGCAGGGCCATGGCGGTGAACACGCTCTCCACACCGCCCGCGGCACCCAGCAGGTGACCGGTCATGGACTTGGTGGCAGAGATCTTGATCTTGGAAGCGTGCTCGCCGAACACCAGTTTGATGCCCTTGGTCTCGGTCTTGTCGTTGAGCTGGGTGGAGGTGGCGTGGGCATTGATGTGCCCGATGGCCTCGGGGGCCAGACCGGCGTCGCGCAGGGCGTTCTGCATGGCGCGGGCCATGCCTTCGCCGGAATCGGCGGGAGCGGTCATGTGGAAAGCGTCGTCGGAGGCGCCGTAGCCCACCACTTCGGCGTAGATCTTGGCGCCGCGGGCCTTGGCGTGTTCCAGTTCTTCCAGCTGCAGCAGGCCGGCGCCTTCACCGATGACGAAGCCGTCGCGGTTGCCGTCGAAGGGACGGGAGGCCTTGGCAGGCTCATCATTGTAATGGCTGGAAAGGGCCTTCAGGGCCGTGAAGCCGGCCACGCCCAGAGGCGTCACCGTGGCTTCCACACCGCCGGTGATGGCCGTGCTGATGCGGCCCAGCAGGATCTCGCTGAAGGCGGTGCCGATGCCGTGGATGGCGGAAGCACAGGCGGTGGTGGTCACGATGTTGGGACCCTTGGCGCCGGTGAAAATGGCGATCTGGCCGGGGCCCATGTTGGAGATGAGCATGGGGATCAGGAAGGGAGAAACCTTGCCGGGACCACCCTGCAGCAGCTTGGCGTGATAGGTCTCGATGGTCTTCAGGCCACCCAGGCCGATGCCCAGGATGACGCCCACGTCGTAGGCGTTGTCGTCATTGATGACCAGGCCGGAGTCTTTGAGGAGCTGCTGGGCGGCCACCACGGCGAACTGGGTGAAGCGGTCCATGCGGCGGGCCTGTTTGGCCGGGATGAAATCTTCGGCAACGAAGTCTTTCACTTCGCCGGCAACGCGCGAGTCATAGTCGGTGGCATCGAAAAGGGTGATGGGGCCGATACCGGATTCGCCGGCAAGCAGGCGCTTCCAGGTAGTTTCAAGGTCATTGCCCAGAGGGGTGATGGCGGAAAGACCAGTGATGACAACGCGCGGACGACTCATGGATACTCCTTGGACAGGCGGGGCTTGTGCCTGGAAAAAATACTCGAGTTGAGGCCGGAAGGGGAAAAACGCACCGGGCAAGCCCGGTGCGTTCCAATTTTCCGGCAGACAGGGAAAAACTTAGCCCTGCTTGCTTTCGATGTAGCTGATGGCGTCCTGCACCTTCAGGATCTTCTGGGCGTCGTCATCGGCGATTTCGATGTCGAATTCTTCTTCCATGGCCATGATCAGTTCGGTCAGGTCCAGGGAGTCAGCGCCCAGGTCTTCCACGAAGGAAGCTTCGGGCTTCACTTCTTCAGCGCTCACACCCAGCTGGTCCACGATGATTTTGGTCACTTTGGCTGCAACTTCAGACATGGTTATCCTCCAACTCGCTTTGTGTTTTCCGGTAGCGGGAGCGGCAGCGTGCGCGGCCGCAGTTTTTAGCAGTACATGCCGCCGTTGACGGCCAGCACCTGGCCGGTGATGTAGGCAGCCTTGTCCGAAGCCAGGAAGGCCACGGCATCGGCGATCTCCTGGGCGGTGCCCATGCGTTTCAGCGGGATGGCGGCTTCATAGGAGGCGCGCACATCGTCGCTCAGGGCGGCGGTCATGTCGGTTTCGATAAATCCGGGGGCCACGGCATTGACCGTGATCTGGCGCGCGGCCAGTTCCTTGGCGCAGGACTTGGTCAGACCCAGCAGGCCGGCCTTGGCGGCGCTGTAGTTGGCCTGTCCGGCGTTGCCCATCTGGCCCACGACGGAAGAGATGTTCACGATGCGGCCGTGACGGGCCTTGGTCATGATCTTGGCGGCTTCGCGGGTGCAGATGAAGGCACCGCGCAGGTTGATGGTGATGACGCGGTCGAAGTCATCGTCCTTCATGCGGACCAGGAAGCCGTCCTTGGTGATGCCGGCATTGTTGACCAGCACGGCCAGATTGACCTTGCCTTTGATATGTTCGGCAAAAAAGGCAGCCACGGCTTCGCCGTCGCCCACGTTGAGGGGCAGGGCCAGGGCACG
The DNA here is from genome assembly GCF_012843875.1 of Desulfovibrio piger. Lineage (GTDB taxonomy): Bacteria > Desulfobacterota > Desulfovibrionia > Desulfovibrionales > Desulfovibrionaceae > Desulfovibrio. Next base: position 27,027 of record NZ_JABAFY010000015.1, on the reverse strand, counting down.
GCCGCCGGCAGCCTCGATCTCCGCCACGGTCTTGTCGGCTTCTTCGGGACGGCTCACGTAGGTGAGGATGACCTGATAGCCGTCACGGGCCAGGGTCAGGGCAACGGCGCGACCGATGCCGCGGGAACCGCCGGTAACCAGCGCGGTAGGAGTGGTGGAATCAAGATTGCTCATGATGCTGCCTCAATGGATTTTATGATATAGCAGAAAAGGGCCGAGTTCAACGCCGCGGCAGCCTAGAACTGCAGCAGGGCCGCGCCCCAGGTCAGGCCGCTGCCGAAGGCGGTCACCAGCACACGGTCCCCGGCCTTGATGCGGCCCTGGGCCATGGCTTCCACCAGGGCCAGCGGCACGGAGGCGGAAGAGGTGTTGCCGTATTCGGCCACGTTGGTGAACACGTGATCCAGACCGATCTTCAGGCGGCTGCCCACGGCCTCGATGATGCGCATGTTGGCCTGGTGGGGCACGAAAAGATCGACGTCAGCGGCCGTGAGGCCGTTGCGCTCCAGCAGTTCCTGGCAGATGCCGGACATCTGGCGCACGGCATGCTTGTAGACTTCACGGCCCTGCATGGAGATGAAAAAGTCGTCGCCCACGGGATCGCCGGGCTTGTACTGGCAGCTGGTGCCGCCGCCCACGATGATGAGGTCGTGCAGGCTGCCGTCGCTCTTGCAGATGCTGTCCTGCACGCGGGCCAGGGCGTTCTCGGGATCGCTGTTCAGGATGCAGGCGCCGGCGCCGTCGCCGAAGAGCACGCAGGTGCTGCGGTCGCTCCAGTTGACGCGGCGGGTAAGGGCCTCGGTGCAGACGAAAAGGATCTGGGAAGCCGGATCCTGGCAGAGCAGGGCGTCCGCCAGATGCAGGCCGTACAGGAAGCCGGAGCAGGCGGAGCCGAAGTCGAAGGACATGGCCGGGCCGGCACCGATGTTGCCGCCGATGATGCAGGAAAGCGAGGGGCTGAGATGGTCCGGCGTACAGGTGGCCGTGAGGATGTGGGTCAGCTTGGCAGCATCGAGACCGGCATCTTCCAGAGCCTTGCGGGCGGCATGGGTCCCGAGGTCGGAGGCATTCTCTTCCTGGGGCAGGCGGTGACGACGCTTGATGCCGGTACGGGTGGTGATCCACTCGTCGTTGGTCTCCACCAGTTTGCTCAGGTCATCGTTGGTCAGGACCTCGGCGGGAACGTAGCTGCTGAGGGCGTGCAGATAGCAGTTTGGCTTCATAGAGATACCCGTGGCTTAAATGGCGCGTGAGAAGCGGGTGAGTTCCTCGTTGGCCAGGATGGTTTCGGCAAGACGGTCGTTGGTGCCCTTGCGTACGAAGGTGCCGGCCATCTTGATGGCGTTCTGCATGGCGCGGGCGCTGGAACGGCCGTGGCAGACGATGGCCAGGCCCTGCAGGCCCAGAAGGGGGGCGCCGCCGTATTCGGCGTAGTCGATGGTGGTGGCGAACTTTTTGAAGGCGCCCTTGGCCAGCATGCCGCCCAGGGCGGGCAGGAAACCGGAGGTGAACAGGCGCTTGAGCATGCGGACCAGGGCCGAGGCCAGGCCTTCGCTCATCTTGACCACCACGTTACCCACAAAACCGTCGCAGACCACGACATCGATATCGCCCGTAAAGATGTCGCGGCCTTCGGCATTGCCCACGAAGTTGAGATTCTGGGCGAGTTTGAGCAGTTCGTAGGCTTCCTTGACCTGGCTGTTGCCCTTGCCTTCCTCTTCGCCGATGCTCAGCAGGCTGACACGCGGGGCCGCATAGCCCAGCAGGTCACGCGCGAAGGCGTCGCCCATGAGGCCGAACTGGAAAAGATGATAGGGCCGGCAGTCCACGTTGGCGCCGGCGTCCAGCACGACCACGGGATTCTTTTCCGTGGGCAGCAGGGCAGCCAGCGCCGGGCGTTCGACGCCCGGCAGCCGACCCATGATGAACATGCCGCACGCGACCGTGGCGCCGGAATGACCGGCGCTGACCACGGCATCGGCCTTGCCGTCCTTGACGAGACGGCAGGCCACCTGGATAGAAGCGTTTTTCTTGCGGCGAAGGATGTCCGAAGGCTTTTCATTCATGTGCACCACATCATCAGCCTGGACGATGTCGAAATGCACGTTGGCAAGGTCGAGCTTGGCGAGTTCCGCTTCCACCTTGGGGGTATCCCCCACAAGGAGGACGTGCAAGTCATGAAGCCTGGCGGCGTCGATGGCACCAGGAACAACCACGGAGGGGCCAAAGTCCCCTCCCATGGCATCAACGGCTATGATGGGGCGCGCGTTCATTACTCAGCTTCGGTCTTGGCGATCACCTGACGGCCCTTGTAAGCGCCGCAGTTGGGGCACACGCTATGGGGCACGGTGGGCTCGCCGCAGGAGCAGTAGATGACGGTGGGGGTGGCTACGCGGTCGTGGGAACGACGCATGCCCTTGCGGGAACGGGACTTTTTGTTTTGCTGGACAGCCATGATGTTCTCCTTCTCCGAGAGATCGGAAATGATATGCTTTTTGGGCGTGAGTGACCCTATGGGCCAAGCTCAAGAGGCAAGAGCCTAGCAGAAAAAAATTTTGATGTCTAGTTTTTGCGCAATTTCAGCCCGCGCAGGACGGCCATGCGCGGGTCGCCCTCTTCCGGGGCGCACTGGCAGGGGCCGTCATTGAGGTTGGCGCCGCACTGGGGGCACAGGCCTTTGCAGTCAGGGCGGCACAGGGGATTGACCGGCAGGGCCAGGACGAATTCTTCCCAGCAGATGGCGCCCAGATCGAGATACGACACGCCATTCTCCACGACGACGCGACTTTCCAGCAGGTCTTCACCGGTGGTCGCGGCCTCTTCGTCTTCGGGTTCGGCGGCGGTCTCCTCAAAATTTTCGAAATGCGAATCCACGGTCACGGTCACGTCTTCGGCGCAACGGTTGCAGGGCAGCACCACGGTACCGGTGATGCTCCCGCGCACCAGATAGCCGCCTTCCAGGGGCATGATGCCGAGCTCGGCTTTCAGGGGATCGATGATGCGGCAGTCCATCTGGAACTCGGCCAGCGGTCCCTGCCAGATGGCGGGATCGTCCAGCGTCATGTCCTTGCCGGAAGGGGAAATCTCACTGAGCGGGATACGATAGTTCTGCATGGTCACCTCAATGCGGCCTTCTTACTCGGCGCTCAAGCCTGTGTCAAGCCCGGAAGGGGCGGCGTCACAGGCCTTTGCGCGGCTCAGGCCACGCAGGAAAAGATCAGCATCACGGCCAGGGCCACGAAGACCAGACCGGCCACGCGGTGCATGAGCATCTGGCCGCGCGGCGAGCTGTTGAACCAGTGGGCCAGGCGGCCGCCCAGGGCCGAGACGGCCGTGAAGACGAGGAAGGCCGCCAGCATGAAGAGCAGGCCCAGTTCCATGACCTGCAGGGCCACGCTGCCGCGTTCCGGCGCGCAGAACTGCGGCAGGAAGGCCAGGAAGAAGAGCGTCACCTTGGGGTTGGTGATGTTCATGATGACCCCGCGGCGGTACAGGCCCCAGTAGCCCAGGAACCGGCTTTCCTGCAGATGGGCCATGCTGGCCCCGGCCCGGAAGGAGAGCCAGGCCAGGTAGAGCAGGTAGGCCGCCCCGACGACGGTCAGCAGGGTGAAGGCCAGCGGCGAGGTCATGAAGATGCCCGCCACGCCCACGGCTACTATTGTTGTATGGAAGCACAGGCCGGAGATGAGCCCCAGGGTGGTGGCCACACCGGCCCGCATGCCGTAAAGGGCGGACTGGGTGAGGACGAAGATGATGTCCGGTCCCGGGGCAAGGGCCAGCATGAGGGCAGTCACGAAAAACGTCAGGACAGTATCCAGGGGCAGCATTGGGGAAACTCTTTCAGGGCCTGTTCCTTGCGGGAGCGGGGCAGTCGTTTGATATGATATTCCAGGCGCAGGGCCTCCTGCCGGGACGTACAGGCCCGGGAGAGCAGCAGGGCCACGGGCCTGCGCGGGCGCGTATAGCGGGCCCCGCCGGCCAGACGGCCGTTGTGCTGGGCCAGACGCCGGTCAAGGTCGGTGGTCACGCCGCAGTACAGGGTGTCATCGGCGCAGCGCAACAGATAGACATGCCATGTGGCATCACTGGAAGCCACCGGAGAGCCAGCCTACCAGCAAAAAGCTGATGGTCCAGCTGAGGATGCGGCCGGGCCACGGGTTGGGGGGATTGCCCGCCAGCATGGAGCGCATCTCGCGCATGGAGTTGAGGACAGAGCCGATGGCATGGAAGACCATGAAGCCGATACTGGCCAGCAGACCGAACTGGATCCCGGCGATGATGATCAGGGCCAGGGTGATGCCGGGCGCCAGACCGGCCTGCCGGCTGCTGCCCGAGGTCCAGATGGTCTGGAAATGGAGACCGCCGTTCCAGGGGCTGCGGCTGCCGCGGAACTGTTCCTGGCCGTAACCGCCCCGGCAGGAGCGGCCGTAAGGCCCCTGGCCCCTGCCGTCGTCACAGCCGTCGTGGATGATCTCGGCTTCGATGACGCGTTCGTCATCGCGGGACTGACCGCTGTCGCTCCGGGGAGAGGGGTATCTGTTCTGGGGATCGGGATTGAAGGGGGACATGATACTCCTGTATCAGGTAGGAAGGTTATAGCGGGCGGCTATGGCCCGTAGCACGCCCCTGCCCAGGCAGCGGGCGCGTGAGGAAACTTTGTCCAGGGGCACGTGGTCCAGCGGCTCGATGTCGCACACCTTGGCCCCTGCACGCACCGGAAGACCGGAGCGCAACAGGCCGCGCAAACGGCCGGACAGGGGAGCCGGGACGGGAACACCGTCCACCCGGCCCACTTCCTGCCCCTGAAGGACATGGCTGCCCAGAGGCAGGGGGCTTGCGAAGACACCGGCACACGGGGCACGGCCCACGCGCTGTTCGGAGCGGCCATGCTCACAGGGGATGCCGGTATTGGCCAGGGCCTGTCCCTGCCGGAGGCAGCGGCCCATGTCCGGGCCGAAACTTTCGATGACGCAGTGGACGTCCCGTCCGGCTTCGATGCCCGGGCCAAGGGCGATGACCAGATCCGCCATATTCGGGGAAAGACCGCGGGCCTTCTTGATCATGGTGGCGTCCACGAAGACCTGCGGGCAGAGCTCGCGCAGGCTCGCGCCGTCTTCGTCCACCAGCAGGGGCAGGGCCTCTCCGGTCTGCCAGAGGGCACGGCAGGCGGCCGCATCGGGGCACAGACGGGCTTCGAGTCCTTCCACCCGGGCCTTGCCTTCGAAGACCGCCTCGGAAAAGACCACCAGACGGCGGATGGCACGCGGCCGGGCGCACTCCAGCAGCACGAGCCTGTGCAGGCCCGCGTGCCACAGTTCCAGGGCCACACCGGTGCCCATGTCTCCGGCACCCCGGATGACGATAAGGGGACAGAATCCTTTTTGCATCATGACAAAAATGCATCTTGCCGGGCCAGTCGTCAAGGGCCGGGGGACGCGCGGACAGGATGCTTGTGTCCCGCCTCGGGGCGGCGTATGGTGGCCTGCACGCGTGTCCCCGGCCTGATGCCGGAAGAGGAAACGACACGCAAGGAGAGATCATGAACAAGATACTCGCGACAGGCCTGCTGGGCCTTGCCCTGGTGAGCGCCATCCCTGCCGTGGCCGCGGACAGCAAGGCGGACAAGACCTGGCAGGAAGCCTGGACGGCCTACAATATCGGCCAGTACAAAAAAACGCTGCGCCTGCTGCAGCCCCTGGCCTCGGACGGCGATGCCCGCTCGCAGGTGCTGCTGGGCCGCTGCTACGAGAACGGCCTGGGCGTCCCGCAGGATCTGGCAACGGCTTTCAAATGGTATATGCTGGCGGCGGAACAGAACGATGCCGAAGCCCAGACCCTGGTGGCCTATATGCTGCGTTCCGGTGCGGGCGTGCCGCGCGACACCAATGGCTATCTGCAGTGGATGCAGCGTGCGGCCCAGAGCGGTTATGCCGAGGCCCAGTTCAACATGGCGCTGATCTGCGCCGACGGTGAACTGGTGACCAAGGACCCCGAACAGAGCTTCGACTGGGCCAAGCGTGCCGCCGAACAGGGCAATGGCCAGGCCCAGCGATTCCTGGGCGCCTGCTATGAAGTGGGCTTCGGCGTGCCGCAGGATGCCACGGAGTCTGCCCTCTGGTATGCCAAGGCCGCCCAGCAGGGACTGGAACGGGACGGCAGCATCTTCTCGCATATCCGCCAGTATCCCAAGCCGTAGACCGTACTTATCCGTCACTGCGGCACGTCCGGTACCGCATCTGACGGACAGATAAAAAAACAGGGCCAGTCTCCCTTGTGCGGGGGACTGGCCCTGTTGCGCAGGTGGTCCAAAAAAAACGATGGCCGGCAACATATCGTATGGTGCGCCGGAAGGGGGGCCGTCCAAACTGTCCGGCCGTGCCGCGTAGGGCATCTCATGCGCGGCGGCAAGGCGATGCATCTCTTTCCGGGGCGCCCCCATTCTTTGCCTTCATGCCGGACCTTGTCTTTCTCCCGCATCATGCCGGGGGACGGTGAGTCGCGCACAGCCTGCGCGACACGAGGCCTTGCCGGTGATCCGGTCAAAAGTTTTTGGCAGGGATGGGGGAGTTTGAGGGGGAAGGGGAGACCTTTTTTCAAAAAGGGCCCCCTTCCCCCTCATCCTTTTATTCCTGCTCTTCAGCTTCCATATCGGCCAGCAGCTGGCGGATGCCGTCCAGGCGGGCGGCCGCCGTGTCCTTGAGACCGGCATGGAGCTCATTGCCGACGATGCCTTCCAGGGTATCGGCCAGCCAGGGGAAGAGGCTGTCGGCCAGGGCTTCGGCCTGCGTCACCGAAGAAAGGCCGCTCAGGGCCTGACGCTGCATGCGGATGTAGATCTCTTCCGCCGTGGCCAGGTTACGATGACGGGCAGTGAACAGATCGCCCAGGCAGGGCGTGGTGCAATCCTGCGCGGCGGCTTCCAGCGACTGGCGCTGGGCCTGCATGGTCTGGCGGAAACCGTCTTCGGGCAGACCGTCCTTGTCTTTTTTGTTCTGGGCGTAGGTCTGGGCAGCGGCGGCATAGGCCTGGGCGTCACAGACCAGGGGCAGGAGCTCGGCGGCCTGTTCCAGGCTCTCGCGCTGGCGTTCCAGGCTGTGGATGATCTTGCGGGCAAAGGCGGCCATCTTGCAGGCTCCGGGCTGCCCGGCGGCGTGACCGGCCTCGGCGGCTTCGGCCTCCTGCATGGCCAGGTTCAGGTCTTCGGCCACATGCAGGATCTCCAGCCCCAGCATGGCCTGGAGGTTGTTCTCGGCACGGGCCTGTTCCAGCAGCAGGATGTCCAGACGGGTCTCCTGCTCCAGATCGAGATATTCGGGCGACATGCGGCAGACCTGATCCATGACCAGGGCCACGTGTTCTTCCCAGACCTGTTGCAGCACGCTCTGGTCAGGCTCCTTGGCGTGTTTCTGCTGGGCGGGCAGGGCGGCCACGTCGATGCCGTCCAGATTGAAATTCTCCAATCCCTTGGGGCCGTAACAGCGGGCCAGACGGGCGGCCAGGGCCTGATCCAGCGGGTACTGGCTGATGAGGGCGGTGATGGCATTCTCGTCAGCGCCCACGCGTTGGGCCTGGGCGATGTCCTGCAGGACGCTTTCCTTGTACGCGGACAGCTCTTCGGGCTGCTTCATGACGAACTCCTGAAAAGCCGGATGATCCCGGCGTGTGATCTGTTGAAGGTGAGGGCGCGGCGCAGTCCCCTTGTCTCGTGAGGGGGGAGGGTGCCGCAGGCAGCCGTGGCCGCGGGCCTGTCCCGGACTGCCTGCCGGAGCAGGGATACGGGCGGGAGGGCCGGGCCGGACGGCGATGGCACGGGCGCGGGAAGCGCTCCCGGCGCTGCCGTCGGGGCTGCCGTGTTCAAAGGGTAAGCCTCAAATGGCATCTGTGAAGGATGCGGAAGGAAATTTCCGGGATTTTGTGGCCGCAGACAGGGCGCGCAGATACGGGGGATGCCATCCGCCCGGGGAGAAGAGAAGGTACGTCCCTGCACGGCGCGGCCCGGCGGTACCGCAGGGACATGGCTGACGGCAGCCTGGGGAGTGGCAGCAGGGCGATGGCTGCCCGGAACCTGCCGGCTGTGCGGGACGGCATCAGCTGGTGAAGAACGGAGATGCGTCCAGCGCTCCGCCAGAGGAGAAAGCAAAAGGGCCGCTTCCATACGGGAAGAAGGCCCTTCAACGATCCTTATTTGCGCGGGCTAGTCGGCCACGGGCTGCCAGTCCTTGATGCCCACGTCGATGGAGGCCACGCCCCGGTAGTAGTCCAGACGCGGCGTATAGGCCACACGGATGCGTGAGCCCACGGAAGAGGGCGGGAAGGCCGTGGCCATGTTCCAGCCCTTGGCCATGAGAGTGATGCCGCTGGCGCTGTCCTTCAGGCGCAGGCGCACATGGTCGCCGCTGTAGCCCAGCGGGCTGCGGTCCACCACCGTGAGTTCCGGGGAGGCGAAGACCGGTTCGGCATTGCCTGCCCCAAAGGGCTGCATGAGTTCCAGCTCCTGCAAGAAGGCGGAATCCGAAGCCTGCTGGAAATCCAGCTCGCATTCCAGCAGCAGGGCCGGGGTCAGGGGCTGCTCGCCCAGCTCGTCCGCCACGACCCGTTCGAAGGCCTCGCGGAAGCGTTCCAGCTGATTGGGTTCCAGGCGCACGCCCGCGGCCAGCTTGTGGCCGCCGAAGCCCGCCAGCACGTGGGCCGTCTTCTGGAGCCCGGCGTAAAGGTCGAACTCGCGGATGGAGCGGCCCGAGCCCTTCATCATATTGTTGTCGTCGCAAAGGATGATGGTGGGCCGGTAGAATTCTTCCACGATGCGCGAGGCCACGATGCCCACGATGCCGGGGTGCCAGTCGCCGCCGTAGAGCACCAGGGCCGGGCGCTGGCGCTGCTCCAGCTGGCGGTGGGCCTGCTCGCGGGCGGCGGCCCAGATGCGCTCCTCTTCCTCGCGGCGCTGGGTGTTGAGGGCATCCAGATGCTGGGCCAGGCGGAGGGCCTCCACATGGTCCTTGCTGCGCAACAGCTGGAGAGCGGTGTCGGCCGCGCCCATGCGTCCGGCGGCATTGATGCGCGGCGCCAGACGGAAGACCACCTGCCCGGCGTTGAGGCGGGCGGCCGCGTCGGAACCGCTCACGGTCTTGAGGGCGGCGATGCCGGGACGGGCGGCCTCGGCCAGCTTGTCCAGCCCGCCGCGCACGAGGATGCGGTTCTGCCCGCCCAGGCGCATGACGTCGGCCAGCGTGCCCAGGGCCACCAGATCCAGCACCTTGTCCATCTTGAAGCGGCGGCCCGTGTGCGGGGCCAGGGCCGCGTTGACGGCGGCCATGAGGAAGAAGGCCACGCCCACACCGGCCAGATGGGGGCAGGGCATGTCGTCTTCCGGGCCCAGACGGGGATTGCAGATGGCGTCGGCCGGGGGCAGTTCCGGCGGCGGCAGGTGGTGGTCGGAGACGACCACGGTCATGCCCAGCTCGCGGGCGCGGGCCACGGCCGCCATGTCGGAGATGCCGCAGTCCACGGTGAGCAGGATGCCGCAGCCCTGCGCGGCCAGTTCTTCGATGGCCGGGATGTTCAGGCCGTAGCCTTCGCTGCGGCGGTCGGGCACATGCCACAGGGCTTCCAGGCCGTGGGCTTCCAGCACGTCCAGCACCAGCGTGGAGGACGTGATGCCGTCCACGTCGTAGTCGCCCCAGACGGCCAGCTTCTTGCCGTCCAGCAGGGCCTTGCTGATGACCTCGGCCGCCTGCGGGAGCTGGGGCCAGCGGGACGGCGGCACCAGATCGGGCAGACGCGCCGAAAGATAGGCGTCCAGCTCTTCGGGGCTGTCCAGGCCGCGCCGCCAGAGGATGTCCAGCAGCAGGGGAGAGATGGAGAGCTCACGGGCCAGACCGCGCGGCGGCGAACCGGCAGGGGGCTCACGGAACAGCCAGCGCTTCATGCCGCCACCTCCCTGACAGGCCCGCGACGCCGGATGCTGGGGCGACGGGGCATGCTTGAGGTGCGGAAAAGGGCAAGAGGGGCGCTGGCTGTCATGCGGTCTCCTTTAGACGGCGGCTTTCATCTCGGCCTGGATGGCACGGGCGGCCTCGGCGGGCGAGGGGGCCTTGAGGATGGGACGTCCCACCACCAGGAAGTCGGCACCGGCCTGCACGGCACGGGCGGGCGTCATGATGCGCTGCTGGTCGTCGGTATCGGCGCCCGCGGGACGGATGCCGGGGCACAGGCAGCGCAGGCCCTGACAGGAGGCCTTGATGCGGGCGGCCTCATGGCCGGAGCAGACCACGCCGTCCAGGCCCCAGCCGCGGGCCTTGCCGGCCAGCTCCAGGGCAAAGTCCGAAGGATCGGCGCTGATGCCGGGCATTTCGCCGGGGCCGAAGCTGGTCAGGGCCGTGACGCCGAAAAGCTGGGGAGCCTTGCTGCCGTAGCTGTCGGCGGCAATACGGGCCTCGCTGCACATGCGCTCGCCGCCCTGGCAGTGCAGGGTCAGCAGTTCCGCACCGGCGGCGGCAGCGGCCTTGACGGCCTGGGCCACGGTGTGGGGGATGTCGTAGAATTTTATGTCCAGGAAGACATGGAAGCCAAGGTCGTGCAGTTCGCGGATGATGTCCGGGCCGGCCAGTGTGAACAGTTCCATGCCCACCTTGCACCAGGGCACGGCGCCTTGCAGTTCGCGGGCCAGGACGAGAGCGTCTTCCTTGCGGGGCAGATCCAGAGCGACAATGAGTTGGGCAGCCATCGTTCTTCTTCCTTTAAAGGAGGTGTCCGTTGTTCAGGGCCTCCACCAGCCCGGGGCGGCAGTGGGGAGCCAGGGTCGCGGCCAGGTAGGCGGCGCGCAGGTGGTCGTAAGCCGTGTCCAGGTCGTCATTGACGATGAGGGCATCATAGTGGGGCGCTTCCTGCATCTCGGCGCGGGCATTGGCCAGGCGGCGCAGGATGACGTCCTCGCTGTCCAGGCCGCGGCCGCGCAGGCGGCGTTCCAGTTCTTCCATGGAGGGCGGCAGGATGAAGAGGAAGCGGGCATCGGGCATGTTCTTGCGCAGCTGGGCGGCGCCCTGCACGTCGATGTCGAACAGGATGTCCTGGCCTTTGGCCAGCATCTCGCGCACAGGGGGCAGGGGCGTGCCGTAGAAGTTGCCGTGCACCTCGGCCCATTCGGCAAAATGGCCCTGGTCGCGCAGCTCCACGAAGCGTTCGCGGCTCAGGAAGTGATAGTCCTTGCCGTCCACTTCGCCCTCGCGGGGGGCGCGGGTGGTGCAGGAGATGGAATAGCCGAAGTTGGGGAATTCCTTGCGCAGGCGTTTGATGAGCGTGGTCTTCCCTGTGCCGGAGGGCGCGCTGATGACCAGCGCGATGCCGAGTCTGTTCATGATGTCAAAATCTCCTTCCGCAGGCAGGGCCCGCGGAGCTCAGTGTCGGACGACCGTGACGGGAACCCGCCGGCTATTCGAGGTTCTGTACCTGCTCGCGGCACTTTTCCAGTTCGTTCTTGAAATCGACCACCATGCGCGAAAGCTGCACATCGGGGATCTTGTTGCCGCAGGTGTTGATCTCGCGGAAGCATTCCTGCAGCGTGAAGTCCAGACGGCGGCCGGCATCCTTGCCCGCATCCAGCAGTTCATGCAGACGGGCAAGGTGGGTGTGCAGGCGGGTCAGCTCTTCGGTGACGTCCAGACGGTCGGCCAGGATGGTGACCTCCTGCAGGAAGCGGTTCTCGTCCAGGCCGTTGACAGCTTCCAGCGCCTCGTTGAGGCGTTCGCGCATGACGGCGGCGCGCTCTTCCTTGATCTCGGGCGCGCGTTCGGCGATGAGGCCGGTCCATTCTTCCATGCGCAGGATGCGGGAATGCATGTCGCGGGCCAGGGCGCGGCCCTCGGCGGCGCGGGCGTCGTTCCAGTCCTCCAGGGCCAGGGAGAGGCCTTCTTCCAGGGCCAGGGTCAGGCTCTCGTCCACTTCGTCACCGGCATCGCCCCACAGGCCGGGCAGGGCGAGCAGGGCGTTGTAGTCGGGGGTGAAGGACTCGCCACGACGGGCAGCCAGTTCTTTCAGGCTGTCCAGCATGGCTTCGGCCTGCATGGCCTCAAAGCGCGGCGCGGGGCCGGTGCCGCCGGTGTACTGGAGGGTCAGGCTGATATCCACGCGGCCGCGGGAGGCGAAGCGGCGCACCACTTTTTCCAGGCGCGGCTCAAGGCTGCGCACGCTCATGGGCAGACGCCATTTGAGGTCCAGATGGCGGCTGTTGACGCTTTTGACTTCCCATTGCTGGGTGAAGCCTTCGCTCTCTACCAGGCAGCGGCCGAAGCCGGTCATACTGCGCAGCATAATATCCCCCTGAAGTGAAAATATTCCAAAAGAATAGGCCAAGCAGCTCCATAATGCAAGGAACGCGCCCGCGCGGCTGGATACATGCCGCGGAAGGCGCGTCCCCAAAATGAACGTATCCTTCCAGGATACGAGGAGCCTAGGCTCAGGAGAACTTGCCGTTGCCGCCGCAGGCGGAGCCGGAGCTGGGCGCGGCGGGGGTGCTGCCGCCGCAGCCGCCGGCCTGGCCGCAACCGGCAAGGCCCTTGCCCATCTTGGAGGCCAGCGGATGCACCGGGCCGGGCTTGAAGGGGAAAGCGCCGGTCTTGAGCGGGCTGGGCACGCTCATCTGGCGCTGGGTCTCGGCATGGCCGCACTGGGGGCAGGCGGGCGTCTCGTCACCGAACGCCAGCTCTTCGAACTGGGCCCCACAGGCGGGGCAGACAAAATCATACAGGGGCATGGAGCACTCCTTGCCATGTTTTGGGCGGCAGCCGGGGCCGCGGGACAGTGGGGTGTATCGGCAGGCAGCCGCCGGGACGGAAAAGCTCCGGCCTGCCTCTTGTCTGTAACGTTCCGCTGCTTATATAAGCAGTATATGAGCGATGGCAAGAGCGGGCCCGGCTTCTTTGTTCCGGACGGGCGCCTTGCCGCACAGGAGTATACGATGAAAAAGATTCTGCTGCTGGCCGGCGATTATGTGGAAGATTACGAAGTGATGGTGCCTTTCCAGATGCTGCTGATGCTGGGCTACGAAGTCCACGCCGTCTGCCCCGGCAAGAAGGCCGGTGATTTCGTGCGCACGGCCATCCATGACTTCGAGGGCGACCAGACCTACAGCGAGAAGCGCGGCCACAACTTCGCTATCAACTATGACTTCGACAAGGTCGATGTGGCCGACTACGCCGGTCTGGTGGTGCCCGGCGGGCGCGCTCCCGAATACCTGCGCCTCAACGAACGCGTGCTGGAGATCGTGCGTGAATTCGACGCCGCCGGCAAACCCATCGCTGCCATCTGCCACGGCCCCCAGCTGCTGGTGAGCGCGGGCATCCTCAAGGGCCGCACCTGCACCTGCTACGCTGCGGTCAAGCCCGATGTGGTGGCCGCGGGCGCCACCTGGCATGACTTCAACGCCACGGCCAGCAACGCGGTGGTGGACGGCAATCTGGTCACGGCTCCGGCCTGGCCTGCGCATCCGGCCTGGATCGCCGCCTTCGTCAAGCTGCTGGGCGCCCAGATCAGCATCTAGCCAGCGAATAACAATATCCCCTGACAGAAGAGGAGGGAGCCTGCCCTGCGGCACGGCTCCCTCTTTGTGTATGGATTCGTCTGTTGAGCCCCGAGGCGCGAAACCAAAGGCATGCGCCATACGGGTGGGGCGTATGGGGATGGCCGGGGATGCAGGCACAGCGCTGTCCGGCCCATCCGGCATGTGCCTGCCCCGGTAGCCGACAGGAAGATCCTGGGCTGCCGGTGCGGGCCTGTCTTCTTTCTCCGGCGGGGAAGAGGGTTGCCTCTCTACCTCGTGCGGGCAAGGAAGACGGCGTCATTGCGGTAACGCACCGCAGGCTGCGTGGACGGGCCGCCCAGGTTCCCGCTGTTGTCCTCGGCAAAGATGCCGCGCTGGCCGATGCGCGAGACGAAGCCGGGATGCGCCTGGTAGTGGGGCTTTTCCGGCTGCTGGGGGATGGGCGTCACGCTCTGGAGCACGAGGCAGGCACCCACACGGCTCGCCTGGGCGGCGGCATCGTCGGCGGATGCGGGGACGGCGCTTTCCCATGTGGCCCGGCCCAGACGGACATAGCCGTCAGCAAGGGCCGCGGCAAGGCGTTTTTCCATAACGGATGCCGGGAGCTGTTCCACGCGGGGGGCGCTACAGGATTCAAGGGTATCCACGGGGCGGACATGGTCGTCCGCCGCCTGATAATGACGGGAAAAACCGCCGGCACAGCCGGATGCCAGCAGGGTGAGGCCCAAAAGGGCGGGGAGAGCATAGCGGCAGGACATGGCTTTTCCTCTCTTGGTTACAGGGATGCGGCCGGAAAGGAGGGGAGGGAGAGCGTTCGCTCCAGTCATGCATGCCGTGGCACGGGGCGGTGGCGGGCAGATCTTGTTGTCGGGAGCGGGACTTTCCCGTCCGGCCGTTGGGACGGGGAGCAAGAAACATATTTTGTTGCTATGTTTTATTTCAGGAATCGGAACTTTTAGCAAGTTCTTTCCGGCAACCATCCCCCGTATCACGCGGTATCTTGAGAGGATGGAGCCGGAGAAGGCGCTGGCCGCTGCTGCCACTGTCCTGAGTGCCTTGCGGGCATGCCCGGCAGGGCTTCGGACATCGACAGCGACGGGACGGCAACGCCCCTCCCCGGGCTCCGGAACAACGAGATCTAGTCCGCCAGCGGCTCCACCAGCAGCCCCTTGTCCGTGACGGACAGGGGACGTACGGCCAGCAGTTCGCGACCGGGATGGGTCCCGGCGGGCAGGATGCAGGGCACATAGAATTCATTGACGCCCTTGATGGCTTTGCGACGGCGGGCAGGGGCCTGGTCGGGAGCGGGGCTGTCGGCGGCCAGCAGCATGCGCGGCAGGGCCAGCTGTGCCTGCCAGAAAGCCTGACGGCGTTCTTCCACGGCGGCGCGGACGCGGGCGGCCCGCTCCTGCTTGACCTGCTGGGGCAGGTGGCCGTCAAAGCGGTCGGCGGCAGTGCCGGGGCGACGGGAATAGGGGAAGACGTGGGCATAGCTGAAGGGCGTCTCGCGCACGAAGTCCAGCAGGCAGGCCACATCTTCCTCACGCTCGCCCGGGAAGCCCGCGATGATGTCCGCCCCCAGCCCCATGACGGGCCAGTGGGCGTGCAGGCGTCCCACGGCACGCTGGAGCATTTCTGCCGTGTAGTGGCCGCGGCCCATGCGGCGCAGCACGGGCTGGCTGGCATGCTGCAGCGAGATGTGCAGCTGCGGGCAGAGCATGCGGCAGGCCATAAGGGTCTCCACCCCTTCGTCATCGAGCTGCGACGGCTCCAGGGAGCTGATGCGGAAGCGGCCGCGTCCGGCGAATTCCGGGGCCAGGGCGGCATCCAGACGGCGGAGCAGACTCCAGAAATCCCCGAAAGCGGCGTTGTCCCGGCCATACTGGCGCAGATTGATGCCGGAGATCATGATCTCGGCATGTCCGGCCAGCAACAGGCGCCGGGCCTCGGCGATGACGTCTTCCGGCGGGCGGCTCAGGCAGCGGCCGCGGGTGAGGGGCACGATGCAGTAGGTGCAGCGGTGCTGGCAGCCGTCCTGCACCTTGAGCACGGGGCGGGCGCGCCGGAAGCCGCTGATGGCAAAGGGCGGGTAGGAAGGGGCCTGCGCTTCTCCTGCCAGAGCCTGGGCTTCTTCCGTCCAGGGCCCGGCCAGCAGCAGGCGCTTGTCGCCCTGGGGCAGGACGAGGTCCGGCTGCACGCAGTCCTCGTGGCCGTGCCGGCGAAAGTCCTCGAACAGGCGGGCCGCACAACCGGTCAGGATCAGGCGGGCAGCGGGGGCCGCACGGCGCAGGCGGAACACGGCATTGCGGGCATCGCGCTCCCCTCGGGCCGTGATGGCGCAACTGTTGACGCAGACCACGTCCGCCTGGGCGGGGTCGTCGCATTCCACGCCGCCACGGGCCTGCCAGGCCTCGCGCAGGGATTGCGTTTCGTACTGGTTCACCTTACAGCCAAAGGTAATGAAGTAGAATTTCCATGCTTGCATGGCTGCTATGTAGGGCAAAGGCCGTCCCCTTGACAAGAGGCGGCCGGGCCCGCTGGAGATGGATGATGAAAGGATGTGTGGGGCGGCATCCCTCCCGCTGGGGCGGGCTGCTGTTGTGGCTGTTGCTGCTGCCGCTGTGCTGTACGGCGGAGACGGCTGCCGGCGAACGTGGCGGCGAGCTGTCCGGGCTGTCCGCCGAGGACCGTATCAATCTGCTGTGCCTGCGTTCGGCCTACCCGCAGATCAGGGCGGTGGAATCCGGGCCTGACGGGATCTGGCTGCGCCTGGAAGGGGAGCGGCGGGTGCTCTATGCCTCGGCAGCGGAGCTGGCGGCCCATCCTTATGATGATGCGACCCTGCTGGACAGGGAACAGCGCCTGGCCCGGCGTCTCGATCCCGCACGCATGGATGTCTCGCTGCGTGCCAGCATGCACTTGCCCTATCTGCCGGACCCGGAACGGGCGGCCACGCCACTGGGCTATTCACCCGGCCGCTGGCGCAGCTATGCCTTTTTGAAGGCCCTGTACGGTGCGGATGCGGCCACGGTCCGCCGGGGCCTGGGCGTGACGTCCCTGCAGGGGCGCAAGGTGCGGATGAGCGGGGCCGCCGTGCGGGCGCTGGTCGCCGTGGACGGCCGCCTGCGCGAGGCCGTGCGGCAGCGGCCGGAACTCAAGCCCTGGCTGGTCTCGGCCGGAGGCTTTTTGTGGCGCCACATTGCCGGAGAGCAGCGCCTGAGCCCGCATTCCTTCGGTATCGCCATCGATCTGAGCCCGCAGCGGGCGCCGTACTGGCGCTGGGCTAGGATGGAGCGCCATCCCCTGCAACAGTCCTACGACAGCGAGATCGTCCGGGCCTTCGAGGCCGAGGGCTTCATCTGGGGCGGCAAATGGCATGAGTACGATCTGATGCACTTCGAATACCGGCCCGAGATCATGGCCAAGGCCCGTGTGCTGCACCAGCTGGAGACGGCGGGCGGGAGCGGGCTCGAAGGTCTTTCCGGCGGGGCCGAGCGGGACGGCGGCACAGTCGCGTCCCCTCATGGCCTGTCGGGAGTGGGGGCGGCCGGGGGGAGCAACGGCTGAGAGGCATCTGTCCCGACGGCCGTCCCTGGCGGGCAGCGAGCCGGGGCGGGGATGATGTGTCGTCGCGAACGCGTCGGGCAGGCAGAACCCGCAAAAAAAGGAGGGGTCCCGGTGGGGCCCCTCCTTTGTCATTCGTATGGCAGGACGGCCTAGTCCTGACCGGTGGCCGCGGCCTCGTCCACGACCCAGATCAGGTCGCCCACGCTGGGGCGCACCATCTGGGCAGGCAGGGTGGGCTCGGCCAGCAGATCAAGCACCTGGCCCAGCACCTGATGCTTTTCCTTGCCCGTGACCAGGAACATGCAGCAGCGGGAGTTGTTGATGACCGGCAGGGTCAGGGTCAGGCGGTCGGCCTTGCGTTCGGGCACATACTGGTCGATGACCAGACGCTTGCGTTCGGCCAGGGCCGGAGAGTTGGGGAAGATGGAACCGGTGTGGCCGTCATCGCCCATGCCCAGAATCATGAAGTCGAAGCGGGGCAGGTCGTTGGGACCGATATTGAAGTCCTGACGGATCTGCTGCTCGTATTTGACGGCAGCTTCCACCGGGTCGATGTCGCCGCGCATGCGGTAGAAGTGGGTGGCAGGCACATGGCTCAGCAGTTCGCGGCGGGCAAGGCCGTAGTTGCTGTCAGGATGGTCGGGACCCACGCAGCGTTCGTCCACCCAGAAAAAGTTCATCTTGTCCCAGGGCAGGCGGTCGGCCCAGTCACTGGCCGCCAGCAGACGGAACAGGGGGATGGGCGTCTGGCCGCCGGAAAGGGCGATGCGGAACACGCCGCGTTCGGCCACGGCTTCTTCACAGGCGGCGGCCAGGATATGGGCGGCGCGCTCGGCCATGGCGGCAGGATCTTTATGGATATGCACGGAAAGATGGATGGATCTGCTGCGCGCTTTCATGATGATCTCCTTATTGTGGACTGCGCAATAAAAACGGCGCGGCACAGGATACCGCCCGTGTTGCTGTCATTTCCTTCAGGACGTACCACCATAATGCAGGCCGGTGCCGGCGGCAAGCCCCCTGAGGCTTGTCTGCCGCTGCGGGCGGGAGAGGAATGCCGAAAATCCCCTGCGCTGTGGTCTCCGGGAACAGAAAAAATTTTTCCTGTGATTCAGGGATGCT
The DNA here is from genome assembly GCF_012843875.1 of Desulfovibrio piger. Classification (GTDB taxonomy): domain Bacteria; phylum Desulfobacterota; class Desulfovibrionia; order Desulfovibrionales; family Desulfovibrionaceae; genus Desulfovibrio. The sequence goes on along the minus strand of NZ_JABAFY010000015.1, from coordinate 8,804 downwards.
GTTTTTGTGCCGGGGGCTGGCCGGTGGTGCGCAGGGAGTCGTACTCCATGACGGGGCGGGCGGTATCCAGACGGGGGCGCAGACGCAGGGGCAGGGGCGTGCCCGTACGGCGGGGCGACATGTCCAGACGCAGGACGCACCAGGCCCCGAAGGGCAGGCGGGAAAGGGCCGCGGCATGGACGTGCGTCCCGTGATGCCAGCGGCAGGCGGGCCGCCAGAGGCAGCTTGCCGCGTGCAGTCGTCCCGGGCGGGCGGCCAGCAGTCGCCAGGCGGTCCAGAAGGGCAGGCAGTGCCCGGGCCAGGCATGGCGACGTCCGTGCAGCCGCCAGGTCAGCCAGGGCAGGGAGGCGCTGTTCCAGAAGGTGAGGGCCAGACCGCAGGCCGCCACGCGGCAGGCCTCGCCCAAGGTCGCAGGCAGGGCGGCGGGCGGCAGTTCGTCGGCCCGCAGCAGTACCCAGTCGAAACTGTTGTCGGCAAAGGGCAGCCAGTCCGGGGACGCGGCTTCTATCTCCACGCCTTGCGGGGCCCTGCGCCGGGCCTGTTCCCGCAGGGCCGGAGAGGTCTCGCAGGCGCTCAGGTCAAAGCCGCTCTGCCAGAGCGGAGGCAGGACATGCCCCGCCCCGCAGCCGATGACCAGCAATTCTCTGCCCCGGCGCGGCCAGGGGGCCAGCATGGAGAGCAGCAGGGCTGTCCTTTCCGGCAGGGCGATGTGCTGATGGAACGGGCTGGGGGGCTGGAGGGGCATGCAGGCTCCTTGAAGGTGAGGGTTCTCTATCCTGCTAATGTAGGGCCTGCCGGAGCGGCAGGCAAGAGGGATGCGGGATGAAGTCCCGATGCTCCAGGGGATGTCCGGCCTGCGGGAGCGGAAAAAAGGCGGGCAGACGGGCTCCGGGAGGGCTATGCGTCACCGCGGCGCGCGCAGGACCAGCAGCAGGATCTCGGAAGGCACGCCCAGGCGCAGGGGAAAACCGCCCCACAGGCCGCTGCCGGGGCCCACATACAGGCGGGCGTCGTCCCGGGCATACCAGCCGCGCACGAAACCGCCGTTGAACAGGGCCACGCCCTGATCCAGCAGCAGGGCCAGCCCGCCGTGGGTATGGCCGGAAAGCTGCAGGTCGATTTCCGGGGCCGTCTCATGGAAGAGCTCCGGCTTGTGGGCCATGAGGATGCGCGGTCGCGGCGTCCCCTCCAGGGCCCTGTGCGGATCGGGACCGGGCAGGCCGAAGCGACCGGCCACATTGTCGGTGACACCGGCCACGGTCAGGTGGCTGTCCCGCACCGGCAGCACCACGGCCTCGTTCTCCAGCAGGGTGATGCCGTGAGCGCGCAGGACGGGCCGCCAGGCAGGCAGGTCGGAGTAATATTCATGGTTGCCCGGGCAGGCGAAGACGCCCAGCGGCGCCCGCAGGTCGGCCATGGGCGCGAAGTCCTCGCGCCGCAGGGCGGGGCTGCCGTCCATAAGGTCTCCCGTGAGCAGGATGATGTCCGGCCTGAGGGCATTGGTCCTGTCCACCACGGCCCGGGTCCACTCGGCGGGGAAGTTGCGGCTGATGTGCAGGTCCGTGAGCTGGGCCACGCGCAGGCCGTCCAGGGCGGGAGGCAGGCCGGGCAGGACGATCTCCTGCGTGCGGACATCGGGGACACGCAGTGCCGCGGGCACGGCCATGACGGTCATCACCAGGGCCACCAGCAGCAGGGCGGCCATCTGCCGGTTGCTGCCGGGCAGGGCCGGAAGGCCCGGACGCAGGCGGCGCGCCAGCCACCAGATGAGGCAGACGCCGTCCCGAAGCAGCGAGAGCAGGGCCAGCAGGAAGAAAAGCACATGCGGCACGCCCGTGCTGACCAGCACCCAGCGCGGCAGCTCGGGATTGAAGGTGGCGTAGAGCAGGGAAAAAATGTGCAGGCGGAAGCCCACCAGCAGCACCAGCAGGGCCAGCAGCATCTTGAGCGGCCGCTTGCAGCGCAGGGGCAGCACGCAGCGGACCAGCATGTAGACGCAAAGGATGGTCGTGACGATCTTGAGCATAGGCAGGGAGCGGAGGAAGGCGCGGCTCCGGGACAGGCGGCAGGAAGCCGGCCGGGGGAACGCAGGGAGCCGGATGGAAAAAGGAGGGGCATCCCTTTGCAGGACGCCCCTCCCGGACAGGCTTAGAGGGCGGCGATGGCTTCCACTTCCACCTGGGCGCCCAGAGGCAGGCTCTTGATGGCCACGCAGGAACGGGCGGGGAAGGGTTCGCAGAAGTATTTCTTGTAGACTTCGTTGACCTTGGGGAAGTCGTTCATGTCGGCGATGAACACGGTGGTCTTGACCACGTTGGCGGTGGTCAGGCCCTGGGATTCCAGCAGGGCCACCACGTTCTTGCAGCACTGCTCGGCCTGGGCGCAGATGTCGCCTTCCACCAGCTTGCCGGTGGCGGGATCCAGCGGGATCTGGCCGGAGAGGAAGAAAATGTCGCCCACGCGGATGCCCTGGCTGTAGGGGCCCACGGCGGCAGGAGCGTTGGGGGTGCTGATGACGTCCTTGTTCATGAGGAACTCCTTGCGTATTGGCTGCTACTTGAAGACAGGCAGCAGGTTGAAGACATACAGGGTATGGCAGACGGCCACGATGATGCCGTAGACCAGCAGCAGGGGCACGGTGGTGGAACCGCCGGGCACGCGGTACAGGCTGGCCTGGAACTTGCGGCGGCTGGCGCGCAGCAGCAGGGCGGGCACGATGACCGACCAGATGGAGGCCGCCAGACCGGCCCAGCCGATGGCGGGCAGGAAGCCGTCGGGCCAGATGATGCCGCCGATCATGGGCGGCACGAAGGTGATGAGCATGGTCTTGGTGCGGCCCAGGCGGCTGTTGTCGAAGCCGCACAGGTCGGCCATGTAGTCGAACAGGCCAAGGCCCGCGCCCAGGAAGGACGTGGCGATGGCGAACAGGGCAAAGGCCTCCAGCATCTTGAGGATGATGCCGCCCAGGCTGGTGCCGGAAGCGGCCACCAGATCGCCCACGTTGGTGATGTGCTTGAAGTCGTCACGCGGGATGATGCCGTCGGCGGCGGCGATCCAGACCACGTAGCAGAGCAGGGCGATGACCGTACCGATGCGCAGGCAGCTGTTGATGGTGCGGGCGTCCTTGCCCAGATATTTGATGAGGCTGGGCACCGAGGCGTGGAAGCAGAAGGAGGTCAGGTAGGTGGAGGCCGCGCCGAAGATGAAGATGAATTCGCCGCTCTGGCCGTCCAGGCCCAGCATGGAATCCAGGCGGGCCTGACCGATCATGCCGCCGATGGACAGCAGGAAGGTGATGACCATGCCGCCCATGAGGATGGCGGACAGACGGTCCACAGCCTTGGAGCTCCACCAGACACAGGCCGTGAGCAGGATGGTGAAGATCAGGCTGGTGAGGACACGGGGCGGCGTGATGCCCCAGCTGGACTGCAGGGCATGCTGGACCACGGAGCCGCCGCTGCTGACGTAGGCATAGACCAGCGTGTAGAGCACGAAGGCCACGGAAAAGCCGTTGAGCACGCTCCAGAAGGAACCCAGCGTGTTCTGCACCAGGGTGTGCAGGCTGTCGCCGGGCTCGAACAGCAGGTTGACTTCAAGGATGGCCTGGCTGGCGCGCAGCATGCAGAACCAGGAAAGCAGCATGAGCACCATGGACCAGTTGAACCACATGCCGGCCGAGGTCATGGGCAGGGCCAGCATGCCCGCGCCGATGGCCGTACCGGCCACCATCATGGAACCGCCCAGAGTGCGTTGGAAACCCTCACCGAAAATGAACTTCATGAATCCTTCTCCCCGGAATCAGACGTTACGGGACGCGTTGCCCAGAAGTTGGAGAGCAGCGCGCCGGAAATGTTCTGCCAGACGCTGAACAGGGCGCCGGCAATGGCGGCGGCAGGCGTAAAGTGCGCCAGCGCCAGGGCTGTGGCCAGCCCGGAATTCTGTGTGCCTATCTCTATGGCCAGGGCGCGGCGGCGCGACGGCGCAAAGCGCAGCCGGCAGGCGGCGAACCAGCCCACGGCCAGGCCAAGGAGGTTGTGGGCGATGACCGCCGCGAAGATGGCGGGCCCGGCCGAAAGGATGTTCTGCGCATTGACGGCGATGATGCCGGCGATGACCAGGGTGATGACCAGGGCCGAGGCCAGCGGCAGGAAGGGCATGAGCCTGTCCACCAGGCCGCGCTGGAAATGGTGCAGCAGCAGACCCAGCAGCACGGGCACCAGCACGATCTTGACGATGGACCAGAAAAGGCCGCCCATGTCCACCGGCACCCACACACCGCCCAGCAGCCAGGTCAGCGGCGGGGTCAGCAGCAGCGAGACCAGGGTGGCCGCTGCCGTCATGGCTACGGAAAAAGCCACGTCGCCGCGGGCGATGAAGGTCAGCACGTTGGAGGCAGTCCCGCCCGGGGCCGTGCCCACCAGGATCATGCCCATGGCCAGTTCCGGCGGCAGGGCGAACACATGGCACAGGGCAAAGGCCAGCAGCGGCATGCAGCCGAACTGCACCACCAGTCCCAGCCCCAGATCGCGGGGATGCCGCAGCACATGGCTGAAGTCCTGCCAGTGCAGGGTCATGCCCATGCCCAGCATGATGATGCCCAGCATGGCGGAAATATGCGGCGCCACCCAGGAAAAGATCCAGGGTTGCCACAGGGCCAGCGCCGAGAAGGCGATGATGATGACACCCATGAAGCGGGTCAGAACGACACTGAGCCTGCGCAGAACCGACAGCATACGGCCTCCTCCTTTGCGGACATGACGAACCATGCATCTTGGCAGACTCAGGGCGGCAAATCAAGCCGTTCATCCGGCCGCGGGAACAGACAAAATCCTCGGCCGGGGGCGTGGGCAAAGGGGCGTCGCTCACGCATCCCTGACGCCGGGCATGTTCCCGTGGCTGCGGCGCGTGCTTGAAATGTGGCGCAAGCCCGGCTAGACTGTACGCCCTGCCGGCCCGGCCGGCACACATCACTTTTGAGGATACTATGAGCAACGAACCGGACAAGATCATTTATTCCATGATCCACGTGTCCAAGCGCCACGGCCAGAAAGAAGTGCTGAAGGACATCTCCCTTTCGTACTTCTACGGGGCCAAGATCGGCGTTTTGGGCCTCAACGGCGCGGGCAAGTCCAGCCTGCTGAAGATCCTGGCCGGTGTGGACGAAGCCTTTGACGGCAAGACCGTGCTGGCTCCCGGCTACACCATCGGCTACCTGGAACAGGAACCCCTGGCCGGGGAGACCCGTACCGTGCGCGAGGTGGTGGAAGAGGGTGTGAGCGAACTCATGGCCATCGCCAAGGAGTTCGAGGAAATCAATGCCCGTTTCGCCGAACCCATGGAACCTGAGGAGATGGACGCCCTCATCGAGCGTCAGGCCCAGGTGCAGGAACTGATGGACCACAAGGGCGTGTGGGATCTGGACGCCCGTCTGGAAATGGCCATGGACGCCCTGCGCTGCCCGCCGGCCGACATGACCGTGGACAAGATCTCCGGTGGCGAACGCCGCCGCGTGGCCCTGTGCCGCCTGCTGCTGCAGGCCCCGGACATCCTGCTGCTGGACGAACCCACCAACCATCTGGATGCCGAATCCGTGGCCTGGCTGGAGCGTTACCTCTCCACCTTCCCCGGTACGGTCATCGCCGTGACCCACGACCGCTACTTCCTGGACAACGTGGCCGGCTGGATCCTGGAACTGGACCGCGGCCGGGGCATCCCGTGGAAGGGCAACTACTCCTCCTGGCTGGAACAGAAGCAGAAGCGCCTGGCCAATGAGGAAAAGGCCGAAGCCGACCGCCAGAAGACCCTGGCCCGCGAACTGGAGTGGATCCGCATGTCGCCCAAGGGCCGCCACGCCAAGGGCAAGGCCCGCATCAACGCCTACGAGGCCATGCTCTCCCACGAGAGCGAGAAGCACGCCCCGGATCTGGAGATCTACATCCCGCCGGGACCGCGTCTGGGCAAGAGCGTCATCGAGCTCACCGGCGTCAGCAAGAGCATGGGCGACCGTGTGCTGATGGAAGATGTCAACGCCATCATCCCGGCCGGTGCCATCGTGGGCATCATCGGCCCCAACGGCGCGGGCAAGACCACGCTCTTCAAGATGCTGGTGGGGCAGGAACAGCCCGATACCGGCACCGTGAAGGTGGGCGATACCGTGCAGTTCGCCTATGTGGACCAGGGCCGCGAGTCCCTGGAACCGGGCAAGAGCGTGTACGACATCATCAGCGAAGGCCACGACACCATCAAGCTGGGCAGCCGCGAAGTCAACGCCCGTGCCTACTGCACGCGCTTCAACTTCCACGGTGCCGACCAGCAGAAGAAGGTGGACGTGCTTTCCGGTGGCGAGCGCAACCGTCTGCACCTGGCCCGGATGCTGAAATCCGGCGCCAACGTGCTGCTGCTCGACGAACCCACCAACGATATTGACGTCAACACCATGCGCGCCCTGGAAGACGCCCTGGACAACTTCGCCGGCTGCGTGCTGGTGGTGAGCCACGACCGCTGGTTCCTGGACCGCATCGCCACGCACATCATGGCCTTCGAGGGCGACTCCAGCGTCATCTTCTTCGAGGGCAACTTCAGCGAATACGAGGAAGACCGCAAGAAGCGTCTGGGCAAGGAAGCGGAGACCCCGCACCGGCCCAAGTTCCGCAAGCTGACCCGCTGATGTTCGCCGCGGCTGTCCCGTCGCTCCGTGCCCTTGCCGGCATGGGCGCGACGGGGCGGCCCGGCCCCGCCTTTCCTGCCTGCCCCCGGGACGACCCGGCAGACAGGGCTTTCCCGGAGGCACGGCATGGTGCCGTGTCCCCGTCCCGGCCGGGACGTCTTTCCCGGCTTTTCCCTTCGCCTTCCTGTCCGGGGCGCCCGCCCCGGGATCCTTTTCCTCTTCCCGGCCTGGGCACAGGCCACCTGCCGGTTCCGGACAGGGCGGTATTACTGACCTGAAAAGTCAGGAACAGGATGATGAAACAAAAGACAACTGGACACCGTCGTATCCCTTCCCGCCTGCTGGGAGTCTCGCTCCTGCTGGCGGGCATGAGCCTTGTCCCCGTATCCGGGCCGGTCTGGGCCCGCGAAGGCGCCACCGCGGCCACGTTCGGCCTGGTGGACGAAGCGCCGCATACCTTCCTGCGCCCGAAGCAGGTCTCCCTCTTCCCCACCCACGCGCTGGTGCAGGGGGAGGAAGAGCTGGAGGTCCGTGTGCGGGACGGCGTGGGGCGTGTGGAACTTTTCGTGCCCGAGAACGCCCGCAACCTGCAGTTCGACCTGGGGGACGTGCGTCTTGCCAGCTGGCGCAGCCGGGTGGCCCCGGCCGCAGTGGCCGACGGTGACGCCCGCCGCCGCCAGGATCTGCTGGCCCGCAAGCGTGCCGTGGAAGGCGAGCTGGAAGCCGTCTCGGCCCGTCTTGGCCTGTGGACGGCCCATGCCGGGGAACGGAGCCTGGAAGCTCTGGAAAAGCTGGATGCCCGCATGGCCGAAGTCATCCCCCGTCTGCGTGAGCGTCAGGCCGCCCTGCAGCGCGAGCTGAAGACCATCAGCAATGTGCTGGCCAGCCTGCCGCGCGTGACGGAGAGCGGCCAGCTGGTGATCCTGCTGCTGGACGGCGCACCGGCCGGGAAGGTCTGCGTACGCTACGCCTACACGCTGGACAACAGCGGCTGGGATCCCGTCTATGATCTGGATGCCCGGCCGGAAGAAGGCACTGTCCGCGTGCTCCTGACGGCCCGGTTGCGCCAGAACTCGGGCATGGACTGGCGCGGGTGTGACCTGTCCATCGTCTGGCAGGACGCCCGTCCGCTGGATGCGCCCGCCCTGCCTGTCTGGCGGGTGGACGAGGGCCCGGTGCCGCGTCCTTACGCCCGGGCCGCTGCGGAATTCAAGGCCGCCCCTGTGGTGCTGGCCGCCCGGGCCGACAGCGCGCCCAACGCTCCCGCCGCTCCTGTGCCGGTGCTGGACAAGGGCACCTATGCCCGCTGGGATCTGGGCCGCGTGACCCTGCCGCAGGGGCAGGAACGCCTTGTGCTGCGGCAGGAAGAATGGAAGGCCCCCTTGCAGTGGGTGGCCCGTCCTGACGAGCAGGGCAGCCCGGTGTGGCTGATGGTGGAACGGGCGCTGGACAGCACTCCCTGGCCTTCGGCCCAGGCCGAGTTCTCCGTGGACGGCCTGCCGGTGGGATCGGGGCGTTTCGTGCCCGAAGGCAATAAGGTGCGCCTCTATTTCGGGGTGGATCCCCGCGTGTCGGTGACCACCACCACGGACGACAAACGTCGCGGAGAGACCGGGATCATCGGCAAGCGCCAGACCTGGAGCTGGAACTGGACCTACACGGTGCACAACGCGCGTGCCCAGGCCGTGACGGTGCGTGTGGAGCGGCCCGAGCCCCTGCCCGTCAACAAGTCCGTGGAAGTGTCGCTGGACGGCACCCGGGCGCAGAAGGGCGAGGATCACAGCCTGTTCTGGAAGGTGGAGGTGCCCGCGGGCGAGAGCCGCAGCATCAGCCACGGCGTGAACGTCAGCGCACCGGCCGAGCTGGGCCTGAGCCCTGTGGCGCCGTAAAACGTTTTTTTTGTTGTGAGGTCCCTTCCGTCGCCTGACGGCGGGAGGGACTGGAGGCCGGACAAGGGCGGGACATCCCACCCTTTTTTCGTCTCTTCGCAGGCTGGTCGCCGGGCAGGGATGGCGGGAAGAAGAGACTCGGTACTTGTCTGAAGGTGGGGGCAGGTCTGGTTTGGGGGGGGGGGGGGGGGGGGGGGGGGGGGGGGGGGGGGGGGGGGGGGGGGGGGGGGGGGGGGGGGGGGGGGGGG
>NZ_JABAFY010000014.1 GCF_012843875.1 Desulfovibrio piger | reverse complement strand
GGTTTTTTCGGGGTGGGGGAGAGTTTGAGAGGGGGAGGGGCAGTTTTTGCCCAAAAAACGCCCCTCCCCCTCTCAAGCCCTGTCGAACAGAAAACGAACCACAGGGAACCAGGTCATGGAAAAAAGCAAACTGGCCGCCGCCATGTTCATCGTGGGCAGCATCGGCCTCTTCGTCCACTACATCCCGCTGCCCCCGGCGGTCATCGCCTGTGCCCGGGCCGTCATCGGCACCCTCTTCCTGCTGCTGGTGCTGCGCCTGAAAAAAACGCCCCTGCACGGTCAGGCCATCCGCAAGAATGCCCTCTGCCTCCTGCTCTCCGGCGCGGCCCTGGGCTTCAACTGGATCTTCCTTTTCGAGGCCTTCCGCCATACGGGCATCGCCGTGGCCACGCTCTGCTATTACATGGCGCCGGTCTTCGTCATCCTGCTCTCGCCCCTGGTGCTCGGCGAACGCCTGACCCGCCGCAAGATCATCTGCACCCTGCTGGCCGTGCTGGGGGCCGTGTGCATCTCCGGCGTGTTCACCGGCAGCCGGCAGGACCCGCGCGGCATCGCCTTCGGGCTGGCGGCCGCCCTGCTCTACTGTTCCCTCATCCTCCTCAACAAGCGTCTGCGTGGACTGGATACGCTGGAGACCACCTTCTGCCAGCTCTGCACCGCCGCCCTGGTCATGCTGCCCTATGTGCTGCTGGGCGGCCATCTGCACGGTCTTGCTCCCGCGCCGTCCACGCTCTTCCTGCTGCTGGTGGTGGGCATTGTCCACACCGGCCTGGTCTATATCCTGTTCTTCTCGGCTGTGGGCCGTCTCCCGGCCCAGACCACGGCCGTGCTCAGCTATGTGGATCCCGTCACCGCCATCCTGCTGGCCACCCTCTTCCTGCACCAGCCCTTCGGCCTGGCCGAAGCCTGCGGCACCGTCCTCATCCTGGGCGCTACGCTGGCCAACGAACTGCCGGGGAAAGCCCCTTCCCATTCCTGAGATTAAGGAGATACCATGTCCGGCCTGTTCCACTCCCTTCTAAGCAAAAAGCATGCGGAACCGGAATGCCTCACCGCACAAGGCATCGCCGCCCGTCTGGAACGCATGTTTTCCGAAGCCGCGTCCTACATCATCATTATTTCTCCCTATATCAAACTGAATCTTCGCCTTCGTGATATTCTCGGTGAAAAGAAAAAAGCCGGTGTCGACATCACCATTATCCACAAAGGCCCCTTCACGGCCACGGACATCGCGACACGTCATTTCCAGCGCAGCAATTTGCATGCGGCCTGCTTCCTGACGGAAAAGGCGGCCCTTATCGGCAGCATGAACTTGTATGACTACAGCCAGGTCAATAATGACGAGCTGGGGATATACATGGAAAAAGAGGACTTTCCCGGTACTTATGCAACCATCCATGCCGAGGCCCAGCGCTTGTGCCGGGACTTCACACCGCCCCCGCCCGCCGCGAAAACGCGCCCTGCCCGCTCCGGCCGAAAGCAGGTCTCATTGGAGCGCGGCAAGTATTACAGCCCGGAAGAGATGAAAAAATTCTTTGCCTTCGAAAATGACCATCCGGGCGGCATCCGGCCGACAAAAAACGGCAATGTCGTGCTGTGTTCGTGGTCCAGAAGCCGCTACACCAACCGGGAAGAGGATGGCATCCTCTATTATCAGGGCCAGAACACCGGCACGGAGACGCAGTTGCTCATCTACGGGAACAAGACCCTGTACGATTGCTTCGAGCATCCTGAAGCCCGCATCTTCTTTTTCAGGGATGGTGTGTTCGCGGGGGAAAAATACATCTGCCAGCGTCCTTTTCAAGAAAACGGTAAATGGATCTTCCCTCTAAAGGATAAGTAAGCTCTGCTGCCGGATACTCTCCCTTTTTTGCCGCATCCTGCCCGCCCCCTTTACTCCCGGCGGGCAGTCCTTATCTGTAGGGTCCCGGCGCGTCGGCGACCGGGTGTTTTCAACCAAGGAGTATCCCCATGCAGGTCCTGCTCATCAACGGCAGTCCCCATCCCAAGGGCAGCACGGCCACGGCCCTGGCCACTGTGGCCCAGCAACTGGAAAAGGCCGGTATCGAGACCACCACGCTTCACGTGGGCCACAAGGCCATCCGCGGCTGTATCGCCTGCGGCAAATGTGCCCGGACCGGTCTGTGCGTCTTCAAGGACGATCCGGTCAACGAATGCGTCGAACGCATGCGTGAGGCCGACGGTCTGGTGGTGGGCTCGCCCGTCTATTATGCCGGGCCCAATGCCAGCCTGTGCGCCCTGCTGGACCGCATGTTCTACATGAAGTCCGCCCCCTACGCCTTCAAGCCCGCGGCCGCTGTGGTGAGCTGTCGTCGCGGCGGGGCCAGCGCTTCCTTCGACCGCCTCAACAAGTATTTCACCATCGCCCGCATGCCCGTGGTCTCCTCCCAGTACTGGAACTCCATCCACGGCAACAATGCGGAAGAAGCCGTGCAGGATGCCGAGGGCCTGCAGATCATGCGTACCCTGGGCGACAACATGGCCTGGCTGCTGCACTGCATCGAGGCCGGCCGCAAGGCGGGCATCACCCCGCCTGCCGTGGAGCCCTGGCAGCCCACCAACTTCATCCGCTAGACTGGCCGGGCGACACCCGCACGAGGCATCCGGCGGCACTGCCATGCCCCTGTGCGCTCTGCCCATCAGGCAACAAAAAAGAGGCCCTTTGCGGGCCTCTTTTTTATGGCAGCCTGAAAGCCGCGCTTTACGCTCGTGCAAGACTCCTTCTGCCGTCCCGTGCTACAACGGCGGGATCGTCCCTTCCGGGACGCGGACCATCAGCACCACATTTTCGTGGAAGGAGGAAGCAGGATGAACGCATGGCTGCTCCTGATACTGGCAGGACTGTGCGAGATAGGCTGGCCGCTGGGCCTCAAATGGGCGCAATCGGGCCTGTGGCGTCTGCCCGAATTCATCATGGCGGGCGTCTGCATGCTCGTCAGCGGCGCCCTGCTCTTCATGGCCCAGAAGCACATCCCCATCGGGATGGCCTACGCCGTCTGGACAGGCATAGGCGCGGCCGGTACCTTTCTGGCCGGGGCCCTGCTTTTTGGCGACCCCATACAGCCGCTGCGGCTTGCGGGCATCGCGCTCATCATCGCGGGCGTGGCCCTGCTCAAACTGGCCTGAGTGTCGGCACATGGAATGGACGGGAAAGAGGCGGACGCCTGAAGGGACCGGCTGTCCGGCATCGGGAAGAGGCCCAGCCCGGTAAAGGATGCGGCAGGGACAACGGCGGGAACGCCGGAGGGTACGGGGCGGCGGCATGGCTCCGGGCCTCTGCCCCAAGGCCGGAATGCCCTGTCTGCGGGAGGCACACATGATCATCACCACGGAACGCCTGCACTATCTTTGGGCCGTGGCCGAGACCGGCTCCTTCGCGGCCGCCGGACGCCGTCTGGGCGTGAGCGGCGCGGCCGTGCAGCAGGTCATCCGGCATTTCGAGCAAGATCTGGACGCGCCCCTGTTCCGGCGCAGCCCGGGCCGCAGTCCGGTGCTGACCGACCTGGGGCGGCAATTCTACTTCCACGCCCTGGACATCATCCCGCGCCTGGAGGGGCTGGAGAACCTGGCCGCCACACGGGGCCAGGGGCAGGAAGGGCAGCTGCGCATTGGCCTGCACGGCTTCGTCATGTTCCCGGAGGTGCGGGCCGCGCTGGTGGAACTGCAACAGGCCTTCCCGCTGCTGGAGATATTCCTGTATGACGGCGAGGATTCCGTCCTGCATTGCGACAAGCTGCGCCAGCTGGACAGCAGCGCCCGCCATACGGTGGACATCCTGCTGGCCCCGGCGCGCCTGCGCTACGATCACGGCGGCCAGTCGGTCATGGCCGGGCGTATCATCTGGCGCGTGGTGGCCGCTGCCGACCATCCCCTGAGCCGCATCCGGGGCAGTCTTTCCCTGGACGACCTGTTGCGGCACCGCCAGCTCCTGCCCCTGCCGGGCGTCATCAGTTCCGATGCCTTTTACGACAGTTTCCGCTTCAGCAGCCATCTGGTGCATTACAGCCAGTTCTACCAGTTGCAGGAGATGCTGCTGGCGGGCATGGGCTTTGCGGTCTTCCCGGCCCAGCTGGCCCGCCCTTTTGTGGAACAGGGTCGCCTCAAGCTGCTGGAACTGGACTTTGACGACGGCATCAGCACCACCGCGGTGGAGCTGGCCTGGGTCGAGCCCCTGGGCACGGCCGGTCGCTGGCTGGTGGAACGCCTGCGCGAGCTGCCGACGGAGGAAGGGGGGCGCTGAACCGCGCCGGGCCTACCAGTGCTTGCCCACGGTCATGCCCAGGAAAAGGGCCGCGAAGCCCAGGATGGTCTGGGCGCCGATATTGAACAGCAGCAGAGCCAGACGGGTCTGCCCCAGGGCGAAGGAATCGAAGATCAGGGACGAGAAGGTGGTGAACGAACCCATGAAGCCCACCAGGATGATCAGGCGCACCGTGTCCGAGATGAGCAGGCGCACCGCGGCCAGCTCCCAGATCAGCCCGAACAGGAAGCAGCCCAGCACGTTGACCACAAAGGTCCCCAGCGGATACTGCCGCCCCACCAGCGTGTTGGCCAGTTCCGAAACACCGTAGCGTGCCAGGGCCCCCGCCCCGCCCGCCAGAAAAAGAAGGCCGCAATTGCGCAGCGCCGTCACATCCATCGTCATCCTCCATCATGATCGCAGGCCGGTGGGCCGTATCCGACGCCGCCGCGCCCATCCGCAGCAGGCAGACCTTTACGGCAACGCGCTGACGTCCGCCGCGTCCCGGGCGCACGTCCCCCACGGCAAGGCAGCGGCGGCTTAAAAATGTCAGACGACCGGGCTTTGCAATCCCGCGCTTCTGCTTTAGGGGCAGCTGTGGAGCGATGCCCGGCAACATCCGGTCCCTGCCTGCGATGCCACGCCCCAACAGAGACGTGGCCCACGCCGCCGCTCCGCTGTCTGCCGCCCCGGCAGGCCATGATCCACATGTTCCCGTACTGAAGTCGTCTGACCGGGAGGTCCCATGTTCCCCTTGCTGCACGGACGCCGCTGGTGGCATTTTCGCCGTTTTGAGGGTTTGCTGCTTTCCCTCGTCTGCATGTTCCTGCTGAATATCATTTTTCCCGGAAAAATCTATGGCGGTACGGCCCAGGCCTGCTACCTGCCCCTGCAACTGCTGGCCGGGATCAATCTGTACGGCCGCCTCCGGCCGGGCTTTTGGGCGGCGGCCCTGACGGCCGCGGGCATCCTGGCCCTGCATCCCTTCCAGGCGCTGTCCTCCATGCCCCGGGCGCTCCAGTTCAGCCTGCTTTTGCTGCACGGTCTGTTCTTCTTCATCATCCTGCTGGAAGTCTTCATCCAGCTTTACCGCGCCCAGACGCACCGCCTGCACCTGGATGCCCGGCAGACCCTTTGCGCGGGCCTTTCCGGCCTGCTGCTCATCGGCTACAGCGGCTTTTTCCTCTTCCTGCTGCTGGAGAACTTCCAGCCCGGTTCCTTCCGGGGCCCCGATCCCGGCGGTGTGAGCCTGCAGGATCTTTTCTACTTCAGTTACATCAGCCTCATGACCATCGGCTACGGCGACATAACGCCCGTCTCCTGGGCCGCGCGCAATGCCACCGTGCTGGTGTCCCTGTCCGCCAACATCTACTCGCTGGTGGTCATCGCCTCCATCGTGGGCCGCACCTTTGCCAGCCGCCCCGGCCAGAAGGCGGACAAGGAGCCCGCCCCCAAAGAAAATCCGTAGCGGTACCACAGGGATACTTCCGCCATCCATGTTCCGTATGAAAAGGAAGGGCGTCGTCCCCACCCCGCAGCGCACGACGGATACAGCACACACCTTCCCCTGCCGCCGTGCCCCGTCACAAGGCCCTACACGCGGCGGCGGAACATCCACACCGCCACGCAGACGCAGACCACGGTGATGGCGCAGATCTTGAGCAGGCTCACCGAAGCGGCCTCGAAGGTGATGTCACGCAGGAACACACCCTGCACCAAGGTGGTGAAATGGCGGATGGGGTTGAGCTGGCTGCCGTGCTGCAAAAACATGGGCATGTTGATGACCGGAGTCACGGCCCCGGAAAGCAGGATGCAGGGCACGCCCACGGTGAAGGCGCCCAGAAAGGCCTGCTGCTGGGTGGAGGACAGGGAAGAGATCATCAGGCCGATGCCGCCCGCCGCCAGCGAGAAGATGAAGATGGCCACGTAAAGCAGCACGACGGAGCCCGTGAAGGGCACGCCGAAACCGAAGACCGAGACCAGCAAAAAGATGGTGCCGTGGGCCAGCCCCACCACGCAGCCGGGGATGAGCTTGGCAAGGGCGATCTCGGTGGGTGTGGCCGGCGAGACCAGCAGCTGGTCGAAGGTGCCCGCCTCGCTCTCGCGGGCGATGGACAGGCCCGTCACCACCAGCCCCAGCATGAAGCTCAGCATGCCGATGAGGTTGGGCAGGAAGAACCACTGGAACTCGAAATTGGGGTTGAACCAGCTGCGCTGCCGGATGTCCAAGCTGCCGCCGCCCGCCAGCGCGGCCTGCCTCCCCAGCGGTGTCTGCGCGGCCACCTCGGCCAGCATGACCTGTACATAGTAGGCCGCTATCTGGGCCGCGTTGGAACGCCTGCCGTCCAGCAGCAGCTGCACGGTCACGGGCTCGCCACGGGCGGCCCTGCGGGAGAGCTCCGCATCGAAGACCATGACGAACAGGGCTTTTTCCTGCTCGATGGCCGGGCGCACCTCCTGCTGACCGCGCAGGAAGAACACATGCCGGAAGGTGGGCGAGCCCTCCAGACGGCGTACGATCTCCCGGCTCAGGGGGCCTTCGTCATGGTCGAGCACGGCCACGTCCACATTGCGCACTTCCATGGTGGCGGCCCAGCCGAACACGATGATCTGCATGAGCGGCGGCACGATGAGCAGCATGCGGGAGATGGGATTGCAGAACAGGACCAGCAGTTCCTTGCGCACGATGGCCAGCATGCGCCGGATATGGAGCAGGAAGGCATCGCGCAGCATCAGACATCCAGCCTTTTGACCAGCTTTTTATAGACCAGCCCCAGCATGAGCAGGGCCAGCAGGCTCATGGCCCCCAGACAGGGCCAGAACAGCTCCCAGACGTCCCCGGTCAGGAAGAGCGTCCGCAAACAGGTATTGAAGTAACGGGCCGGCACCAGATGGGTGATGGCCTGCAGGACGGGCGGCATGCTGTTGATGTCGAACACGAAGCCCGACAGCAGCAGGGCGGGCAAAAAGCCGGAAAAAAGCCCGGCCTCGGCGGCCTGCAACTGGCTGTGCAGGCTCACGGAGATGAGCAGGCCCTGCCCCAGGGCGCAGAGCATGAATACCGAGGAGATGAACAGCAGCGCCCCCACCGAGCCCCGGTAAGGCACGCCGAACAGGGTCACGGCGGCCAGCGCGCACAGGCCCATGCTGAACATGCCCATGCAGTAATAGGGGATGAGCTTGCCGAGCAGCATCTGCCAGCGGCTCACGGGCGTGGCCAGCATGGCCTCCATGGTGCCGCGCTCCCACTCGCGGGCAAAGACCAGCGAGGTCAGCAGGGTACCGATGAGCGTCATGATGACCGTGATGGCTCCGGGTACCAGAAAGCGCTCGCTCTTGGCCGTGGGATTGTACCAGTAGCGCTCCTCTATGCTCACCGGGCCGGCCTGCGGCACCCCGCCCGCCTGCCGGGCCTCCTGCCAGCGCAGCAGCACGGCCTGCGCATAGCTCTGAATGAAGCGGGCCACGTTGGGCTCGGTACCGTCCACGATGAGCTGCACGTCCGCCGTCGTGCCCCGGTCCAGCTGGGCGTCGAACTGCTGGCCCAGCACCAGGATGCCCTGCACGGAGGATTCGCGCATCAGGCGCTCGCCCTCGCGCATATGGCTGATGGAACGGATGACGAAGTGCGGCGAATGGGCAAAGTCCGTCAGCAGGGCCCGCGAATGCTGGCCGCCGCTTTGGTTGAACACGGCCAGCTGCAATACGCCCGCGTCCAAAGTGATGCCGTAGCCGAAGAGCAGCAGGAACAGAAGGGGCAGCACACCGGCCACCAGATAGGACGAGGGGTCCCGCACGATCTGCTGGAACTCCTTGCCCACCAGGGCCAGCAATTGCCGCACCCAGAGGCGGCGTGACAGACGTTCTTGCATCAGTATTCCCTCTCCCGGCCTGCCGTTGCAGACGCCACCTTTCCTATCCGCTTTCCCGTCCCGCATCCCTGCCGCCCCGGCGCAAGATTCCGGCCCCCTGCCCTGCCGGTCAGGGCCGGCGCAGGGCGCCCATCAAACGGCAAGGCAGCGCGGCCGTCAAAGCAAGGCGGGGAAGCTGGAGCTACCTTTCCCCCGCAGCCGCATGAGCCATCCCCTATTGCGGGTGCTCGGCATCATAACGCCGGATGCTGGCGATGAAGGCATCTTCCAGCGTGGGGTCGTCAGGCACGCCCGGCAGGCCCCGGCAGGAGGCCTTGAGCTCGTCCGGCGTGCCCATGCTGATCATGGCGCCCCGGTAGATGAGGGCCATGCGGTCACAGTATTCGGCTTCTTCCATGAAATGCGTGGTCACCAGCACCGAGGCACCGGCCTCGGTCATGGCCGTGATATGCTTCCAGAAGTCCCGGCGGGTGCGTGCGTCCACGCCCGATGTGGGTTCGTCCAGAAACAGCACCGGCGGCTCGTGCAGGGTGGCGCACAGCAGGGCCAGGCGCTGCTTCTGCCCCAGCGGCAGGCTGTGGGTGCGGCTGTCCAGATAGTCCGTCAGTTCCAGGGCCTGCGCCAGCACGGGCAGCAGGGCCTTGCGGCGTTCCGGGGCCAGACCGTACAGCTCCGCACAGGTCAGGATGTTCTCGCGCACCGGGATGTCCAGATACAGGGAAAATTTTTGCGCCATGTAGCCCAGACGCGAACGCGCCGCACTGCCCGCACGCAGCAGGTCCACGCCGTCCACGCTGCACTGGCCCGACGTGGGCCGCGACAGGCCGCAAAGCATGCGGAAGGTGGTGGACTTGCCCGCACCGTTGGGCCCAAGAAGACCAAATATCTCCCCGGCGCGCACCGTGAAGCTGATGTGGTCCGCCGCCGTGAAATCCCCGAAGCGCTTGGTCAGCTCCTTGGCCACGATGCGTTCCGGCGCTTCCACGGACAGTTGCGACACATGCCCGCCGCTCTCGCCGCCTGTCCTGCCGTAGGGCGAAGGTTCCTGATTGAGGCCGCCCACCGTGTGCATGTAAGCGTCTTCCAGACGGGCGGGGACGTTCTCGCCCCCGGCCTCGCGCACGGCGGCCCGGGTGCTTTCCGGGGCATCCCGCCCCAGCAGCACGCGGATGCGGCTGCCCTGCATCAGGGCATCTTCCACGCCCGGCGTCCGCGTCCAGCGGGCCAGGGCCGCCTTGCTGCCCTCGCTGCCCGGCGACACATGGAACACGCGCCCTTCCACCCGGGCGGTGAGCCCCTCGGGCGGGCCGTCGTAAAGGATGCGGCCGCCGTCCAGCATGATGATGCCCGGACAGCGCGCGGCCTCGTCCAGATAGGCCGTAGACCAGATGACGGTCATGCCGTCGTCGCTCAGTTCGCTGACCATCTGCCACAGCTCCTGCCGCGACAGGGGGTCCACGCCCACGCCGGGTTCATCCAGCAGCAGCACGCGCGGCGCCCCCAGTAGGGCGCAGGCGATGCCCAGTTTCTGCTTCATGCCGCCGGAAAGGCGTCCGGCCAGACGGCGGGTGAACGGCCCCAGCGAGGTGAAGGCCAGCAACCTGTCGAACAGGGCATCGCGGGCCTCGCCCTCCAGACCGCGCAGACGGGCGTGCAGGCGCAGATTGGCCATGACGGAAAGGTCTTCATACAGGCCGAAACGCTGCGGCATGTAGCCGATGCTGTTGGGTGCGTCCGCCGCCACCTTACGGGCGGGACGACCGAACAGCAGGGCCTGCCCCGCCGCCGGTTCCATGAGCCCGGCCAGCAGGCGCAGCAGGGTCGTCTTGCCCGCGCCGTCCGGCCCCACGAGACCGGTGATGCGTCCGGCCGGGATGCGGGCATCCAGACCGCGCAGGGCCTCCACGGCCCCGAAGCGCATGGCCAGACCGCGCAGCTCCACGGCGATGCCGTCCTGCGGCGTCGCGGCGTCCTGCACAGCCTCCGGGGCGGCCTGTCGGCCGGTTGACTCGCTCCGGTCATCGCCATCGGCACGACCGTGCGCAGACCGGGCCGTGTCCGGCACCCCGGCTGCCCGACGCCGCCACCAGGCGGACCAGAAGGACATTAGGGCTCCACCAGGGTCACGGTCACGGGCATGCCCTGCCGCATGACGTTATCGGGATCGTCCACCTGCACCCGCAGGCGGTAGACCAGCGAGGTGCGCACTTCCATGGTCTCCACGCTCTTGGGCGTGAACTCCGCCGCCGGAGAGATGAAGCCCACCCGGCCCGAAAATTCCTTGTCCGGCACCGCATCCACGCGCACCCGCACGGCCATGCCCGGCTTGATGCGCCCCAGTTGCGGCTCGTCCACATAGACGCGCAGCCACACCGGGTCCACCAGGCTCAGGGTGTACACGGTCTGCCCGGCCTGCACGATGGCCCCGGCCTCGCGGGCACGGGTCAGGACGATGCCGTCCTGCGGCGCGGTCAGCAGCGCATCACGCAGCCGGATCTCCGCCAGCTCCAGTGCCGCCGCCGCGGCATCCACCGCCGCCCGCTGGGCCAGCACCTCTTCCTCGCGGTAGCCGGACAGCAGCATATCGAGCTGTTCCTGCGCCGAGCGCAGCTCCGCCCGGGCCGAGCTGTCCGAACTGCGCGCGTTGTCCAGTTCCTTCTGGGAGATGGCGTTGCGTGCGCGCATGGCGCTGACGCGGTTCAGATTGATGGCCGCATTGTCGGCCACGGCACGGGCACGGGCCACGGCGGCGCGGGCCTGTTCCACTTCTTCCGTGCGGTAACCGCGCTCCAGGCGCAGCAGCTGGGCCTTCTGCCCGGCCAGCTGGGCCGCCGTCTGGTCCCGCTGCTGGCGCAACAGGTCGTCGTCCAGACGGGCCAACTCCTGTCCGGCGCGCACGCTGTCGCCTTCGTCCACCAGTACCTGGGCGATACGGCCATCCACGCGGAAGCTCACATCCACCTGACGGATCTCCACATTACCGTACAGCACCAGGCTCCCCTGCGTCCT
Organism: Desulfovibrio piger; assembly: GCF_012843875.1. Taxonomy (GTDB): domain Bacteria; phylum Desulfobacterota; class Desulfovibrionia; order Desulfovibrionales; family Desulfovibrionaceae; genus Desulfovibrio. The sequence goes on along the minus strand of NZ_JABAFY010000014.1, from coordinate 46,055 downwards.
GTCCCACAGGAAGTACCAGCCCAGCGCCACGGCCACGCCCACAAGCAGCACCGCTGCCAGAATCTTTTGCCGCATATATCTCTCCCGCATGGAGCCCGGTCAGGAAGGAAGTCCCCCTGCGCCCCGCAGCCCCGGACACGTCTCCATTCTGGCCCCGGCTCGGGAATCCGGCATGATACCGGCCGGATGCGAACGTCAGGGCCCTCAGGCTAGGCAGCATACGAAGATTGTCCCGCCCTGTCCATCCGGGGCGGGGATGGGGATGGCGGCGATGGCGGGGGAGGAAGGGGCGTTTTGTAAAAACTGCCCCTTCCTCCCCCGTACCCCCTCCAACCCCGAAAAAACTTTGCTCCGGTCGTTATGGCAGGTCCCCGTCTTTGAGCGACGGCAGGAGATTCCCGCCCCGGTCCATGAAACAAGAAAGACTGATAGCTGTGCAGGATATAAGGGAAATATGAGCTCTCAGCATCCGGCACGGAAGGTGGAACAAAAGACAGGAGCCCACCGCAGACCGGGAAACACGATCCGGCGGCTGTACGGCAGGCCATGCCGGACAAGCGAAAGATGAGGCCAGGGAAGAACGGGCAGGAAAAGACAGGCCCCATGACGACGGCGCTGGAGAAGCGCAGACAAAAAAGCCCGTCGCAGGACACGACGGGCCGGGGAACATGGACAGGAGAGCCGCTGCCGTCAGGTCAGGACAGCGGAGAAAGGGACAGGCTCACCCAGGCATGGCTGCCGCGGGGCCTTTTCCCGGAAGGGTCAGCGGTCTTCCTCCTTGCGCCGGGCGGAAAATTCTTCCAGACGCTTTTCCCCGGGACCCGGGGCAGGACGACGGGGCATTCAGCCGCAACCGCCATTCTTGAAGACCCAGCGCATGACGAGGAACATGACGATGATGCCGATGACGGCGAACAACGGTCCAGGCATATGACCTCCCGGGCATGATGTATGCCCTGTGGTTACGGGTTATCCCGGCAGCTGCGCTTCGGCACGCCAGGCGGCCAGCGCTTCCGGGAAGGGAGAGAGCACGCGTTCCAGCACGCCCTGCGCCAGCGAGATGCACATGCCGTAATTGGTCATGGGCAGCCCGTGGGCCCGGGCTTCGTCCAGCCGGGCCAGCATCTGGCCGCGCGTGATGGCGCAGGCGCCGCAATGCACCACGGCGGCCGCGTCTCCCGCATATTCGGTAAATTCCTTGCCGGCCAGCATGGGGGTCTCCACGGGGCCGCCGGCCAGCCGGGCCAGCAGGCGCGGGATCTTCACGCGGCCGATGTCATCTTTTTGCGCATGGTGCGAGCAGGCTTCCTGCACCAGCACGGTCTGGCCGGGCCGCAGACGGGTCAGGGCCGCCGCCCCCCGGGCCAGATCCACCAGATCGCCCTTGGTGCGGGCCATGAGGATGGAGAACGTGGTCAGGGGCACGGACGACGGCGTCAGGCGCGCGGCCACATGCACTACCTGCGAATCGCAGACCACCAGATCCGGCGGCTCCCGCAAGACGGCAAAGGCCTGCGGCAGCTGCTCTTCCGTCACCACAAGGCACAGGCAGCGGCCATCCAGGCTGTCCCGGATGGTCTGCACCTGCGGCAGGATGAGGCGGCCCTGCGGCGCCCCGGAATCCAGCGGCACCACCAGCAGCAGCGTGCCGTGCTCCGGCAGCAGGTCGTGCACCAGCGGCGGCTGTTTCAGGGCCCCGGCCGGAGCCAGACGGGCCAGCGCCGCCCGGATGCCTTTCAGTCCCCAGCCTTCCCGGGCCGAGGCCCAGAGCACGGGGACCGTCGCGGCAAGGCCGTCAGGACGCCATGCGGCATCACAGGTATCCGCCGTCCCGCGGCTGTTGACCACCACGGCAAAGGGGATGCCCGCAGCGGCCAGACGGGCGGCGGTGTCGGCGTCCACGGCCTCCCAGCAGGGGGCATCCAGCACCAGCAGGGCCACGTCCACCCGGCGCATGGCCCGCAGGCTGCGCTCCACCCGCTGGGCGCCCAGCGAGGCGTCCCGATCGTCCAGCCCGGCCGTATCCAGAAAGACCACCGGCCCCAGGGGCGCCATCTCCAGCGTCTTTTCCACCGGGTCCGCCGTACTGCCCGGCGTGGGGGAAACGATGGCCACGTCCTGACCCACGAGCGCGTTGAGCAAGGAAGACTTGCCCGCATTGCGCCGCCCGAACAGACCGATATGCAGGCGCAGGGCCTTGGGACTTTCGTTCATGCCGAACTCCTTCATGCTGGCCGCCGGTCATGCCGGACGACACGCCATAACTTGTATGCTGAAAATCCTGATGCGGAAGCTACGGGAGGCGACAGGACAGGCTCATGCCTTCAGCCGCGCTCCCGGCCTTTCCTTCCAGATATAGGAACGCCACGGGCACCTGTCCATGCCGTCATCATCGAAAGAGCATAAAACACTGCCCCGCTGCACATTCCAGGCCCGCTTGCAGCAGCCCTCCCCGCTCCCTGGCCGTCGCCGTCACAGAAGCCTTTCCTCACCAAAGACAAGGAAGTCCGTTCCACACCTGCCCTGTCACGGACATCCCGGCATGAGGACATAGAGAATAAAGCGACTCGCCAAAGTCCCTCTGACATCTCCCAGCCCCCCATGGCCATCCCGCGATGTCCCTGCCCCGCAGACAAAGACGGGGACCCATCATACCGGCCGGAACAAAGTTTTTTCGGGGTTGGAGGGGGTACGGGGGAGGAAGGGGCAGTTTTTACCAAAAAACGCCCCTTCCTCCCCCGTCAAAACATTCCGCTCTCCCCTGCCTAAGCTTCCGGCAGCGCATGCTCCAGCCCGGCGCCCGCAATGGCGCGCCGCACGGCGTCCATGTCCACCACAGCCTTGTGGTCGTAGATGCGGTAGGCAGCCCGGCGCGCCGCCGGGGTGAAGGAAGGCATGAGCACGTTGCCGCCCGCAGCAAGGCCCTGCCGCTGACCGTCTTCGGGACGCAGGCTGGCCAGCGCCGTGGTGGCGGGCAGGTTGGCCCAGGGCAGGGCCAGACGCAGCACGGCCATGACCCGCAGGCACAGCTCCGTGGAGCCGCGCGGCTGCCGCCCCAGGGGCGTGTCGGCCTGGGGCACGAAGGGCCCGGCCCCGCACATGGCCACGCGCATGTCCCGCACCAGCAGGATGTCGTCCACCAGACTTTCGGGGCGCTGGCCGGGCACACCGACCATGAAGCCGGAGCCCACCTCATAGCCCAGCTCCGCCAGCCAGGAGAGGGCCCGCAGCCGGTCGGTCAGACGATAGCCGGGATGCAGGGCGGCATAGAGACGGGCATCGGCGGTCTCGTGCTTGAGCAGGAAGCGGTCGGCCCCGGCCTCCCGCCACAGGGCGTACCATTCGCGCGGCTGCTCGCCCACGCTCAGGGTCACGGGCAGGCCGAAGCGCTCCTTGAGGCCGCGCACCACCTGCGCCAGCCAGAGAGGGTTGCGGGCCATCTCGCCCGATTGCAGCACCAGCGTGTCCACCCCGGCGGCCACGGCCTGCGACGCGGCCCGCAGCAGCTCCGCCGCCGACAGGCTGTAGCGGGACAGACGCCTGTTCTCGTGGCGCAGGCCGCAATAGCGGCAGTTGCGGCGGCAGACATTGGAAAATTCCAGCAGGCCGCGCACATGCACATGCCGCCCCTTGTGCCGCAGGCGACACTGGTGCGCCAGGGCCTGCAACTCCGGCCAGGGCAGGTCGAAAAGCAGCTCGCGCACTTCGGCCCGGGAAAGGGAGGGGACGGACGCGGGGGCCGCGGAAGAACAGACGGCCTCGCGGCTGGCCGTCGCGGGGGAAGACGGTGCGGATTCCGGCATGGCGGGATCTCCTGGAAAGACTGGCGGGGCAGGAAGGGCCCTGCCCGGCGGGATGGAGGAAGGAAAAAGGCGGCAAGCGCCACGGGGAAAGCCCGGGGCCGCTCCCGGCAGACAGGAGCAGCCCCGGAAAAGGCTGTTGGCCTAGAAGCGGAAGTCCCGCTGCCCGGCCTCGATGGCGTCCAGGCACCGGATGGTGCGGGCGCGCACCTTGTCGCTGGGGATCTTGTCCAGTTCCTTCCGGATCATGTCCAGGCCCACGGCCCGGGTGGCGGGCGAGGCGTAGTCCTGCAGATATTCCTTGAGGGTCAGCAGGGCATTGGGATGACAGCAGTTGAGGATCTGGCGGCTCTTGCACAGGCTCATGAAGCGGTCGCCGGTGCGGCCCTCGCGGTAACAGGCCGTGCAGAAGCTGGGGATGTGGCCCTGATCCATGAGCCAGCGGACCACCTCGTCCAGGGTGCGGCGGTCGCTGACATCGAACTGGGCGGAGTTCTCGTCCTCGGGCTCGGGCTCGCAATAGCCGCCCACGCTGGTGCGGGAGGCACCGCTGATCTGCGAGACGCCCAGGGGCAGCACCTTTTCGCGCACGGCCTGGCTCTCGCGGGTGGAGATGATCATGCCGGTATAGGGCACGGCCACGCGGATACAGGCACAGATGCGGGCAAAGGTCTCGTCGTCGATGCCGTTGTCGAAAACGTCGGGATCGATGTCGTCGGCCTTCTTGATGCGCGGCACGCTGATGGTGTGCGGGCCCACGCCGTGCACGGCCTCCAGATGCTCGGCATGCATGAGCAGGGCCGCAAATTCGTAACGATAGCCTTCCAGACCGAAGAGCACGCCCAGACCCACGTCGTCGATGCCGCCCTGCATGGCGCGGTCCATGGCTTCGGTATGCCAGGCATAATCATGCTTGGGGCCCGCGGGGTGGAGCTTTTCGTAGCTCTGCTTGTGGTAGGTCTCCTGGAACAGGATGTAGGTGCCGATGCCCGCATCCTTGAGCATCCGGTATTCTTCCACGGTGGTGGCCGCGATGTTCACGTTGACGCGGCGGATGGCCCCGTTCTTGTGGCGGATGCCGTAGATGGTGCGGATGCAGTCGAGGATGTAGCCGATGGGGTTCATGGTGGGGTGCTCGCCCGCTTCCAGGGCCAGACGCTTATGGCCCATGTCCTGCAGGGCGATGACCTCGCGGGCCACTTCCTCCTGGGTCAGCTTTTTGCGGATGATGTGCTTGTTGCGGGCGTGGTAGGGGCAGTAGACGCAGCTGTTGACGCAGTAATTGGACAGGTACAGCGGCGCGAACATGACGATGCGGTTGCCGTAGAACTCGTGCTTGATGCGGTTGGCCAGCCGGTACAGGGCCTCTACCCTGTCCGGCAGCTCACAGGCCAGCAGGACGGAGGCTTCCCGGTGGCTCAGGCCTTTGCAGAGCGCGGCTTTGGCAAGGATGCTGTCGATGAGCCCGGCATCGCGGGCGTGTTCCGCCGCCCAGGCAAGGGTCTCCTGCACCTCTTCGTGATCTATGAATTCTTCGGCATGCAGGGAATGGGGATCATACATGGCAAACCTCTCTGGCGTGCGCCGTTTTCGGACAGGACACAGGGCTCGACAGAGAGGAACGGAAACCGTCCCAGGGTCAGGTGGCCCCCTTTCCGCAGACGGCAGGATGGCTAGAATTTCTGTTCGTAAGGATAGGGAGAAGCGGCGAACATCTCTACATCACGGGGATTGGGGAACGTCCCCGCCTCCACCAGACGGCGATACCCGGCGGACTGGTCTGCCCAGCGGGTATGCAGCAGTTTTTCGGAAAGCGGGCCCAGCGGCCGCTTCAGATAGGCGGCATACAGTTCCCTAACCTGGGCGTTGTCCTGCGAGGCCCGCACGGGAAAGGCGGCATCCGCGCCGTAGACACCGTGGATGCGGTCCAGCATGTAGTCCCTGATGTCCCGGAACCTGGCCACAGCCACACCGGCCATGCGCAGGCTGATCATGGCACCGCCCGCGACCACGCAGGCCGCACGCAAGAAACCGCGACGGGTCAGATGCATCATCTTCATGGTGTATCCTCCTAAACTTCCGCGCGGTCAAGGCGTTGCCGCAGCGAGGCATACAGGCTGGTGGCCCGACGCCGGGCCTGCTCCAGCAACGTGGGCATGATAGGCTGCCCGCCGCCGCAGACGCAACCTCCAGGACAGGCCATGAATTCGATGAAGTGATACGGAGACCTGCCCGCGCGCACCTCGTCACACACTTTTTTGAAACGCTTGGCCCCGTGGACCACAGCCACACGCAGCTCCGTGCCTTTGATGGTCAGCGTGGCTTCCTTGAGGCCGTCCAGACCGCGCACGGTCTTGAAATCCCAGCTTTGGGGCTTGCTGCCCGTGATGGCTTCATAGGCGTAGCGCAGGGCGGCCTCCATGACACCGCCGCTGACGCCGAAGATGGTGGCCCCGCCCGACGATTCGCCCATCAGGCTGTCGCGGCCGCCATCGGGCAGCGAGGCAAAGTCGATACCGGCTTTCTTGATGAGCCAGGCCAGCTCACGGGTCGTGATGGTGGCGTCGATGTCGCGCCGGCCGCTGGCCGCCAGCTCAGGCCGCAAGCCTTCGTATTTTTTTGCGATGCAGGGCATGATGGAGACGGTGTAGACCGTGTCGGGGTCATAGCCCATACGCTCCGCGCCGTAGGTCTTGGCCAGGGCCCCGTTCATACCGATGGGCGACTTGCAGGACGAAAAGTGCGGCAGCAGGTCGGGATAAAAGGTCTCGGCATATTTCTGCCAGCCCGGGCAGCAGGACGTGAACTGGGGCAGGTCGCGGCGCGCGGCCAGACGCTCCACGAATTCCGAGGCTTCCTCCCATATGGTCACGTCCGCGGCGAATTCCGTATCCCAGCAATGGGCGAAGCCCAGAGCCTTGAGTGCGGAGAGCATCCTGCCCGTGCTGACCGAGCCCACCGGCAGGCCGAAGCAGTCGCCCAGGGCGTAACGCACGGCAGGCGCGGGCATGGCGATGCAGCGGACGTCCCTGCTGGCAAGTCTGGCTTCCAGCTCGGGGACCCAACTCTGTTCCTCATAGATGGCCAGCTCCGGACAATGGGTCAGGCACTGGCCGCAGTTGATGCAGGCTTCGGGATGCGGGATGGCGTGCTCCCGCCCCACCTCGCCAAAGATGGCCCCTGTGGGGCAGTACTCCTGGCAGGTATCACAGCCGACGCAACGTTCGGCATCGATCTGCACGAACGGCAGGGTACCGGGATGCGGCCCCGGCTGCGGCACATGCGGCACATAGCCGATATGCTCCATCTCGATGCGCTTCATGAATCCTCCTTGGGGGAAAGCTCCTGCCCGGCGGCAGTAAGCAGGACGCTGCGTACTTTCACACCGGGAATGTTCCCCAGTTTTCCGGTCATCGCCCCGAGGGCATCCGTACTGCCGTCCACCAGCAGGGCGATGATGCTCAGGCCCCGCTCACGGTACGGCACGCCCATGCGCCCCACCACCAGATCGGCATACTGGCTGATGACGTTGTTGACGGAAGTCGCCCGGGCCTGCCTGTCGTGGATGGCGAGGGCCACCACACCTATCCGTTTTTCCTGACTGACCATGTCGTATCCGTGTCCCCAGGACGGTGACGCGCGGCGGTACGGCCCGGCGCCCGGTGCGCCGGTCATGGCCGGCTTGCGGCCCGCCCCTGCGGGCCCGCCGCGCGATATATGGCTGTGCATGCTCCCCTGACTGTGCCGGATGCCGGGGCCCTGAAAGCAATCAGGGGATACCGGTGGCAAGTCGGCATCCCCTGAACGGTCTCCCCGACTGCCAAGAAGAGGAAGACAGGAGGCGCATGCAATCGTGTTATTTTTTATAAAAACGTGTTACAAACCTTGTAGCCTCCCCCTTGCCCTGTGTCAAGGGAGGCAGAAAAAAAGCCGGGAAGATGATCATGGATCATCCTCCCGGCACAGAGCGTCGTCATCTGCCTGCCGCCGGTCCGGACGGGCGTCCCGTCAGCGACGGCAGGTCACGGGCAACGGGGACCTGGCCCCCGGTTACACCTTGCCCTTGGTGGCAAAGTTCTCCACGGCCTTGGCGCCCTTGGCGGCGGGCATCACCACACCGGCGCCGCCCACGCAGCCGCCCACGCAGGTCATGACTTCCACCAGGTTGCCGGGGCAGCCGCCCTTGACGAAGGACTGCAGCTTCTTGAGGCCCTGGGGAGAAAGGCCGTTGATGGCCACGGGACGCACCTCGAAGCGGTCGCCCACCCGCTTTTCCACAGCGGCGGACACGCCGCCCGCGATGGCATAGCCGCGCGCCTCGTTGCTGGGGCGCTCCAGCCCGTGCTCTTCGCACTCTTCCACCACGATGCCGCGGGCATTGAACAGGGCGCCCACTTCTTCGAAGGTGAGCACGTAGTCCACCATCTCGTCGTGCAGGCCTTCCTGGCGCTTGGCCACGCAGGGGCCGATGAAGACCGTCACGGTGTCGGAATGGCGCTCGCGGGCAATCTCGGCCGTATAATGCATGGGCGTGGCGGTCTCGGACACATGGGGCAGGAGCTCGGGCGCGTGGCGGCGCACGGCTTCCACATAGGCCGGGCAGCAGGAGGTGGTCATGAAGGTGTCGCCGCGTTCCATGCGTTCCACGAATTCCGCGGCCTCACGCTGCGAGGTGACGTCGGCGCCCAGGGCCACTTCCATGACGTCGCTAAAGCCCAGACGGCGCAGGGCCGTGACGATGCGGGCCGGGCCGCCGGGGAACTGGCCCACGATGGCCGGGGCCATGAGGGCCGTCACATGGCGGCCGCTGGCCAGGGCACGGAGCACGGGCAGCACTTCGCTGCGCTCCATGACCGCACCGAAGGGGCAGGCGCGCATGCAGCGGCCGCAGCTGGTGCACTTTTCAAAGTCGATCTCGGCGCGGCCCTTGTTGCCCTTGTGGATGGCGCGCACCGGACAGGCCGCCTCACAGGGGACATTGAGGCGCACGATGGCATGGTAGGGGCAGGCGTCCATGCACATGCCGCAGTTGCGGCACTTTTCGGGGTCGATGGTGGAGCGGCCGCGCGAGAAAGAGATGGCCCCAAAGCGGCAGCTGCCGATACAGGAACGCGCCACGCAGCCCTGGCAGGCGTCGGTCACATAGTAACGGGCACGCATGCAGCCCTGGCAGGCGATGTCACAGACCGTCAGGATGGGCCAGTTGGGCTCCTTGCGCTCCAGGGCCTCTTCGGCATAGGTGCGCAGGGGGATGGAGTCGTCCGTCTCGTCTTCGAGGCGGAAGCCCATGGCGGCACGCAGGCGTTCGCGCAGGATGGCGCGGTCCTTGTAGATGCAGCAGCGGCTCATGATCTCGCTGCCGCGCGGGCGCATCAGCAGGGGGATGCGGTCCACGTCTTCCGGCAGGGTCCCGGCCCAGAACGAAAGGGCCAGACGTTCGATGACGCCGAGGCGCAGCGAACTCAACATGTTGTCAGTCTTGGTAGCGGGCATGGTCTCTCCTTGCGGTGGAACGTCCGATAGGATGTTCGTCCGAAGACAGGCAAATGGCGATGGCCGGGACATCCGGCACCAGGGACAGGCGCCTCGAACAGGCGCGACAGGACAGGAGCGGCTCCCCGGACGCACGGGGCCGGGAGGCTGGCCGCCGCGCACGGGAAGAAGGATGCACGGCAGGGTGCCGTCCCGGGATGACTGTTTAATTAAACAAACAAGATTTGCAATAATAGCGAATATTTTCACATATTACAAGAAGGAGCCCAACGCCCCTCGAGCCGGGAAAAATGCCCGCATCCGCCGCTAGCGGCGACCGGGGACGGGCTTGCGGCTGCGCATGAGCGGTTTGCCCAGGTGCATGTCCTGGGCGATGGCTTCCACCTCGCGGGCACGGTCGTCCGTACCGCGCATGACCACCATCACCAGATAGAGCTTGCCGCTGCGCTCCATGCGGGTGCGCAGGCCGCGCCCTTCCAGACGCTGGCGCAAATCGTCCACGATGCCGGGATCGCGGAAGGCCCCCAGCTGGAAGACGAAATCATATATGTCGGTGGGCGTTGGCGGCGGCGCCTTTTCCCCCGCGGGCACGGCAGGCTGCATGCCCGGAGGCATGGGCGGATAGGCGGGGGCCCCTGCCGCTGCAGGTTTGGGGGCCTGGGCAGCCGGCAACGGCGGCGAAACAGGCTCCAGACGCGCGCCGGGCTCGGCACGCAGGGCACGGGAAAAACGCAGCTCCGAGGCCGCCAGCACCGAGGCTTCGACCAGGGCATCCTCTGTGTTCCCGGCATCAGCGGCCGTCTGGGCTTCGCCCACGGCGGCGCTCTCTTCCTTTTCCCCATCCGTGGCGGCCGCCGCGGCCAGGGCCGCACGGGATTCCTCAAGGCTGCTGGCCCACTGGGCACGGCCTGTCATCACACCGCCAAGATACGCCAGCACGAGGGCCGCCAAAAAAAGCACGCTGGCCGTCACCAGGACCGGCAGGGTCACTTTCAGCCCTGCGGCGGGCGTCTGCTGGGAAGTATCCTGCGCACGGCGGGACGAAGACATGGCGGCTCCTTGGAAAACGGCGTGTTGGGAAAAAGGCGGACAGTCCCGCCCGACTGATTCCTATACCAGCCGGGACGGGCAGCGTAAAGGCCCCTCCTCTCCCGCTCCTCCGCCCTTCCGCCTGTAATGCCTTGCGGCCCCGGCGGGCCTTTGCTACACCTACAGCATGCCGCACGCTGCTGTGCGGTCCGATCCTGCCAACTACGGCCGACGTGCCGTCCCAGCCCTTCGGGACTGCAACCTGACGAGGTCCGACATGTTCCATCCCTGCCGTCTGCTTGTTTTTCTGACCCTTGTGTTCGTCTCCCTGCTCGCGTCCTCCCCGGCCTTCGCGACCAGGGACACCCCGGAAGACGAAAAAAGCCTGACCATCCGCAACGAAAGCGCCGAAGAGCTGCTGAGCATCCGCTTCACTGTGGGCAACCAGGCCAACTATGCCCGTCTCGACCTCCTGCCCGGCGGTGAAGACCAGCTGCTCAATCCCGGCGGCACCGCCGACCTGCGCATGGATATGGGCCTGTATCTGTGGGACTTCAACAAGGTCCGCCTGGCCAGCGTCCAGAGCCTGACCCTGTGCGGCGAACACCATCCCTGCCTGCTGGTCCGCGGCCTTGACGGCAAGATCAGCCACGTCAACGGCACGGAAAAATCCCTGCTGCCCGCAGAAGATGCCCGGCCCGTCTGCGCCCTGAGCAAATTCCGGCCCGGCATGCTGATGAAGGACGCCTGCGCCCTGCTGGAAAAGGACCCCCTGCGCGATGACGGCGGCGCCGTGCTGACCAGCCTGGGCTTTGCCGACATGGTCTGGGCCGCCCGCCTGACGCCCTACACCCCCGGCGATGACAATGTGGAAGCCTTCCCGGTCAAGGCCGGCGGCGAGGTGCTGGAGCATGTGGAACTGCGCCAGAAGCTCAGCGACCAGCGCCTGGACGCCCTGCTGGCCAGCCTTTACAACATGGGCTACCGCCCCTGGCAGGCCGAGCTGCCGGGCCTGGACATGAATTTCACCGAGATGCCCGTGGCTGACCAGAAGCGCCAGATGGAGATCCTGCACATGGCTCTGGGCATGCTCATGAACGCCCCGCGCGGTGACGCCTGCATCATGATGGCCCCCGGCGACATGCTGCCCGACCTCATCAGCGATACCCCCCGCAAGGACGTACAGCTGTTCACCATCACCGTGCGCCGTCCCACCGCCACCCTCATCGTGGACATGACCGCGTACAGCGCCTCGTTCTAGCAGATACGGACGAACCTGCCCAAAGGGCCTCCGCTCCCATCCGGGAAGGAGGCCTTTTTTGCGCCATCGTGCAGGGCGGACAGGTCCCCCAACCAGACGACATGCCGCGAGGGCAGCCTTCCATCGTGCTGCCACGGTGAACAGCGACCGGACGAACGGCCCGTACGCCCCTCCTTCCCCGCGGCCCGCCGGAAAAACAAAACGCCCCCTTTGCAGGGGGCGTTTGCATTCCAAAGATGCGGGCCAGGCTTACAGCTTGCCGGCGCGCATGTCGCGCAGCCACTGGTACCAGCCTTCCAGGCCGGAACCGTCACGGCAGGAGACCTCGAACACGGCCAGTTCCTTGTTGAGGCGGGTGGCGAAATCCCGCGCCCGTTCGCGGTCGAAGTCCACATAGGGCAGCAGGTCCACCTTGTTCAGCACCATGGCCTTGGCCAGGTTGAACAGCAGGGGATACTTTTCGGGCTTGTCGTCGCCTTCGGTCACGCTCAGCAGGGCCACCTTGGCGTCTTCGCCGCAGTCGAATTCCACGGGGCAGACCAGGTTGCCCACGTTCTCGATGAACAGGATGTCCACGCCGTCCAGATCCAGGCTCTCCATGGCCGTCATGATCATGTTGCTGTCCAGGTGGCAGCCGCCGTCGGTGTTGATCTGCACGGCCTGGGCGCCCGTGGCCGCCACGCGGCGGGCATCGTTGTCGGTCTGCAGGTCGCCTTCGATGACGGCCATGCGGAACTCGCCGGCCAGGTCATGCAGGGTGCGTTCCAGCAGGGTCGTCTTGCCGGCGCCCGGCGACGAGATCAGGTTCAGGGCCAGGATCTTGCGCTCACGCAGCTTCTCGCGCACGCTGGCCGCGATCTTCTCATTGGCTTCCAGAACGTTGCGCACCACAGGAATTTGCATCGTTTCCTCCCGGAACTCCGGCCCTTTTCCTCAGGGCCCGCCTGGCGGCAGCATGGCCGCAGGCCGTCGGTTTATGAATCCTGGCCCCCGCTGACGGAGGCTTCCAGATGACAGATCTGCAGCTCCTTGCCCTGTACCACCGTGTGGCCTGCCAGGGCGCCGCACGCCGGACACGGCTGCCAGAGGGCTTCCTGCCCCTCGCCGCCGAAGGTCTGCCCGCAGGTGGAGCAGCGCAACAACAGGGGGATGGTCACCAGTTCGAGCCGGGCGGCCGCATGCGGCCCGCCCTGCACCAGGGCCTCGAAGCAGAATTGCAGCGAGTCCGGCACCACGCCGGCCAGGGCGCCGCATTCCACACGGATGAGGTCGAGCCGGTCACAGCCCTGTTTGGCGATCTCTTCCAGAGCTATGTCCAGGATGCTTTGTGCGATGGACATTTCGTGCATAGTGCGCCGATGCTAGCGCAAAGCCCCCGGCGCGTAAAGGGATTTGGCAAATCTTGCCATTCGGCACAAATCATGTAGAGTTTAGCCGTGCCTGCATATGGGGCCTCATGGCATGCCCCGGCCCGGAAGGCCTTTTGCCCCGCCGCCGTGACACGCGCATCATGAACCGCCACGCGCGATCTTCCGCCGGGCACTTTCCGGCGGACATCCGGCCCAAAGGCACAGGAGCCTACTGGCATGAACAAGATCTTTCTCTGGATAGTCCTCGCGGTCATCATCCTTGGCCTGCTGCTCATCCTGCTCAACACGCGCATGGGGCAGTCCGGCGACGCCCCGGTCCCGGCCGACAACAGCGTCTCCGCCCCTGTGAAGCCCGCGCCGCCCGTTGCCCAGCCCTCCCTGCCCGTGACGCCCGGCACGCCTGCCGATGGTGAAAAGCTGGCCGCTGCCGGGGTCAAGCCTTCTCCCGCTGCCGTGGAGCGCGGCTTTGCCTTCGAGACAGGAGAGGAAACGCCCGCCACGGCGGAAAGCCCTGCCCCCGCAAGTCCGGGCACGACCCCGCTCACCGCTGCCGCCCATGACGAAAAAGCCCCGGCGGCCGCTCCTGCGGCTCCCGCCGCCCCGGCGGAAGTGAAGAAGGCGGAAAAGCCCGCTCCCAAGCCCCAGCCCGCGCCCCGCAAGGCGGCCCCCGCGCCCAAGAACCAGACCATCACCAACTTCGTGGTCTTCGTGCGTGACGGCGGCGCCACCATCCGCCTGGACGCCTCGTCCCCCATCCGCTTCAAGCATCTGGAGCTGACCAGCCCCTCCCGCGTGGTGGTGGATCTGCACGGCACCTGGAAGCTCAGCGAACCCGGTGTGCCCAAGGGCGAGATGGTCAAGGACGTGCGCCTGGGCAAGAAGGGCAGCGACACCCGCATCGTCATCGACCTGCACGCCAAGGCCAAGACGCGCTACATCCTGACCAAGGGCAAGAAGCGCCTGGACATCCGTCTGGACAAGACCAAGTAACTTCTCGCAGCATAGCGATAAAAAACGGCAAAAAACGGCAGGACCTTCCGGAGATCCTGCCGTTTTTCATAACTGAAAAAGGGAGGCTTTCGCCTCCCCTTCTTTTATTCCTTTTCCATTTCCCTGCCGCGTTCGTCAGCGGCCAGCACCGCATCCACCAGCAGGCCGGAAAGTCCCGCCCTGTCGAGGACATTGACCCCGGCGATGGTCAGGCCGCCGGGCGAGCATACCTGGTCGCGCAATTCCATGAGCGGCGTGTCGCTGCGGGCCGCCATGACGGCCGAACCTTCGAACAGGGCCGCCACCATATCGCGGCATTCCTTGCGGCCCAGGCCCAGGGTGACACCGGCCTGCACCAGTCCCTGCATCATGCCGAACACATAGGCAGGCCCGGCGCCGATGAGGGCCGAGAAGGCCGTGAAGCGGGACTCCGGCAGCTCCAGACAAACGCCCAGCTGGCTGAAGAAGCGCAGGATGTCTTCCTTGCTCTCCGCCGGGACCTTGTCGTCGAAGCACAGGGCGAACACGCCCTTGCCCACCAGCGCGGGCGTATTGGGCATGCAGCGCACCACGGGGCAGCGTCCGGCCACGGCCGCCTGCAAACGTGCGATGCTGATGCCCGCCGCCACGGAGATCACCACCGTGTCGGGCCCGAACTCGGGCGCCATCTCGGCCAGCAGGGCCTCGATCTGGTAGGGTTTGACGGCCATGACCACATAGCGGGCCTTGCGGGCCAGCTCGCGGGCCGAATCCAGACGGGTGACGCCCGCCGCTTCCAGAGGCGCCATGCGTGCCGCCGTGCGCGTATGGCCATACAGGGTGCAGTCCAAGGAAGAAGCGGCAAGACCGGCCAGAATGGCCCCGCCCATGTTGCCGCAACCCACACAACCGATGCTCATGCTCATGTTCGTTCTCCATCACCGCCACAGGCGGCTGTCAGCCGGGAAGCGCTCCAGACGCTCCCGGAAAGATCACTCCGGCTTGCCGAACTGTCCGGCCCGCAGCTGGGCCAGATGCCAGACGTAGCGCCGCAGGGGCACCACGGCCACGCCCTCGCGGTTCTCCCAGCGCTCCAGAGCCCGCAGGGTCGAGGCGTGCGGATGCCCGATGGCGATGGCGATGCCCTGCTTGCGGGCCAGGCGGGCGGCCTTGTCCAGCGCGGCCAGCACCTTGTCCGTGCCCTGGGGATCGTCCAGAAAAACATGGCGGCTGGCCGTGACGATGCCCTGGCGAACCATGCTGGTCTCCAGCTGGCTGTTGCCGCGGGTGACGCTGTCCAGCACGAACAGGCCGCGCCCGTAGGCCAGACCGGCCAGCATGCGGCAGGCATCGCGCCGTCCGGTGAACCCGGAACCCATATGGTTGTTGAAACCCAGGGCCGTGGGCACCTGCGCCAGCGCCTTGTCCAGAGCGTGTTCCATGGCATAGGCGTCCATGTCCGTCTCCAGCGCTCCGGGGCCCGGATTGGGCGCGGTACCGTTCTTGCGGGGCATGGCCTCCATGGGCATGTGCAGCAGGACGTCCAGCCCCATGTCCCGGGCCACCTGCTGCACCGGACGGCGGGCAGCGGCATGGGGCCACAGGGCCAGGGCCACGGGGAACGGCAGGCTGGCCAGCTGCTCCGCGGGCTCCAGCTTCTGGCCCATGTCGTCGATCACCAGCACCAGAGCAGGTTCGGGCATGGGCCGGGAAAGCGTGGCCAGCATGGTCTCCCAGCCGGGGAAATGCAGGACGAGGCAGGTGCGGCCGTTCACATCGGCTTCCAGCACCCCGTCGTCCGTCCAGCGCAGTTGCGGCATGGGGACGTCATCGGCCAGCAGGCGCTCGCCGTCAGGGCCGGTACGCAGGGCCTCCTGGCACAGACACTCCTGCAGGGCCAGGGCCAGACGCAGGGGAGCGCCGTCCCCTTCCACACGGTAATGCCGGGCCTCCTGTTCCGAAAAGCCGGGCATGGTCAGCAGACGGCAGCCGGGCATGACCCGGGACAGGGTCTGGCGCATCAGATCGTCCAGACGGTCCCGGTGCCGCAACCAGTCACCGGTGGCCAGCACGGGCTGCCCGTCCTCGGCCACCAGCACGGCGCCTCCCTCCCGGGAGGCCAGCCACAGGGACAGGCCCAGACACAGGCAGAACCACAGTAAACCGCCCACCAGCAGGCGGGTCGACGCACACGGCCCCCCGGAGAGGCCGTCGTGATCGTCGCCGCTCGGGGGGCCGGGATGTAAGAAAGGCAAGCGCACAGGTTCCCTCCGCGCCGGACGCAGACCTAGCGCCGGATCTCCTGGATGCGGGGCAGGCCCTTGACCAGCTGCAGGGCCATGCGCAGCTGGTTGTCGCGGGCCAGCTGTTCCGCGGCATCGTCACGCTTCTTGCTGCTCGTGGCCTTCTTGCCGCCATCGGCGTTCTCCAGATGGCCGCTCAGGTTCTGCTCGCGCAGCAGGATGCGGGGCTCGTCGGCATCTTCTTCACGCGGGCGCTCGAAGGGGATCTCCAGGTCGGGCACGATGCCCTCGGCCTGGATGGAGCTGCCGCTGGGCGTATAGTACAGGGCCACGGTCAGCTTGAGGGCCGAGCCGTCGGACAGGGGGATGATGTTCTGCACCGAGCCCTTGCCGAAGGAGCGTTCGCCGATGATCAGGGCGCGCTTCTGGTCGCGCAGGGCACCGGCCACGATCTCGGAGGCCGAGGCCGAACCGGCGTTGATGATCACCACCACGGGCACGTCGATGTCCCCGGCCTGGTCCTTGGCCTCATAGATGCGCTCCGGCACGGGGCCGCGGCCCTGGATGGACACGATGGTGCCCTTGCTCAGGAACATGTCGGAAACGCTCACGGCCTGGTCCAGCAGACCGCCGGGATTGTTGCGCAGGTCGAGCACGATGCCCTTGAGGCCGCCGGTCTTGGCGCATTCGCGGGTGGCCTTCTTGAGGGCGTCGCGCAGGTCCTCGTCGGTGCGGCCGGAGAAACGGGTGAGGCGGATCCAGTAGTAGCCGTCTTCCAGCGGCTTGGACTTCACGCTGACCAGCGGGATGGCCTCACGCTTGACCCGGATGGTCTTGGGCGACTTGGAGGTGCTGTGCAGGATGCCCAGCTCCACTTCCGTGCCCTTGGGGCCGCGGATGCGCGAGACCACGTCCTGCAGGCTCAGTTCCTGCGTGGGCTGGCCGTTGATGGTCAGGATGACGTCCCCGGACTGCAGGCCGGCACGATAGGCGGGCGTGTCCTCGATGGGGGTCACCACGGTCACCTGGCCGTTCTCCACCGTGATCTCGATGCCGATGCCGGTGAACTCGCCTGAGGTGGTCTCCTGCATCTCCTTGTGTTCTTCAGGCGTCATGAAGGTGGAGTGCGGATCCAGGCCCTGCAGCATGCCCTTGAGGGCACCGTCCAGCAGTTCACCCTGGTTCACGTCCTTCACATAATAACGGTTCACCAGATCCAGCACCTGGCTGAAGCGGCGCAGGGCTTCGAAATCTTCCTCGACCTTGTCTTTGTCGGCCTTGGCGGCAGCGGTGGCTCCCAGCGGGCAGCAGAGGGCCAGCACGCAAAGGAAAACGGTCAAACGGAAAAGAGCTCGCATGGATTGCCTCCCGAAAAGATCATACGGACGCAGGGGCTCCTGCCGGAACCGGCGGGGCAGGCACGCAGCCTTGCCGGGCCGCCTGCGGAGCGGCCATAGTTACCTTTTTCAGGTCAAAAAGCAATGACGGCCGGGGCCGCGGCCAGCCCCGGAGGAGGAAGGCCGCCGTACCGGCATGACGGCGGCCGGGGACCACGGCAACCCGGCAGGTACGCCATGGACAGGGGCGGCCCGCAGATGCATGCCGAAAAAAGTACCGCCCCCCGCTCCCGGCCCCGCAGGCTGGCGCAAAAAAAAGGGGCCGCCCGTTGCCGGGCAGCCCCTGGGATCGCAAAGGCGCAGGGCCTAGATGAAGAACAGCCAGGTCAGGATCAGGAACAGCGGGATCAGGATACCCACGGACCAGGCCATGTAACCGAAGAAGCTGGGCATGGCCACGCCCTGTTCTTCGGCGATGGAACGCACCATGAAGTTGGGGGCGTTGCCGATGTAGCTGTTGGCGCCCATGAACACGGCACCGGCGGAGATGGCGGCCAGGGTGGGCGCCATGTCGGTCATCAGGTGCACGGGGTCGCCGCCGGCGGTGTTGAAGAACACCAGGTAGGTGGGCGCGTTGTCCAGGAAGCTGGACAGGGCGCCGGTCAGCCAGAAGAACATGTAGTTCACGGGCTCGCCGTCATGGAAGACCATGTTGATGACACCGGCCAGGGCGCCGTCGGTACCGGCACGCAGGATGGCCAGGGCGGGGATCATGCTCAGGAAGATGCCCAGGAAGAGCTTGGCCACTTCTTCGATGGGGGCCCAGGAGAAGCCGTTGAGTTCACGGCACTGGCGGGTGGTGAACTTCCAGGACAGGCCGGCCAGGCAGAGCAGCAGGATGTCGCGCAGCAGGTTCTGGCCATCGATGCCCACGCCGTGGATGTTGATGGCTTCGCCGAGGTCGATCATGCCGGAAACCAGCACGCAGAGCACGATGCCCAGCAGGAAGAGCAGGTTGATGGAGCCGTCGAGGCCCAGCTTTTCTTCCACCTTGTTGGGATCATGCGGGGGCTGGGGGCGACCTTCACGGCCGTACAGGACGGTATCGAGCACGAAGTAGATGCCCAGCAGGGCCAGGGACATGAAGCAGGTCTTCACGAACAGGTTGGTGGTGGTCCAGAAGAAGCTCACGCCCTTCAGGTAGCCCAGGAACAGCGGCGGGTCGCCCAGGGGAGTCAGGGAGCCGCCGATGTTGGCCACCAGGAAGATGAAGAAGACCACGGAATGCACACGGTACTTGCGGTGGGCATTGGCGCGCAGCAGGGGGCGGATCAGCAGCATGGCGGCGCCGGTGGTGCCCATCCAGCTGGCCAGGATGGTGCCCACGGCCAGGATGCCGGTGTTGACCACGGGGGTGCCCACCAGCGAGCCCTTCAGGCGCACGCCGCCGGCCACGGTGAACAGGGCGAACAGCAGCACGATGAAGGGGATGTACTCCAGCAGGATGGCATGGAGGAATTCATAGAAGGCCACGTTGAAGCCGTAGACCACCAGACAGGGAATCAGGAAGGCAAGGCCCCAGAAGACGGAGATCTTGCCGAAGTGATGATGCCAGATATGCGGCAGGGCTAGCGGCATGATGGCGATGGACAGCAGCATGCATACGAAAGGAATGACCCAGACCGCGGACAGTTCCGCACCGGGGATGCTCGGATGCCCTTCGGAGGCCATGGCCAGCACGGGAAGCGCCAGCACGGTCAGCAGGGCAAGAGGCAGGGACCAGCGTTTCAACATGGAATTCTCCTCAAGTCAGTATAAAATATCACAAGAGAAAACATTGTGATACATTATGAAAACTTCTCAATTTTACGCCATTTCCACGTTTTTTGCAATGAAAATGCTCCCTCTTGGCGCAGGATGAACATTTCGCAAAATCCGGCTTACCTGACGGGGTCCGGGCCGTCCCCGGGCAGGGCCGCGGCCGGGCCGCTGTCGCTGCCGTAAAGGCTGCGGTATTCGTGCTGGAAGATGCACATGCGCGTGGCGTCGTGGTAGGCGCCGTTGGCGAAGAACTCGTGGATGAGCACGCCCTCGGCCTGGAAGCCCAGCTTGGAATAGACGTGGATGGCGCGCACGTTCTCGTTGTCCACCACGAGGTAGAGCTTGTAGAGGTTGAGCGCGTCGAAGGCGTAGGCCATGGCCAGCTTGGCCGCCGCCGTGGCAAAGCCGTGGTTCTGCCAGGCCGGGTCGATGATGATCTGGAACTCGGCCCGGCGGTGGATGTAGTCGATCTCCACCAGCTCCACCAGGCCCACGTTCTGGCCCTGATGGTCCACGATGAAGCGGCGCTCGCTCTGGTCATGGATGTGCTTGTTGTACAGGTCCTGCAGTTCCACGAAGGCCTCGTAGGGCTCTTCGAACCAGTAGCGCATGACGTTGGCGTTGTTGTCCAGGCCGTGCACGAATTTGAGGTCTTCCCGTTCCAGCGGCCGGATGCGGATGGCGGCCGATGCTTCCCTGCCAGTTTCCATGCTGAGACTCCCTGCCGCGCGCCGCAAGACCAAGGCTTGCGGGAACGGCGTTTTTCTGCCAGATTTCCGGCGAATTCCACCAACAACGAGGATGCTATGCCCAAGGACCCCACTCCCCGGCGCAGGGCGCGTCTGGGCTCGGTGCTTGCCCACCGTCAGCCCGACCTGACCCTTGTGCTTGCCAATATCCATGACCCGCACAATGTCTCGGCCATCTACCGTTCCTGTGACGCCTTCGGCGTGGACAAGGTGCACCTGTACTATACCGACACGCCCTTCCCCGTGCTGGGCCGCAAGACCTCGGCCTCGGCCCGCAAATGGGTGGAGAGCGTGCGCCACCGCGACCGTCAAGAGCTGGAGACCAGCCTGCGTGCCCAGAACATGCAGATCCTGGCCACCACCTTCACGCCCACGGCCAAGCCGCTGCGCACCTGGGACTTCACCCGTCCCACGGCCATCATCATGGGCAACGAACACAGCGGCGTCAACGAGGAACTCATCAGCATGGCCGACGGTGAGCTCTACATCCCCATGTACGGCATGATCCAGAGCTTCAACGTCTCGGTGGCCTCGGCCATCATCCTGTCCGAAGCCTGCCGCCAGCGCGAGGCCGCCGGCTTCTACGACAGCCCCCGCCTGGAGCCCGACGAGCTGGAACGCCGCCTGGCCCTGTGGCTGGAAAAATAGACTGTCCCGCAAGATGCGAAAAGGGGGCGCCCTGTCGGGTGCCCCCTTCGTCCATTATTCGATATCCAGCCCGTCGGCGGGCTCGCCGCTGCCCTCCGCATGCGGCCTGACCACCTTCTGGAAGCGGTGCCCGTCCCAGCGGTAGCCGATCTCGTTGGCCAGCGGCAGGTAGAGCATGCCGGTCTTGTTCCAGAACACGGGGTGCGCGCGCAGGCCCCCCATGCCCAGGCAGATGAGCACCGAGGGGTTCACATCGTCGGGCACGGGCTGGCCCTTGGCAAAAAATTCCTGGATGTCCGGCTCCTGCGGCACGTCCACGGGCACCGTGCGCCCCGAGGCGTCCACGCGCCACAGCTCCACCGTGCACAGCTCGGTGCCCAGCGTGCCGATGGCCGCCACGGCCGAACCGTCGTCAGCGTCCCGGAACAGACGCAGGGCCACACCGCTGTCGCGGAAGGGCAGCGCCCGGAACACGATCACGTCCCGGCTCTCGCCGGCCAATTCCCAGAACTCGCTCTGGCCTTTTTCCAGCAGCTGCTGTTTGTCCTCGTCCTCAAGGCCTTCGGCCGTATTTTCAAAAATGCTCGTGGGCAGGGCGCCGAACGCCTCGCGGGCGGTGAGCGCGCTCTCCTGCGCCAGGCCCGCGGACGGGCTCAGCAGCATGAGCATCAGCAGACAGAAAAAAACACGCATAACTCCCCCTTGCCGCGACACTGTCCCGGCTCGTCAAAAATTTTATACGGCCTTCCCCGTCCTTTGTCCATCGCTCCGGGCCGTTTTTCCCGGCGCTTATCAGGAATCCCTCTTGCCAAACAGCGTCGCCACGCTTACATAACAGCCCATGAACAATCCCTGCATCCATATCGAAAAAGCCCGGCAGCACAACCTCAAGGACATCAGCCTGGACATCCCCCGCGACGAGCTGGTGGTGGTCTGCGGGCCCTCCGGTTCCGGCAAGTCCACCCTGGCCTTCGATATCGTCTATGCCGAGGGCCAGCGCCGCTATGTGGAATCCCTTTCGGCCTATGCCCGGCAGTTCCTGCCCCAGATGGACAAGCCGGACGTGGAGAAGATCGAGGGCCTTTCCCCGGCCATCTCGCTGGAACAGCAGAGCACCTCGCGCAATCCCCGTTCCACCGTGGGCACGGTGACGGAGATCCACGACTTTTTGCGCGTCTTCTTCGCCCGTCTGGGCCGCATGTACTGTCCCTCCTGCGGCCGCCCCATCGAGGCCCGCTCCGCCGACGAGATCATCACCGACATCATGGCCCTGCCCCAGGGCAGCAAGTTCATGGTCATGGCGCCGCTGGTGGAACTGCAAAAAGGCACCCATCAGGACAAGTTCAAAAAGCTGCGCGCCGAAGGCTTCGCCCGCGTGCGTGTGGACGGCACCTTCCACACCCTGGACGACGTGCCCGCCCTGGACAAGAACAAGAAGCACAGCATCGACCTGGTGGTGGACCGCCTGGTCAACAAGGACGGCATCCGCGGCCGCCTGGCCGATTCCGTGGAGCTGGCCCTGCGCTACGGCGAAGGCCGCCTGACCGTCCACCTGCCCGACAGGCCCGAAGGGGAACGGGACATCATCCATTCCACCACCTCGGTCTGTCCGCACTGCCATATCTCCCTGCCCGCGCCCAGCCCGCAGCTCTTTTCCTTCAACAGCCCGCAGGGGGCCTGTCCCCGCTGCGTGGGCCTGGGCACCGTGGACTATTTCGAGCCCCGCCTCATCGCGCCCAACCGGGGCCTTTCCCTCAATACCGGGGCCCTGCTGCCCTGGGCCGAGAGCAAACACTTCCAGCGTTACGAGCCCGCCCTGCGCGCCCTGGGCGAGCGCCACGGCTTCACGCTCTCCACGCCGCTGGAGGACTTTTCCGACGCGGCCCTGGCCTGCCTGTTCTACGGCGAGGACGAAAAGGGCCGCCCCGCCGCGCACAGCAGCGGCCTGCGCCGCAACTGGATGGGCGGCAACGTGGCCATGGATGCCACGGGCGACTACCAGAGCGAACTTTTTGCCGGACGCGCCGCCGACGTGAAGGTCAGCGAGGAGCGCTGGCCCGGCGTCATCCCGCTGCTGGAAAAAGGCATGCAGTACGGCGAGGCCTGGCGCGAGATCCTGGCCCGCTTCCGCCAGTCCACGGACTGCCCGGACTGCCACGGCGCCCGTCTCAAGCCCGAGGCCCTGGCCGTGCGCGTGGACGACCTGAACATCGCCCAGTTCTGTTCCCTTTCCGTAGAACGGGCCCTGCAATGGCTGGAAGGACGGCACTTCGACGGCCGCCACGCCCTGGTGGCCGAGCCCCTGCTCAAGGAGCTGACCCACCGTCTGTCCTTCATGCGCAACGTGGGTCTGGAATATCTTTCCCTGGGCCGGGCCATGGCCACCCTTTCCGGCGGCGAGGCCCAGCGCATCCGTCTGGCCTCCCAGCTGGGCTCCGGTCTGGTGGGCGTGACCTATGTGCTGGACGAGCCTTCCATCGGCCTGCACCCGCGTGACAACGAACGCCTGCTGGGCACCCTGCGTTCCCTGCAGCAGCGCGGCAATACCGTGCTGGTGGTGGAGCACGACGAGGCCACCATCTGCGCGGCCGACACGGTCATCGAACTGGGGCCCGGTTCCGGCTCCCAGGGCGGCGAGATCATGTTCCAGGGCAGCGTGCCCCAACTGCTGCGCGCCGATACCCTCACGGCCCGCTATCTGCGCGGCGACGCCAGCATCAGCCTGCCCGACGAACGGCGCGAGCCCCAGGGCTGGCTGACCCTGCACAACGTGACCACCAACAACCTGCGCGGCATCGACTGCCGCTTCCCGCTGGGCGTGCTGACCTGTGTCACGGGCGTGTCCGGTTCGGGCAAGAGCTCGCTGGTGGTGGACACGTTGTACAAGCATCTGGCCATCAGCCTGGGCCAGCGCGTGGACCAGCCCGGCACCATCGCCGGCCTGAGCTACAGCGAGGGGGCCCGCCCCATCGAGCGCATCGTGGCCATCGACCAGACGCCCATCGGCCGCACGCCGCGTTCCAACCCGGCCACCTACACCAAGGTCTTCGACGAGATCCGCAACATCTTCGCCATGACCCCCGACGCCCGCAAGCGCGGTTACAAGCCCGGACGCTTCAGCTTCAACGTGCGCGGCGGCCGCTGCGAGGCCTGCGGCGGCGACGGCCAGATCCGGGTGGAGATGCATTTCTTGCCCGACGTCTACGTGACCTGCGATGTCTGCAAGGGCCGCCGCTACAACCACGAGACCCTGGAAGTGCGCTACAAGGGCCTGAACATCGCGGAAGTGCTGGATCTGCCCGTGCAGCAGGCCCGTACCTTCTTCGAGAACTATCCCGTGCTGGAGCGCCGTCTGGCCGTGCTTGAGGAGGTGGGCCTGGAGTACCTGCGTCTCGGCCAGCCCGCCACCACCCTTTCCGGCGGCGAGGCCCAGCGCATCAAGATCTCGCGCGAGCTGGGCAAGCGCTCCCTGCCGGGCACGCTCTACATCCTGGACGAGCCCACCACCGGCCTGCACATGCACGAGGTGGGCAAGCTCATCAAGGTGCTGCACGCTCTGGTGGACAAGGGCGCCAGCGTGGTGGTCATCGAGCACAACACGGACATGATCCTGGCCGCCGACCACGTGCTGGACATGGGCCCCGGCGGCGGCGAGAACGGCGGGCTCGTGGTCTCGCAGGGCACGCCCGAGGCCATCGTGGCCGACCCCGATTCCGTCACCGGCCGCTTCCTGATGCAGGAACGCCGCGACCGCCTCAAACGGCGCGGTTAGACGACTCCCGTTGATGTCGAAGGCTGCCCCCTGCGGGCAGCCTTTTTCGTCTTCCAGTCCTGCCGGATGCTGCGGGCCCCGGATGGGCCAGTGCGAGGAGGAAAAAGGATGCATGGAGGCCTTTCAAGAGGCTCTCCCTCTTTTATGGCCCTGCAAAAGATACGGACGATTTCCTTTTGCCTCGAGCGCAGTTTTTTTCAGAATGTCCCCTTCCGTTCCCCGCATCATTTCATCAGTCAATAAACATCAAAAACAAGCGTCGCCACTTTTCAGGACATCCTCCATCCCTTTTTCTCTTTCTTCCGCAGTGTCCCGCCCCGCTTCCGTCACCACCAATCCATAGGCAGCGCCCCTTTCCTGTGCTATACTGGATGCGTTCCCGCTCCGGGATCAATCCCTGTGTCTCCAGGAGGCACCATGTCCGCGCTCTCCTTCCTCCACGACCGTCATTCCTCTCCCCGCTCTCCCTGGTCTGCCTTGTGTGCCTGCTCCTGTTGCCCGCGTGTCCGGCACCGGGCTCCGACCTCGACGGAACGGCCCATAACCACCACGCCCAGATCAGGGCGGGCGATGCCTACAGCAATATCTACGGCGTCATGGCCTATGGCGACAGTGCCCGGGCCCGCTACGGCACGGTCGTCAATGACGGCGGTCAGGCCGTGCAGACCTTCGGCGGCTGGTGTTACGGCGGCGTCGCCGACACCGCCTACAACAGCATCGTCGTCAATGGCGGCCGCATCAGTGACAATGCCTACGGCGGATCCGCCCTTGCCACCATGTTTGCCCGAAGCAACAGCAATACGGTCCTCCAGATTGGCGGCGATGTCTCCCATATCGTGGGCGGCAATGCCGACAGCGGCCGCGACAAGGCCCTGGCCGACAGCAATCTCGTTATCATCAAGGGGGGCACGACCGGTACCGTGGTCGGCGGCCATGCGTCAGGTCTGCTTGACGGCTCGGCCCGTTACAACCTGGTCAGCATCTCCGGCGGCTCCATTACCAGCGTCGCCGGCGGCAGTGCCACCACGACCAACGGGACAGCCGACGCCAGTTTCAACGCTGTTCTCGTCAGCGGCGGCAGCATCAGGGATCACATCGTCGGCGGCATCGTCTATGCCAGCAGCGGCGGACAGTACGGCGCACGCTACAATGCCGTCACCCTCACGGGCGGCCATATCGGCGGCTATGTCTTTGGCAGCGCCCTCACGGACAGCCTGGGGCAGAACGTCTCCCCCCTGCCCGCTGCCGGCAGCGGCAACAGCCTCAACCTGCTGGGCTGGCAGGGCACGCTCCGGCGTGTGGCGGCCTTCCAGTACCTCAACCTTGCCCTACCCAACGGCATGCGGCCCGGAGAGACCCTGCTGACACTGGGCAACGAGCAAAAAGAGGGCGACCTGCAGGGTGGTACGGTACGCGTTCTGGGGGCCCTGGGGGGCCAGGGCATGCGCATCGGTGACCGGTACACGCTGATAAACAGCATCCATGCCGATGAACTGGCCCTGAGTAACGGCGGTACCGTCCATGATGCGCCCAAGGGCTTCGCCCTGCTCTTCGACGGCAGCATGCAGCGCAACGGTGACTCCATCGACCTGACCATCACCGGCTTGCGGGCCAACCCGCAGATAAAGGCCTTCAACCAGTACCGGGTGGCCCAGATGGCGGCCCTCGACCGGGGCGCGCGCCTGGTGGAAGGCACGGCCCTGGAGCAGGCCCGCAAGGCGGCTGCCGGACAGGATGCCTGGATGCCCTTCGCGGCCATCCATGGCGGTACGGAACGCTACGGCAACGATGGCCGGGCGGACGGCACCGGTCTGGAACTGGCTGCCGGTCTGGCCCGGAGCTTCACGGGCGAGGCGGGCGACCTGCTGCTGGGCGCGTTTTTCGAATACGGCCAGGCCAGCATCGGCACCCGCGAGGACTTTTCCGTAGGCGACGTCTGCGGCACCGGCAACGCCCGCTACGCGGGCGGCGGCCTGATGGCCCGCTTCGACCTGACGTCCGGCCTTTTGTCCGGCCTGTACGCGCAGGCCGGTCTGCGGCTGGGGCAGATCAATGGCGACTGGCAGAGCCAGGACATCGCCAGCGTGCTCCAGCAGACGGCCGACTTCGATACGTCCACGGCCTACTACGGCCTGTTCGCCGGCCTCGGCTACCAGTGGCAGGCCACGGAACGCATGCGCCTGGACAGCCGGGCCAGCTTTTTCTGGAACCATCAGGATGGACAGGACATCAGCATCATGGGCGAGGATTTCCGCTTCGATCCCATGGATTCCTGCCTGCTCCGCGTGGGCACCCGCCTGAGCTATGAGCTTTTCCAGGGCTTCAGTCCCTACGCGGACGTGGCCTGGGAACATGAATTCGACGGCACGGCCCGCACGGAACTGAGCAATCACGGCGTGGATGCACCCTCGGTCTCCATGCGCGGCGACAGCGCCGTCTTCATGGCAGGCTTGCAGTGGGATCCCGCTCACAGCTCCCTCCATGTGGACCTGGGGCTCGAAGGTTCCGCGGGTGTCCGGCAGAGCATCGGCGGCCAGGCCCGCCTGGTCTGGGAATTCTGATGGCAGGAGCATCGCCCGCGCCTTCCCGCGGGCACACATAAAAAGAGGCCGGATGTGCAGCACATCCGGCCTCTTGCATAGTATCGTATCATTGATGTCGCAGGACGTCCCGGCGGCACGGTGCGGCTCGCCTCAGGTACGGCCGTCCGCCCTCCGCGCCTCACCTCCAGCCGGAGGAGCCTTTGCCGGCAAGGTCTGCCCCGCTCTGCCCGATCACCGTACGAGCCTGAAAGTCATCCCCGGGCGTGGCGGCGCAGCACCTCGTCCATCAAATCTTGTCCGAGACTGCCGAAAGGACGCAGCGGCGCAGGCTCTCCCGCACCCGGCTCCTGCAGGCAGCGACCGTACCAGACGATGTCGTGCCAGCGGCCCTGCTTCCAGCCCGAGGCCGGGAAATGCCCCAGCAGGGAAAAGCCCGTCGCCCTGTGCAGGGCTTCGCTAGGCTCGTTGGGCACCGCGATGCAGCCATAGGCGTTGACCACGCCCTGCAGGCGCAACAGTTCCAGCAGGGCCCCGTACAGGGCACGCCCCACGCCGCGCCCACGGGCGGAACCCAGCACATAGACGGAGCACTCCACGTTCCAGCCGTAGGCCGCCCGTTCCATGTGCCGGTGGGCATAGGCATAGCCCAGCACCTGCCCCGGCGCCCGGCAGACCAGCCAGGGATATTCCGGCAGCACATGATGCAGACGCGCGCCGAACTCCGCAGCCGTGGGCACCTTGTATTCGAAGGTGATGGCCGTGTCCCGCACATAGGGCGCATAGATGGCCAGCATGGGGAAGACGTCGCCGTCCCCGGCCACCTGCA
The DNA here is from genome assembly GCF_012843875.1 of Desulfovibrio piger. Classification (GTDB taxonomy): domain Bacteria; phylum Desulfobacterota; class Desulfovibrionia; order Desulfovibrionales; family Desulfovibrionaceae; genus Desulfovibrio. Next base: position 18,194 of record NZ_JABAFY010000014.1, on the reverse strand, counting down.
GGCAAAAGCTCATCGCTCCTCTCCTCTGCCGGGGATGCTTCCCCCGTCTGCGGCCAGCCCGCTGACCACACCGCCTATGCAGATGCCCAGGCTGCACATGGCCAGCCCCAGCCACCAGATGCGATAAAAGTCATGGCCAAAGATGCCGTTGACCAGCCAGCCCAGATACCCCAGATAGAACCAGGCCGTCAGACGCCAGTGCAGAAGACTGCCCGCGGCCTCCGCCGCACGCTGCGCCACACCGCCGTCGTGCAGGGCACGACGGATATGCCTGCCCGCCCACCAGGCGAAGCCCAGCAGGAAGATCATGCCCAGGATGAAGCCGATGATGCCGTGGGCATACAGGATATCCAGATACATGTTGTGCGGGTGGCTGATGGTGATGGCGTCATGGGCCGGGACAAGCCCCAGGGCCCGGAAGCAGGCGTTGTAGCGGTCAAGCCCCGCCCCCAGCCAGGGATGCTCGAGGAAGACCTGCCAGCCCAAGGACCAGAGGCTCCAGCGCCCGTCCCCCGCGATGGTGGACGGATCCATGCGGTGGAAGGACAGCAGGGTGAAGCCCCCCAGCACCAGGACGCAGCCCCAGAGGGCGATGCGTCCCGTCCTGCCGCCCGCCAGCAGGGCCCAGAACACGAAGGCGGAGGCCACGGCCAGGATGCCGCTGCGGCTGGAGGCGCCTTCCAGCAGGAAAAAGGCCGGGATGAAGAGCACCACCCAGACGATCGCCGCGGGCAGGACGCCCAGACGGCGACGCAGCAGGAACCAGCAGGCAAAGGCAGGGATCATGGCCAGCGCCATGTAATTGCCCACGCTGTAATCCCCCAGGCTGCCGGTCAGGCGTCCGGCGTTGGGCGCATAGCCCATGATGAAGTCGAAGCCGGTCCAGGCCTGCCACATGCCGTCCAGTCCCTGCCAGACACAGGCCAGCACACAGGCATGGACAAGGCGACGCAGATCCCGTGTGGAGCGCACGCACTCCATGGCGATGAAAGGCAGGATATAGGCCTTGTTGACGCCCATGCCACCATGCAGGAAGGACTGCCAGACGTCCGTGGAGAAGACCACGCCGATGAGGGTCATGGCACCGGCGCAGAGGAAGAGCGGCCAGACCGTGAGACGGCGCAGGACGGAACGGTGCCAGGCGTGCCGGTAATAGAGCAGCAGAAAGATGAAGCACAGCGGCGGCGTCACTTCGCGCCAGCCGTAGCCGATGGGGAACAGGGCCAGGGAGACCCAGAACGTCCAGAAAAGACAGGCATGCCAGAATTCCCCGGGATCGGCGTCATGGCGTCGCCGGATACGGTCCATCACGTCCGCGACACAGCTCTTCAGTTGCGACATCTTCGGGCCTCCTGTAGTGGGATAGCGGCACCATAGCGGCAGGCTTTGCCGAATTCAAGCCGCCTCTTGCCACCAGTCCCCCGCTGCGCTAAGTAGACTCAACATTTATTTCATAAGCTATTGAGGAGATTATGGCACGTTTTACCGGTTTTGATGAAGTGTACAGCGCCCTGTATGTGGACTTTGACAACATTTACACCCGTTTTCTTGAAGCAGACCCCGAAGCGGCCCGGGCCTTCGGCATGGCCCCCTACCGCTGGGTGCGCTGGATCGAGAACCACGCCCTGCGCATCCTCTACGGTGACGGCGTGCGCCGCCGCATCCTGAAGCGCATGTGTTACCTCAACCCCCAGCGCTATCAGGAATTCCGTTACCATTTCATCCGCAGCGCCTTCCAGGTGGTGGACTGTCCGCCCCTGACCACCCGCGGCAAGACCAGCACGGACATCCATCTGGTCATGGACTGCATGGATGACCTGTCCCACCCCACCCATTTTGACGAATTCATCATCCTGTCCGGCGACGCGGACTTCACCCCCCTGCTCATCCGCCTGCAGGAACACGCCCGCCGCACCCTGATCCTCTCCGTGGGCTATTCCTCGCCCGCCTACACGGCGGCCGCCTCCTGGCGCATCCGCGAGGACTGGTTCCTGCAGCAGGCCCTCAAGGACGAACGCCCCGAAGATGACGCCGACGCCGCGCCCGGCAATGCTTCCCTGCCCCAGGCCCGTCCCCTGCGCGATACCCTTTCGCGCATGGCCCCCGGCGCCAGCGACGAAGACGACGAGGACGACGGCCCCGCCCCGGGCAACAGCTGGTAAGGCAGTTGACGGCGCTGGCCCTCCCGCATAAGACAAGATATGGTTGGCTGTCCCGGCATGCGTGTGTCACATGCCGGGACCTATCCCATCAATCTTCCGGAGGCAGCGATATGATCCGTAAACTGACCCTTGCCCTGTGCTTCCTTGTCCTCATGTCCTCGGCCGTGGCCGCCAAGACCCTGGTGGTGGCCGGACACTGCGGCTACCCGCCCATGGAATACCTGAACGACAAGAAAGTCCCCACCGGTTATTCCATTGATTACATCAAGGAGGTGGCCAAACGCGCCGGCTTTGACATGAAATTCCGTGATGTGGCCTGGGACGGCATCTTTGCCGGTCTGGCCTCGGGCAACTACGACATCCTGGCCTCCTCCACCACCATCACCCCCGAACGCCAGAAGACCTTCGACTTCTCCGACCCGTATTACGGCGTCGTGCAGGCCGTGGTCATGGCCAAGGGCAAGAAGATCGACAGCCTGGCCGGCCTCAAGGGCCTGACCGTGGGCAGCCAGATCGGCATCACCGGCGTGTTCGTGCTGCAAAAGGCCAACGTGGGCGCCAAGATCAAGGAATACGACGACATCGGTCTGGCCTTCGAAGACCTGGCCGCCGGCCGCATCGACGCCGTCATCGCCGACGACCCCGTCGCCAAATTCTACGCCAACAAGCGTGAAGACTTCGCCGGCAAGTTCTCCGTGGCCTACCTGCACAAGGATCCCGAATACTTCGGCTTCTGCGTGCGCAAGGGCGAGACCGAACTCGTGAAGCGCATCAACAAGGCCATCGCCGCCATGAAGGCCGACGGCACCGAAGACAAGCTGAAGATCAAGTGGATGGGCTCTGCCGACTAGTCCGGACACCCCGGCCGGCAGCACCGGTCACCATCATATGACATTTCGGAAGGGCCTGCGGGCCCTTCCTGCGTTTCCGGCCCTGTGCGGCGGCCGGAAAATCCCGGAAAACCTATTGACGCTCGGGGCCCGCGCGACTAATAAGACCCAATCCTGGCCGGGCCCGGCACGGATGCCCGGTCCGGTCCAGGCCTTTTTTCCCATTTTTCGGAGGCAGCATTATGTTCCGCAAACTCACTCTTACCCTGTGCGCACTCGTCCTGATGTGCACTCCCGTGGCCGCCAAGACCCTCGTGGTCGCCGGCAACTGTGCCTTCCCGCCCATGGAATTCCTGACGGACAAGAAGGTCCCCACCGGCTATTCCATCGACTACATCCATGAGATCGCCAAACGCGCGAATCTGAAGATCACCTTCCGCGACGTGGCGTGGGACGGCATCTTCGCCGGTCTGGCCGCCGGTAACTACGACATCCTGGCTTCCTCCACCACCATCACCCCCGAGCGCCAGCAGGCCTTCGACTTCACCATCCCCTACTATGGCGCCGTGCAGGCCGTGGTCATGCCCAAGGGCAAGAAGATCAACAGCCTGGCCGACCTCAAGGGCCTGACCGTGGGCAGCCAGATCGGCATCACCGGCGTGTTCGTGCTGCGCAAGGCCGACGTGGGCGCCAAGATCAAGGAATACGACGACATCGGCCTGGCCTTCGAAGACCTGGCCGCTGGCCGTACCGATGCCGTCATCTGTGACGACCCCGTGGCCAAGTTCTATGCCAACAAGCGCGAAGACTTCGCCGGCAAGTTCAACGTTGCCTACCTGCACAAGGATCCCGAATACTACGGCTTCTGCCTGCGCAAGGGCGATACCGAGCTGCTGGAACGCCTCAACAAGGCCATCGCCAGCATGCAGGCCGACGGCACCGAAGCCAAGCTGAAGATCAAGTGGATGGGCGCTGCCGACTAGCCCGGACACTCCGGCCGGACGTCCCGGCCATCCTTCCGTCATCCCAGGGAAGGGCCCACGGGCCCTTCCCTTATTTTTGGCCCGCTGACAGGCGGCCGGGCCCCGCAGGCAGGAAAACTGCGGCTCCGGCGCCCGCCGGGTATTGACGACAGGGGCCTGCGCGGCTAATAAAACCCAGTTTGGCCGGTTTTGGCATGCGGGCGCGAGCCTCAGGCCAGACATCTTCATCAACCTTTGGAGGCAGCATTATGTTCCGCAAACTCACGCTTACCCTGTGTGCTCTCATGATGATGTGCACGTCCGTGGCCGCCGAGACCCTGGTGGTCGCCACCAACTGCACCTATCCGCCCATGGAATTCCTGAACGACAAAAAGGTGCCCAACGGCTATTCCATCGCCTACGCCACGGAAGTGCTCAAGCGTGCCGGTTATGAGATGGAACTGCGCGACGTGGCCTGGGACGGCATCTTCGCCGGTCTGGCCGCCGGCAACTACGACCTGCTGGCCGCTTCCACCACCATCACTCCCGAACGCCAGAAGGCCTTCGACTTCACCGAACCTTACTACGGCGTGGTGCAGGCCGTGGTCATGCCCAAGGGCAAGAAGATCAACAGCCTGGCCGACCTCAAGGGCCTGACCGTGGGCAGCCAGATCGGCATCACCGGCGTGCTCGTGCTGCAGGAAGCCAACGTGGGCGCCAAGATCCGCGAATACGACGACATCGGTCTGGCCTTCGAAGACCTGGCCGCCGGTCGTGTGGACGCCGTCATCTGTGACGACCCCGTCGCCAAGTACTACGCCAACAAGCGTACCGATTTCGCCGGCAAGTTCGGCATCGCCTACCAGCACAACAATCCCGAATACTTCGGCTTCTGCGTGCGCAAGGGCCGTACCGAGATGCTGAACCGCCTCAACAAGGCCATTGCCGAGATCAAGGCCGACGGCACCGAAAACAAGCTGAAGGTCGAGTGGATGGGCACTGCCGACTAGGGCAGCCGCTGCGACCGGCACCGCCGGTCCCCATTTTGTGACAACTGTTCGGAAGGGCCTCCGGGCCCTTCCGGCGTTCCCGCATACAAGGGGCAACCTGTACAATGAAAGACGAAGGGCAAAGCAAAGGCAACATCATCATGGTGACGGACGGCCCGTCCATCCCGAACCCTCGCGAATGGCGGCTCATCAACGCATGGTCCATCGCCCTGTGTGGTGCCATCATCACCCTGGTGCTGCTCTGCACCACCGGGCCGCAGGTCTACCGTGATGCCATCATCTTCCTGCCTGACGGCCTGCTGCTCACCTTCAAGGTGACGGCCTACTCCATCTGCGGCGCCGTGCCTCTGGGCCTGCTGACCGGCCTGGGGCGCATCTCGCGCAACCGCTTTTTCAACCTGCTGGCCTCCACCTATGTGGAAGTCATCCGCGGCATCCCCCTGCTGGTGCAGATCTTCTACATCTACTTCGCCATCTCCATGCTGGTGAAGATGGAAGGCGTGACCTCCGCCGTCATCGCCCTGAGCTTCTGCTACGGCGCCTACATGGGCGAAGTGTTCCGCGCGGGCATCCTGGCCATCCCCCACGGGCAGACCGAAGCGGCCCGCTCCCTGGGCTTCAACCGCGTGCAGACCATGTTCTATGTGGTGCTGCCCCAGGCCTGGCGCACCATCATCCCGCCCGTCGGCAACGAATGCATCGCCATGCTCAAGGATACGGCCCTGGTCTCCGTCATCGGCATGCCCGACCTGATGCAGCGCGCCCGCAGTTTTGCCTCCAAGAGCTACTGCTATTTCGAGTCCTACACCGTGGTCGCCCTGGTGTACCTCATCATCACCCTCATCCTCTCCAAGATCGTCAGCATCATCGAAGCGAGGCTCAATCACTATGACAGAAAAAAATAGCACCGAGCCCATCATCAGCATCCGCCACGTCTGGAAGTACTTCGGACAGCTCCCGGCCCTGCAGGATGTGAGCCTCGATATCGCTCCCGGCGAGCGCGTGGTCATCATCGGGCCTTCCGGTTCCGGCAAGTCCACCCTGCTGCGCTCCATCAACCGTCTTGAAGAGATCGACGGCGGCAGCATCATCGTCAACGGGCAGGACATCAACGACAAGGCCAACAACATCAACGAGATGCGCCGCAACCTCGGCATGGTCTTCCAGCAGTTCAACCTCTTCCCGCACAAGACGGTGCTGCAGAACCTGACCCTGGCCCCGCGCAAGCTGTTGAACATCCCCAAGGCCGAAGCCGAGACCATGGCCCTGAAGCTGCTCAAGAAAGTGGGCATCAGCGACAAGGCCAACGTCTACCCCGCCATGCTCTCCGGCGGCCAGCAGCAGCGCGTGGCCATCGCCCGCGCCCTGGCCATGCAGCCGGACATCATGCTCTTCGACGAGCCCACCTCCGCCCTTGACCCCGAAATGGTGGGCGAAGTGCTGGACGTTATGGTGAGCCTGGCCGAAGAAGGCATGACCATGATCTGCGTGACCCACGAAATGGGCTTTGCCCGTACCGTGGCCGACCGCCTGATCTTCATGGACCACGGCCAGATCCTGGAAATGGGCAAGCCCGATACCCTGTTCAACTCGCCGCGCCATCCGCGCCTGCGCCAGTTCCTGACGCAGATCCTGTAAGCCGTTTCCCGGCCCAAGGTTTTCCGCAGCCCGTCAGCTTTTCTGGCGGGCTGTTTTCGCATCTTCCCTCCGGCCCGGCCGGACGCCAAGGAGACTTTTTGATGACACAACTGGCCGTTGCCGTCAGCGGCGGCGTGGACAGCCTCTGCGCCCTCCTGCGCCTGCGCGAACAGGGACACGACGTCCTGGCCCTGCACGGGCTCTTCCTGCCCGATGCCGCATCTTCCGGCCTGCGCCCGGCCCCTGAAGGCCCCCGTCTGCTCACGGCAGCGGAGGTCCTGGCCGCGCCTCTGCCCCCCGCCAGCCGTCAGGCGGTGGAAGGCCTGCAAACAGCCTGCGGACAGCTGGGCATCCCCCTGCATGTGGCCGACATGCGCGCGGTCTTCGACAGGGAGGTCGTCACGCCCTTCGTGCGGGCCTATGCCCGGGGCCGGACGCCCAACCCCTGTGCGCTCTGCAACCGGGCCATCAAGTTCGGGGCCCTGCTGGACGCCGCCCTGAGCCTGGGCGCGGACCGCATCGCCACCGGCCATTACGCCCGCCTGCTGGACGGCCCTGCCGGGCCCGTGCTGGCCGCAGCGGACGACCTGGCCAAGGACCAGAGCTATTTCCTTTCCCTCGTGCCGCTGGAGCGCCTGCGCCGGGCCGTGTTCCCCCTTGCCCGGCAGGACAAGGCCGCCAGCATCGCCCAGGTGAAGGACGCGGGGCTGGCAGTGCCCGTACCGCAGGAAAGCCAGGAGATATGCTTCATCCCCGCCGGAGAGGACGCCTACCGGGCCTTCCTGGAGCGGCGCTGGCAGGCGGAAGGCCTGTCCCTGCCCGGCAGCGGCCCCGTCCTGCTGGAAGAGGCGGACAGCAACGGCCGCCCCGTGCTGCGCCCGCTGGCCCGGCATGAAGGCCTGTGGCGCTATACCGAAGGCCAGCGCCGGGGCCTGGGCATCGCCCACAGCGAGCCCCTTTACGTGCTGCGCAAGCAGGGAGAGGACAATACCCTCGTGGTGGGCGGCAGGGCCCGCCTGGGCATGCATGGCTGCCTCACCGGCCCCGCCAACCTGCTCTGCCCGCCCGAACAGTGGCCGGACACCTTGCTGGCCCGCCTGCGCCATCGCCAGCGCCCCACCCCCGCCCGGGTGGAGATCACGGACGGCGGCCTGCGCATCACGCTGGCGGAACCGCAATTCCCCAGCGCCCCCGGACAGGTGGCCGCCATCTACGACGAGCAAGGCCGCGTACTGGCCGGTGCGCTGGTGCGGGAACTGTTCTAGCAAGGATGACCGGGAGAAAGGGCAGACGGCCTGTTCCGTTTTGAAGCGCCCCGCTCCGGCAACGAACCATAAAAAAACGTCCCTGTGGCAGCACAGGGACGCTTTTTTATTTTCAGGACAGGGAAAGATCAGCGCAGCACAAGGCCGGGATCGGCCGGGCAGCGCATGCCTTCCAGCAGGGGCACGGCCGGGGACAGCTCGCCCAGCACGCTGACCAGGATGAATCGTCCGTTGGACTGCGCCAGAAAACAGACGCCATCCTGACCGTCTTTCTTGATGGGGAAGCTGTACTGTCCCTCCCGCTCCACAGGATCGGCCGTGGCTCCGGTCACGGAGGCCAGTTCCGCCGCTATCCGGGCGGGGGCAAGGCCCGCATCGGCGGCCACCATCACGGCGATGGCCGTCCGGCGGCCTTCCTGCCGGAGCAGCAAGGTGGAAGTCGTCCCGGACGTATTTTCCTCCACGACGCTCCAGCCCTCAGGCAGAGGGAAAAAGACACCGGCCACTTCCTTTTCCGCAGCCGGCGCAGGAACGGCCAGCAACAGGATCAGCAGGCCTGTCAGCAGTATTTTTTGCATCTTCGTCTCCTCGATGATGATGGAAAAGCCTTGCGCCGGCCACAGGGCTCCGGGCATGGCGCATAACGCCTCGTCCGGGGCACGGCCTTTTGTCGGCGACAGACCGCCGTCCCAAGCCAGGCGTGGACGACAGCTGGCCCGCCGTCTTCCCTAGGCCTGTCCCTGCGGACGGCCGCGCCGCAGCCGCCGCCAGACAGGCTCCAGTATGCCGGGTGCCAGCCTGTAGCTCAAGGGCAGGAAGATCACGGCAAAGGCCAGACCGCTGGCAGCGCAGGCCAGACAGGCATGGGCCACGGCGGGCAAGGCCAGCGTCCCGGAGGCGCGCAGGCCGTCCAGCCCGTACTGGGCCGCCCAGGAGGCCGCCCCGGCGGGCAGGGAGCACAACAGGGCCCGGCCGGACAGGGAAAGCAGGCCCGCGAAGGCCCCCGTGCCCTGCCGTCGTGCCCAGATGGCCACCAGCCAGAGCACATAGGCGCTGACGCTCACCGCCGAGGTCAGGGCGATGGCCCACACGCCCAGGGGCACGGCCCACCAGTAATAGACCGGCAGGGCCAGCAGGGTCATGACCGTGCCCGTGGTGGCCGGGGTCAGGGTATCGCCGTCGGCATAGAAGGCGCGCACCAGCACCATGTACAGAATCCACAGCGGCGTGGCGGCCAGCATGATCTGCAACAGGGGCGTGCTGGCCATGGTCTCGGCCAGACCGAAGCGGCCGCCCTGGAAGATGACGCCCATGATGGGCTGGGCGGCCACGCCCATCCAGAGGGCGCAGGGGATGATGAGGCCCACGCTGGCCCGCAGGGCCGCGCTCAGGGTCTGATCGAAGCGTTCCTTCTCGCCATTGGTCAGCAGGGAGACCAGGAAGGGATAGGAAGCCACGGCGGCCGCCTGTCCCATGAGGCCCACCGGCACCTGCATGATGCGCCGGGCATAGTTGAGCAGGCTCACGGCGCCGTCGCCCACCAGCGAGCCGAACACGCGCATGAACTGCTCATCCAGGAAGATGACGGTCTGGCCCAGCATAAGAGGCAGGGCCATGATCAAAAAGCGCTTGAGCAGCGGATGCCGGAAGACCGGCGACAGGCGCAGCCCCCCGGCGGCGGCCACCCGGAAGGGCAGCAAAAAGGCCCCCAGACAGGCCCCCACGGTCACGCCCACGCAATAGCCGGTCATGCCGCCCAGTTCCCATTCGGCAGGCAGATCCATGCCCTGCGTCAGCCAGGGCAGCAGCAGGCCGCCCGCGATGATGCAGCCGTTGTAGATCAGGGGCGCCAGTGCGGGCACGCGGAACTGCCGCCGCATGTAGAGCAGGGCCGTAACGCAGGCCCCGCACAGAAAGAAGACCTGCGCGGGCAGGATGATGCGCATGAAAAAGGCCAGCCGTGCCGTCTGAGCGGCGTCGAAGCCCGGGGCCGTGATGCGGGCCAGCTCCTCGGCGCCCAGCATGCCCGCCCCCGTCACCAGCAGCGAGGCCACCACCATCCAGCAGAAGATGCAGGAGAAAAAGCGCCAGCCGTCGTCCTCGTCCTCCTGGAAGCGCCGGGACAGCAGGGGGATGATGGTGATGGCCATTATGCCCCCGGCCAGCAGGTGGTTGATGATGTCCGGCACCACGAAGGCCGCGAAGTACATGTCCGCTTCACTGCCCGCGCCGAACTGCCAGGAGATGACCTTGTCGCGCACCAGTCCCATGAGGCGGGACAGGATGGTGCTGGCGGCCAAGATCAGGGCCGCCGCGCCCATGCGCTGTTTTTGCGAGAAAAAGCTCATCCGCGTCTCCCCCGTCCTGCGGGACGGCGTGCCCCGTGCCCTCCATCCCGGCGGGCCTGTCCTTTGCCGCGCACGGGACGCTGCCCGTCGCGGTCACGGCCCTTGCGCTGATGCGGCAATTTGGCATGACGGGCCGGAGCCTTGCCCGGCCGTCCCTGCCGCCCGCGCGACACACGTCCGCCGCGGCGGGCCGCCACGCCCAGCTCCGTGGGCAGCAGGCGGATCTCCAGACGGCCGCTGTGCACTTCGGCCAGCACCACCTCGAGGGACTGGCCCATGCTCCAGCACAGGCCCGAGCGCTGCCCCACCAGACACTGGCGGCGGGCATCGAAGTCGTACCAGTCGTCGCCCAGATCCTCCACGCGGATCATGCCTTCCACGGGCATCTCGCTCAGTTCCACGAACAGGCCGAAATCATTGACACCGGCCACCACGCCCCTAAAACGCTCGCCCACGCGGCCCTCAAGGGCCATGCAGGCCAGACGCCGGGCCATCTCGCGCTCGCAGTCCAGGGCGTCCCGCTCGCGCCGGTTGAGCTGGTCAGCCACGCGCAGCAGCTTCTGCCCGGCAGGCAGGGCACCGCCGTACAGGCCCAGACTGGCCTTGAGCGCCCGGTGCACCAGCAGGTCGGCATAACGGCGGATGGGCGAGGTGAAGTGGCAGTACGCACGGGACGCCAGACCAAAGTGCCCTTCGTTCTCCGGCTGGTAGCGGGCCTGGGGCATGGCCCGCAGGCACAGGCGCCCCACCAGGAACTCCCTGTCCGAACCCTGCACGTCCCGCAGGATGCCCTGCAGGGCCGAGGCCGCGGGCTTCACGGGCACCAGTTCGGGGTCGATGGCTTCCAGGGAGTCGAACAGGCTCTCCAGCCGCTCGGGATCGGGCTGGGGATGCACACGATAGAGGAAAGGCTCCTTCGGGGCCCCCTCCGGGCTGCCGTCGGCTTTCAGGCCGCCCAGATGACGGGCCACGGCCTCGTTGGCCGCGATCATGAATTCTTCGATGAGGCGGTGGGCGTCGTGGCGCACACGGCGGGACACGCGCAGCAGGCGGCCCTTGTCGTCAAAGCCGTATTCCGGTTCCGGCAGGTCGAAATCCAGGCTTCCCCGGCGCTGCCGGGCCTCACGCAGGCAACGGTACAGTTCGAAAGCCGTCTCCAGCATGTCCAGCACTTCCTGCCCGCGCGGTCCGGCGGCCAGCGCGGCACGGGCCTGCTCGTCCCTGTCCAGCAGGCAGGCCTTGACCTGATCGTAGGTCAGGCGGGCCGCCGAACGCATGACCACCGCCGCGAAGCGCGGCCTGCCCGGCTGCCCGGTGGCGGAAAAGGGGATCTCGGCCAGCATGGCCAGCCGGTCTTCGTCAGGGCGCAGACTGCACAGACCGTTGCACAGGGCGGGCGGCAGCATGGGCTCCACCGACGTGGGAAAATACCAGGAATTGCCGCGCGCCAGGGATTCGGTATCCAGCGCCGAACGCGGGCGCACATAATGGCTCACGTCGGCGATGGCCACACGCAGGAGCCAGCCCCCGCCGGGACGGGCCTCCACCTGCACGGCATCGTCGAAGTCACGGGCATCGGCGCCGTCGATGGTCACCAGCGGCAATGCGCGCACGTCCTCGCGCCCGGCCATGTCGGCATGCTGGGGCGCGGACGGCAGGGCGTCGGCCTCGGCTTGGACCCGGGGCGGAAACTCCCGCGGTACCTCGTGGTTAAGTTTGACCAGATCCTCCTGCACGGCGATGTCATCTTCCCGGCCCACGGCCTGCAGCAGACGGGCCTGCCAGAGGTCGGCGGCCAGGCGCTTTTCCGGCGCCACCAGCAGCAACGAACCGCCGGAAGGACGCTCCATGTCCCCGGGCAGCTCCACGCTGACATCGAAGGGCATGCGGCTGTCCGCCGGACGGCACAGGGCGCGGCGTCCGGTCACATGGATCACGTGCACGGGCACCTCACGGCAGCCGCGTTCCAGTACTTCCACGATGCGGCCTTCCTGGCTCTTGCCGCGGGCGTGCGAACGCGGCGACAGGGCCACGCGCACCATGTCCTGATGCCAGGCATCACCCGCCTGCAGGGGGTGGATGAAGATGTCCGGCCCGGTCACCTGCCCGTTGTCGCCCAGGGGCGTCACGAAACCGCCCGCGCCGCTGCGCAGGGCCATATAGCGGCCGCGCACCTGGCGCAGACCATCGGCACGGGCCCAGAGCCCGCCCTGCAGGCGCACCAGCCGGCCTTCGTCAGCCAGGGCATAGAGCTGGTCTTCCAGTATCTTGCGGGCCGCACGCGGCAGGCCCGTGACCCGCAGCAGGGCATCCAGGCGCAGGGGACGGTTCTGTTCATGGAAGATCTCCAGCAGCTCGGCGTCATCAAGACCGGCCGGAAGATCGAAGTAGTTGTTTTTCTTGCTCATAGATCCTTGTACGCCGCACAGGGCGACGATGTTTGCACAAAATGTCCGTCCGTCCTGCATACGGGCCCCGGGCCCGCTTGTCAAAGCCGGCAGACGCAAGAGGGGCGGAAGGTCACCCTTCCGCCCCTCTGTCATATCATCGGAGTAGCCGCTCCAAATGCGGCCATCCATCCTGCGCCCCTTCTGCTACTGCAGCTTTCCCGCCGATACAGGACGCGGGATCTTCCCTCTTTCCCCTCATGTGCGGGCGGGGAAGGAGGGCGTGTAAAAGTCCTGCCCGCTAGTCGCGGTTGCCGCCGAACAGGCGCAGCAGCATCAGGAACAGGTTGATGAAGTCCAGATACAGTTCCAGGGCGCCCAGCAGGGCACCGCGGCGCATGGCCGTGGCGTCGTCCACAGGAGCGTTCATGCCGAAGACGCGCAGCTTCTGGGTGTCATAGGCGGTGAGGCCGGTGAAGATCAGCACGCCGATGCAGCTGATGACGAAGTCCATCATGCTGCTGGCCAGGAAGATGTTGACGATGGACGCGATGATGATGCCGAACAGGCCCATCATCAGGAAGTTGCCCATGCCGGTCAGGTCACGCTTGGTCACCGTGCCGTACACCGACATGGCCAGGAAGGTGCCCGTGGCCGTCAGGAAGGCATTGGCGATGGAACCGATGGGATAGACCACGAAGATGCTGGACAGGGTCAGGCCGGTCAGGGCCGAATAGGCGATGAACACCGCCGTGGCCGTGGTGGCCGACATTTTGTGGATGGCGGCGCCCAGGGCGATGACCATGCCGAACTGGGCCACGATGAGGGCGATCATGATCACCATGTTGCCCAGGATGGCCATCTGCAGGTCGGGGCTGGACGCCACGGCAAAGGCCGTCACGGCCGTGATGGCCAGACCGGCGGTCATCCACATGTAGACCTGGCGCATATAGATGGAAACGGCGCTCACAGCGCTTTGCGCAATGGTACGAGCAGTCATGTTTTTCCTCCGGGATTTGGCCGCGCGGCATGCACGGCCGTACTTTCATTCCTTGCTTAACATATAGGAATATGGCGCGCAAAAGCAAGCCCCGGCCGGGTCAGGCCGCCGGTCATGGTCCGGTGATCCCGGGAAGGAAGGCCACGCTCCCCTTCGGGGTCGGCAAAAGCCGCCGGCGAGCAGGATGACGGCGCGTCCCGTTCCTGCCGCACGAGCTCCGTCCAGGACTGGCGTTTCCGCACCGTCCGGCCTCCCCCCATCACAGAAGGGCCGTCCCTATCCTGAGTCCCTCCGTCTGCGGGTTTCCGGCCTCCCCTTCCCTTGCCGCTCCCCCCGGCACATGCTACCGTGCGCCTGTCGCACCGGCATGGTGCGACAGATCATCAAGGAGAACCCTTCATGTTTCAATCCACAGTCGCCCCGTCCGCCGACTGACTCCGCAGCCGACGGATAGGGGGCGTGCGGATTGCCCCTCCCTAAAGGGAGAGGTTATGGAAAAGGATTTCATCGGCTCCGCCGTCTTGTCAACCACTCTTTTCCCCCTGAAGGGGGAGGTTTCAAACCACAAAGGAATTTTTGATGAAGAAATCCGCTCTCTTCACCCGTCTGCTGCCCGCCCTGCTGCTGGCCTGCGCCCTGCTGGCCGCCCCCCAGGACATCCGCGCCCAGGGCCCGGACCCCGTCGTCAAGCTGGAGACCAGCATGGGCGACATCCTCGTGCGTCTGGATGCCCGCAAGGCCCCCATGACCACGGCCAACTTTCTGGAATACGTCAAGGCCGGCCAGTATGACGGCACCATCTTCCACCGCGTCATCAAGGACTTCATGATCCAGGGCGGCGGCATGACCGCCAGCCTGCGCGAAAAGACCACCCGCGCCCCCATCAAGAACGAAGCCGACAACGGCCTGCGCAACCGCAAGTACACCATCGCCATGGCCCGTACCTCCGACCCGCATTCGGCCACGGCCCAGTTCTTCATCAACGTCAAGGACAACAGCTTCCTCGACCACCGCAGCAAGGACCCGCAGGGCTGGGGCTATGCCGTGTTCGGCAAGGTCATCCGCGGCCAGGACGTGGTGGACCAGATCGCGGCCGTCAAGACCGGCAGCCGCGGCTACTACGAAGACGTGCCCATGCAGCCCGTCATCATCAAGCGCGCCACCATCGTGGAATAAATGGTATAAGCGGGAAAAGAGATGCAGGGGGAGGGAAACCTTTCGGGGAAAAGGTCCTCCCTCCCCCTACTCCCCCTCCCTTCCAAAACCTTTTGTTCAGGTCGATATAGAAAGTCCCCGTCACTGGCTGGCGGGCGAGGATATCGGGAAACAGGACGCCCGCTATTCTTCCGGCCTACCCACCAGAGAACCTGACATGACTATCGCACAAAAAAAGACGCCACGTGGCGTCTTTTTTTGTGCCTGATAAAGCGCGTTTGGGGGAGGATGGGGGCTTGGGGGAAGGAACCCCCTTTTCGCGCCAGAGAAAGGGGGTTCCTTCCCCCAACAAACAATAAAACTCCCAACGCCTCAGCGCCGGGCCAGCAGCTTCAGGCGGCGCATGGTCAGATGGCAGATGGCCACGGCCAGGGCGTCCGTGGTGTCCAGGGCCCAGCCCTCACCGCGCACATTGAGCAAACACCGCACCATGAAGGCCACCTGTTCCTTTTCCGCGCGGCCGGTGCCCACCACGGATTTTTTGACCAGCGTGGGCTCGTAATCGCTCACCGGCACCCTGTGGGCGGCGCAGGCGGCCACGGCCACACCGCGGGCTTGGCCCAGCTTGAGGGCGCTGGCCGCGTTCTTGGCCGTGAAGACCTGCTCGATGGCGGCCTCCTGCGGCCGGTAACGGCCCACCACGTCCGCCAGCTGCCGGTAGATGACGGCCAGCCGCTGGGAGAATTCCTTTTCACCGCTGGAGGTGGTGCGGATGATGCCGCAATCCACCAGACGCAGCACGCCGGACTGTTCCGCGATGATGCCCCAGCCCGTACGCTGGGAGCCGGGGTCGACCCCCAGGACCACACGAGGAGTGTCTGCCATAGTTCTCCATAGAAAAAAAGCCCGGCACTCAGGGAATGCCGGGCAAAAAACGGACATCTGCCGCCCGGAGGGGCGGGAACGTACCGGACTAGTCCATATCCATGTCTTCGGGGAAGTCGGCGTTGGCGTAGACGTTCTGCACGTCGTCGTTGTCGTCCAGGGCTTCCATGAGACGGATGACCTTCTGGGCGGCTTCGGCGTCCACGGCCACCAGGTTCTGGGGCACCATGGCCAGTTCGGCGGACTGCATGGTCACACCGGCGGATTCCAGAGCATCGCGCACGGCCGCGAAGTCGGCCATGGCGGTCTGGAGGGTCCAGACATCTTCATCGTCGATGACGTCGTCGGCGCCGGCTTCCATGGCCACTTCCATCATCTGGTCTTCGGTGTAGGCGGCTTTGTCCACGGTGATGACGCCCTTGCGGTCGAACATCCAGCTCACGCTGCCGTCGGTGCCCAGGCTGCCGCCGTGCTTGGTGAACAGGTGGCGCACTTCGGCCACGGTGCGGTTCTTGTTGTCGGTGGCCACTTCCACCATGATGGCGATACCGGCGGGGCCGTAGCCTTCGTAGAAGCATTCGGTCAGATCGCCGCCCGCATCTTCACCGGTACCCTTGCGGATGGCGGCTTCGATCTTGTCCTTGGGCAGGTTCACGGCCTTGGCAGCGGCAATGGCGGCACGCAGACGAGGGTTGCCCGCCGGATCGCCACCGTTCTTGGCAGCGATGATGATTTCCTTGGCGGCCTTGGTGAAAACCTTGCCGCGCTTGGCGTCCTGACGGCCCTTGCGGTGCTGGATATTGGCCCATTTGCTGTGCCCAGACATAAAACCTCCCAAAACTCGGAGAATGTAAAAGGTGAAAAAAGACAGACGGCCTTGCGGCGCGTCCGTTCCCTGCCCAGGATACCGGGACATCCCGGCGGCGGGAGCACGCTTCCGGCCCCTCCGGGCGCGCACGCGGGTGCAGCGGCCCGGACAGCGGAGGATGGGACGCCCCTAAAGGGCGCCGGGCTCCTGTCCGGTGTCGGCGGCTCCGTCCGTGCCCGCATCCTGTGCGGCAGGACGCGCCTCGGCCTTGAACCCCATGCCCACGAAGAAGGTCTCCTTGCTCTCGGCTCGGGAGCTCTTGGGCTTGAAGGATTTGACGGCCTTGAAGGCGCGACGCATGGGCTGGAGCATCTCCTGGATGTCCGGCCCCATGAAAATCTTGACGATGAAGCTGCCGCCGGGTTTGAGGTGCAGGCGCGCCACTTCCAGGGCCTCGCAGGCCAGCTCGAGCGAACGGGCCTGGTCCGTGAACTTGGTCCCGGTGGTACGGGGCGCCATGTCGCTCATGACCACGTCGAACGGCCCCATCTCGCACAGGCGGGCTTCAAAGGCATCGGAACGGTTGAACACGTCCTCCTGCATGAAGGTGACCTGCGGCGGAAAGGCGGTCTCCGTGGTCTGGATGTCGCAGCCCAGCACGAGCCCGCGCTGGCCCACCTTTTCGGCAGCACCCAGCGACCACGAGCCCGGAGCCGCGCCCAGATCCAGAACGCGCATCCCCTGGCGGAAGAGCTTGAACTTCGCGTCCAGTTCCTTGAGCTTGTACACGGAACGGGCCGGATAATTCTCGCGCTTGGCCTTGAGAAAATAATGATCTCGATATTCCTTCATAGTGACACCAGCGGGCTTCTATAGCGTTTTTTTTCGCGGTAGCCAAGCCCCACAGGGGCGGCCCGGCCGATTTTTTTCAGGGGATGGACGGAAGAAGAGGACCCGGGATGCCACGGGCTTTGTCCAGCGTGGCGTGCAGGTTGCCAGCCGCAGAGCGCGGCCACGGGATGTCCTTCTGTATCGTGACGGTCAGGACATTGGTAGCCATCCTGCTTCGGAGCGGTCTTGCTTTCCCGCAGGCGTTCCGGGAAAGCTGGAGCTATTTACCTGCATACCAAAGGAAGGAACGCTTTAGAAACAACTGGAGCGAGCGGCGGACATGGCGCCCCCTCCCCAACCCGGCGGTCACTGGTGCGAGCGTGCCCTCCCGATTGTCGACCCAGCTGTAGCTGCCGATCCTTTCATGCCACAGATATCAGGCCCTTCTCTCCTGAGCGACGGGCGACCTGTTCGCAAAAAAGACTTGACCGCAGCAGGTGAATGGCATACATACCTCGCTAAGCCGCGTTGTGGCGTCCATGTGGGGAAGTAGCTCAGCTGGGAGAGCATCGCCTTCGCAAGGCGGGGGTCGGGAGTTCAAGTCTCCTCTTCTCCACCACAAGGAAAACTAGGGGTTACGGTTCTGGACTGTGACCCCTTTTCTGTTATCTTTGATGGTCGATCTTTTTGTTCCATTGTCAATTTCAAAAAGACAGACCAGATAGATCACATTGGCAGAAAAACGCCACCTTATGAGTCTATGGGAGCTCAGAGCGTGTTTGGAAACTCATTTATCAATAATGAAACGTTTCAACAGTATGCTTGCCATGGCTATTTGAGTCATGGACTCAGACACATCAAGGCGTCGCTCGTAATCCCGCACAAGACGCCTCCAGCGAACCAGCCAGCCGAA
>NZ_JABAFY010000134.1 GCF_012843875.1 Desulfovibrio piger | reverse complement strand
GCCGCAAAAATGAAAATCCCAATCATAATTTGTTGTTTTAAAGAACGCTTCATCCAGCGAATTAGCATACTAACGAGCGGCTGCGCACAAACGATCATCGCTCCGTTTATCGTCCATAATAAACTATAGTGACGAAGGCTAATATTTAATTCTTGCATATGTGTTGCAATCGCCCCTTGCCACTGTACGTATGTAACCCAGCATAAAGCATATGCTACACACACAATAAGAAGTGCTTTGAATCCCGGTGTAAGTGACCACCCTTTTTTCGTTTCGACTTCTTTTTGTACCTCTGACCCTTTTTTGTCTTCCATACCACGGAATCCAATAAAAGCAATTAAGAAGAAAACAAAGTATAAAATAAAGTTCGCTAAGAAAATATAATCAAAACGATACGACGCAACTAAGCCACCGCACGCTGTTCCAATCGCAATACCAACGTTTTGTCCAACATACATCGCATTAAATGCTCGTCTTCCGCCCTCTGGCCAAACTGTACCAACC
>NZ_JABAFY010000133.1 GCF_012843875.1 Desulfovibrio piger | reverse complement strand
TCCAGCCGCTGTCCAGGGCGAAGTCCTTGCTGAAGGTCACGCCGATGGGGAAGGTCCAGATGTCCTGGTGGAGGCTGTCGCCTTCCAGCACGGTGCCGCCGTGGGTATCCACGTCATAGCCCCAGGTGTTGAGGCTCATGTAGCGCACGCCGATGTGCGGGATGATGTCCATCGCACTGGTCTGCAGCAGATACTCGGCCCGCAGACCGGCGCTGATGGCCGTAGCCTGCACGTCGGCTTCCAGATCGCCCATGCCCATGCGGCTGTCCACGTCCTGCTTGAGCTGGTTCCAGGTGCTGGTGTACGACACGTCGGCCATGACGCCGAAGTTTTCGTAATTCCAGCCGGCGTAGGCGCCGAGGCCCCAGAAGTTCATGCGGTTGTCGGTGCTGCTGAGGTCGCCGCCGGAGGATTCGGCGTAACCGCCACCGATGTTGAAGGTGATACCGGCGCGGATGGCGTTCTCGAAGGTGTAGTCGGCACCCAGCGACACGCCGCCCAGATTGCCGTTGAAGCCATAGTCCATG
>NZ_JABAFY010000132.1 GCF_012843875.1 Desulfovibrio piger | reverse complement strand
ACCGATTTTCTTCGGATCCGTGATCGTGGCCCTATGCTGAACCGGACCTTTGGGTTCCAGAGCTTCAGTGATCCCCGAAGAAAGGTCATACTCCAGATAGCCTACTACTCTGGCATAGCGGCATATTTGCCCTACAATTTGCCCCACACGCCGAGCCATTTCCCGACGTCCCTGACTTTCGATGGCATGGAGGGCAAGGATGATATCCCGGGGCGTGAGCTGCTTTATGGGAATGTTCCCAAACGAGGGAAAGACGTGTCGTTCCAGCCGTTGCATCTTGAGACGGCGGGTGCTTTCTGTCTGGGTGACCGTGCGCTTTTCATACCACTCTTGAGCGACAACGCGGAAGGTAAGGTTGGTCTCCTCGTCCTGTTGCTCCTGTTCAGAACGATATTGCTCGTTGGGGTCAAGGCCTTGCACTAGCAGCCCATTGACGGCGTCGCGTTTTTCGCGGGCTTCTTTTAGGGAGATGGTAGGATACGGGCCTATGGTGAACTGTTTTTGCGTGTTCCCTTCTTTCCAGAGCAT
>NZ_JABAFY010000131.1 GCF_012843875.1 Desulfovibrio piger | reverse complement strand
GCCATATGGTCTCTCCTCATTGTAAGTGAAGAGATTATAACATACTTTTGAATTTGACGACACTATCTAGGAAAGATTGCGGAGAGGAGAAAAAAAGAGGTGGCGCAAGGCCACCTCTTCGGCAGGCAAGATTTACTTCAGCTTTTCCAGCGCATCATCATAGAACTTGCACATATTTTCCAGATTCTGTTCTTGCTGGAGTTTCAGCAGTTGGGGCTGCAGTTCCTGCATGATCTTGGCGTAGCCCTGGGGGTCAGCCTAGGATTTTTTCTGGACGGCGGCAGCGAATTCGTTGGCTTTCTTCTGAGCTTCCTCAGGAGAGCAGGCAGCCGACGCGAGGGAGGTGGTGGACAGAAGCAGGGCGCAGGCCAGCAGGATCCAAAGTTTTTTCATACATACCTCGATGCGTTGGACAGCGGTGCTGTCGGTTGATTCCCAAATGGGAATTTTTACCTAGAGGATGTCCGGCATGTTTTTTGATTTTAAAAGGTGTGGTAATCTCGTCCCATGAAACAAACAGATTTTCGTGAT
>NZ_JABAFY010000130.1 GCF_012843875.1 Desulfovibrio piger | reverse complement strand
AGAACCGGGGCTCCGTGGCGGGATTTACCCCCCGATCTTGGCGACTGGAAAAATACACATCGCCGCTTCTGCCGATGGCGAGATCGGGGAGTTTGGGAGAAAATACTCGAAGCTCTCATTGTCGAACCTGATTTTGAATGGCTCATCATTGATGCCAGTCATTGCAAAGTACATCCCCATGCGGCGGGCGCTGCGGGAGGTAATGAGGCCATGAGCCGCACAAAAGGGGGCTCAACTCAAAAATACATCTGGCCGTGGATGCGCATGGTATGCCGGTCAGAGTTATTGTTACAGAAGGTACCCGAGCTGATTGCAAAGAGGCCTGTGCGTTGATTGACGGGTTGAGTGCCGGGGCACTTTTGGCTGATAGAGGCTACGATACGGAGAGTATTCTCCGCAAAGCAGGTGAATCCGGTTTCCAGGTTGTCATCCCGCCAAAGAGAAGTCGTAAAATATCACGCAACTATGACAGAGAGCTCTACAAAGTCAGGCATCTTGTCGAGAATGCTTTTCTCCATCTCAAGCGCTGGCGGGGAATTGCCACACGATATG
>NZ_JABAFY010000013.1 GCF_012843875.1 Desulfovibrio piger | reverse complement strand
GGAGCGGTAGTTAAGACGGTTATAACGCCGGCCTGTCACGCCGGAGGCCGAGGGTTCGAGTCCCTTCCGCTCCGCCATAATTGCGAGAAAAGCGCACTGTGCAAACGGTGCGCTTTTTTTGAGAACAATACGGGATATTTTCCCGACTCCATATTTGGAGCGGTAGTTAAGACGGTTATAACGCCGGCCTGTCACGCCGGAGGCCGAGGGTTCGAGTCCCTTCCGCTCCGCCATAATCACGCGAAGGCGCCCTGCACATGCAGGGCGCTTTTTTTGTTCCCGCCACTCCGCACTGCCCCATTCCCACCTTCCGCCCTGTCTGCCCCAGCCACCATGCGTGGACAGGGGCGATCCTCTTGGTCTACCTTTTGCTATACCAGTAACAAAAAGGAGAGGCCTATGCATCCCACTGCCAATATCATTGCAAAATTTGGTGCCGCTATCGGCATAGACGGCCTTGAGACCGAGAACGGCGTTTGCACGCTCCAGTTCGACGACGTGACAGTCACCCTGGAATGCGCTGAAAACGGTGACGCCCTGTACCTGTACAGCCGGGTGTGCGGCCTGCCGGAAAGCGATGCCGACAAGCTGGCGCTCTATGGCCTGCTGCTGGAACTGGACAGCTTTTTCAGGGGCACGGACGGCGGGATACTGGGTATCGAGCCCCTGCTCGACGCCGTGACCTATACCCGCCGCCTGCCGCTGGAACATCTGGACGAGGCCATCCTCGACCGCCAGGTGGGCCGTCATGTGGATACGGTGGAATCGCTGCGCGCTTCCATCGCGCAACTGCGGGAACAGGCCGCCACGCCCCAGGCCGCCGCGGAAGCGGGCTGGAACGACGGCATGCTGAAGATCTGAACGCTGCTGCCATAAAGGATTCGCCATGAAGATCAATGACCTGAACATCATCGCCCAACGGCTGGGCGCGTTCGGCAAGGAACATCTGGGGATCGATCGCCAGGGACATACCGTCCCCACCACCTCCTCACTGGGAGGCCGCATCGCCAGCTGGATACGCTCGCGCCACAGCGACACGGCAGCCCAGGCCAACCGTGACGTCATGACCGGGATCATCAATACCATCCGGCAGACCGACGATCTGGGCGACCGCTTCGCGGACATCGCCCGAAAGAGCCTGGAAAGCAAACTGGCTGCCGGTCGTCCCTTGAGCGGACGTGACGCGGCCCGGGTGCTGCAGGACGTCATCCGTATCAAGACGACGGAAGACCAGGCCCGTCTGGAGACCCGGCTCATCAACGCCCAGGACCAGTTCCAGAAGCTCTGCGCCCCCCATGCCGACGGCTCGCCCTCGGATCTGGAAACGCAGACGGCCGCGCGGCGGCAGCGCTTCGGCCTGCCTCCGGCCACGGCGGAACAGCTCCGGGGCTACCGGGACACCGCCCTGCGCGATCTGGAAGCCAGGGCCCGGCGCGCCGACCATTCGCTGACACCGGCCGAAAGCCTGGATGCCCTTGGCGAGAGCGCCCGCATGCTGACCCTGAGGGAAGCCAAGGCCGGCATCGCGGCCATGGCGGAGCAGGTCAGCGGCGAAGGCCCCCACGGCTTCATGGCCCGTCTGGGGGCCGCCATGCAGGCCAGGGGCATCGTTGGCGACATCAGTCCCGCCACCCGCGATGTCCTGGTCCAGACCATCCATGACAAGCTCGTCGCCCGCTGCCTGAACGACAGCAACAACATGCACCAGCCCACACTGGCGGAAGCCACCACGGCGGCCGAAAACGTCATCAACAATTTCGTGGCGGCCCTGGACACGGTGGAACACGCCCGGGCCATGCCCCGGGAGGCCAAGCGCATCCTGCAGGACGAGATCCTGCACTCTCCCAAGCCCGTGAACGCGGCCATGGCGCAGGCCATATGCGACGCCGTACTGGATACGGGCCAGTTCCTGCGCACCCTGACGCTGGCCGAGGCCACCCCCGCCGGACTGAAGAGGGACTTCGATACCTATGCCCAGACCATGCACGCCGCCACCACACAGCCGGACGGCATGCTGCGTCCCGGCATCGAGGGCGGGCCGGAAGCCGGCCTGGTCCGCATCCTGACGGCCCGCGCCGCATGCAGGATGCTGGGCCTCGGCAATCTGGAGCCCCTGAGCAAGGACGAACGGAAGCTTTTCCAGCAGCTCGAACGGGCAAAGCAGCCCGTCCCGCCGGAGCTGGCCGCCCGCGTCGCTGCCCGTATGGACGCCGACTACGCGGCCCGCCGTGCCCTGGGCGGGGGCTCCCCCCTGCATGTCCTGCGCCGTGACCTTGCCCAGGAGGCCGACGAAGGCCTGCGTTCCCGCAACGAACTCCTGCTCATGAACGTCCTGGATACCCTGGCCCAGGCTACGGAAAGCGACGAATTCTATGACATCCTCGACCGGGCTCCCGGTCTTGGCCAGATGCGCATGGCCGAGGCGCGCCGGTTCGTGCCCCAGGGCCTGGGCCTGACCCTGCCCGAAGGTCAGGCCTTCGACATGGCCGCCGCCCGGCAAAAGATGCAGGACGGCCTCAATGCCACCGTCCTGTCCTCCCCTCCGGGCAACGGGGCCACCGCCCTGTCCAGAGAGGATCTGGCCTCTCCCGAACTCATCCGCAAGTGCAACTACTTCTCGGACCAGTTCCTCAAGGACTTCGCCCGGAACGGCATCACCATCAACGGGCACAAGTTCGGCGGCGGGAGATTTACCCATGAGCCGCAACAGATGGAACGGGAGCTGGACGCCCTCATCGCCATGTTCCCCTCCGCCGAAGAGGCCGGACGCATCTGCAGCCCGCTGCATCAGGCCAGCGGCGCCGATATCCTGATGCTCCTCATGGCCGACCCGGCCACCGCCAACGAGACCATGCGCATCGCTGCCCTCCAGTCCCGGCCCCTCGCCAACAGCCTGCCCATCGAGATCATCCGGCACTCTGACGGCTCGTATCACGTCAATATCGAATTCTGCTTCCAGAAGATCGATGCGGAGATGGGCCCCCGTGCCTCCTCCGGCATCAACGCGAGAGCCTCCTTCCTGCTGCCCAATGGCCGGGAACCGCTGCAATTCCGCATCGAGGATCTCGACGTGCTGTTCAACACCCGGCAGGACTAGTGCGGCCAACGGCCGCCTCCGCGCTGGGCTGACCGCGTGCCCGCCTGAAAACGGAACGGGGCATCCGCCTGGCGGATGCCCCGTTTTTCGTTGGCCTGTGGCGCTGCCTGTGAGTGTCCCTGTCCGGCCTGAGAGGCAGACCACAGGCACAAAAAAAGCCCCCGCGAGGCTTTCCTCGTGAGGGCTTGAAATCTGTGGCGCGCCCGGCGCGATTCGAACGCACGGCCTTTGGCTCCGGAGGCCAACGCTCTATCCGACTGAGCTACGGGCGCACACATGTCTTTCTAGGCAAAGGGCGTGCCGCTGTCAAGCCCTGCCCCTGCCAGCTTCGGGCGCATCCGCCCCAGTCCCGAAAATGGGCCGTGCCCCTCTTCCGGGCGCGACGCCGCCCGACATCACGGCAGGCCTGCTCCTTTTCGTGACAGTCTCCTAGTCTTGCGCTATACTTTCTTTCCCCGTTTTGGGGCGCCCCCAACAAGGAGAACGATCATGAGCCAGATCCTCTGGTACGGCCATTCGGCCTTCAATATCAGTTGTGACGACAAGCATGTCGTCGTGGACCCCTTCCTGACGCCCGCTTCCGGTACCACGGCCGAGACCATCGGCCCGGTGGACGTGGTGCTGGTCACCCATGACCATGCCGACCATGTGGGCGATGCCGTGGCCATCTGCAAGAACACCGGCGCCATGCTGGGCGCCATCGTGGGCACGGCCCAGAAGCTGGAGGCCGCCGGTGTGCCCTCGGCCCAGCTGCTCAACTACATCGGCTTCAACATGGGCGGTACCGTGGCCCACGCGGGCTTCGAATTCACCATGACCCAGGCGTATCACTCCAGCGAGTCGGGCTCCCCGGCGGGCTACATCATCCGCACGCCTGACGGCAAGCACATCTACCATGCGGGCGATACCTGCATCTTCGCGGGCATGGAACTGTGGGGCCGCCTCTACCCCATCGACGTGGCCCTGCTGCCCATGGGCGGCGTCTTCACCATGGACGCCCGCCAGGCGGCCCTGGCCTGCAAGCTGCTGGGCTGCAAACAGGTCATCCCCATGCACTGGGGCACCTTCCCGGTGCTGGCCCAGGATACGGAAGCCTTCAAGGCCGAACTGGCCCGCGTGGCTCCCGGCTGTACCTGCATCGACCTGCTGCCCGGCCAGTCCGTGCAGATCTAGCGTTTTGTGGGGGAGCCATCCCGCGCATCAGCGATGTCTCCTCCTCCAAACGCTTCCCGACCCATCAGTAAAAAAGCCCTTCCTGCCATGGCAGGAAGGGCTTTTCGCTTTTTCCAAAAAACGGGAGTCGGGCAATCCCTTAAACAGGATATCGGCCCCACCCGGACATATCGCTTTTTACTTTTTCTCGTCGTCGCTCTTGCCGCGGGCCTTGTCCAGCAGCTCGCCCGCCTGCTGGCCCAGCTCACCGGCTTTGCCGCGAGCTTCCTGCAGCAGTTCCCCGGCCTTCTGGCGGGCACCGTCCACCACTTCACCGCTCTGGCGGCGCAGCTCTTCGGCCTTATGACGGGCTTCCTCCATCATCTCTCCGGCCTGGCCGCGCAGGGAGCCCATCTTTTCCCGGGCCTCGTCCAGAAGCTCGCCCGCCTGCTGGCCCAGTTCGCCCGCCTTGCCGCGGGCCTTATCCACCATCTCGCCGCTCTGGCGACGCAGTTCGCCAGCTTTCTGGCGCGCTTCTTCCATCATCTCGCCGGCCTTGCCACGAGCTTCGTCCAGCAGTTCCCCGGCCTTCTGGCGGGCCTCGTCCACCACTTCGCCGCTCTGGCGGCGCAGCTCACCGGCTTTCTGACGGGCTTCCTCCATCATCTCTCCGGCCTGGCCGCGCAGGGAGTCCATCTTTTCCCGGGCCTCGTCCAGAAGCTCGCCCGCCTGCTGGCCCAGGGCCTGGGCACGGGTGGGCGCGGCCGCGGGCTGGTCCGGCGTGGGCAGCAGACGGTCCTCGTCCCCCTGTCCCTGGGCCACGCGCGCGGCCTCCTCGTCACGCAGGATGCGGCGCAGCACCTTGCCGATGAGGCTCTTGGGCAGTTCCTCGCGGAACTCGAAGAACTTGGGCACCTTGTAATTGGCCAGACGCGCCCGGCAATGGGCCGTCAGCTCGGCCGTGGTCAGGGTCTCGCCGGGACGGGGCACCACATAGGCCTTGAGCACTTCACCGCGGGTGGGATGCTTGACGCCCACGGCCACGGCCTCGGCTACTTTGGGGTGCTCGTACAGGACCTCGTCCACTTCGCGGGGGTAAACGTTGTAACCGCCCACGATGACCAGATCCTTCTTGCGGTCCACGATGTAGTAGTAGCCTTCTTCGTCGTAGTAGGCGATGTCGCCGGTATGCAGCCAGCCGTCGGTCAGGGTGACGGCCGTCTCTTCGGGACGGTTCCAGTAGCCCTGCATGACCTGCGGGCCGCGCACCAGCATCTCGCCCTCCTCATTGGGGCCCAGGACATGGTTGCTGTCGTTGATGTCCACGATGCGGATCTCGGTATGCGGGAAGGCCACGCCGATGGAGCCTTCCTTCTGCGGGCCGTCCAGCGGGTTGGCCGTGACGCAGGGCGAGGCCTCGGTCAGGCCGAAACCTTCGGTGATGCTGGCGTGGGTCATGCTCACCCAGCGGCGCAGGGCCTCGGTGGGGAACGGCGCCGAACCGGAGACGCAGATCTCGATACAAGTGAGGTCGTATTTCTTGATGTCCTTCTGCTGCATGAGCGACATGTAGACCGAAGGCGCGCCCACGAAGAAGGTGGGACGGAAGCGGGCGATGGTCCGCAGCAGGTCGGCGGGCGTGTAGCGCGGCACCGGGATGGTGGTGGCCGCCAGGGCCGTGGGCAGGATGATGTTGCCCACCAGGCCGAAGACGTGGAAGAAAGGCATGATGCTCAGGAAGGACATGGGCTTGCAGTTTTCCCAGTCCATATGGAGGATGGCCAGCAGCTGCTGCATCTGGGCCGAGATGCAGGCATGGCCCAGCATGGCGCCCTTGGGCTGGCCGGAGGTGCCGCCCGTGTACTGGAGCAGGGCCAGGGCGTCACCGGGGTCCTCGTCGGTGGGCACGCTGAAGCGGCCGCGAACCTTGATGAAATCTTTCCAGCGCAGCACTTCCTGCCCGTAGGGCACCTGCGGCACCTGGCCCTGACGGCGGGCCTTGATGCGATACAGCCAGTTGAGCGGGAAGGCCAGACCGTCCGAGATGTTCGTGACCACGGTCAGGCGCAGGGGCAGGCGGTCGCGCAGGGGCTCCAGCTTGGCCCAGAGCAGGTCCAGGGTCACCAGCACCTCGGCCCCGGCATCATTAAAATGATGCAGCAGCTCCTTTTCCATATAGAGCGGGTTGGTCATCACGGCCACGGCCCCGGCCTTCATGATGCCCCAGAAAGCGATGACGGTCTGCGGGATGTTGGGCAGCATGACGGCCACCCGCTGGCCGGGCTTGACGCCGCGCAGGCGCAGGGCCTCGGCAAAGCGTTCCGCCGCTTCGTGCAGACGGCTGTAGGTCATCTGGAAATTCTGGAAACGGATGGCCAGACGGTTGCCGTGCGTCCTGGCGGCCCTGTCCAGCAACGAGGCCAGATGCATGGGCCGGATGACGCATTCCGTGTCCTCGTGACCCGCAAAATGCCGCCACCAGCCGGGGCGTTGACCGTCGTCCAGGATATTTTCCATGGCGCCGTCCAGGGGGCGGGCCGTTTCCGTCTGCGAAGGGGTAGTCATGCGCTGCTCCAGATGCATGCTGCAAGGGTTGGGCGCGGCCTCACGGCACACGCGTTGTCATCCCCCGGCCCGGAGACCGGGGGCCGTCATCAGGAGGGGCGCCGAAGCGCCCCTGTCGAACACTATCGAGAAAAGGATCAGGCCAGGGCGGTCAGGTCGTAGGTGCTGCTCTCCACGATGTCGCCCTGCACCAGCGCGCCGGGGGCCACGCCCAGGCCGCTCACGTAGGTGATGCCGTCCACCTCGGGCGCCTGGAACCAGACACGGCCCACATGCAGGCCCGGCCATTCGTCATGCGGCGCATCCACCAGCACCGGCATGGTCTGGCCCACCGCTTCCTGCAACTGCCGCTCGCTGATCTCGGCCTGGATCTCCATGAGCGTGGCGCGGCGTTCCTCGCGCACTTCCATGGGCACCTGGTCGGGCATGGCCGCCGCGGGCGTGCCTTCCTCGGCCTGATAGGCGAAGACGCCCAGATGGCGGAAGCGCGTCTCTTCCACAAAGCGGCACAGGGTCTGGAAATGCTCCTCGGTCTCGCCGGGATAGCCCACGATGAAGGTGGTGCGCAGGGCGGCCTCGGGCAGGGCCTCGCGCACGCGGTCCACCACGCGGCGGGGATCATTGGCGAAGGGGCGGCCCATGCGGGTCAGCACCTCGGGATGGGCGTGCTGCAAGGGGATGTCGAAGTACGGCAGCAGCCGCGGCCCGGCTTCGCGCATGTAGCGCAGCAGTTCGGGCGTAACGCCGCTGGGATAAAGGTAGAGCAGGCGCAGCCAGGTCAGGCGGTCCAGGGGCAGCAGCTCGTCCAGCAGGTGGGGCAGGCTTTGGGGCGTGTCGAAGTCACTGCCCCACGAGGTCAGGTCCTGGGCCACCAGGACCAGTTCGCGCACCCCGCCGGCCAGCAGGCTGCGGGCCTCCTCGCGCAGGTCGGCCGCAGGCACGGAGCGCAGCGGGCCCCGGATGGACGGGATGGTGCAGAAGGCGCACTTGTGGCGGCAGCCTTCGCCCACCTTGAGCCAGGCATAGGACGGGCCCGTGGAGAGCAGGCGGCCCGGCGCGGCGGGAGCCGCGGGCAGGCCCAGGGCCTCGCGCACCATGGCGGGCCAGTTTTCCAGCTCGCCGGTGGGCAGCCACAGGTCCACCTCGGGCAGGTCGGCGGCCAGATCCTTGACGCCGTAGCGCCCCACCATACAGCCGGCCACGGCCAGCAGGGGGCGGCGCTTGCAGCGGCCCAGACGCTCCACGGCATCGAGGATGGAGCGGATGGACTCGCGTACGGCAGGCTCGATGAAGCCGCAGGTATTGATGAAGACCAGACGTGCCCGGCCCATGTGTTCCACGCTGTGCACGGGCATGCCCAGCGAGCCCAGCAGATGCTCGGTATCCACACGGTTCTTGGGACAGCCCAGGCTCAGGGACCACACCGGCAAAGAGCCGGACACACGGGCGCGCGTCAGGGGCGCGGCCGCTCCGGCTGCGGAAGAAAAGGAATGGACAGTCATGGAGATAGCCTATCCGTCTCTGTTTTTTTTGTCATCACAAATTGCGCGATATGGTTGCGCAGGCAACGGGATAGGCTGTGTCCGGCGGCAGAGGCGCCGCCGTGCGGGACCGCCCCGCAGGAACGGGGCAGAACGGGAAGATGTCAGGCTAGAAGGCGTGGACGCGCCACGGCAGGGCCAGGAAGCGCAGACTGTTGGGCTGGATGACCAGCAGGCGTTCCCGCTGCACGTCGGCGCTGCGGGTCACGAAGCTCTCGCGCGGGATCAGCGTCACGGCTTCGTCCTCGTGGCTGCAGTCGAAAAGATGCAGCAGGTCCCCGTCCATGCGGTCGGCGCAGGTCCAGTGCCGGTTCATGGGCGGCGTCTCGGGCGTCAAATGCCGCAAAAAGCGGAACAGGATGCAGCGGCCCTCGCCCGGTGCCAGCCACTCGCGGCAGGCTTCCCACAGGGCGTCGGGCGAAACGGCCTCGCCTTCGGCAAAGGGCTTTTCCACCAGCAGGGGGTAGCGCTGCTGGCGGGCCTGGATCATGTCGTCCACCAGCTGCATGTAGTCCGTGTCCTGCTCCAGCACGGCCCGCAGGGCACCGGGCTTCCCGGCCAGGGAAAGCAGGGTCTCGTTGAGGATGTCGCGCGCCTTGAGCGTCTGGATGCCGTGGGTCAGGCGCAGGGCGTTGAGCACGGCATAGATGGCACAAAACGTATCCAGTTTCCCCTGGAAAAAAGGTTTGAGCATACGAACCTCCGCATGCTGTTATGCCTGTTCCCCACGGGCAAGGCAACCGGAAACGCCGGACAGCACAGAAGTTTTTTCTCCCCGGCCCGGCTGCGGGGCTTTTGCGGCTTTACAAGGCCTGCCGCAGCAGGTATAAGGGAATCCCCACTAACTATATCACCATACCTTGATATGCAGATATTCACCAATCCCCAAGATCTGGCGGCCCAGTGCCGCTCCTGGCACGCGGCCGGCGAGGACATCGCCCTTGTGCCCACCATGGGCTATTACCATGCCGGTCACGAGGCGCTCATGGACCAGGGCCGCGGCCTTGCCAAGCGTCTTGTGGTCAGCCTTTTCGTCAACCCCACCCAGTTCGGCCCCAATGAAGACCTTTCCGCCTATCCGCGCGACATCGAGCGCGATACGCAGATCGCCGCCGCCCACGGCGCGGACGCCATCTTCATCCCCGAACCCGCGTCCATGTATGCGGAAGACCACGCCACCTGGGTGGAAGTGCCGGACCTTTCCCGCATCATGTGCGGCCTGAGCCGGCCGACCCATTTTCGCGGTGTCTGCACGGTGGTGCTGAAGCTGTTCATGATCACCCAGGCCGACGTGGCCGTCTTCGGCCAGAAGGACTGGCAGCAGCAGGCCATCCTGCGCCGCATGGTGCGCGACCTCAACGTGCCGGTGCGCATCGAGACCTGTCCCATCGTGCGAGAGGAAGACGGCCTGGCCCTCTCCTCCCGCAACGTCTACCTCACCGAGGAAGAACGCCGCCAGGCCCCCTGGATCCATCGCGGCCTGCAGCTGGCCCGCGACATGGCCCAGAAGGGACAGACCCACGCCAAGATCCTGCGTGAGGCCGCCCTCTGCACCTGGGCGGAC
The DNA here is from genome assembly GCF_012843875.1 of Desulfovibrio piger. GTDB lineage: Bacteria > Desulfobacterota > Desulfovibrionia > Desulfovibrionales > Desulfovibrionaceae > Desulfovibrio. The sequence continues at coordinate 48,775 of NZ_JABAFY010000013.1, read as the reverse complement.
CACCTGACCCTGGGCCGTCTGGACTACCTCAGCGTGGTGGACCCCGTGTCCATGGAGCCGCTGGACACCGTGGATGGCCCGGCCCTCATGGCCTGTGCCATCCGCATGGGCAAGGCCCGCCTGATCGACAATATCCTGCTCAGGGACTAGCGGACAGGCCATATGTTTTTTCGGCAGGGGCCGGACCGGGGCTGATGTCCCGGCCCGGCTTCCCCATGCCTGCCCGGCCGCCCGCACGGGCGGTGCAGGCGACCTGCGGTCCGGCAACGGCCGCGGGCCATACTGAACCATGGAGAACAGACCAATGCAAACCAAGGGCAAATATTTCTTCACCTCCGAGTCCGTGACCGAAGGCCATCCCGACAAGGTGGCGGACCAGATCTCCGACGCCGTCCTGGACACCCTGCTGGCCCAGGACCCCAACGCCCACGTGGCCTGCGAGACCCTGGTGACCACCGGCATGGCGGTCATCGCCGGCGAGATCACCACCACGGGCTATGCCGACCTGCCCCACGTGGTGCGCGAGACCATCCGCGAGATCGGCTACACCAGCTCCGACATGGGCTTCGACGCCGACACCTGCGCCGTGATCTCCTCCATCGACCACCAGTCCCCCGACATCGCCCAGGGCGTGCTGCGCGCCGCTCCCGAAGACCAGGGCGCCGGTGACCAGGGCATGATGTTCGGCTTTGCCTGCAACGAGACCCCCACCCTCATGCCCGCCCCCATCTTCTGGGCCCACCAGCTCTCCCAGCAGCTGACCAAGGTGCGCAAGGACGGCACCGTGCCCTTCTTCCGTCCTGACGGCAAGACCCAGGTCTCCTTCGAATACCTGGACGGCAAGCCCGTGCGCATCAACAACGTGGTGGTCTCCACCCAGCACGCCGCTTCCGCCTCCCAGGCCGACATCATCGAAGCCGTGAAGAAGCACGTGATCCGCCCCGTGCTGGAGCCCTCCGGCTACTTCGATGAAAAGGACTGCGAGATCTTCATCAACACCACCGGCCGTTTCGTGGTGGGCGGTCCCATGGGCGACTGCGGCCTCACCGGCCGCAAGATCATCCAGGACACCTACGGCGGCAGCGGCCATCACGGCGGCGGCGCCTTCTCCGGCAAGGACCCCTCCAAGGTGGACCGCTCCGGCGCCTACATGGGCCGCTACATCGCCAAGAACGTGGTGGCCGCCGGTCTGGCCCCGGTGTGCGAAGTCCAGATCGCCTACTGCATCGGCGTGGCCGATCCGGTGAGCGTGCTGGTCTCCTCCCAGGGCACCAGCGAGATCCCCGACGAAGTGCTGACCAAGGCCGTGCGTGAAGTCTTCGACATGCGCCCCTACTTCATCACCAAGCGTCTGGACCTCAAGCGTCCCATCTACTCCAAGACCTCCTGCTACGGCCACTTCGGCCGCGAGCTGCCCGAGTTCACCTGGGAAAAGACCGACGCCGTGGCCGACCTGCGCACCGCCGCCAAGGTCTAGTCCGCACGACTGATCCTGTTGAAGGCCGGGGCTTTCCCCGGCCTTTTTTGTATCCGCCGCCCGGCTCCCGCCCTCCCCGCGGACGGCCATTCCCGCGGGCGGCCGCCACGATGACCGCAAAGGAGAGGGAGCGGCCCCTCCCCGGCATCCTCGCCACCGACAGCGGGCACCGGCGTTTACGGGCTCCCCTGCCGATCCTCCTGCAGGGCCGGGATGCGTCAGACCTCGTACCGGCTCCGCCTTCGGCCCGCTGCCATGCCGCAGGGCACCCGCCCCGGCCAGGATACCGGGCTCCCCCCGGGCGCTCGCGTCCGGCCTGCAACTTGCAAGCCCTGTGCGGATTAAGTACATTGAGTGATTACGGATGCCGTGACATCCGCCGCCGCGCCCGGCGCGCGGCACAGCCACTGACCCGCAAGACCGGCGGGGCCCGCGGGCCTGCCGCCATCCCATCCACCTTTCCGCGTGCCGAGGCATCATGAACCCGCAAACCTACACGGCCCCGCAGGAACAGCAGGAGGCGCCGGCCTCCTTTGCCGCCATCCTGCCCCTGCTGCTCTTTTTGCTCATCTTCATCGGTACGGGCGTCAGCCTGAGCCTGGCCGGTGTGGACATGGCCTTCTACCAGCTCTCCGCCACGGTGGCCATCCTGCCCGCCATCGCTCTGGCCCTGATGCAGGGCCGGGCCCGCCTGTCCAAAAAGATCACCATCTTCCTCACCGGTGTGGGCGAGATCAACATCATCACCATGTGCATGATCTACCTGCTGGCGGGCGGTTTTGCCGCCACGGCCACGGCCATCGGCAGCGTGGATGCCACGGTGAACTTCGGCCTTTCGCTGGTGCCGCCGGCCTTCATCCTGCCCGGCCTGTTCCTCATCGGCGCCTTCGTGTCCACGGCCATGGGCACCAGCATGGGCACCGTGGCCGCCATCACGCCCATCGCCCTGGGCGTGGCCGCCCAGACAAGCATCGAAGTGCCCGTGCTCATGGGCGTGGTGCTGGGCGGGGCCATGTTCGGCGACAACCTGTCCATGATCTCGGACACCACCATCGCCGCCACCCGCACCCAGGGCTGCGAGATGGGCGACAAGTTCCGCATGAACTTCCTCATCGTCCTGCCCGCCGCCCTGCTCACCGTGGCCCTGCTCTGGTTCTCGGCCTCGGGCGGTACCGAAGTGACCCTGCACGACTTCGAGCTGATCCGCGTCCTGCCCTACATCGCCGTGCTGGTGCTGGCCCTGACCGGGCTCAACGCCTTCATCGTCCTGGCCACGGGCATCCTGTTCAGCGGCCTGGTGGGCCTGTTCTGCGGCATCCCCGGCGCGGACGGCCAGATCGTGCCCTACAGCCTGCTCCGCTGGGGGCAGGACATCTACAAGGGCTTCACCGGCATGAACGAGATCATGGTCCTGTCCATGCTCATCGGCGGCCTGGGCGAGCTCATCCGCTACCACGGCGGCATCGCCTGGCTGCTGGCCCGCGTGGACGGCCTGGCCCGCCGCCTGGCCGGGAAAAGCGGCGGCAAGGGCTCCTCGCGGGTGGGGGAATCCTGCATCGCCCTGCTGGCCAGCCTGGCCGACATCTGCACGGCCAACAACACCGTGGCCATCATCCTCACCGGCGGCCTGGCCCGCGAGATCGCCCTCAAGAACGGCATCGACCCGCGCCGCAGCGCCAGCCTTCTGGACATCTTTTCCTGTGTCTTCCAGGGCCTGATCCCCTGGGCCGCCCAGCTGCTGCTGGCCGGTTCCCTGGCCAAGATCTCGCCGCTGGAGATCACCATCAACAACTGGTACTGCATGCTGCTGGCCGTGGCCGGCATCCTGGCCATCATCCTGGGCCTGCCCCGCATCAAGGCCCGCAGCACGGAGGCGTGATATGGCAGGCAATTCCTTTGGGCGCATCCTGCGCCTCACCTCGTACGGCGAATCCCATGGGCCCGGTCTGGGCGGCGTGCTGGACGGCTGCCCCGCAGGCCTGCCCCTGAGCGAGGAAGACCTGCAGCGCGAGCTGGACCTGCGCAAGCCCGGACAGGGCGCCACGGCCACCAAACGCAAGGAATCCGATACCGTCCGCATCCTTTCCGGCGTGTTCCAGGGCCTGACCACCGGCACGCCCATCGCTTTCCACATCGCCAACGAGGACCAGCGCTCCCGCGATTACGGCAATCTGGCCCAGGTCTTCCGGCCCGGGCACGCGGACTGGGGCTTCTTCAAAAAGTTCCACGGCATCCGCGACTACCGCGGCGGCGGCCGCTCCTCCGGGCGCGAGACCGTGGCCCGTGTGGCGGCCGGGGCCATCGCCAAAAAGCTGCTGGCCACGCGCGGCATCCGGATCGTGGCCGGGGCCGTGGAGCTGGGCGGCATCGCCGTGCCCCCCGAAGCGTGCGATCCGGACGCGGCCCTGAGCCGTCCCTTCTTCGCCGCCGCCGACAGCGTGGTCCCGCTCTGGGAAGAACGCGTCGCCGCGGCCCGTGCCGCCGGGGACACCCTGGGCGGCGTGGTGCAGGTGGTGGCCCGCAACGTGCCCGCCGGTCTGGGCGAGCCCTGCTTCGACAAGCTGGACGCCCGGCTGGCCTACGCCCTCATGGGCGTGGGCGCGGTCAAGGCCGTGGAAGTGGGCGAAGGCTTTGCCGCCGCGCGCCTTACCGGCTCGCAGAACAACGATCCCATGCTGCCCGGCGGCCGCTTTGCCAGCAACCATGCGGGCGGCATCCTGGGCGGCATCTCCAGCGGCCAGGACATCGTGCTGCGCGTGGGCGTCAAACCCATCGCCTCCATCGCGCAGGAACAGCAGACCATCGACGTCCACGACCAGCCCGCCAGCGTGCTCATCGGCGGCCGTCACGACCTTGCGGCCATCCCGCGCATCGTGCCCGTGCTCACGGCCATGACCGCTCTGGTGCTGGCCGACGCCCTGCTGCTGCAGGAGCGCATGGCCGTCCTGCCCGTGCCCGACGGCGTGGACTGGTTTTAGCAGTGTTTGTTGAGGGGGAAGGGGCCCTTTTTCCTGCGGTAAAAAGGTCTCCCTTCCCCTCGAACTCCCCCATCCCTCCAAAAACCGCTCTCCTGGTCTGCCATGTCTGACGATCTTCCCCTGCTGCGCGATCCCGATGCCGTGGAGCTCACCGGCACGCTGGAACGTGTGGTCTTCCACAACGAAGAGAACGGCTATACCGTGCTGCGCCTGCTGCCCGACAGGGCCCTGCCCGTGGAGGCCAAGGTCAAGGGCGCGCCCAGCCGCACGGTGAGCCGCGATCCCGTGACCTGCGTGGGCCACATGGTCAACCCGCAGGTGGGCGTCCAGTTGCAGGTCAGCGGCCGCTGGGTCAACAACGCGCGTTTCGGCCGCCAGCTGGCCTTCGACATGGCCGAGGAGATGCTGCCCGCCACCAGCGAGGGCATCCGCCTGTACCTGGCCTCGGGCCTCATCAAGGGCGTGGGCGAGGAGATGGCCGGGCGCATCGTGGCGGCCTTCGGCACGGACACCATCCGCGTGCTGGACGAAGAGCCCGAACGCCTGCTCAAGATCAAGGGCGTGGGCAAGAAGAGTTTCGAGAAGATCAAGGAAAGCTGGGCCGAGCACCGGGGCATCCGCGACCTGCTGCTCTTTTTGCAGCCCCACGGCATCACGCCCGCCTATGCCGTGCGCATCTACCGCGCCTACGGCGGCGAGGCCCTCAACGTGGTGCGCGAGAACCCCTACCGTCTGGCCATGGACATCCGGGGCATCGGCTTCGTGACGGCCGACGCCGCGGCCCGCAAGCTGGGCTTTGCCGAGGATCATCCCCTGCGCATCCAGGCGGGGCTGCTTTATGTGCTGCAGAAGGCCACGGACGACGGCAACGTCTTCCTTCCCGAGGAGGAGCTGCTGGATCAGGCCTGCCAGCAGCTGGCCGTGGATCGCGACCTGGCCCGGCAGGCCGTGCTGGCCCTGGAGCAGGAAGAGCGCGTGGTGCGCGAGAGCCTGGACGAGCTGCCCGGGCGCCTGCCCGCTGTCTTCCGCGAGGACGGCGAGGAGGCGGAAGCGCCGGAAGTGGCCGTCTACCTGCGCCGCTACCATCATTACGAATCCAAGACGGCCTTCTATCTGCACCGCCTGCTGCACTCGCCCAAGGCCGTGCGTTTCGCCGAGCCCGACGCCCTGGTGGAAAAGGTCACGGAGTCCCTGTCCATCAGCCTGGCCCCGGAACAGCTGGAGGCCGTGCGCACCGCGGCGCGCAGCAAGGTCATGGTGCTCACCGGCGGCCCCGGCACGGGCAAGACCACCATCATCAACGCCATCATCCGCCTGTTCGCCGAGGTCAAGGCCAAGATCCTGCTGGCCGCGCCCACGGGCCGCGCCGCCAAGCGCATGAGCGAGACCTCGGGCCGCGAGGCCCGCACCATCCACCGCCTGCTGGAATACAGCCCGCAGGAGGACGGCTTTGCCCGCAACGAGGACAATCCGCTGGCCTGCGGCCTGCTGGTGGTGGACGAGGCCTCCATGATGGACACCCTGCTCTTCTACCACCTGCTCAAGGCCGTGCCCATGGGCGCCACCGTGGTGCTGGTGGGCGACGTGCACCAGCTGCCCTCCGTGGGGCCGGGCAACGTGCTGGCCGACATCATCGCTTCCGGGGCGGTGCCCGTGGTGGAGCTGACCGAGATCTTCCGCCAGTCGGCGGAAAGCGAGATCATCTACAACGCCCACCTCATCAACAAGGGGCAGGTGCCCTCGCTGGAATCCAGCAAGGACAGGCTCTCGGATTTCTATTTCATCCACCAGAACGACCCGGAACGCGCCGCCGACATGGTGGTGGATCTGGTGCGCAACCACATCCCGCGCCGCTTCGGCCTGGACCCGGTCAACGACATCCAGGTGCTCACGCCCATGCACAAGGGCGCCGTGGGCGCGGCGCAGCTCAATCTGCGCCTGCAGGCCAGCCTCAACCCCAACGGGCTGGAAGTGCGGCGCGGCGAACGCAGCTTCCGCCTGCACGACAAGGTCATGCAGATCCGCAACAACTACGACAAGGACGTCTTCAACGGCGACGTGGGCCGCATCGTCTTTCTGGACAGCAAGGAGCGGACCCTGAGCGTGCGCTACGACGACCGCGTGGTGCCCTATGACTTCGAGGAGCTAGACGAACTGACGCCCGCCTACGCCATCTCCATCCACAAATCGCAGGGCTCGGAATACCCTGCCGTGGTCATCCCGCTGATGATGCAGCATTACGTGCTGCTGCAGCGCAACCTGGTCTATACCGGCGTCACGCGCGGCAAAAAGCTGGTGGTGCTGGTGGGCGAGAGCCGCGCCCTGCACATGGCCGTCAAGAACAACAAGACCCGCACCCGCCACACCCGCCTTGCCCTGCGTCTGCAACCGTTGACATAGCCCTGACATAGCCCGCCATCCGGTTTAGGAGGCAATAATCCTTATCTGCAAAGTAAGGAATTTCGCCACTCCTGCGCCGGATGACCGGCCGGATCAAAGGTACTGCATGACGCCAAAAAATTATGACCTGACCTTCCACTATTTCAGGGCCTTCGCCATCGTCTCCGTCATGCTCACCCACATGTGGGTGGGCCCCGTCCTCGCGGGCAGCGAGGACGCCGCCAAGCTCCAGGACAGCCTGCGGCTGTGTCTTTTCCACTCCGCCACCATCTACTTCGTCTTCATCTCCGGCTATCTGTTCGACTTCGTGAACCGCAGGAAAGGCCAGTTCTCCCCCCTGCGCTTCTACAAGTCCAAGATCGTCAACGTCTTCTGTCCCTACTTCATCCTGTCGCTGCTCCTGCTGGCCGCGGGCTGGATCTCCCACCACTGGTTCGGCTACGACATCCCCTTCATCAACGACGGCACGCCCGTGGCCTCCCTGTGGGACGTCCTGCGCTGTCTGGCCTACGGGTCGGCCAGTCTGGTGCCCTACTGGTACATCCCCTTCATCATGACCGTGTTCAGCGTCGGGCCGCTCATCTTCCACCTGCCCACCGGGCTGCTGCAAAAGATCCTGCTCCCGGCCTCCGTCCTGCCCCTGATGGTGCCGCGCCTGCTGGTCTCGCCCTTGCGCAACCTCTGCTTCTTCGTGCCCATCTTCCTCATGGGCGTGTACTGCGCCCGCAACCGTGACGCCTGTATGGCCTTCATCCGCCGCCACCTCAGCGCCATCCGCGTGACGGCCGTACTGACCTCCCTGCTCATCGTGGCCGACCATTACTTCGGCAGCTTCATGCCCAACATCGAAGGGGCCTACTCTGTGCAGAAACTCTGTATCGGCTCCTGGGTGCTGGAACTGCTGGAAGGCATGGACAGGGAAGTGCTGGCCCTGGACTTCCTGGCCCGCTACAGCTTCCCGCTCTTCTTCCTGCATGCCATCTTCCAGGGCATCTTCCAGGCGCCCCTGTTCCAGGTGCTCGGCGCCGCGCTGCCCGGACAGGTCTTCACCATCGCCAACCTCACCGTGACCGTGGAGATAGCCCTTTGCATCCTCTGCATCCTGGGCATCAAGAAAGTCATGGGCAAACGCTCGCGCTATCTCATCGGCGGCTAGGCCAAAGGAAAGCCTGCCGCGGGTACAGCACTGACAGTGCTGGAGGATGCCGCCGGCAATGACGGGACCGGGGCCGCCGGAAAGGCGGTCCCGGTCTTTTTTTTTCGGCAGGGAACACGCTGGCGACGCACAAAAAAAGGGGGACATGGTCCCCCATCGATGTTTCGTGTCACGCCGGTCGCCTGTTGTGGAGCTGTCCCCGCATCCCTGCGGCGGGCTCATGCCGGGGTTCTCCCTTCCTGAAGATGCGGGGAAGGAGCCGTGGAAAGCCGCCCGCCCGGACAGCGCCTTCCGGGTGGTGCAGGGCCCGTCCCCGTTTGCCCGAAGTCCCGGCAGACGGCAGCGGAGCAAAGGACTCCCTCCCCTTCAAAAACACGCCCCGCCCAAGGGCGAAAAATACAAAATCAACAAGTTATTTCAATTAGATAGACAACATCCGAACATATCTCCAGTGAAGGGCCTGCCGCAGGTCCAGCGCTCATCTGAAAAAGCGCGCCGGGGAAAGGATGGGCGCGTTGGGGAATAGGCCCCTCGCGCACGGGCGACGACCGAAGGCGGCTGCAGACCTTAGCCGTGAGCGACGAAGGCGCTTTACGGGCATCGGCAGCAGCGATGAGGGCTTTCCCTTCCCCCAGCAAATGCGGCGAGCGTTCCCCCTAGCAGGCCTGGGCCCAGCCCGCCGGGAACACGTCCAGCGGCATGGGGCGGCACAGGTCGCAGGCAGGCTGCAACCAGTGCAGGACCACACGACCTTTGCGCCGCAAACGCAGGGGCGGCAGGCACAGCAGCCCGGCCCTGTCTGCCAGGGCGTTGAGCTCGTCCACCGTATGCCCGGCCGGTACGGGGCGGCCGTTTTCCCGTCCATCCGCGTACACCAGCACGCACTGGCCGCCGGGACGCAGCAGACGCCGGATCTCGCGCAGGCAGGCGGACAGATCGCCTGCCCAGAACGCGGGCTCGAACGCGGTGATGACGTGGAACATCTCCGCCGGGAACGGCAGGGCGGGGAACGCGCCCCGGCAAATGCGGATCCTGCCCCGGGCCACGTCATGGCGGTTGCGCACCGTGGCGGCCGATACCGCCGCAGCGGTGGCGGCCACGCCGTAGACGGCCCCCGAATACAGGGCAAGCTGGGCCAGGGCACGGCCGCCACCGCCCAGATCGAGGACCACGTCGCGCACCCGCAGCCGCAGGGAACGCACGACCTCCCGCTGCACGGCAGCCTGCCCGTTCTGCTTCAGGTACAGGGTAAAACGCCCCCAGACGTCCCCGGGGCGGATGATATGCTGCCAGATATCCATGCTTTGCTCCTTGCATGCGGCCGCCCCCCAGAAAAAACTTGCCTTGCATGCCCTTCCCGTATATCTTAATTGAAAATGAAATTCCAATTTATTTAAAAGGACCCCTGCATGAGACCCAGCCACGTCTGTGAGGCATTGCATCATCTGGTGCGCATCCGGCAACCCGTGTTCCTCTGGGGGCCGCCCGGTGTAGGCAAAAGCCGGCTGGTGGCCGACGTGGCCCGCCGCCAGGGCCGCAAGCTCTACGACCTGCGCGCCGTGCTGCTGGACCCGGTGGACCTGCGCGGACTGCCCCGCATCAGCGATGAGGGCATCACCTCCTGGTGCGTGCCGGAATTCCTGCCCCATCCGCAGGACACGGAGGAAGGCATCCTCTTCCTGGACGAACTCAACGCCGCCCCCCCTCTGGTACAGGCCGCCTGCTACCAGCTCATCCTCGACCGGCGCGTGGGCCAGTACCGCCTGCCCGACGGCTGGGCCGTGGTGGCCGCGGGCAACCGCGAGAGCGACCGGGCCGTGACCTACCGCATGCCTTCGGCCCTGGCCAACCGCATGGTGCATCTGGATGTGGAATGCCATATCGACGACTGGCTGGACTGGGCCCGTGACAACGGCATCCGCGAGGAGATCCAGGCCTTTTTGCGCTTCCGGCCGCGCCTGCTGCATGATTTCGATCCCCGTTCGTCGGACAGGGCCTTCGCCTCGCCGCGCTCCTGGGAGTTCGCCTCCCGCATCCTCGATGCCGCCCCGGACGGCCCGCTGGAAGAAGAGCTGCTGGCCGGGACCATAGGTCAGGCGGCCGCGGCGGAACTGAGCGGCTTTTTGCGGGAATGGCGCCACCTGCCCAGTGTGGAGAGCGTCCTCAGCGATCCCGAAGAAGCCCCCGTGCCTGCCGACCCGGCCTCCCTTTACGCCCTGTGCGAGGCCCTGGCCCTGCGCACCGCGCCCGCCACCATGGAAGCCCTGGCCGCCTATGCCGGACGCCTGCCCGCCGAGTTCGGCGTGCTGCTCATGCGCGATGCCGTCCGGCAGGATCCCGCCGTGGTGGAAAGCGAGCCCTTTGCCCGCTGGGCCCGCGACAATGCCGAGGTCCTGATGTGAACAGGGACGATCTTCCTGCCCTGCCCCGTGCACCCCTCTCCCGGGGCGTGCGTGTCCCCTCCTCCGTCAGCCGCCGGGTTCCCGCCCCCGCGGCCAAAGACACCCGCTCCACACCAGACGCCGCGGTATGCCCGCCTTCCCCGGAAACGCCCGGGACGACACGGCAGGATCCCCGGCCGGAGCGCCCGTCCGCGTCACAGGGCATGCGCCACAGCCCTGCGGCGGACGTTCCGGCCCCTCCTCTGGAGCAGCGCGCCCTCACAGCCATGATCCGGGCCCGGGCGGATCTGGTGCTCCGGCAGCCCTTTTTCGGCTCCCTGGCCCTGCATCTGGCCCTGAAGCCGGACAGCACCTGCCGCCACCTCTGGACCGACGGCCGCACGCTGGGCTTCAATCCTGTCTGGGCGGCCACCCTGCCCCACGAGCGGCTGGTGGGGGCCCAGGCCCACGAAGTCATGCATCTGGCCTGCGCCCATCATGTCCGGCGCAACGGACGCGATGCCCGGATCTGGAACGAGGCCTGCGACGTGGTGGTGGACGCCCTGCTGCTCGGTGCCGGCTTCCGGCTGCCGCAGGGCCATCTGGAACATCCCGAATATGCGGGACTCAGCGTGGACGAGGTCTACAGCCGTCTTGCCTCCCTGCAGGACACGCCCCTGCACGGCGGCGCGCAACAGCAGGCCGCCGGACGCAGCCCCCGGGAAAAGGGCTCCGACCAGCAGAGACATGACGGCCGGGAGCGGCAGGACGCCCCCGCGGCTGCGCCCTCCCGTGCAGGAGAGACTGACGAGGCAGCCGCCCCGGAAGCCGCGGGCACCGCCCGCCCTGCCGGGGACAAGCCGGAAAGGGAGCAGCCTGTCCCGTATTTTTCCGGTGAGGTCCGTGACCATCCCCTGCTGGAAGACGGCCAGGGAGACGCGCACCGCAAGGCGGAACAGGAGGCCGAGCTGCGTCTGGAGCAGGCCCTGCAACGGGCGCGGCACATGGGCCGCGAGCCCGCGGGCTTCAGCCGCCTGTTGCGCGGCGGCCGCCACGATGGCGGCACGGACTGGCGCGGCCTGTTGCGCCGCTTTCTGGAGAACTGCGCCCTCAACGACTACACCTGGAGCGCGCCCAACCGGCGTTACCTGCATCACGGCATCTACCTGCCCGGACGGCAGGAGCAGCGCATCCCGCAGCTGGCCGTGGCCGTGGACTGTTCGGGCTCGGTGGACGATGCCGCCCTTTCCCTGTTCTGCGAGGAGCTGTCGTCCATCCTCGCCGCCTACGAGACGGAGCTGGTGGTCATCTTCCACGACAGCCGCGTGCAGGCCGTGCAGACCTTCCGGCGGCAGGACCTGCCCCTGCATCTGGCCCCCGTGGGCGGCGGCGGTACGGACTTCAGGCCCGTGGGCCGCTGGCTGGACGACAACGGCCTGCGCCCGGCCTGCCTGCTCTGGTTCACGGATCTGGAATGTTCGTCCTTTCCCGACGAGCCCGCCTGCCCCCTGCTCTGGGCCGTCTGGGGACAGGGAGGGGAACAGCCCCCCTTCGGCGAGCTGCTGCGCCTGCCCGCCGGAGCCTGACCATCAAGGAGCCTGTATGCGGATCACCTGGAAAATAGAAAAAAAGCGCGGCAACCTGCGCCCCGTCCTGACCTATACCGTCACCCTGGAAGACTTCGAACGCCAGCTGGCCACGCCGCCGCTGAGCATCACCTCGCTCATCCCCGAACCGCCGGAATCCTGGCAGGAACACTGCTGGCCCGGGCAGCACGAACGGGCCGGACAGGACGATGCAGGCGAGCGGCCCTGCTACCAGCTCTCCATCCCGTCCCACAAGGGACGGCACGGCAGCCAGAGCCTGCGCCTGCCCTGGCGTGAGGACAACAGCTATCCCGAAGTGGAGGCCTCCTTCCGCCTGCTGCGCGAAGCCTTTGCCAGCGAACTGGAACGGGCCGGGGCCAGCCGCCCCATGCATGAGGAAAACAGCCTGGAGCTGGGCGGTACGGCCCTGCGCTCCGTGGCTCCGGCCATCCTCGGCCAGCGTTTCCTGGAAGCCGTGGGCAAGGCCTAGGCCTGCCCGGGATCTTTCTTCTTTTGCCCTTCCTCCAGCCTGCCTGCCGGATCGCGATGCTCCCGGATCACCGGACAGCTTGCGCTCCGGCAGGAAATCATGGAACAATCCGCCATCGCGAACCATGAAGCCGCAGGACATGACATGGCCAGGAACAAGGAAGGCAAGCAGCCCCTGTGCCCGCTCGAATACGGGCTGGACATCTTCAACGGGAAATGGAAGACCCGCATCATCTGCCTGCTGGGTGCCAGCGGCACCTTGCGCTACAAGGAGATCAGGGACAACCTCGACGGCCTGACGGACGCCGTGCTTGCCGCCACCCTCAGAGACATGGTGAACGACCGGATCGTAGACAGGCGCCAGTACAACGAGATCCCGCCGCGCGTCGAATACTCCCTGAGCGAAAAGGGCGCCTCCGCCCACAAGATACTGCGCAGCATCTGCTGCTGGGCCGTGCGCTACTGCCCCCTGCCGGAAGAATCCCTGCCCCCCTGCAAAAAGGTCGGGGGCTGCCCTCTGTAAAAAAACAGGGGCGGTCTCCCGCCCCTTTCCGCATCTGCCCGTTTCCGGGCTTCTTCTAAAAGATGTATTCGTTCTCCCGCCGAGCCTTCAGGCGCCGGCTGAAATCCCGCGCGAAATCGAGGTAGCTTTCCACATCCATGTGCTTGGCCCCCGCAGGGCAGCTGCGGATGCAGCGGAAGCAGGAAAGGCAGCGCGTGCCGTCGATGCTGCGATGGTCGGCCGCGATGGCCTGCACAGGGCACAGGGAGGCGCACAGGCCGCAGTCCGTACAGGCCTCGGAGGTCAGCGGCACGAAGCCCACGCCCCTGCCCTCTCCCCGGTACGGACGCTGCCCCTTGATGGCCAGCGCCACGGGCGAGGCAAGATCGCCCTGCCTGGCTGCCAGCAGCTGCTGCACGAAGCGGCGGTTCTCGGCGGCATCCCCGGCATCGGGACGCCCCACCTGGATCTCCCCGAAGGTATGCTGCCCCACCAGCGCCGCCGCGCCCTGGACGATGAAGCCCTGACGCTGCACGATGTCCTGCAGTTCCAGCAGGGAATCATCATAGTCACGGTTGCCGTAGGTGATGCTGATGATGCAGGGGGTCCGGTGGCCGTGCACCTGCTCCAGACGCCCGGCGGCCACTTCCGGTACCCTGCCGTTATAGCAGGGCACCGAGAACACGACGACGTCCCCGGGACCGAAATCCCCGGCAACGGCGCCACAGGTGATGTCCAGCTCGGCAAAACCTTCAGGAGCCAGGGCCGCGGCAAGGCTGAGCGCGGAGCGCTTGCTGCCGCCGGTGGGAGAAAAATACAGGGCTGTGACGTTCACGGATGTCTCCTTTGCATGATTTTGCGGCAGCATAGCCCGTAACCACGGCATCCCCCAACAAAATCAGCCGGCCATGAGCCACTATGCTCCGGCAAAGCGACCCCGGAACAACGTCCCCGCCCTGCGGCAGGACGGCCTGAGCCCTGTCGGCTCAAGTCCTCACAGCGCGTCCCCGGCCGCAGCGTCTTCGGTGAGCATGTCGCGCAGGCGGCGTGCGGCCAGGCTCAGGGTATGGCCGTCGTATTCCAGCAGGCTGATGCTGCGCGACGGCAGCTCCTCCGCGAGCCGCAGGGCGAACACCTCCCCGGCGGCCAGGGCCTCTCTGGCGGCCACTTCCGGCAAAAAACCGATGCCCAGGCCGTGCCGGGCCAGATCCAGCACCAGCCCCGTAGTGTCCGGCTCCATGGCCGGGGCAAAGTCCACGCCCCGCGTCTTGCACATGCTCTCCAGGAATTCGAAGGTGAGGCTGCCCTGCTTGTGACAGATGAAGGGGTGCCGCATCACTTCATCCAGGGGCACGTCCCTGCCGCGCAGCTGCCCGAAGGCCGACGAAGCCACGAAGACGTCCCGCAGCGGGCACAGGCGCGTCTCCTTCAGGGCCCGGAAACCGCCGCCGGGCACGGCGGCCACGGCAAAATCGATGGCCCCGGACTTGAGTTCATCGATGGCCTGCCGGGACGTACCGCCGAACAGCCGGAGCCGCACCCCCGGATACAGGGCATGGAAGCGGTCCAGCCGCGGCAGCAGCCAGTGGCGCAGGGCCGTCTCGCTGGCCCCCAGGGCGATGCTGCCCGATTGCAGGCCCACGGCCTGCTCCAGCTCTTCCCGGCCCCGGCGGAACTGCTCGCAGCCCGCCTCCACATGGGCGTAGAACATGCGGCCTTCGGGCGTGAGCTCCACGCCGCGCCGGTTGCGGATGAACAGACGGCAGCCCAGCTCGCGCTCCAGGGCCGCCATGGAGCGCGATACCGCGGGCTGGCTGGTGAACAGCATGGCCGCCGCCCGGCTGAAATTGCGGCAGCGCGCCACCTGGTAGAATATCCGGCAAAGCTCCCAGTTCAGCTCCATGCGCTCTCCTGTTATGCATTTTTGATATATCTACGATATCAACTAAGCATTTTACCGTATCAGGGCCCCTTGCTATAGGCAAGCGCAGCACTTCTCCAGCAACAGATTTCCAACCAGGGACCTTGAACGATGAACCGCGGATACATTTTCATCTTTCTTGCCACCGTGTTCTTCAGCTCCATGGAAGTGGCCCTGAAGACCGTGGCCCATGATTTTAACCCCATGCAGCTCAACTGCACCCGCTTCCTCGTGGGTGGCCTGCTGCTCATCCCCTTTGCCCTGCGCGGCCTGCGCCAGCACGGGGCACGGGTCACCGCCGCCGCATGGAAAGGCTTTGCCTGGCTCGGCTTCGTGGGCCTGGTGGTGAGCATGATGTTCTACCAGATGTCCATCCTTTACGCCCCGGCCTCGGTGGTCAGCGTGCTGTTCAGCTGCAACCCCGTGCTGGTGTTGGCCTTCGCCTATCTCATCCTGCGCGCCGACATCCGGCCCCAGCACATCACCGCCCTGGTCATGGAAGTGGCGGCCGCCCTCATCATCATCGACCCGCTGCACACTACGCTCGATCCCGTGGGCATCACGCTGGTGCTGCTCTCGGCCGCCACCTTCGCCCTTTATGCCGTGCTGGGCAAAAAGCAGTGCGCCCAGTACTCCGGCGTGGCCGTCACCTGCTTCAGCTGCCTGGCCGCCAGCGCCGAGATGATCGTCCTCATGCTCATCAGCCACATCCCCGCCGTGGCCGATGCCCTGCAGGCCGCCGGTCTGCCCATGTTCGCCGCCATGCCCTTCTTCAGCGGCTACACCACGGGCAACCTCCTCAACGTGCTCTATATCTGCGTTTTCGTCACCGCGGGCGGCTATGCCTGCTACTTCATGGGCATGGAAGCCACCTCCGCCATGCAGGGCTCGCTGGTCTTCTTCTTCAAGCCCGTGCTGGCGCCCATCCTGGCCATGCTGATCCTTGGCGAGGAGATCCCCTGGAACATGTGGGCCGGTATCGGCCTCATGCTCGTGGCCTCCGAGGTCTCCATGATCCCCACCTGGGAAACGCTCCTGTCCGTGCGCCCCTTCATCATCGACCGCATCCTTCACCGCCAGCATTGATCCGGCGGGGGCGCCCCTCCTCCGTCCCCCGCCGGTATCCGGCCCGGATAAAACCGGGCATAAAAAAAGGACGCTGTACAGCGTCCTTTTTTTCATACTTGCCCGGCCGGCCGCCGGCAGCTTTCTTTCCTGGTATTCATCAACTCCAGCCGGCGACCACGGCAAGCCCTGTCCTGGGACAGGAAAAGAGGATCAGACGGCTGGGGCTCAGGCCCGGCCTTCCTGCCGTTCACGCCAGCGCACGATGTCCGCCACGGCCAGCAGGGGCAGGTCGTTGGCACGGGCAAAGTCCGCCACCTGCGGCAGACGCGCCATGGTGCCGTCATCGTTGGTCAGCTCGCACAGCACACCGCAGGGCGGCAGGCCCGCCAGGGACATCAGGTCCACGGTGGCCTCGGTATGGCCGCGCCGTTCCAGCACGCCGCCGGGACGGGCCCGCAGCGGGAACACATGGCCGGGATGGCGCAGGTCCTCGGGACGCGCGCCCTCGGCCACGGCGGCCTTGACGGTGGTCACCCTGTCGGCGGCGGAAACGCCGGTGGTCACGCCCTCGGCGGCCTCGATGGAGATGGTGAAAGCGGTCTGCTGGGTATTGGTGTTGTGGGCCACCATGGGCGGCAGGCCCAGGCGGGTGGCGCGCTCGTCGGTAAGGCACAGGCACACGATGCCGCTGCAATGGCGGATGAGGCGGGCCATCTGCGCATCGGTCAGGCTGTGGGCGGGATAGATGAGGTCGCCTTCGTTCTCGCGATCCTCGTCGTCCACCACCAGGACGCCCCTGCCCGCACGCACGGATGCCAGGGCGCGTTCCATACGCGTTTCCCAATCACCAAAAGAAGCCAGGATATCGGGGGACTGATGCATCATCGTCTCCTTGGTCGGCCCGGACGGGCCGGAAGATGTGCATCAGGGCACGGCTGCCGTGCGCGCTGCGGGGCGGCCGCCAAGACCGTCCTTTTTTGCGCCCCACACGGCAGAAAAACGAACCGTTCTCTTTCATCCGGACTGTTACCGTCGGCTCCGGGATCTCACCGGTATCTGCTGACCCGCACCACGTTGCATGGTACGGCGCTCGCGGGCTCATGCGGAAAACCGCCATCACCGCCGGTGGGGACTTGCACCCCGCCCTGAGAATGGAGCCACCATACGCCCGCCTCCCACGTTTGGCAATCCCCGGCCATAAAAACCGGAAACCTCCCAGACTGCCGGGAACAGGCCAAAACGTATGGTTGAAGCGCATGGGGCTACCTTTCCCCGTTTTTGGAAAAGTTTTCCACAGCATGTTGACAACTAGCCGTCCCACCTTACTTCTATGTCAACAAGGAAAAATATCAGGAGGCATTGAAATGAGCCTTATCCGTGTATATCCCCAGCATTGGTTCTCTCCCCGCAACGCCCAGCAGCCCGAACAGAGCTTCCAGCCCCTGGACCGCCTGCATCACGATATCGACCGTCTGTTCAATGGTTTCTTCACGCCCGGCTGGCCGACCAGCCTGATGGACAAGCCGCAGGCCGACATCCGTCCCAGCCTGGACATCCACAGCGACGACAAGGCCTACACCATCCACATGGAAGTGCCCGGTGTGGACCCCGATGAGGTCAAGGTCGAAGTCCGTGACGGCATGCTGACCGTTGAAGGTGAAAAGAAGATGGAAAGCTGCGCCGCCCCTGCCGCCGAAGGCGAAAAGGCGGAAGCCAAGGAACCCGTCTGCCATGTGCAGGAACGTGTCTACGGCTCCTTCTGCCGCCAGATCGGCCTGGCTGAAGATGCTGATGTGGAAAACATCAGCGCCAGCCACAAGAACGGTGTGCTGACCATCGTCATCCCCCGCAAACAGCCTGAAGCCCCCGCCGCCCGTTCCATCACGGTGCAGAAACAGTAATCCCCCCTCTTGAAGGACCCTCCTCCGGCTCCCACTCCTCGGGGAGCCGGACCGCCCGCAACGGGCGGACTCCACGGCCTGCCGCGCACGCGGCAGGCCGCTTTTTTTATGCGCGACCGGACAGCGGCCGCGTGTCCCGCCTTTCCCCGCCCTGCTGCGCACCCGGACACCCCCGCCGAAGGTAAGGACTGCACGACGCCCTGCGGCACGCCCGGCTTCGGGCAAAGCGCTTCCCCGGCCCTTTCCGCCTTCCGGTCCTTAAAAAAGCCTGCGCGCCCCCGATCCCGCAACATACGGCTCCCGGCGGACCGCCTGCCCCACGCCCGGCACTGCAAGTATCCCCCCTTCCCCCGCTGCATCCCGGCCCCTCCACAGGACAGGGATGCCCGATTTCCCGGCGGGCCCGGCGTTTTCCGCAGCACGGGCACGAAAAAAGGCGGCATCCCGCGCAGGGACACCGCCTTGTCAGATTCGCTGTTCGGCTGTGGACTACTTCTTGCCCGCAGGCTCGATGACTTCCACGCCGTCCATGTAGGGCACCAGGGCCTTGGGCAGCACGATGCTGCCGTCCTTCTGCTGGCCGTTCTCCAGGATGGCGGCCATGGCGCGGCCGGTGGGCAGGCCGGAACCGTTGAGGGTGTGGCAGTAGGTGCTCTTGCCGCCCTTGGGCTTGAAGCGGATGTCCGCACGGCGGGCCTGGAAATCGATGCAGTTGGAGCAGGAGGAGATCTCGCGGTAGGTGTTCTGGGCAGGCAGCCAGACTTCCAGGTCGTAGGTCTTGGCGGAACCGAAGCCCATGTCGCCCGTGCACAGGGTGATGACGCGGTAGGGCAGCTCCAGCTTTTCCAGCAGGGTGCGGGCATGGCCCACCATGATCTCCAGCTGGTTGAAGCTGTCGTCAGGATGGGCAAAACGCACCATCTCCACCTTGGTGAACTGGTGCAGGCGGATCAGGCCGCGCGTGTCCTTGCCGGCGGCACCGGCTTCGGAACGGAAGCAGGGCGTGGCGGCGCAGTAGGCGCGGGGCAGGTCGGCCTCGTCCAGCACCTCACCGGCGTGAATGTTGGTCAGGGGCACCTCGGCGGTGGGGATGAGGTAGTAGTCCCAGGCGGGCATCTTGAAGAGGTCTTCCTCGAACTTTGGCAGCTGGCCCGTGCCGGTCATGGTGGCGCGGTTGACCATGAAGGGAGGACAGACTTCGATGTAGTCCTCGTGCTTCACATGCTGGTCCAGGAAGAAGTTGACCAGGGCGCGGTCCAGACGGGCGGCCCAGCCCATGTACAGGGCAAAGCGGCTGCCGGCCAGACGGGTGGCGCGCTCGAAATCCAGAGCGGCGCCGCCCAGCTCCCAGTGCTGACGGATATCGAAATCGAACTGGCGCGGCGTGCCCCAGCGGAGCACTTCCACGTTCTCGGTCTCGTCCTTGCCCACGGGCACACTGGCGTCCGGGATGTTGGGCACACCCATGAGCCAGTTTTCCACAGCGGCCTTGGCTTCGGCGGTCTGCACGTCCAGGGCCTTGATGCGGGCCGACAGGGCGCCCAGTTCTTCCATCATGTGGGAGGCGTCCCCGCCTTCACGCTTGATCTGGGCCACCTGACGGGAGGCGGCGTTCTGCTGCTGTTTCAGGCTTTCCACTTCGGCCAGCAACGCACGACGGCGGCCGTCCAGTTCGAGGAACTCATCCACTTTCAGCGGCGACTGCCGGTCGGCCAGGGCCTTGGCCAGCACTTCGGGCTGTTTTTGCACCAGTTTGAGGTCGATCATAAAAACTCCTGCATAGCATGCGCAATGTGGAGGCCACGCTACCACGAGCCCCCAGACCTTGCAAGACAAGGGCATTGCGTATATAAAAAGTCTCAAAACTTTTTAAAACATCTATCCTGCGAGACCTTGCCATGAAATCCGCCCGTATCACACGCCTTCTTTTCCTTTTGCTGGCGCTCATGCTGGCCATGTTCCTGACTGCCTGCGGTCCCAGCAATACCGTGCGCCTGCTTTCGCCCGCGCCTGCGGTCAATCCCGTGCTGCCCGCTCCCAATGCTCCGCGCGTGACCGTGGTGCCCTTCACCGATAACCGTCAGGACACCACCAACCTCGGCGTGCGCCGTGACGGCAGCGCCTTCGTGGCCAGCGACGACCTGGCCCAGTGGGTGAGCCGCGGCCTGGCCGACGAGCTGCGCCGCCAGGGCGTGCAGGTCTCCTACGCCATGGACGAGAACCAGGCCCGCAGCGGCAACCCCGACTATATCGTCACCGGTACCGTGGAACAGGCCTGGCTGCGTGAAGTCTCCGCCACCGAACTGGCCACCTCCATGCGCGCCACCTACCGTCTGGCGCCCCGCAGCGGCCGCGTGGTCAAGGAGACCCTCAACTCCAGCCAGAACCGCAGCGGCATCCCCACCGGCGGCGCCGCGGAAGAGATCATGCTCAACAGCATGCGCGAGCTGGTGCAGCCCATGGCCCGCAAGATCAAGGCCATCGTGGACGGCAAGTAGACAGGATATCTCAGGGGCTCCCGAAAGGGAGCCCTTCGCTTTCCGGGGCCCCGCCGCAAGCGGGGCCTTTCTTTTTTGGGACACTTGCCCCAAAATGAGACCTCGCCCCGGCCGCCGGACGCGCCGCGCCCCTGCTGTCCTCCTGCCGCAACCCCTTTCCCCGGAGCCTGCTGTGCGCGATCCCCTGGTCAAGGCCTACGGCCATGTCTACCCTGTGACGCCCGCCCTGTACGCGGCGCTGGAATCGGCCCTGCACGATGCCCTCAACGACGACGAGGACGTGCCCCTGCTCTGTCAGGAAGGCGATATGGCCCGCATCTCCATGGAAGGTTCCTACTTTCCCGAAGACGAGGTGGTGGAGGCCTTCCGCGCCCATCTGACACCGGACATGCAGGGCAAGCTGGACGTGCTCGACATGGACGGCTGGCGCCTGACCCGGCATGTGTTCACCGGCGGGCAGGTCAAAAGCAGCAGCGCGCCCCTCAACAATGTTCTGGACTATTCCGGCCATTGATGCCGGAGCCTCGCCCTTTTTCCACATTTTCCCCAAGGAGCCCGCATGGATATCGCCTCCTTCATCCGCCACGTCCCCGACTACCCCAAGCCCGGCATCCTGTTCTACGACATCACGCCCCTGCTGGCCTCGCCCGAAGCCTTCGGGGACGTCATCGAACGGATGGCCGATGCGGCCCGTCCCCTGCGGCCCACCCGCATCGTGGCCGCCGAAGCGCGGGGCTTCCTGTTCGCGGCGCCGCTGGCCCAACGTCTGGGCGTGGGCCTGGCCCCGGTGCGTAAGCCCGGCAAGCTGCCCTGTGAAGCCTTCGAGGCCAGCTATGACCTGGAATACGGCTCCAATACCCTGTGTCTGCACAAGGATGCCCTGACGCCGGAGGATCGCGTCCTCATCGTGGACGACATCCTGGCCACCGGCGGCACCCTGGATGCCATGATCCGTCTGGTGGGCCAGAGCGGCGCCACCGTGGCGGGCTGCTGCATGCTCATGGAACAGGATGCCCTGGGCGGCCGCAAGGTGCTGGGCGACATCCCCCTGTCCGTGCTGCTGCACGTGTAGTCTGGAGCTTTGCCTTTTGTGACGGTGCAACTGTCGATGCCATAAGGCTTTTATTTTGAGGGGAGAACCCCTCGCCTAGCGCGAGAGGGGTTCCCCCCTCAAGCTCCCCCTTCCCCAGCGCGCTTTATGCAACGGCCAGTCCCTCCTGCTTTTGCAGGAGGGACTAGCCGTTTCACATGGAACAGGAAGATATGCACGGGAAAAGATACAATGTCATGGGAGATGGAGGGAGAAGATACGCTCCCTCTGGATGAAGCACATTTGGAGGAGGGATGCGAGAGAGTTGAACGCGACTGAAGGCGGCCCGCAAGCCCCTTACGGGCATCAGCAGCAAGGATAAAGGAGGCTACTCCCCCGCAACGCCTCCCTTTGGAAAACAAAAGGCCCCTGGCGCGAAAACTCGCCGGGGGCCTTGGCATCAAAAACGAAAGGACAGCCTACAGGGTGGCGGCGTACCAGTCGCCGGCCAGACGCAGGCCGGTGCGCACGTCGAACTGGGGCTCATAGCCCAGCAGGGTGCGGGCGCGGGTGATGTCGGCCAGGGAGTGGCGCACGTCACCGGCACGGAAGTCGCGGTGCGTGGCCGTGGCCGTGGCGGCTTCGGGCATGTGGCGCACCACTTCCTCACGGATAAGGTCGAACAGTTCGTTCAGGGTCGTGCGCTGGCCAAAGGCCACGTTGTAGACCTTGTTGCGGGCTTCGTCCGTGGCGAAGCTGGCCAGCAGGTTGGCCTGCACCACGTTGTCGATGTAGCAGAAGTCGCGGCTGGTCTCGCCGTCGCCGTTGACGAAGACGGTCTCTTTCTTCAGCAGGCTGGCGAACCACTGGGGGATGACGGCGGCGTAGGCGCCGTAGGGATCCTGACGCTGGCCGAAGACGTTGAAGTAGCGCAGGCCCACGGTGGTGAAGCCGTAGCAGCGGGCGAAGACGTCGGCGTAGAGCTCGTCCACATACTTGGTCACGGCATAGGGCGACAGGGGGTTGCCGATCTTGTCTTCCACCTTGGGCAGCTCGGGGGAATCGCCGTAGGTGGAGGAGGACGCGGCGTAGACGAAGCTCTTCACGCCCGCATCGCGCGCGGCCACCAGCATGTTGAGGTAGCCGGTGATGTTGCAGCTGTTGGACAGGATGGGATCGTCGATGGAGCGCGGCACGGAACCCAGGGCGGCTTCATGCAGCACATGATCCACACCTTCGCAGGCCTTGCGGCAGGTATCCAGATCGCGGATGTCGCCTTCGATGAAGGTGAAGCGGCTCCAGGCTTCGGGGCCCACCAGGGCTTCCACCATGTCCAGGTTCTTCTGGTAACCGGTGAGGAAGTTGTCCAGACCCACCACGGTCTGCCCCATCTTGAGCAGATGTTCCAGCAGGTTGGAGCCGATGAAACCGGCAACGCCGGTCACCAGCCAGGTGGAGGGTTCGGCACGCATTTTTTCGCACAGTTGGGTATAGGCGGTCATATTGCCTTCCTTATCAGAGGTCGTGGTTGCCCGCCGGGAGGCCGCGAAAACGGGAGGACCCGCCTTCGCGGCACAGACGGCGTGCTTTCCTTGTACGCTGTGCCGACGCCGCTGTCAAAAGACGGCCCCCCTGCCCCGGCAGGAGCTTTTTTGCCGCATCCTGCCGGAATCGCGTTTTTTTGTTCACATCCTGTCCCCGCCCGCAGGGCCCCTTTGCCTCTTTTCAGCGGCAAGGGATGCTGGTATAGCCCGTGAAGAGCCCACCAAACAGGGGGCCGGCCGCACCCGGCCGACACGTCTCCCCTTTCCGGTCCGGCCAGGCGGGGACGGTCTTTGCCCCGCAGGACAGACAGCGCCCCATCACGGAGCGTACCCGCCGGACAGGTGGGCAAAGGATATGCCGTGAAAATACTCATCCTGGGCAATCAGGCCCGTTCCACTTCCAATTTCTGGACCGTCCTCATGCGCCGCATGCGTGCCGCCGGGCATGAGGTCCTTTGCGCCGTGCCCGCGGGCGACGACGCTGCCGAGGCCGCCATCCGCGCCATCGGCGAAGAAGATCCCGCCTTCCGGAAAGGCCCGGCCGTGCGCCTGTGCCATTATCCCCTGGACCGCAAGGGCCTCAATCCCCTGCGCGACATGGCCACCATGCACGCCCTGTACCGCCTGTTCAGGCAGGAAAAGCCGGACCTGCTCTTCGCCACCACCATCAAGCCCGTCATCTACGGCTGCATGGCGGCGCGTCTGGCGCGGGTGCCGCACATCTACGCCACCATCACCGGCCTGGGCTACGCCTTCGAGGCGGACAACTTTTTCAAGAAATGCGTCAACCGCCTGAGCATCGGCCTGTACCACTGCGCCCTTGCCGGGGCCGAAGGCGTGTTTTTCCAGAACCGCGACGACGCGGAGCTGTTCCGCAAGGTCGGCATCCTGCGCCGCAGCGCGCGCGTGCTCATGGCGCGCGGCACCGGTGTGGACATCCGCCGCTTTGCCGAAGCGCCCCTGCCGCCCCTGCCCGCCGAAGGCTGCGCCCCCGAAGAACGGGAGATCATCTTCCTGCTGGTGGGCCGCCTGCTGGAGGCCAAGGGCCTGCCCGAATACGCCGCCGCGGCCAAGGAACTGAAAACGCAGTACCCCGCCGCCCGCTTCCAGCTGCTGGGCCCGCCGGAACAGGGCCTGGGCAGCGTGGATCTGGCCCAGGTGCGCCGCTGGCAGGACGAAGGCAGCATCGAATACCTGGGCGAGACCCGCGACGTGCGCCCCTATGTGGAGGCCTGCCACGCGCTGGTGCTGCCTTCGTGGCGTGAAGGCACGCCCACGTCCATCATGGAAGGCATGAGCATGGGCCGCGCCGCCGTGGTCACGGATGTGCCCGGCTGCCGCGAGGTGGTGGAAGACGGCGTCAACGGCTGCATCTGCGCCGCCCACGATCCGCGGGCGCTGGCCGCCGCCATGCGTCGCCTGCTGGACGAACCCGGACTGCTGGTCCGCATGGGGGCCGCCGGCCGGGATCTGGCCTGCCGCGAATTCGATGCCGAAGTCGTGGCCGAGAAGATCCTGGTCGACATGCGCGTGCCCCGCGCGGCCGGATAAACAAGCAACCATGCGGGCCCGTGGTGGCCCGCTCCTGTCCCGGCCCCGCCGGGACGACGGTGTCTCGCGGTCACAGGGACAGCCCGTCCGCCGCAGGCGGCCCACGGGCCTGTCCCGTCCACTGTACGAAAAAATGGAGAAACTATGATCAGCCGTTACCGCATGGCATTGATGCAGGTGGTGGACCTGTGCTGCATCCTGCTGGCCCTGGCCGTTTCGGGCATGGTGACCATCGCGCCCGACCTGAGCGTCTTTGACGACTACACCGGCGCCTCCCTGTTCACCATCTTCTTCTATCTGCTGTTCTTCTACATCCTCGATGCCTACAGCGTGGGCATGGAAGACTTCAAGGACACCCTGGGCCGCATCCTGGTGGCCTGCGTGCTGGGCATCATCAGCTCGGCCACGGCGTCCTTCGCCCTGGAGAACTGGCGCTTCGACCGCGTGACCGTGCTCCTGCTCTTCGCGCTCTCCTTCGTGTTCTGCCTGGGCTGGCGCTTCCTCTACTACCTCAATGCCGACAAGCTGACCCATCCCCTGCGCGTCCTGCTGGTGGGCGTGGACCGCGGCGGCAAGGTGCGCAAGCTGCTGGCCGAAGGCCTGCCCAAGGCCCGCATCCTGGGTTATGTGGGTGAAAAGGACCAGGATCCCGACGCCGGTGAGTGCTTTGGCCCGCCCTTCATGGCCCTGGAAGCCGCCAAGAAGCACGGCGCGACCATGATCGTGCTCCTGCCCGACGCCCCCATCGACGACGACATCGCCCATGACCTGCTGGAAGCCAAGCTGCACGGCGCCATGGTGGTGGACATCCGCACCTTCTACGAGCATGTGGTGCAGCGCCTGCCCCTTTCCCAGATCACCGAGGAATGGCTGCTGCAGACCGAAGGCTTTTCGCTCAACACCCGCGGCAGCCTGCGCCGCCTGAAGCGCGCCTTCGACCTGTTCCTGTCCCTGATGCTGCTCATCCCGGCCGCGCCCATCATGCTCATCACCGCCCTGCTGATCCGCCTGGAATCGCCGGGCCCGGTCATCTACCGTCAGGATCGTGTGGGCCTGTATGAAAAGGAATTCACGGTCTACAAGTTCCGCTCCATGCGTACCGACGCCGAAAAGAACGGCGCCGTCTGGGCCGCCGCCAATGACGCCCGCGTGACCCGCGTGGGCAAGTTCATCCGCAAGGTGCGCATCGACGAGCTGCCCCAGATCTGGAACATCATCAAGGGCGACATGAGCTTCATCGGTCCCCGTCCCGAACGCATGACCTTCGTGAAGCAGCTCAAGGAACACATCCCCTATTACAGCCTGCGCCATACCGTGAAGCCCGGCCTCACCGGCTGGGCCCAGGTCTGCTACCCCTACGGCGCCAATGAGGAAGATGCCCGCCACAAGCTGGAATACGACCTGTTCTATGTGAAGAACATCTCCATCCTGCTGGACATCCACATCATCTTCAAGACCGTGGGCGTGGTGCTCTTCCCCAAGGGCGCACGCTAGGCCGGACATCCCGGTACACGCACGACGGGGCGGATCAGCCGGCTGATCCGCCCCGTTTTTTTCTTCCCGTCCGAATGCAGAGGGGCCCAAAGACGGCCCTGCGGGGCTCAGGGATGCTCCTGCCCCGTGCGCTGCTGCCGTGCCTGACAGTACTGGCAGTTCTCGCCGTCGATGAGGCTCTTCAGGATGCCGCAGCCTCCTTCCCGGCTGCCGTCGCATTTGTGGTACAGGGATTCAAGATGCGCCCTGAGGTGCTCAAGATCCCGTATCTGCTGCTCCACCGCTTCGATATGCGTGCGGATGAGCCTGTTGATCCAGTCGCAGCTGCCCGTGGGATGGTCGCTGTACACCAGCAGGGTGCGGATCTCGTCCAGGCTCATGCCGTGCCGGCGGCAATGCCGGATGAAGCGCAACCGCGCGATGTCCTCGTCCCCGTAAAGACGATAGTTCCGTTCCGTGCGTTCCGGGCGTTTCAGCAGCCCTTCCTTCTCGTAATAGCGGATGGTGACCACCTGACAGCCGGTCATCTTCGCCAGCTCGCCTATCTTCACTTTCATGCGCGTCCTCCGGTCCGGGCCTGTCCGGGACGAAACGGCAGCTGCCGGAAAAAATTTTTTTCCAACGCTTCCTCCCCTCTTGACCCTATAGTGACTATAGGCCCTATGGTCTGTCTATAGCAAGAACGACCAGGGGACGCCGGACACCGGCATCCCCGTGGAGGAACGACCATGAGCAGTGAAACACTGTTTTTATGCCCCTGCGGTGCCCGGCACCCGCACGGCTTCGTATGTGACAAGGTACTTCATGCCACCCTGCCCGCCGGGCACGAACACCACGGCCACGAGCACGGCAGCCACAGCCATGACCACAGCCACGAGTGCTGCGGCCATGACCACGGACACGGCGACCACCCGCACGCCCATGCGGAAAGCTGCCATGCGCATGACCACAAAAGCTGCGACCACGACCATGCGCACGAGCACGGCTCCTGCTGCTGCGGCCATGACGCGCCCCAGGCCGTGGACTGGAGCACGCTGGCGGCCCCTTCCGCCACGCGCGCCGTATACCGCATCCTCAACATGGACTGCCCCATGGAAGAGGCGCTCATCAGGAAGAAGCTGGCCACTGTGCCCGGCATCACCGGCCTCACCTTCAACCTCATGCAGCGCGTGCTCACCGTGGAACATGAGCTCCCGTCCACCGCGTCCATCGAGGCGGCCCTGAAGGCCATCGACATGACGCCGGAGCCGCTGGATGCCGCCGAAGGCGCCACGGCCGTCTTTGCGGTGAGCGGCATGGACTGCCCCACGGAAGAACGCCTCATCCGCAAGGCCCTGGAGGGCCTGCCGGGCCTGCTCGGCTTTGAGATCGACCTGATGCAGCGCCATGTGCGCGTACGGCACGAGCCCGCGGCCCTCCCGGTCATCACCGCCGCTCTGGAAGGACTGGACATGGGCGCCCGGCTGCTGGAAGGCACGACACAGGCGCACGATGCCATCCCGGCCCCCCGCATCCCCTGGAAGCGGCTGGCCGTGGCCGGCGGCTTTGCCGCCCTTTCCGAGATCCTGGAACTCATCCAGCACTGGGGGGCGCGTCCCTTCGGCCTCGACATGGCCTCATGGAGCGTGGGCGGCTGGCCCGTGCTGACGCTCCTGCCCCTGTGCTGCGCCCTCATCGCCATCCTGCTGAGCGGCCTGACCACCTACCGCAAGGGCTGGCTGGCCGTCTCCAACCTCGACCTGAACATCAATGCCCTCATGTCCGTGGCCGTCACCGGGGCCGTGCTCATCGGGCAGTTCCCGGAAGCCGCCATGGTCATGGTGCTGTTCAACGTCTCGGAAGCCATCGAGGCCAAGGCCCTGGACAGGGCCCGCAACGCCATCAAGGACCTGCTGGCCCTGGCGCCCGATACGGCCACGGTGCTGCGTGAGGACGGCAGCTGGCAGGAAGCCGACATCCGCACGGTGGCCGTGGGCAGCCGTGTGCGCGTGCGCCCCGGCGAAAAGATCGCCCTGGACGGTCTGGTGCTGGACGGCCGTTCCCTGGTGGACCAGTCGCCCATCACCGGCGAGAGCATGCCGGTGGAAAAGCAGGCCGGGGACACGGTCTACGCCGGGACCCTCAATACCTCCGGCTCCTTTGAATTCCGGGTGACCGCCGCGGCCACGGACTCCACGCTGGCCCGCATCATCCATGCCGTGGAAGAGGCCCAGGGCAGCCGCGCCCCCATGCAGCGCTTTGTGGATACCTTCGCGCGCTACTACACCCCGGCCGTCTTCTTGGTGGCCCTGCTGGCCGCCCTGGTGCCGCCCCTGTTCCTGGGCAGCGCCTGGACGGACGCCATCTATACCGCGCTGGTGATACTGGTCATCGGCTGCCCCTGCGCCCTGGTCATCTCCACGCCGGTGAGCATCGTCAGCGGCATGGCCGCCGCCACCCGCTACGGCATCCTCATCAAGGGCGGCATGTTCCTGGAACAGGGCAGACGCCTCGACTGCCTGGCCCTGGACAAGACCGGCACCCTTACCCACGGCAAGCCGCGCCAGACCGACTGCCTTTGCACGGGGCAGGAAGATGAAGCGGCCGTCCGTTCGCTGGCGGCCAGTCTGGCGGCCCGCTCCGACCATCCCGTTTCCGGGGCCATCGCCCAGGCCGCCCTGGCGGACCACATCCCCCTGCAGGACGTGGACGACTTCACGGCCCTGCCCGGTCAGGGCGTCAGCGGTATCATGGCCGGCCGGCGCTGGTATCTGGGCAACCGCGCCCTTGCGGCATCGCTGGGCCGGTACCCGGCAGCCCTCGACGAACGGATCTCCCGGCTGGAGCAGCAGGGCAAGACCGTGGTCGCACTCGTGGGCGACAACGGCATCCGGGCCCTGCTCGCCGTGGCCGATACGCTCAAGGCAAGCAGTCTGGAAGCTGTCAGGGAACTGAAGGCACTGGGCGTGACCACGGTCATGCTCACCGGTGACAACGAGCACACGGCAGCGGCCATCGCCCGTCAGGTGGGCGTGGACAGCTTCAAGGCCGGTCTGCTCCCGGCGGACAAGCTCGCCGTCATCGAGGAACTGGAAGCCCGGGGGCACAAGGTGGGCATGGTGGGCGACGGCATCAACGACGCCCCGGCGCTGGCCCGGGCCGACGTCGGTTTCGCCATGGCCGGCAACGGCACGGACACCGCCATCGAGACCGCCGACGTGGCGCTCATGGACGACGACCTGCGCAAGATCCCCCGCTTCATCCGCCTGTCCCGGGCCACCTTTGCCATCCTGGTGCAGAACATCACGCTGGCGCTGGGCGTCAAGGCGCTGTTCTTCGCCCTGACCTTCACCGGTCACGCCACCATGTGGATGGCCGTCTTCGCCGACGTGGGCACGGCCCTGCTGGTGGTGGCCAACGGCCTGCGGGCCATGCGGCAATAGAGATGCCCGGCTGCGGCAGCTGCAGCCCCGGCTTCATGGGACTCTGCATTTGTCTGTGAGGCCCCGCTGCTTCCCATCCCCTGAATGAAAGACCGGGACAGTCCCTGAGGGACTGTCCCGGTCTTTTTTATCCATACGGCACCCGGATGCCCGCTTTCCCTGCACGGTCAGAACAACTTCCCGCCGGTCATGGGCAAATGCACCCTGCGGCTGAGGCCCGTCGGCACCGGAGCGTGGCCTTCCCGCAGCGTATGGGAACGCCGCGCACGCCACAGGGCCGGAGGCCTCACTGCCGCCGCTTGAACAGTTTCTCCAGCGCCACGGCATCCCAGCGCAGGATGCTGGGGCGGCCGTGGGGGCAGTATTCCCGCTCCGGCGTATGCAGCCACTGGCGCAGCAGGGCCGCGGCCTCGTCATCGGCCAGACGCTGCCCGGCCTTGATGGCGCCCTTGCAGGACAGGGAAATGAACATGGCGCGAATGTCGTCCTTGCGACCGGCCAGCACCTCGCGCAGGAATTCCCCGGCTTCGCTGCGGGACAGGGAAGGCGGGATGCCCCGGGCCAGCAGGCGGCCGCCGGAGCAGGAGACATCGAAGCCCATGCGCTCCAGATTGTCGCGTACTTCCAGAAAGCGCTCTTCTTCCACCGGCTGCAGGGCCAGCTCCAGCGGCAGGGCCAGGCACTGGGCCGTGCCCGCGAAGGCCCCCTTGCGCAAACGCTCGTAAAGCACGCGCTCGTGCGCCGCGTGCTGGTCCAGCAGCATCAGGGCGCCGGAAGCATCGCGCAGGACAAGGTAGGTCTCGGCCACCTGGCCCAGATAGGTCAGGCCGCCCACCACCAGTTCATGCCGTCCGGCGGCGCTTTCGTCCGTCACGGCAGTACCGGGGCCGCAGGCGGCATCCCCGGTTCCCGGCAGGCCCTCCGGCCCGCCCGTCTCCGGCACAGGAAAGCGTTCCGCTGTGGTCCCGTCCGAGCCTTCACGGCCCGTCACGGTCGTCACATGATCGGGCGGCATGGCCATGCGGGCCGTCTGCCGGGCACTCTCGAAAAATTCCTGTCTGTCGGCGGACAAACGTCCCGTCCCTTCCGCATCCTCCGCAAAGGACGCGGCCGAAAACGCCGAAGGAGACACGGCTTCCCGTAGGCCCGCAGGGGCCGTCCGCCCGGAGGCGAAGGCCGCCGCACTGCCGGAAGATGACGGCACGGACGGGGCATCCGCCACGGCTCCCGTGCCCGCCATAGATCCAAGGGCCGTGCCGTCGTCCGCATCGGGCCGCCGCACCTGCCACTGGCCTTCGTCTTCCCGCGTCTCGTCCTCCACATGCCGCATCAGGGGCGCGGCATCGGCGCTGCCCCAAAAGCCCTGCGGGCGCGGAGGCAGATCGTCCCACAGACGGGACTGCGCCGCCACGGGACGGGCATCGTCGGCTTCGCGGGCCGCGTCCAGCACGCTTTCCACATCGCTGACCAGGGCCCCCTGCACGGCATGAAGCACGGCGGAAAAGACCGAGGACTCGTCCCGGAAACGGACTTCGCTTTTGGCCGGATGCACGTTGACGTCCACCATGTCGGGCGGCATGTCCACAAAGAGCACCACCTGCGGATAGTCCCGGCTGGTGATGCGCCCCTTGTAGGCCTCGCGCACGGCAGCCAGCAGGCGTTTGTCGCTGACGCTGCGGCCGTTGACGTACAGCAGGATGCGGTCCCCGCGCTGCTGGCTCACCGACGGCAGGGCCGCCAGCCCCCGGGCCCGGATGCCGTGGCGTTCGGCATCGAACGGCCGCAGGGCCTCCACCACCAGACGCGGCCACAGCAGGGCCAGGCGGTCGCGCAGGCTCTGCCCGGGCAAAAAGCGCAGGGCCTCACGTTCCCCGGCCCTAAGCGTGAAACCCACGTCGCAGCGGGCCAGCGCCAGACGCACCAGCCAGTCCTGGGCCCGTTTGAGCTCCGTGGCCGGGGTCTTCAAAAACTTGAGCCGTGCGGGTATATTGGTGAACAGATCGCGCACTTCCACGATGGTGCCCCGATGCAGGGCCGAAGGCTCCACCGCCAGCAGGCGACCGAATTCCACCACGATGCGGCTGGCCTCCGTCCCGCCGTCGGCTCCGGTCACGGCGGATTCCATGCTGAAGCGGGCCACCGAGGCGATGCTCGGCAGGGCCTCGCCACGGAAGCCGTAGGACGCGATATGCTCAAGATCGTCCATGCTGGCGATCTTGCTGGTGGCGTGACGGGTCACGGCCAGTTCCAGTTCGCCGGGGGCGATGCCCGCGCCGTCGTCCTGCACGCGGATGCAGCTCTGGCCGCCGTTCTCCAAAAACACGTCCACGCGCGTGGCGCCGGCATCCAGGCTGTTTTCCACCAGTTCCTTGACCACACTGGCCGGGCGCTCCACCACCTCGCCGGCGGCGATCTGATTGCGCAACTCAGGCGGTAACAAACGAATATGACGAGATACTCCAGACATGCGGCCACTCTATCCGGCCGCCAGATGCAAGGCAAGCGCGCCCTCCGGCGCCCCCTCAACCGCAGACGCCCCCTGCTGCACGGCAGCCGCTCCCTGAGCGCGCGGCAAGAGGCCCCCCATACGGTCAACGTGCCCGTGCTGCCGCAGCCGGAAGCCTTCGATCCCGACATGCTCTATGTGGAGTGCGGCCATTGCGGCGCGCCCATCGTCTGGGAAAAGGGGCGCACCCGCCGCCTGCTGGCGGCCGTGGGCATCGACCCGCTGGAACTGGATGCCAGCTGCGTGCTGATCACCGATTCCTGCCCCCTGTGCGGCGGCAAGGGCCGCTACACCATCCAGATCTACCGCATCAGCGCGGCCCGCAGCGCCCGCCACGTGTTCTACGCGGGCAATGCCTGATCCTTTCCCGCAGGCCAAAAACAGGGCGCCCGTCTCCTTCAGGAGGCGGGCGCCCTGTTTTTTATATTTCCGAACCTGCCGGACATCTTCCCCAAAGCCCGGCGAAAACAGGCCCGGCGTCCGGGGCCCATCCCTGCTGCCGCAGGCACACCACGAATCCGTATCCCCCAGCCTCGGCCGATCCCGTCAAAACACGCTGGGGAGGGGATGGGGCTTGGGGAAAGGGGGCCGCGTTGGCAACGACCGAATGGCGGCCCAAAGGACCGTGCCCGTCAGCGACGAAGGAGCTTTACGGGCATCGACAGCAGAGATGATGGGTCCCCCTTCCCCCAAAAATCCGCACAGCCCCTAACTATCCTCGCGCCGGCCTTTCTGGCCGCCCCACTGGCTGAGCAGCACCCCGGCCACCACAAGCACCGAGGCCATGTACTGGCCGGGCAGGAAGACCTCGCGCAGCAGGATGACGCCGCTGGCCAGGGTCAGGATAGGGATAAGGTTGGTGTAGGCGGCGGCACCGGCGGCGGAAAGACGGCTGACCCCCACGTTGTACAGGCCGTAGCCCCCCAGCGAGACCACCCCGCCCAGATAGACCACACTGGCCCAGGGGGCCCAGTCCGGCACTTCCACATGCAGCAGCACGGGCGTGTAGTCCAGGGGCGCCAGCGCCAGCAGCCCGGCAAAAAAGCTCATGCCCACGAAGGACTGCACGGCCGTGATCTGCAAGGGCGAATAGGCGGCGGAAAGACGCCGGGCCAGCACGGTATACAGGGCGGCGCAGACCATGGCCAGCCCCTCGAAGAAATTGCCCAGCACGGGCGCCGTGGCGGTCTCGTCCACGGCCGACTGCAGGGAGAGCCAGACCACCCCGGCCACGGCCAGGGCAAAGCCTATCCAGCCGCGCAGGCTGACCCGTTCGCCCAGCAGACGCCAGGCCACCACGGCGGTGATGAGCGGCAGCAGCGAGATGATCATGCCCGCCTGCGAGGCCGTGGTCAGGCACAGGGCGCGGGTCTCCAGCAAAAAGTAACAGCAGGGCTCGGCAAAAGCCATGAGCAGGAGCCAGCGCCACTGCCCCTTGCGGCGTAAGTCGCGCAGCAGCCCGCCCCACAGCGGCAGGAACAGCAGTGTGGCCACGCCCATGCGCCCGGCCATGACCGTGAACGGATCCAGCGCGCTGAGCGCGATGCGCAGGGCCACATAGGACGTGCTCCAGAAAACCATGGCCAGCAGCAGGGCCAGATGCGGCCAGATGCGAACCCACATGACGATATCTCCTCCTCGGTAGCCGGGGCCGGAGGCGCGGCCGGTCCGGGCCTCCGTGCGTCGCAGCAGCATGCCAAAGCCGGGGCAAAAGGTCGAGCGAAAGAGCAGCCCGTCCGCACACATACCGCAGGGTGCCGCCCCGGCACGGCTGCCCGCCCTGCCGCCCCGTACCGTGCACAAAAGTCCCCCACACCTTGCTTGCCCAGCCGTACGATAGAGCGTATTGCAAAGTTCCGGGCTGCCTCTGCCCGGTACTTTTCCATGAAACATGAGGAGATGCCATGAGCATGCGTCTTTCCCGTTCCATCGTGGGCGAAGCCGAGGCCGAAGCCGTCCGGCGCGTCATCGTCGAAGACGGTTATCTAGGCATGGGACACGAGACCTGCCTGTTCG
The DNA here is from genome assembly GCF_012843875.1 of Desulfovibrio piger. GTDB lineage: Bacteria > Desulfobacterota > Desulfovibrionia > Desulfovibrionales > Desulfovibrionaceae > Desulfovibrio. The sequence goes on along the minus strand of NZ_JABAFY010000013.1, from coordinate 14,855 downwards.
AACAGGAACTGGCCGCCTATCTGGGCGTGGCGCCCGAACAGGTGGTGACCACCAACACGGGCACCGCCGCCCTGACCCTGGCCGTGGACGCCATCGCCCCGCGCGATGCCGCCCGCAAGCCGCAGATCCTGGTGCCGTCCCTGACCTTCGTGGCCTCCTTCCAGGCCATCGAGGCCGCCGGTTGCGAGCCCGTGGCCTGTGACGTGCTGGCCGAGACCGGCACCATCGACCTCAAGGACGCTGCCCGCCGCATCACGCCCGACACGCTGGCCATCATGCCCGTCCACTACGCCAGCAACCCCTGGCACCTGGACGAGGTCCATGCCTTCGCCAAAGAACACGGCTTGCGCGTCATCGAAGACGCCGCCCATGCCTTCGGCTGCCTGCACCACGGCCGCAAGATCGGCAGCTTCGGGGACGTGGTCTGTTTCAGCTTTGACGGCATCAAGAACATCACCTCCGGCGAAGGCGGCTGCGCCGTCTTCTTCAATGCCACGGAAGCCGGCTATGCCGCCGACGCCCGCCTGCTCTCCGTGGAAGGCGACACCCGATCCCGCTTTGCCGGTACCCGCACCTGGGACCCGGACGTGAAGCGCATCGGCTGGCGCTTCCACATGAGCAACATCATGGCCGCCATCGGCCGCGTGCAGCTCTCGCGTCTGGACGGGGAATTCATCCCGGCCCGCCGCGCCCTGGGCGACATCTACCGGCAGCGTCTGGCGGGGCTGGACGGCCTGCGCCTCCTGCAGGCCGACCCGCAGGACTTCGTAGTGCCGCACATCGTCTGCGTGCGCGTGCTCAACGGCCGCAAGGACGAGCTCAAGGCCGCCCTCACCGCCGCGGGCATCCCTGTGGGCGTCCACTACAAGCCCAATCATCTGCTGAGCCTGTTCCGTCCCGCTCCGGGCTCCCTGCCCCTGCCCGTGACGGAGCAGCTTTACGGCGAACTGGTGACCCTGCCCATGCATCCCGGCCTGAGCGCCGCCGATGTGGAACACATCTGCGACGTCATCACGGCAACCCTGGCCTGACCTTTCCCGATAACGGAGCCGCCGCAGGCGGCTCCGCCCGTCCGGCCCCTGCCGGTACGGGGCCATGCCCGGCGCATGCCACCCGAACATGCCATGACGATACTGTCCGAGACCACGGCCTTTGCCCGCAGCCTGCTGTCCCGTTCCCTGCTCCATTTCGGCATGGTGGGCAGCAGCGCCACCCTCTGCTATCTCTGGGCGGGCCATCTGCTCGTCAGCTGGGCTCGCTGGCCCGCCCCGGCGGCCCATGGCCTTGCCGGGCTGCTGGCCCTGCTGGCCGCCTATGCCGGGCACTGTTTCTGGACGTTCGGCATCAGGGGCGGCGACCACGCCCGCATGCTGCCCCGCTTCGTCCTGGTGCAGGGCGCGGGCCTCTGGCTGGGCGACCTGTTCGCCCGGGGGCTCGGCTGGTGCGGCGTCCCCCACGGTCTGGCCCTGCCTGCCGCCTCCCTGGCGGCCCCTCTCTTCCTCTATCTGCTATGCCGTCTCTGGGTCTTCCGGCCCGTACGCTCCATGAACCTGTCGTCCCCGTCATCGCGAGGTACATCCATGCATCATGTCCCCATGTCCGAGGCCCCCGTGGTCTCCGTCATCATGAACTGCCTGAACAGCTCCGAGCATCTGCAGGAGACCCTGGACAGCCTGGCCGCCCAGACCTTCACCGATTTCGAGGTCATCTTCTGGGACAACGGCTCCACGGACAGCAGCCCGCAGATAGCCAGGGGCCATGCCGGGCTGGCCGGCCGCCTGCGCTATTTTCGCGGCGAAGAGACCGTGCCCCTGGGCGCGGCCCGCAATCTGGCCATCGCCCGGAGCCGGGGCCGCTATGTGGCCTTTCTGGACTGCGACGACCTGTGGCGGCCCGAAAAGCTGGCCCGTCAGGTGGCCTGCTTCGAAGCCGATCCGCATGTGGGCCTGGTCAGCACCGATACCGAGATCTTCGACGGCAAACATGTGCTGAAGCGCCTGTTCGCCGAGTCCCGCCCCCAGCGCGGCAAGGCCTTTGCCGCCCTCATGGAACGGCAGTGGATCTCCATGTCCTCGGCCATGCTCTCCCGCGCGGCCCTGGACAGCGTGGTCTGCCCGCCCGCCCGTGAGGGAGGCGCGCCGGTCTGGTTCGACGAGAGCCTCAACGTTTGCGAGGAGGCCGATATCTTCTACCGCGTGGCCCATGACTGGGAACTGGATCATGTGGACGCGCCCCTGGCCCTGTGGCGGGTGCACGGCAACAACACCACCTTCCGCAAGTTCGGCCAGTTCGCGGACGAGACCCTGTACATCCTGGAAAAGCACCGCCGCCTCTGGCCCGGCTATGATGCGGCGCATCCCGGGCTCGTCAGCCTGCTGACGCGCCGCGCCGCCTTCCAGAAGGCCGTGAGCCTGTGGCGCGAAGGGCGCGGCAGCGAGGCCCGCGCCGTCATCCGGCCCTGGCGTGACGGCTCGCGCAAATACCGCCTGTTCTGGTGGGCCAGCTATCTGCCCGGGGCCTGCTTCGACCTGGCCGCGCGTCTGTATTTTGCCCTGCCCTCCGTGATCCGCCGCCGCTAGGGGATATTGGATACATCAAGACCACCCGCACGGCGGGTGGTCTTTCGTTTCGGGCCGTGGCGCCGACAGGCTGATTTGTGGACTTTCGTCCGGGGCTCCGGACGGCGGACTGCAAGCCTTCCCGTATGGCGGCTGGGATATTTCAGGCGGCGGCGTTTCGTCTGTGGACCGATATATCGGGGAAAGGATAGAGGCGCGCGGGCTTCGAGAAGACCGCAGCCGTGGGGCATCCGCTGTCGGACACGGCGGCAGGATGCCGCCCCCGGCGTGGAGGAATCAAGAAGGCAGACCCCCGGTCCTTTGTGGAGACACTTCCCTGGAGAAAGCGCGCGAGGGGCACGGACAGCGCGGCAGGCAGGGATACTTCCTCCTCAGGGCTCTTTGGTTCAGGCCTCGAAGACCAGGCTTTCGAACCAGAAGAGCAGGGCCTGCGGATCACGCCAGCTGCCTGCGGGCAGACCGGCCTTGCGGCAGAGATGTTCCAGATATTGCCCCAGATCCCAGCCCTGTTCCACGGGCACCTGCGGCAGGAAGACGCCCTGGCGCATGCCCAGGCGCAGCAGCAGGCCGTGACGGCCGATGACGATCCGCGCCGGGTCCGGGCAGGGGCTCAGGGGGCCCAGCACGGAGATGTGCAGGTGGCAGTGCGGCCATTCCTCCGCATCCAGAGCAGGGAAGCGGGGATCCTCGAAGGCGGCGGCACGGGCCATGCGCCAGACGTTCTGCCAGAGCGTCTCCCGGCCCACCATGTTGCCGATGCAGCCCCGCAGGTCGCCGTCCTTGTTCAGGGTCACGAAGGAGCCCAGGGACTGGGCCAGCGTCCCTCCGGCCAGCGCGGACGGCAGGGGCGGCGGGACGTCCTCCCGGCCCTCAAGGGCCGTGGTGATGCTTTCCCGGGCCAGCCGGGAGAGCCATTGCCGTTCTTCGTCATTGAGGGAAAAGCTGACGCCCATGACAGACCTCCGTAACGGGCGCGCAGGAAGTGCGCGATCCCGAGGGGCTCGCGGCCGCCTGATGCCCGCACGGAAAGCTGTGAGGGGCGGCAGGTCGCGGCATATGGCCGCAGTGTAGGCGGGGCGGGCGGAGGATTCAAGCCGGCTGTGATGCGGGCGCAGGAGGGGCGGCATGGGGAGGAGGGACCGCTCAGCCCGGTACGGAGGACGTTCTCCCCACGTGCGTACGAGGGGGCTCAGCCCGGTGACCGGCAGGTACAAAAGCGCTGCCCGGCGCAGGCAGGAGGCGGAGGGACTGGCGCAGGCCCCTGCCCATCCCTGCCGCCGCCGGAAAGCGGGACGGGAAACACCGGGGGCGCTGTCGCCGCAGACCGCCGGGGACGATAGGCGGAGCAGGGCCCCTTACCCTCGCCGAACAGGCGTTGCATCCGTGCGGAAAACGGAAATGCCGCGATGGCTCGCGGCATTTCTGTGGGGTAAGGCAGGGCACATGCTCCTGAACGGTATTTGGCGGCATACCGTATGATATTTGCGTCCGTCGCGGTCCCGACTGCGTGGGGTGCGGACTGTTGCCGGTGCGGGAGGCACGACCGCCCGGCAGTCGCTTAATCTTCGCCCTCGGTGTGGGCCTGCTTTCCGGCCCCCTTGAGGCCGTACATGGTGGTGGAACCGGAAGACCAGAATTCCAGCACTTCCTCATTCACCAGCCTGGTGAGGATCTTCTTCACTTCGCGGGGGCCCTTGTCGGGGAACAGGTCCGTGAAGTCCTTGAAGTAGAATTTGGACTTGGAAGCGGACTTGCCCTTCAGGAATTCGACGATGATGTCTTTTTCGTCAGCCATGTTTTTTCTCCTGGCCCCGGCGACACTGCGGCGCGCCGCCGGGGCGTTTTCAAGACCGGCCTAGAACTTGAACTGGGTGCTCTGGCGCCAGGTGTAGTACGCCGGGTCGCGGAAGTCGTCGATCAGGTGGTGGGTGAACTTCAGGCCGGTCAGCTTGAAGAAGCTTTCCCAGCCGATGCGTTCGGCCCAGTCGCCCAGACGTTCGTACTTGTTGGCGTTGGCGGCATAGACTTCGACGATGTGCTTCACCGTCTTGGTCAGGGTGGGCCAGCGCGGCGGCTCGTTGGGGATGTAGCCCACGACCACCTTGGAGAACTTGGGCATGCTGATGCGGTTGGAGACCTTGCCGCCCACCATGATGGCGATGCCGTCGCCTTCGTGGTCGGCGATGGGCAGGGCGGGGCACATGGTGTAGCAGTTGCCGCAGTACATGCAGCGGTCCTGCTTGATGGCGATGGAGTTTACCTTCTGGCCGTTGTGTTCCACCTTGGTGGGACGGACGGCAGCGGTGGGACAGGCGGCCACGGCCAGCGGGATCTCGCACAGCTGGTCGGCCCATTCGTGGTCGATCATGGGCGGTTTGCGGTGGATGCCCACCAGGCCGATGTCGGAGCAGTGCACGGCGCCGCACATGTTGATGCAGCAGGCCAGGGAGATGCGCACGGGCGCGGGCAGGCGCATGTTCTTGAAGTCCTCGAACATGGCGTCCATGACGCATTTCACGGGGCCGGAAGCGTCGGTGGCGGGGGTGTGGCAGTGCACCCAGCCCTGGGTGTGCACCATGTTGCTGACACCGGCGCCGGTGCCGCCCACGGGGAACTTGAAGGAGCCGCCGTCGAACTTGCGGCTGTTGAGCTCGTCGCGCAGGGCCTTCATGGTGTCTTCGTCTTCCACCATGAACTCGATGTTGCTGCGGGTGGTCCAGCGCAGGTAGCCGCCGCAGTACTTGTCGGCGATGTCGCACAGCTCGCGGATGTGGGTGATGGACATGGTGCGGGTGCCGCCCACGCGGACGGTGTACACCTTGTCGCCGCCCTCGGCCACGTGCATCAGCACGCCGGGCTCGAGGATCTCGTGATACAGCCACTTGCCGAAATTCTTTTTGATGACCGGCGGGAAGAACTCATCGTACTTGCGGGGACCGATATCGGTGATGCGCCCTTCCATGGGCTTGGCCGGATTGTAGCCGGAAGAAATAAAAGCCATGGTCTTTCTCCCTTACACTAGCGTTGATGGCGTTTGCGGAATTCGGCCAGGTCGCGGTTCCAGCCGCCGGGCACTTCCTCTTCCTTGAAGAAGATGTACGGGTTGGAGCGGGGAGCCGTGACGTGGTACGGAGCGGCCTCGGTGTCGGTGACTTCGAGCAGCTTCTGGAAGGAAAGACGCTTCATGGTCTCGCCCACGCGTTCGCGGTTCTTGCCTTCTTCCATCCACCAGTCCCAAATCTTTTCGATGACTTCCTTGATTTCATCGTAGGGAGCTTCACAGGAGATGAAGGGCACCAGCAGCGAACCCATCTGGGCGCCGTCCACCACGGGGGCCTTGGCGCCCACCAGGATGCTGGCGCCGCGTTCGTCACCGATGTGCAGGGCGCGGGGCATGGTGTTGATGCAGTGCATGCAGCGCACGCAGTCGGCGGTCTTGATGGACAGCTTGCTGCCGTCCCAGCTCATGCACTTGGAGGGGCAGCGGTCCACCACTTCGGCCTGGATGTCGAACTTGCCCCAGTCACGACCGGCGTGAGCACCGGCGTTGGGCTTGAATTCGCCGCCCACGTAGGCTTTCACGGCATCCTGGTCGATCTTGATGTCGTCCTTCCAGGTACCCACCACAGCGAAGTCGGAACGGGCCATGGCGCACACGCAGCCGTTGGGGCAGCCGTCGAACTTGAACTTGAACTTGTAGGGGAAGGCGGGACGGTGCAGTTCGTCCTGGTAGTCCTGAGTCAGCTGGTAGCACATGTCCTGGGTGTTGTAGCAGGCATATTCGCAGCGGGACTGGCCGAGACAGGCTTCGGGGGTGCGCAGGTTGGAGCCGGAACCGCCGAGGTCGTTGTGCAGCTTGTGGGTCAGATCGTGGAAGATCTCTTCCAGCTGCGGGGTCTGGGTGCCCAGGAGCACGATGTCACCGGTGGAACCGTGCATGTTGGTGATGCCGGAACCGCGCAGGTCCCAGATGTCGCACAGGTCGCGCAGGAATTTGGTGTTGTAGTACTTGGCAGCGGGCTGGGCCACACGCATGGTGTGGAAGTGGGCCACGCCGGGGAATTTTTCTGGCTGGTCGCAGTAACGGCCGATGACGCCGCCGCCGTAACCGAACACGCCCACGATGCCGCCGTGCTTCCAGTGGGTCTCCTTTTCTTCGTAGGAAAGTTCCAGGACGCCCAGCAGGTCTTCGGGGGCATCAGCGGGGATCTGATAGTCGAGTCCTTTGGGATTGGCCGCACGGGCGGCGGCTTCCTGTTTGATGTCGGACACAAAGCTCGGCCAGGGGCCGCTTTCGAGCTGGTCCAGCAGGGGAGTCGCATGTTTCGGCATTGCCATACCTCCATGAGTGCATATTTCAACGAAAAATCGTTGAATATTTTACCAAATGCTGAAAAATGGCGCATCCTCGGGGGTAAAGATGGCCTTTCCAGCCACGGTATGGCTTCTTGGTAACAAAAAATCGTTGCTCTTGGCAATAGAAAAAGAGGAATTTTCGTTTTTAGACAGCAAAATTTATGCTCGCGGTGTTATTTTAACGGAAAATCGTTGAAAAGGGGAGGGATAAAGGGCGCGGGGCTCCGGCACGGTCAGGACCGTGCGAAGATGCGCCGCCATCCTGCGGTGTTGGAGTGGGCATGGCAGGACGGGCCGGGCCGTGAGGGCTGGCGCGGGCCGTGAGGGCTGGCGCGGGCCGGGTTCCCCGGCGCGGCGTGCCTTCCGGCCCGGATCAGGCATCCTGTTTGCGGAGGCCGAACTTCTTGATGCGGGAGCAGAGCGTGGTGGGGCTGATGCCCAGCAGGGCCGCGGCCCCGTCCTCACCATAGATCTTGCCGTGGCACCGTTGCAGGGCATTGGCGATATTGGTCCGCTCCAGGGCCTGCATCTCCGCCTCGGTAAAGACGATGGCGTTGTCGTCGGCAGGCAGGACGGGCCGGGGCGCGGCAGAGGGAGGGGACGGCGGCAGGGCCTCCAGGTACAGGAGACCGTCCGTGCTGCCTGCGGCCGCGCGCAGGAGGCATTCCTGCAGTTCGCGGACATTGCCGGGCCAGGCATAGGCCTGCAGGCGTCCCGGAGCGTCGTCGGCAAAGGCCAGTTCCGGCCGCTGCAGGTGGGCCCGGTCATGTTCCAGAAAGGCCTGGGCCAGCGGCAGGATGTCTTCCGGGCGCTCACGCAGGGGAGCGATGCGGATGGGGAAGGCATTGAGGCGGTAATAGAGGTCTTCGCGGAAAAGCCCCGCGCGCACCAGCTCGTAGAGGTCGCGGCTGGTGGCGGCCACAAGGCGCACGCTGAGCCGGTGTCCGCTGTCCTCGCCGCCGCGGTGGAACTCCTTGTCCTGCAGGACGCGCAGGAGCCTGGCCTGCAGAGGCAGGGGGAGCTCGTCCACGGCATCCAGGAAGAGCGTCCCGCCCGAGGCGGCCTCCAGAAAGCCCATGCGGGCCGCATGGCCGAAGAACTCGTCTTCGAAGCTGTCGGGCGCGATGGCGGCACAGTTGACCCGCACCAGCGGCCCGCCGGCCACGAAACTTTGCCGGTGCAGCTCGGCGGCCACGGCTTCCTTGCCGCTGCCGGCTTCGCCGGTGATGAGGACGGGCACGTCCGTACAAGCCACCTGCCGGATCTTTTCCTTCAGCGTGCGCATGCAGGGGCTGTCCCCTGTCAGCGCCAGGGCGGCCGGGGGAAGGGCATCGTTCTTCAGGTAGGCGTTCTCGATCTCCAGCTGCCGCTTCAGGCGGGTCAGCTCTTCAAAGGCCTGGGCATTGGCGATGGAGACCGCCAGATAGTCCGCGATCATGCGCAGGCGGTCCATGGCCTGGGCATCCTGCACTTCGCGGCTGAAGACCGCGAAGACCCCCAGCACGCGGCCGCGGTGCACCAGCGGCTGGCCCAGGAAGGTGCGGATGCCTTCCCGGCGTATCCAGTCGGGCGAGGTCACCCAGTCCATATCCGGGCGGACGGCATCCACATGATAGGCGGTGCCTGACTGGGCGATGAGCCCCACCTTGCCCAGCCCCAGGGAAAAACGGCTGTGCTCGCCATCCAGAGCGGTCCAGGCATGCCCGTCCACGCGGGAACGCCCGGTGCTGGCCGCCAGCCGCAGGCACTGGCGATGGTCGCGGCAATCGTAGAAATGGCGGCAGCTGGCGCAGAGGCTCGGCTCGGTCTGTTCCAGCAGCCAGATGCGACACAGGGCCACGTCCTGCCGGGCGGCGAAGGTCTCCGCCACCAGACGGAAGATCTGGTCCAGCGACTGGCAGCGGGCCATCTCCAGAAGCAGGGCCCGGATCTGCCCCATGTCCTGTTCGGGGGCCGGGGTTCCGGCAGGCAGGTCCGCTGTGGCTCCGGTGCGGGGAAAAGCTGGATGGTGGTCGTGCATGGTCTCTCCGTCTGATGGCTGCTGTATCCAGAGCTGATGGGAGCGGTAAGGCGCTCTCGTGCTCTTTGCGCCCGGCCAAATAGTGGTGGGCAGGCTCTTTTGGGCGTGTCGCAGCCCCAGACTACTGGTGACGGCAGGCTTTTTCAACGAAAAATAGTTGGAGCGGCGACGATGCCGTCCCGTGGTCGTGGGGGCGCTCCTTCGTGGCCAGAGGTGAGAGGGACGAGTCTCTCTGTCCGGGCGGAGCTTCGCCGCCCGACAGCGGGCGTAAGACGTACTGTCCCGGAAAAAGGCGGCCGGTGCTCCCCGATGTCATGACTGGGAAGGATATGCCGCAGAAGGGGCGTGTGATGCCGGAACGGTCGCAAGGAAGGCTGGAAAGAAGAGTGGGGAGGGATGCGCGTTGAGAGGCTACAGGCGCCGGTAGGGAGCGTGTCGCGGGGATGGAAGGACGCTGCCGGAAGCTGGAGATGCCGCAGGCCCCGGAAATTTTTACAAGGACAAAAACAAGAAACGCCACAACAGAGGTTGTGGCATTTCTTGAGAAAGGAGTCGAAGCTCCAATGGCCTTTGTAAACGCACAGACGTTGCAGTCGGGGCGTTCAAAAGCCGAAGGCAAAAAGACTAGTCTTCGCCTTCGGTGTGGGCCTGCTTGCCAGCGCCCTTCAGGCCGTACATGGTGGTGGAGCCGGAAGACCAGAATTCCAGAACTTCTTCGTTCACCAGCTTGGTGAGGATCTTCTTCACTTCGCGGGGGCCCTTTTCGGGGAACAGGTCCGTGAAGTCCTTGAAGTAGAACTTGGACTTGGAGGAGGACTTGCTCTTCAGGAATTCGACAACAACGTCTTTTTCGTCAGCCATTTTTTTTCTCCTGAACCCGGCGGCGCCGGAAAGCGCCGCCGGGGTATTTTCAAGCTCGGCTTAGAACTTGAACTGGGTGCTCTGACGCCAGGTGTAGTAAGCCGGATCGCGGAAGTCGTCGATCAGGTGGTGGGTGAACTGCAGGCCGGTCAGCTTGAAGAAGCTTTCCCAACCGATGCGCTCGGCCCAGTCGCCCAGACGTTCGTACTTGTTGGCGTTGGCGGCGTAGACTTCGACGATGTGCTTCACCGTCTTGGTCAGGCTGGGCCAACGGGGAGGTTCGTTGGGGATGTAACCCACGACGACCTTGGAGAACTTGGGCATGCTGATGCGGTTGGACACCTTGCCGCCCACCATGATGGCGATACCGTCGCCTTCGTGGTCGGCGATGGGCAGGGCGGGGCACATGGTGTAGCAGTTACCGCAGTACATGCAGCGGTCTTCCTTGATGGCGATGGAGTTCACCTTCTGACCGTTGTGTTCAACCTTGGTGGGACGAACGGCAGCGGTGGGGCAGGCGGCCACGGCCAGAGGAATTTCGCACAGCTGGTCAGCCCATTCGTGGTCGATCATGGGCGGTTTGCGGTGGATACCCACCAGACCGATGTCGGAGCAGTGCACGGCGCCGCACATGTTGATGCAGCAGGCCAGGGCGATGCGCACGGGAGCGGGCAGACGCATGTCCTTGAAGTCATCAAAGATGGCGTCCATCACGCACTTCACCGGGCCGGAGGCGTCGGTGGCGGGGGTGTGGCAGTGCACCCAGCCCTGGGTGTGCACCATGTTGCTGATACCAGCGCCGGTGCCGCCCACGGGGAACTTGAAGGAACCGCCGTCGAACTTGCGGCTGTTCAGGTCGTCGCGCAGGGCCTTCATGGTTTCTTCGTCTTCCACCATGAATTCGATGTTGTTACGAGTGGTCCAGCGCAGGTAACCGCCGCAGTACTTGTCGGCGATGTCGCACAGTTCGCGGATGTGGGTGATGGACATGGTGCGGGTGCCACCCACGCGGACGGTGTACACCTTGTCGCCGCCTTCGGCCACGTGCATCAGCACGCCGGGCTCAAGAATTTCGTGGTACAGCCACTTGCCGAAATTCTTTTTGATGACCGGCGGGAAGTATTCGTCGTACTTGTGGGGGCCGATGTCGGTAATGCGGCCTTCCATCGGTTTGGCGGGATTGTACCCGGAAGAAATAAAAGCCATGTTCTTCTCCCCCTTAAACTAGCGTTGATGGCGTTTGCGGAATTCAGCCAGGTCGCGGGTCCAGCCGCCGGGCACTTCTTCTTCCTTGAAGAAGATGTACGGGTTGGAGCGGGGAGCCGTGACGTGGTAAGGAGCGGCTTCGGTGTCGGTGACTTCGAGCAGCTTCTGGAAGGAAAGACGCTTCATGGTTTCGCCCACGCGTTCGCGGTTCTTGCCTTCTTCCATCCACCAGTCCCAAATTTTTTCGATGACTTCCTTGATTTCATCGTAGGGAGCTTCACAGGAGATGAAGGGCACCAGCAGCGAACCCATCTGGGCGCCGTCCACCACGGGGGCCTTAGCACCCACGAGGATGCTGGCGCCGCGTTCGTCACCGATGTGCAGAGCGCGAGGCATGGTGTTGATGCAGTGCATGCAGCGCACGCAGTCGGCGGTCTTGATGGACAGCTTGTTGCCGTCCCAGCTCATGCACTTGGAGGGGCAGAGGTCGATGACTTCCTTCTGGATGTCGAATTTGCCCCAGTCACGACCGGCGTGAGCACCGGCGTTGGGCTTGAATTCGCCGCCCACGTAGGCTTTCACGGCATCCTGGTCGATCTTGATGTCGTCCTTCCAGGTACCCACCACAGCGAAGTCGGAACGGGCCATGGCGCACACGCAGCCGTTGGGGCAGCCGTCGAACTTGAACTTAAACTTGTAGGGGAAGGCGGGACGGTGCAGTTCGTCCTGGTAGTCCTGGGTCAGCTGGTAGCACATGTCCTGGGTGTTGTAGCAGGCATATTCGCAGCGGGACTGACCGAGGCAGGCTTCGGGGGTACGCAGGTTGGAGCCGGAACCACCGAGGTCGACGTTCAGCTTGTGGGTCAGGTCGTGGAAGACTTCTTCCAGCTGCGGGGTCTGGGTGCCCAGGAGCACGATGTCACCGGTGGAACCGTGCATGTTGGTCATACCGGAACCGCGCAGATCCCAGATGTCGCACAGGTCACGCAGGAACTTGGTGTGGTAGTATTTGGCAGCGGGCTGGGCCACACGCATGGTGTGGAAGTGGGCCACGCCGGGGAACTTTTCGGGCTGGTCGCAGTAACGGCCGATAACGCCGCCACCGTAACCGAACACGCCCACGATGCCGCCGTGCTTCCAGTGGGTTTCCTTTTCTTCGTAGGAAAGTTCCAGCACACCGAGCAGGTCTTCGGGGGCGTCAGCGGGGATCTGATAGTCCAGCCCGTCCGGATTGGCCGCGCGGTGAGCCGCTTCCTGTTTAATGTCGGACACAAAGCTCGGCCAGGGGCCGCTTTCAAGCTGGTCCAACAGGGGGGTTGCATGTTTCGCCATTGCCATACCTCCACATGGTTTGTTGTATCACATCGCGTGATGTGCCTTCGTCATGACGCTTGGGGCCGTAGTAGCCCGGAACCGCACACGACAAAACGCCGCCGGGGCGGCCTCGTCTTGCGGCCTGCACACATATGTGTGCCGCCCCAGGTGCTGTTCCCTTCCGGCGTAGTCAGACGGGGGATCGCAGGCGCAGCGGCAGACGCTGTTGGACGTCCGGCACTGCGGGCTGCAATGCAGTTCTGCTTCTTTTAGCGTATTTCTTTGGCGATGACAACCGCTGTTTCTTGTGATTGACCGCTTTTTCACAGCACAGTCACAATGCGGGCTGCGCAGGCATGTTGTTTGTATGGTGCGGATAACTATGTGAAAAAAATGTCATATCAACTTCTCCAAAAATATACGCTATGCCGCCCTGATAGACACGGTGCAGTCACGGGACCGGTCCATTGCCGGGCAGCCTGTGCAGAGCGTTCCGCTGTCCCGTGCGGGAGCGCTCCCTGTGCTCGCCTTGGCAAAAAAAACATTAGCGGCTATGGTTCGGGCAGTATTTCACAGTGCCGCCGGGAGCGGCCCAGCAAGGAAAAAAGCATGAAAGACGAGCGTGGTTTGTACTATTTCCCCAATGCCGCGGACCACAGGGCCCGCATGTACGTGCGGCGCGGTGAGGACGGCGGCGTGCAGTTCCGCCTTTGGCAGTCCGACCATCCAGAGGTCTGGGACCGCCACCAGTGGCTGGACCTGCAGGTCATCGAAGACGCGGCGCGCCTGTACCGTGAGGAGCGCAACGCCGATGCCGATCCCCTCAAGCTCTATGATGCGGCCGTGGCCCGCGCCCTGCTGGAGGAGGCCGGTCTGTGAACGGGCGCTGGTCGCCGGAACGCAAGGCCTTTTTAGTGCGCGACCTGGTGCGTGACTACTGCCAGGTCTATGAGGGGCTGGAAGAGCAGCGCCGCCGTTTCGATCACGAAGGCGCCGTTTCCTATTCGTCCATCCGCGACCTCCTGGGCGAGGCCATGCGCAAGGGCGTGTTCTGGCGCCTCAAGGACACGGCGCATCACCTGTTCCGCAACAGCCAGTCCCAGACCCCGGACAAGGACGCCATCCTGCTCTGGCAGTATTCCGGCAGCCGTCATCCCGACGGCCTGGTCAGCCAGCAGCCGGTGGAGGCGCTCATCGACTGGTGCGTGGGCTATGCCTTCCACGAGTGCGCCAAACTGCGCGAGGACGCCTTCCAGCGCCAGCACTATGCCAACCGTCTGGCCCAGCTGGGACGCCATCAGGGCGTGACGGCCGAGCTCTACGATCCTTTGCGCCAGCTGGGCGAGCAGACCGCCGAGAGCTCCGCGCGCGAGCTGCAGCGCATCCTGCATGTGCTGCGGCATGGTCTGTTCCTGCTGCTTCGCTATCTGGAAGGGCAGGAGGACAACACGCATCTGGCCCGCTGGCTGGTCATGGAAGAGGCCCGTGCCCGTGCGGTCTTCGCCGACCTGTATGACGACCTGCTCTCCGCCCTGTACGGGAGCCGGCCCCAGCGCCTGTACATGCTGGCGGCCTGGGACCTGCTGGAGGCCGGTCGCAGCGAGGAGGCCCGCTGCATGCTGGAATGCGCCGCCCGTATGGGGCGCCTGGATGCCGAGAGCCTGACCCTGTTGCGGCAGCTGGAACAACTGCAGGAAGAGGGACGATGATGACGGAGCGACAGTTTTCCTTCCCCCGTCTGCTGGTGAACCTGTCCTGCCTGTTGCTGGCGGCCGTGCTGCTGGCCGGTTGCGGCAGCAGGGACACCTCCTGGCGCAAGGGCGGCGTACCGGGCTCCAAGCCCTATACCGTGCGCGGCAAGACCTACTATCCGCTCAAGTCGGCCCACGGCTTCGTGGAAGAGGGCGTGGCCTCCTGGTACGGCCCCGGCTTCCACGGCAAGAAGACGGCCAGCGGCGAGCGTTTCAACCAGTACAACATCAGCGCCGCGCACAAGATCCTGCCCTTGGGCACGGAAGTGCGCGTGACCAACCTGGAGAACCACCGTTCCCTCATCCTGCGCATCAATGACCGCGGGCCGTTCGTGGACGACCGTGTCATCGACCTTTCGCGCGGAGCCGCCCAGCGGCTGGGCGTCATCGGCAAGGGCACGGCGCGGGTGCGCATCCAGAGCCTGGGCGACGTGCCCCAGGTGGAAGACGGCGATGTGGTGCGCGGCAACTTCTTCGTCCAGATCGGCGCGTTCTCCAAAAAGGACAACGCCCAGGGCCTCATCGAGCGTCTCACCCGCAGCGGCCAGAAGGGCCGCATGATCTTTGGCAGCAACAACCTCTGGAACGTGCAGGTGGGCCCGTGGGAAGACTCCCGCAAGGCCGACGAGATGATGCGCGTGCTGCGTGCCCTGTACCCCCACGCCTTCGTGGTGGGCGACGGCGGCGCGAGCTAGATAGTGTCGTCAAATTCAAAAGTATGTTATAATCTCTTCACTTACAATGAGGAGAGACCATATGGCGGCACAT
>NZ_JABAFY010000129.1 GCF_012843875.1 Desulfovibrio piger | reverse complement strand
TGGGCACTCTATGCAGACTGCCCGGGTTAACCGGGAGGAAGGTGGGGACGACGTCAAGTCATCATGGCCCTTACACCTAGGGCTACACACGTACTACAATGGCACGCACAAAGGGCAGCGATACCGTGAGGTGGAGCCAATCCCAAAAAACGTGTCCCAGTCCGGATTGCAGTCTGCAACTCGACTGCATGAAGTCGGAATCGCTAGTAATTCGAGGTCAGCATACTCGGGTGAATGCGTTCCCGGGCCTTGTACACACCGCCCGTCACACCACGAAAGTCGGTTTTACCCGAAGCCGGTGAGCCAACTAGCAATAGAGGCAGCCGTCTACGGTAGGGCCGATGATTGGGGTGAAGTCGTAACAAGGTAGCCGTAGGGGAACCTGCGGCTGGATCACCTCCTTTAAGGAATATATCTTCCCGTTCGCTCTTCACTTGCAATGAGCCACGAGCTCATTGACAAGCAAGAGCATGATTGGGCCTGTAGCTCAGGTGGTTAGAGCGCACGCCTGATAAGCGTGAGGTCGAAAGTTCAAGTCTTTCCAGGCCCACCAC
>NZ_JABAFY010000128.1 GCF_012843875.1 Desulfovibrio piger | reverse complement strand
AGTGGAGCCGTAGGGAAACCGAGTCTGACAAGGGCGATGAGTAGTGCGGATTAGACCCGAAACCGGGTGATCTATCCATGAGCAGGTTGAAGCAAGGGTAAAACCTTGTGGAGGACCGAACCAATACCGGCTGAAAACGGTTTGGATGACTTGTGGATAGGGGTGAAAGGCCAATCAAACCCGGTGATAGCTGGTTCTCCCCGAAATATATTGAGGTATAGCCTCATGGATTGTCTACCGGAGGTAAAGCACTGACAGGGCTAGGGGTCCTACCAGATTACCAAACCCTATCAAACTCAGAATGCCGGTCAGATGTACCATGGGAGTCAGACGGCGGGTGCTAAGGTCCGTCGTCGAGAGGGTAAGAGCCCAGATCAACAGCTAAGGTCTCCAAATCTATGCTCAGTGGTTAAGGTGGTGACGTTGTAGAGACACCCAGGACGTTGGCTTAGAAGCAGCCATCGTTTAAAGAAAGCGTAATAGCTCACTGGTCTAATGACGTTGCGCCGAAAATGTAACGGGGCTAAGCATAGTACCGAAGCTTTGAATTCCGC
>NZ_JABAFY010000127.1 GCF_012843875.1 Desulfovibrio piger | reverse complement strand
GATAATGCCCTGTGCTGATGGCCCACAAGATAGCCCTTGACCTCAACAATCATCAGCGGACGTACATGCTGCGTGCGGCTGGTGTTGCCAGGTTCGCGTATAACTGGGCTCTTGAACAATGGGGCATCCAGTACAGGGCATGGCGCGAAGACGACACGCTTCCAAAGCCTTCCCAGTTTTCCCTCCGCAAACAGCTGAACGAGATCAAAAAGGAAAGCTTCCCCTGGATGCTCGAGGTGACGAAGTGTGCCCCTCAACTGGCGATCATCCAGCTTGGAGAAGCCTTCAAGAACTTCTTCGCGCATCGTGCCGCCTATCCGAAATTCAGGAAGAAGGGCGTGCACGACAGGTTCAGCATCTCCAATGACCAGTTCGCCGTTCAGGGAAAACGCATACGGATCCCCAAGCTTGGATGGGTCAGGATGCGTGAGGCTTTGCGATTTTCAGGAAAGCTCGTATCGGCCACTGTTTCCCGCATGGCCGACAGATGGTTCGTGAGCATCACGGTGGATACGGAAGACAGACGACAGCAGCACAACGAGAACCAAGAAGCTG
>NZ_JABAFY010000126.1 GCF_012843875.1 Desulfovibrio piger | reverse complement strand
GTTTCATTCAATTCCTCTTCAAGGGACATACCTCTATTACTATAAGTATGTTTTTTTATTGTGTTTTAGGAGGTAGTGAAGCTTGATTGTACCTTTTTCCATTTGGGTAACGAATGGTCATAGTGTGTCCACTCCCAACTTGTTAAGAATTACTTACAAAGGTGATTATATCAAAAAATGAAAAAAGATGTGACCTTTTTGAAGAAAGGCATGATGACTTATTTATGTTTACATGGAATGATTACGAAAAAATAAAACAATATCGTAAAAATATGGTTTGTACAAAAGAAGAAAAAGCAATCATTCACACTATTAAAAAGAAAACAGAAATAGCTAATATGGACAACATTTCTCGGACACAATCGTATCAAAAATTTTATGTAAGAAATAGTGAAATCAGGTGGTCTTTTTTAGCGAGTATGGTTTCGAGAAATGCAGGCTGGAATATGACTGATTTAGAAGGAAGATATTATGCTACTGTTTTGCCTCGATTAGTAAAAAAACATTTGTTTCTCATATATGAACAGGCTAATTGGATTATTTTCTTAGATGCATTTCCACAGTTACTACTA
>NZ_JABAFY010000125.1 GCF_012843875.1 Desulfovibrio piger | reverse complement strand
AACCAAGAGGCTTGCCTCTTGGGGTTGTAGGACATTCTATACGGAGTTACAAAGGAACGAGGTAGACGAAGCGACCTGGAAAGGTCCGTCGTAGAGGGTAACAACCCCGTAGTCGAAACTTCGTTCTCTCTTGAATGTATCCTGAGTACGGCGGAACACGTGAAATTCCGTCGGAATCTGGGAGGACCATCTCCCAAGGCTAAATACTCCCTAGTGATCGATAGTGAACCAGTACCGTGAGGGAAAGGTGAAAAGCACCCCGGAAGGGGAGTGAAAGAGATCCTGAAACCGTGTGCCTACAAATAGTCAGAGCCCGTTAATGGGTGATGGCGTGCCTTTTGTAGAATGAACCGGCGAGTTACGATCCCGTGCGAGGTTAAGTTGAAGAGACGGAGCCGCAGCGAAAGCGAGTCTGAATAGGGCGTTTAGTACGTGGTCGTAGACCCGAAACCAGGTGATCTACCCATGTCCAGGGTGAAGTTCAGGTAACACTGAATGGAGGCCCGAACCCACGCACGTTGAAAAGTGCGGGGATGAGGTGTGGGTAGCGGAGAAATTCCAATCGAACCTGGAGATAGCTGGTTCTCCCCGAAATAGCTTTAGGGCTAGCCTTAAGTGTAAGAGTCTTGGAGGTAGAGCACTGATTGAACTAGGGGTCCTCATCGGAT
>NZ_JABAFY010000124.1 GCF_012843875.1 Desulfovibrio piger | reverse complement strand
GAGGCCGGTTTCACTTTCTCCGAAAAGAAAGCCAGAGCCTTCCTCTCCACAGGCTTACACCGTGGAACTCACGGCATTGTTTCTTAAATTGATGGCAGCATTGACGTCACGGTCATGGTATGCCCCGCATTCGGGGCATACCCAGTGACGCACGGACAGAGGCAAGGCTTCCAGCCGGTGACCGCAGTCGGAACATGTTTTGCTGCTGGCGAACCAGCGGTCGGCCACAACAACTGTCCCGCCATATATGCCGCTTTTATATTCCAGCTGCCGACGGAACTCATAAAAAGCGCCATCTGCTATGGATCTGGATAAACGTCTGTTTCTCAGCATCCCGCGTACATTCAGATCCTCGATGCCTATGATGGAGAACCTTCTGGCCAGCGATGTCGTAAGCTGGTGCAGTCCTTCCTGCCTGATATTGGCGATCCTGGCATGGAGCCTGGCGAGCTTCCGTCGTGCTTTTTCACGATTGTTCGACCCACGCGCTTTTCGCGAAAGACTTCGTGAGAGTCGCACGAGCCTTTTGACAAGCTTGCTGTAAGCTTTCGGCCCCTGTACCACTTCCCCGGTGGAGAGCGTCGCAAGGGCGGATACTCCAAGATCGACACCAACAGCTTCTTGGTTCTCGTTGTGCTGCTGTCGTCTGTCTTCCGTATCCACCGTGATGCTCACGAACCATCTGTCGGCC
>NZ_JABAFY010000123.1 GCF_012843875.1 Desulfovibrio piger | reverse complement strand
GGTATCAGTGGTAGGGGAGCGTTCTAAGTGCAGTGAAGTCAGACCGGAAGGACTGGTGGAGCGCTTAGAAGTGAGAATGCCGGTATGAGTAGCGAAAGACGGGTGAGAATCCCGTCCACCGAATGCCTAAGGTTTCCTGAGGAAGGCTCGTCCGCTCAGGGTTAGTCAGGACCTAAGCCGAGGCCGACAGGCGTAGGCGATGGACAACAGGTTGATATTCCTGTACCACCTCTTTATCGTTTGAGCAATGGAGGGACGCAGAAGGATAGAAGAAGCGTGCGATTGGTTGTGCACGTCCAAGCAGTTAGGCTGATAAGTAGGCAAATCCGCTTATCGTGAAGGCTGAGCTGTGATGGGGAAGCTCCTTATGGAGCGAAGTCTTTGATTCCCCGCTGCCAAGAAAAGCTTCTAGCGAGATAAAAGGTGCCTGTACCGCAAACCGACACAGGTAGGCGAGGAGAGAATCCTAAGGTGTGCGAGAGAACTCTGGTTAAGGAACTCGGCAAAATGACCCCGTAACTTCGGGAGAAGGGGTGCTTTCTTAACGGAAAGCCGCAGTGAATAGGCCCAAGCGACTGTTTAGCAAAAACACAGGTCTCTGCGAAGCCGTAAGGCGAAGTATAGGGGCTGACACCTGCCCGGTGCTGGAAGGTTAAGGAGAGGGGTTAGCGTAAGCGAAGCTCTGAACTGAAGCCCCAGTAAACGGCGGCCGTAACTATAACGGTCCTAAGG
>NZ_JABAFY010000122.1 GCF_012843875.1 Desulfovibrio piger | reverse complement strand
AACCGGATATGATCCGGCCATCACGAAAGTGATTGCTCTTTTACAATTGAATAGGGATGGAAGGAAGTTTTTTTCGAGAAGACAAGTTGACAAGAGCATCGGGTGGATGCCTTGGCGTCGGAAGGCGATGAAAGACGTGGTAAGCTGCGAAAAGCCTCGGGGAGAAGCTAAACATTCTGTGATCCGGGGATTTCTGAATGGGGAAACCCGGCGGAGGTCATGCTCCGTCGCGGGCACTTGAATACATAAAGTGTCCAGCGCCAACTCAGGGAAGTGAAACATCTCAGTACCTGAAGGAAAAGAAATCAAACGAGACTCCCAAAGTAGCGGCGAGCGAAATGGGATGAGCCCAAACCGGCTGGATTCGTTCAGCCGGGGTTGTAGGGCCGGCATATGTGATTCATGAGTAGGCAGGGGAAATGAGCTGGAAAGCTCTGCCAGAGCGGGTGACAGCCCCGTACCTGAAACCCAAAGCGACACAGCCGGTACCTGAGTACCGCGAGACACGTGGAACCTCGTGGGAATCCGGGAGGACCATCTTCCAAGGCTAAGTACTAACCGACGACCGATAGTGTACCAGTACCGTGAGGGAAAGGTGAAAAGAACCTCTGTTAGAGGAGTGAAATAGAATCTGAAACCTGGTGCTTACAAGCTGTGAGAGCGGACTTGTTCCGTGATCACGTGCCTTTTGCATAATGAGTCAGCGAGTTAATCTGTACTGCAAGGTTAAGCG
>NZ_JABAFY010000121.1 GCF_012843875.1 Desulfovibrio piger | reverse complement strand
ATAAAGAATGTTATAATGACATACTCCAGTTAAGGAGTTCTTTATGCAATACTGTCCAAAATGTGCGTCAGAGCGGATTGTGAAGAATGGAAGACACTTGAAGCGTCAGAGATTTCGCTGCAAAGACTGCGGTTTTCAATTTACCCGTGACACTCCCAGAGGACGACCGGCAACGGAAAAGGCAATGGCCATCCTGCTTTATACTTTGGGCCTTTCGTTTAATGCCATAGCACGTATTTATGGAGTTGCAACATCGACCGTCATGCGTTGGGTCCGGGATTTCGCTGAAAAAACTTATGAAAAGCCTTCTCCTGGGGAAGCTGTCATCATAGAACTTGATGAGATGTGGCACTATTTGCATTCAAAAAAAACAAACTATGGCTCTGGAAAGCTTATTGTCGCGATACCGGTCAACTCATTGACTGGGAATGTGGCAATCGTGACCAAAGCACTCTTGCAAGATTGATGGCAAGGCTTCGCCGTTGGTCTGTCTGGTTCTTCTGTACCGACAACTGGAAAGTATATCCACGGGAAATACCCGAGGACGACCTCATTCAAGGAAAACGGGGAACCGTGCGAATTGAACGAAATAATGCCCGCCAAAGACACTGGTTTGCCCGTTTCAAACGTAAATCCCAGGTGGTTTCAAGGTCCTTGCGAATGGTTGATCTCACAATATCTCTCTTTGCCAGATTTCATGTGAACGGGCAAAGAGAAGATATTTTATCATTCTTTTAGC
>NZ_JABAFY010000120.1 GCF_012843875.1 Desulfovibrio piger | reverse complement strand
ATGACTCAAATAGCCATGGCAAGCATACTGTTGAAACGTTTCATTATTGATAAATGAGTTTCCAAACGCGCTCTTAGAAATTTTTCTATTTGCGGAATTACTGCAAATAAATATGAAAAGATATTCACAAGGATTGCAAATCAGATTTATCATGGACAAATGACATCAGAAGAAGCTTGTAGCGAAATCAGAAAAGAGGTCGTCGATGATGATTACTTTTTCCAAGTCTTCAATAAATTCAAAACAACGACAAAATCGTTAATCAGATATATTTTATTAAAAATTGCAAATAAATATCAAAATGAAACAAGCATAACGCTCAACTTCGACAAAGTTAACATTGAACACATAATGCCTGAAAACAACAGCAAATGGAACATTCCTGAAAAAGATCATGCAAATTATTTATGGAGACTTGGAAATCTAACTCTACTTGGAGCGAACTTTAATAAAAGAAATTCGAATAAAAAATTCTCTGACAAGAAAAAAGGCTATAATGAGTCAGATATTAACCTTACTAAAAAATTACTTGAATATGATGACTGGGGCATAGAGCAGATTCAGCAGCGCCAAGAAGAGCTTGCCCAAGCAGCCCTTACTATATGGAAGAAGTAAGCCCCTACTCAAAACGCTTATCCACGAAAAAGGGCTTCCCCAGCACCCGGAGGAAGCCCTTGTCATTTGGGAAACAGAAAAAACGTTCTAGATAGTGTCGTCAAATTATGTTTGCCCACAAAGATATGCATCTGATTTGAACGGCGGCAAGAAAAGATG
>NZ_JABAFY010000012.1 GCF_012843875.1 Desulfovibrio piger | reverse complement strand
CGAACTCGGAAGTTAAGCTCTCCATCGCCGATGATACTGCATAACGTCATGTGGGAAAGTAGGCCGCTGCCAAAGATCGTTCGAGACCCCCTTGCAGCTCATAGCGCGAGGGGGTCTTTTTTGTATGGCGCGCCTCCGCACGGCGCGTCTGCCTGCCCGATCCCCCAGCGGCAGGACTTCCCTTCCGCAATTTTGCCGGTGGGGTCCCTGGTTGTCCCCGGTACAGGCCGGGGAGCTTTGGCTGTGGGGGAAAGATGTAAGGAAAGCACGGCGGGCAGAGGAGAGCTGATGCCCGTCTGGGGGGATGCACACCGTTTTGCGGGGGAAAAGCGCGGCTTTCCCGCCTCTGTCCTGATGGCTGGTGAGCGGAAACAGGAGGGCTGGGGTGTCGGGTGGCACCGACACGGGGCGACCGCTCTCCCTGCCCCCATCCTCCATACCCCTCAGGTCATGGCGGTCGTTGCCTCAGGGGGCGGATGGCGCGGCGGCGGGCAGGCAGACGTTGCGGCGCCTCCAGGCCTGATCCGCCGCTTCCTGCGCCACAGTGCAAGACTGCGGCAGCCCGTCGGTACACCTTCGCCTTTTGCAACGGTGGCTGCGGATCAGCACGGCACAGGGGAAACAGTTTGAGCGGATGGACCTCGTGTCGCAAAAACTGCGCGGTCGCATGGCTGACTTTTTATGTTGCTATTTTTTTGAAAATCGTGTTACTCGTGGACACCTGGACAACAGCAGACGGGGGATCCTCCCCCAGTACACGAACTCCAAGGAGAAAGCAGCATGTGGAAGACAGCGTGCACGGCATTTGCCCTGCTCATCTGCCTCACTGGTCAGGCTGAGGCCCATTTTGGCATGATCATCCCGTCCACCTCGACGGTGATGGAAAAAAAGGACGCATCCCTGACGCTGGATGTTTCGTTCTCGCATCCCATGGAGATGCAGGGCATGGACATGCAGCGTCCCAAGGCCCTGACTGTCACGGTGGACGGCAAGACGGAAGATCTTGCATCCTCGCTCAAGCCGGTTTCCATCATCGGGCATCAGGCCTGGCGGGCGGGATATAGCATCAAGCGGCCCGGCGTGTACCAGTTCGCCATGGAGCCTGCCCCTTATTTTGAGCCTGCGGAAGACTGCTTCATCATCCACTATACCAAGACCGTGGTGGCGGCCTTCGGCGAGGAAGAAGGATGGGATGTCCCTCTGGGGCTGAAGACGGAGATCGTTCCTCTGACCCGTCCTTTTGCCAATTACAGCGGCAATGTCTTCCAGGGGCGCGTGCTGCTGGACGGCAAGCCCGTGCCCGGTGCCGTGGTGGAAGTGGAATACTACAATCGTGATGCCGCGTATGCGGTCCCCAATGCCTATTTCACGACCCAGGTGATCAAGGCTGACGAGGAGGGCGTCTTCACATACAGTGTCCCCTGGGCGGGCTGGTGGGGCTTTGCCGCCCTGAACACAGCCGAGGAAAAAATGGATCACCAGGGCTCGCCCAAAGACGTGGAGCTGGGTGCGGTGATCTGGATGGATTTTACGGCGCCGCTGAAAAAGTAGGCGCAAACTGATGTTAGCACGGCAGCGGGTCTGTCCGCTGCCGTGAAGGAAAAACGATGCACATCGCGGAAGGTGTTCTTTCTCCGGCTGTCCTGGGGGGCGGCGCTGTCCTGGCCCTGGCGGGGACGGCACAGGGCCTGCGCAGGCTGGAGTATGACCGTCTGGTGACCGTGGGGATCCTGTCGGCTGCTTTTTTCGTGGCTTCGCTCATCCATGTGCCGGTGGGCCTGGCCAGTGCCCATCTGGTGCTCAACGGACTCGTGGGTGTCCTGCTGGGCTGGGCGGCCTTTCCGTCCATCCTCGTGGCCCTGCTGCTCCAGGCCCTGCTGTTCCAGTTCGGCGGCATCACGGTGCTGGGGGTCAATACCTTTACCATGGGCTTTGCCGCTGTGGCTTCCTGGTATGTCTTCCGGGCCGTCTGCCGTCTGTGCCCCGGCATGGGAGGCGTGCGCGCGGGCGCCTTTATGGGCGGAGCCCTGGGGGTGGCCCTGGCCGCCGTGCTGACGGCGCTGGCGCTGGCATTTACGGACGAGGGCTTTTGGCTGGCGGCACAGCTTTTGCTGCTGGCGCACCTGCCGGTCATGCTGGCAGAGGGGCTGGTCACCATGTTCACGGTCTCCTTCATCATGCGCGTGCGCCCGGAGCTGCTGGGCATGGCCCCGGTGCAGCCGGATAACGGACAGGAGGATGCATGAGCTCTCTTACAAGGATCTGTGCGGGGGGCCTGTGCCTGATGCTGCTCCTCGTGTTTGCCGGGGCCGCGCAGGCGCACCGGGTCAATATCTTCGCCTGGCTGGAAGGGGAGACCGTGCGGGTGGAATGCTCTTTCCGCCGGGATTCGCCGGTACGGCAGGGGACGGTCATCGTCTTTGACGCGCAGACCGGCAGGGAACTGCTGCAGGGCAGGACGGACGGGCAAGGGGCGTTCGCCTTCCCGGTCCCCGCGGTCGTTCGCCAGGGGCACGGATTGCGTATCCGCATCCTGGCCGGGGAAGGGCATCAGAACGAGTGGCAGATGGATGCTGCTGAATTTTCCAGTCTGCTGCCTGCTGCCGGGACGGGGACGACGGTGCCGGTGGCGGAAGACGGGACAGGGGCCCCTTCAACCGGACCGGCCGCGGATGGCGGGAGCGGAGCGGCTGCTCCGGCCGGCGTGACGGCGACCCTGAGCCGCAAGGATGTGGAAGCGATCGTCGATGCGGCGCTGGACCGGCATCTGGCCCCTGTGCGGCGTGCCCTTGCCGCCAGCAGCGAAGCGGAGCCCGGCCTGCGGGACATCGTGGGCGGTCTGGGCTGGATCATGGGCCTGGTGGGCATCGGACTGTACTTTTCCCGGCGCCGGCCCTAGCATGATCCGATGTTTGACCAGCCTTTTGTCCGGGATTCCTTCATCCGGCAGATCGATCCGCGCATGCGCGTGCTGCTGGCCGTGCTGCTGGCCGTGGCCCTGGCCCTGCTGCGGCAGGTGACGGCCTGCTGCCTGGGCCTGGGGCTGGGCTGCGTCCTGCTGGGCCTGGCACGGGCTCCCCTGCGGCCCCTGTGGCGGCGCCTGGCGGCAGTGAACATGTTCATCCTGTTCCTGTGGCTGGTCACGCCCTGGACGACGCCCGGGACAGTGGTCTGGCAGTGGCATTTCATCCAGGTCAGCAGGGAAGGCCTGTACCTTTCCCTGCTGGTGACACTCAAGTCCAATGCCATTGCCTGTGTTTTCCTGTCCCTGGTGGCCACCTTGCCCGCCGCGACGCTGGGCCATGCCCTGGAGCGTCTGGGCTGTCCCGACAAGCTCGTCTTCCTGTTCCTGTTCACCGGCCGCTATATCCATCTGCTGGCCGCGGAATGGGAGGATCTGGTGACGGCGGCCCGCCTGCGCGGGTTCCGGCCGCGTACGGACCTGCATACCTACCGGACAGTGGCCTCCTTGCTGGGGCTGCTGCTGGTGCGCAGCCATGAGCGTGCCCAACGTACGCATGAAGCCATGCGCCTGCGCGGTTTTTCGGGACGTTTTCATTCGCTGGACAGCTTTTATCTGCGTCCGGTGGATATCTGTTTTGCGCTGGCCACGGCATCCTGTCTGGCCTGCATCCTGTGGACAGAAGCAGGAGGGAGCATCCTGTGGGCCGATCGGTAAACGCTGAGGAAAGTATTTTCAGTCTGGAAAAGGTGGATGTGACCTATTCGGGCACGCGCGGGCAGCGTCCTGTCCTGCATGATGTCTCATTCACGCTGGCCGCCGGTCAGCGGGCGGGTCTTTACGGGCCCAACGGCAGCGGCAAAACGACCCTGTTCCGCTGCATCACCGGGCTGGTGCGTCCCGGCAAGGGGCTGGTACGCTTCCACGGAAAGGCCCTGGATGATGAAAAGGACTTCCATGCCCTGCGCTGCAAGGTGGGCTTTGTGCTCCAGCATGCCGAGGATCAGCTCTTTTTCCCCACGGTCCTGGAGGATGTGGCCTTCGGGCCGCTCAATCTGGGCCTTTCGGCGGCGGAAGCCGCGGAACAGGCCCGGGCCACACTGCGGCGTCTGGGCCTGGCCGGTTTCGAGCAGCGCCTCACGCACCATCTGTCGGGAGGGGAAAGGAGACTGGTGGCGCTGGCCACGGTACTGGCCATGGAACCGGAGGCCCTGTTGCTGGACGAGCCCACCAATGATCTGGACCAGGAGGCCCGGCAGCGGCTCATCGACATTTTGTGCGACCTGCCCACGGCCCGGATGGTCATTTCCCATGACTGGGATTTTCTTTCCCGTGTCTGCGGGGAGTACTGGACGATCCGGGAAGGACGCCTGCTGAGCTGCGCGCCAGACGTCCGGCATAGCCATGAGCATGTCCATCCGCTGGGCGGGGAGCCGCACTGGCATCTCCCCATCACGGATTGAAGGGGAACTGCCCGGGGCCCGGTCACGGGGCTCCGGGCAGTCCATATCTGGGGACCTGCCGCCGCATGGACGACAGGGAAGGGAGCGTCGGAAACGACGATTTTATGATTGCCGGGAGGCATCGTGCAGGGAAGAGGAACGGGCGTCCCTCCCCGGGGGGGCTTTCCCGCGGGCGTGGGGCCCCGCTGTCCGTCCAACGAAAAAGCCCGTACGATGACGGGCTTTGGGGATCGGGATAAACGCACCGCTTAGTCGCGGGGCGGGAGCTCACGGCCGCCTTCCTGGAGACGTTCCAGGAATTTGTCGCGGCATTCGTAGCTGCAGAAACGGTAGACCTTGTCGCCGTCGCGCACGGAGATATTACCGTCCACGGAGACATAGGTGCCGCATTCAGGGTCTTTGACCATCTCGCCGGCAGCGACCTTGCGCTCGACTTCAGCGGCCTGGTCTTCGGCGTTTTCCTTTTTCTTTTTCAGAAAATCATTGGCAAACAGTCGGTACAGGACGTAAACGGCCAGACCCAGCACAAGCCATTTCCACATATGGTCGCTCTCCTTCTCCTGCGTAGAGCAGGGTCTCATTCTTTATCGCAACCCAAGATAGCATAAGAGTTTTTGCGCGTCACTGAAAAATTCTCTGACCTTCCTGTCGATACTCGAGACCGGCCAGCCATTGCGCCGGGGTACGGCCGTGGATGCGGCAGGCGGCGCCCACATCACAAAGAGGGATGAGGACGAAGGCGCGCTGGCACATGCGCGGGTGGGGGACGATGCTTTCCGGCGCGTCGCACTGGCTGTCCCCAAAGAGCAGCAGGTCCATGTCGATGCAGCGCGGTCCGAAGCGCAGGGCCGGATCGCTGCTGCGCTGTCTGCCCAGCTGCTTTTCCTCCGCCAGCAAGGCCCGGACGAAGCTTTGCGGGGTCCAGTCGGCCTCCAGCTCCATGCGGACGACCTGATTGTGGAACCAGGGCTGATCCGCATAGTCCTGCGGCTCGGTCAGGTAGATGCCGGAGAGTGCATCCACCCGGGCACGGGGCAGGGCACGCAGCCGCTCCACGGCCAGGGAGAGCATATGGGCGGCATCGGGAGTGTTGGAACCCAGACAGACAAAAACGGTGATGGTCGGTGCAGTCATGGCCTCCTTGTAGACATTTGCCCGGATGCTGTCAAAAATCTTGCCCAATCCGTCCAAGGCAGCTAGCATGATGACATGACGGAAAAAAGTGCATTGCCTGAGGCGACGGAGCGATCCCTGCAGATTCTGAAAAAACAGATCCCGGCCTGGGGGGAATACCTGCTGGCCCAGCGGGGCCTTTCCATGCGTACGGTGGTCTCATACCGGCAGGATCTGGAAAATTTTTTTCTTTTCCTCGACGAGCTGGACGCCGGCGACAAGACCAGCCTCGATGAACATGACCTGTTCCTGTATCTGGCCTGGCTGCGAGCCCGGAAGAATGCGGGACGCACGCTGGCCCGGCGCTTGTCGGCATTGCGCGGCTTTTTCGAGTACACGGTGGAAGAAGGCCTGCTGGAGAGCAATCCCGCCAGCCTGCTGGAAAGCCCGCGTCTGCCCCAGTATCTGCCGGAAGTCCTGAGCAAGGCCGAGATGGACCGCTTGCTGCAATTGCCGGACATGCGCGAGAAATGCGGCCGTCGTGACCGCTGCCTGCTGGAGATGCTCTATGCGGCGGGCCTGCGCGTCTCGGAGGTCTGCAACCTGCTGGTGGCGGATGTGGACATGCAGCGGGGGCTGGTGCTGGTGTCGGGCAAGGGCGCCAAGGACAGGCTCGTGCCGCTCCATTCCTTGGTGCTCGATCTGTTGCAGCAGTGGCTGTCCTTCTGGCGTGACGACTTTTCGCCCCAGAGCCGCTACCTTTTCCTCAACCGTTCCGGCAAGGGCCTGAGCCGCCAGTACGTCTGGAAGATGGTCAAGAAATACGCCTTGCTGGCGGGCATACGGCGCTCCATCTCGCCGCACACCTTCCGCCATTCCTTTGCCACCCACCTGCTGGAAGGCGGGGCTGACCTGCGGGCCGTGCAGCTTTTGCTGGGCCATGCCGACATCAGCGCCACCGAGATCTATACCCATGTGCAGGCCGAGCGCCTCCATGCCCTGCACAGGCAGTTCCATCCACGGAGTCAGTCGTAATGTCCGCATCTTCTCCCCGGATCCTGGTCACCTGCCATGCCAATGCCGATTTCGATTCCTTTGCGGCCATGCTGGCTGCCCACTTCCTCTATCCCGGCAGTCTGCTGCTGTTCCCCGGGACGCAGGAGCGCGGCCTGCAAAAGGTCGTGGCCTCGCTGGATGCCAAATGCTACCATCTGACCGAAAGTGCCGACATCCCCTGGGACGAGATCACGCATCTCGTGCTGGTGGATACGCGCCAGCGGGAGCGTGTCCGGCATGTGTCGACCCTGCTGGACAGGGAAGGGGTGACCGTCGAGGTCTGGGACCATCATCCGGCCTCGTCCGAGGATGTCCCGGCCCAGACGAGCCATGTGGAGACCGTGGGCTCGGTCACGGCCCTGCTGGTGCGGGAGCTGCGGCAACGGGGGATCGTGCTGGAAGCCGCGGACGCCACCCTGCTGGGGCTCGGCATCTACGGGGACACGGGCTCTTTCACCTACAGTTCCACCACGCCGCTGGATTTTGAAAGTTCCGCCTGGCTGCTGACCCAGGGCATGGATGTCAACGCCATCAACGAGATGGCGGCCCATGAGCTGACCAGCCTGCATGTGCGGGCCCTCAACAGTTTGCTGGAATCGGCGCGCGTCTACCATATCAACAATGAGCCGGTGGTCATCGCCGAGGCCTCCATGGAACACTACCTGGGGGATTTTGCCTATCTGGCCCATCGGCTGATGGAGATGGAGAAGTTCACGGTGCTTTTTGCCGTGGGCCGCATGGAAGACCGGGTGCAGGTGGTGGCCCGCAGCCGCAGCGATGCCATCAATGTGGGCCGCATCTGTGCGGAGCTGGGCGGGGGCGGGCATGCCTATGCCGCGTCGGCCTCCATCCGCAACCTGACCCTCAACGAGGTCCATGACGCCATCGTGCGCAATCTGCACATGCAGGCAGGGCCGGAAAAGACCGCCAGCGATTACATGTCGTCCCCGGCGGTGGGGATCGAGTCGGACCGCAGCATGCGTGAGGCCGATACCCTGATGATGCATTTCGGCCTCAAGGCCGTGCCTGTCTTCAAGCCCGGGACACGCCGCTGCATCGGCATCCTGGATGCCCAGACGGCTTCCCGCGCCACCAGCCACAAGCTGGGCGACCGGCCTGTGGACGACTACATGCGTCGCAATATCAAGAGCCTGGCCCCGGATGCGCCTTTGCGGGACATCTCGTCCATCATCGTGGGCGGCCGGCAGCGTCTGGTGCCCATCGTGGACAAGGAACTGGTGGTGGGGGTGGTGACCCGCACGGACCTCATCAACGTCATGACCTCCGAGCCCGGTCAGGTCCTGGACTATCAGGAAAACAACTCGCGCGAGCGCAATGTGGCCAAGTTGCTGCGTGACCGTCTGCCCGCACGGGTGCGCCATTTGCTGGAGCTGGCGGGCCGTCTGGGGCAGCGGCTGAACATGCCTGTCTATGTGGTGGGCGGCTTTGTGCGCGACCTTTTGCTGGACCGGCCCAACCATGACGTGGATTTCGTGGTGGAGGGCGAAGGCGTGGCCTTTGCCCGGGCCCTGGCCGCCGAACTGGGCGGCCGTGTGCGTGAACACCGCAAGTTTTTGACGTCCATGGTCATCTACCATGACGAAGACGGCCTGGAACAGCGCATCGACGTGGCCACCGCGCGCCTGGAGTATTACGAATCCCCGGCGGCGCTGCCCACGGTGGAGCTTTCGTCCATCAAGATGGACCTGTTCCGGCGCGACTTCACCATCAATGCCCTGGCCATCCGCCTGGACTGCACGCCCTACGGGCAGCTGGTGGACTTTTTCGGCGGGCAGCGTGACATCAAGGAAGGCGTGCTGCGCGTGCTGCACACCCTGAGTTTCGTGGAAGACCCCACACGCAGCCTGCGGGCGGTGCGCTTTGAACAGCGGTATGGCTTCCATATCGGGCCCAGCGCGGAAAAGCTCATCAAGAACCTGCTCAGCCTGCATATGCTGGACAAACTGTCCGGAAAGCGTATCTTCAACGAATATACCCACATATGTGACGAAGACGATCCCGCGGCCTGTTTCGAGCGCCTGGATGGGCTGGGCCTGTTGCGGGCTCTGGGGCCCTCCCTGACCCTGACGCCGAGCAAGCGCCAGATCCTGCAGCAGGTACGTTCCATGCTCAACTGGTACCGCCTGCTGTATTTCGATGAGAGCGTCGAGAACTGGCTGATCTACTTCCTGGCCCTGGGACACCGGCTGAACTATGCCGAAGTCTCCGCCAATTTCGCCGCCCTGGGGCTGCCCGAAGGACGCAAGCAGGAGATCTTGCAGCAGCGGGAG
This sequence comes from Desulfovibrio piger, assembly GCF_012843875.1. Taxonomy (GTDB): domain Bacteria; phylum Desulfobacterota; class Desulfovibrionia; order Desulfovibrionales; family Desulfovibrionaceae; genus Desulfovibrio. The sequence goes on along the minus strand of NZ_JABAFY010000012.1, from coordinate 54,932 downwards.
TCCATGCGGCATGTGCAGCCCAAGCTGGCCCGCTGGCAAAAGGCCTTTGAGGCCGGAACAGGCAGGATCAGCGAGCTGTATCTGCTGCTGGAAAAGTTCTCGCTGGAGTTCCTGCTCTACATCATGGCCGGTGTGGAAGACAGCGGGCTGCAAAAGAACCTTTCCCGTTACATCACCCAGTGGCGCCGTGAAAAGCCGGATATCGACGGCCGGGATCTGCGCGACATGGGCATCGCGCCGGGACCGCTGTTCGGGCGCATCCTGCGGGCCGTACTGGTCGGCAAGCTGGACGGAGAGACCCCGGATGCGGACAGCCAGCGTCGTCTGGCGCTGGACATGGCCCGGCAGGAAGGCGTATTTCCTAAATAAAAGAGCGGCGTTCAGGGCAGGACTTGCCCTTGAAGCGCAAGCCGTGTATTGAGGAAAAGAAAATGAAACAATTGTGGACGCCCTGGCGCATCGAGTACATCCTTGGCCCCAAGCCGGACAGCTGTGTTTTTTGTCTTCCCGAAAGCAGGGATGAAGACGAGGAGCGGCTGGTCCTGTACCGGGGCAGGCATGCTTTTGTGATCATGAACAAATTCCCGTACAGCAACGGGCATATCATGGTCTGTCCCTATCGGCATGTGATGGCGCTGGCCCAGCTTGAAACGGATGAGACGCACGAGATCATGGACCTGATGCAGCGCTGCACGCTGGTGCTGCAGGAACATTTTCACTGCGAAGGCATCAATATCGGCCTCAACCAGGGGCAGGCTGCCGGAGCCGGTATCCGGGAACATCTGCACTTCCATCTCGTGCCGCGCTGGAACGGGGATTCCTCCTTCATGGCCGTGATGGACGAGGTGCGCACGATCCCGGAACATCTGCGCAGCAGCTATGCTCATCTGAAGCCGTATTTCGACAGGTTTTGAACACCACCGCGCAGAGGAGGAGACTATGCGCTATATAAAGGTCCTGTTACTTGTTCTGCTGATTTTCTTCAGTCTGGTCTTCTTCTTCCAGAACCAGACGGCCCTGTCGACGGCCATGACGCTCAAACTCAATCTCTTCTTCGTGCCTGAGATGACGTCCATCCCGCTGCCGTTCTACTTCATCGTCATCGTGGCCTTCTTCGTGGGCGCCCTGCTGGCGGTGGCCCTGCTGTTGTGGGACAAGATGCACCTGACGGCCCGTTACATGAAGAGCAAGTGGCGTGTGTCCGCTCTGGAACGTGAAGTGGCCAAGCTGAAGAAGAGCCTGGACGGTGAGACCGCGCGCGGCGATTTCCTCCGCAAGGTCTCCCAGGAAAAGGCCCAGGCCATAGAAGCCGCTCCCGCCAAGGAGAAGGCCGAGGCCAAGCCGGAAGAAGTGACCGCTCCCGATCCTGACAAGGCCTAGTCCCTTTCCCCCGCGCATCAGGCGCATTTTTCTGCAGCGGCGTCGTCCTTGGATGGCGCCGCTGCGCAATTACGCATATGGCAGAAAAAACTCCCAAGCTGACTCCCATGTTCGAGCAGTATCTGCGCATCAAGGCCGACTACCCTGATGCGCTGCTGTTCTACCGGATGGGCGACTTTTACGAGCTCTTCTTCGACGATGCCGTCACCGCGGCCCGGGAACTGCAGATCGCCCTGACCAGCCGCAGCCGGGACACGGAAAACCCCGTGCCCATGTGCGGTGTGCCCTGGCATGCCGCACAGGCCTACATCGCCCAGCTCATCGACAAGGGCTTCCATGTGGCCATCTGCGACCAGACCGAAGACCCCAAGGCCGCCAAGGGGCTCGTGCAACGGGCCGTGACCTGCGTGGTGACGCCCGGCACCGTACTGGAAGACGCCAACCTGGACGCCCGCAGCCACAATTATCTGGGAGCCGCTTTCTGGGAGGGACACAACGGTGCCTTCGTCTGGGCGGACATCTCCACGGGCCAGTGGTCCGGCATGGAGGTGAAGCGCCTGCCCGAGCTCTGGCAATGGATCCAGAAGCTGGCCCCGCGCGAGCTGCTGGTGCCGGACGACAAGGAGTTGCCGCCCAAATGCCTGCTGGAAGGCGTGCGCCTGCTGCGTCGTCCCGTGGCCGGTTTCGACGCCCGCAAGGCCGAACGCCGTTTGCTGGAAGCCCAGTCCGTGCAGGAACTGGCAGCCCTGGGCCTGCAGAACAAGCCCTGCCTCGTGCGGGCCTGCGGCGCGCTGCTGGTCTATCTGGAGCAGACCCAGAAGCGCCGTCCCGAGCATCTGATGCCCTTCCAGCCGCTGGACCTGGGCCGTCACATGCTGGTGGACGACGTGACGGAGCGCAATCTGGAGATCTTCCAGCGCCTCAACGGCCACAAGGGCAAGGGGACCCTGCGTCATGTGCTGGACGATACCATGACGCCCATGGGCGGCCGCCTGCTGGAAGATATGCTGCGGCATCCGTGGCGCGAAGCGGCCCCCATCCTGGCCGTGCAGGACGCCGTGGCCCTGCTGCACGATGATGACAACCGCCGGGCCCTGTTGCGGGAAGCCCTGAAGGACGTCTATGACCTGGAGCGCCTTTCCACGCGCGTGACGGTCAACCGGGCCACCCCGCGGGATTTCATCGCCCTCGGCAACAGCCTTGCGGCCCTGCCTGCCGTTCTGGCGGCCCTGACGCAGCCCCTGGACGGGAAATATCCGTTGCCCGGGCAGGAGAACGGGGAGGACGCGCCCCGTGTCATCCATGAGTTGCTCAAGGGCTGGGACGATCTGGCCGATTGTGCGCATCTGCTGCGCAGCGCGCTGGTGGACAGCCCGCCGGTGGTCATCACGGACGGCGGCCTGTTCAAGGCCGGGTACAATGCCGAGCTGGACCGTCTGCTGGATCTGGTGGAACACGGCGAGCAGAAGCTGCAGGAAGAGCTGGCCCGCGAACAGCAGGAGACCGGCATCGCCAAGCTCAAGCTGGGGTTCAACCGGGTCTTCGGCTATTATTACGAATTGAGCAAGGCCGCGCACAGCGGGCCGGTGCCGGAACATTTCATCCGCCGCCAGACCCTGGCCAATGCCGAACGCTTCACCACGCCCGCCCTCAAGGAGCTGGAAGAAGCGCTCCTTTCCGCTTCCGAAAAACGCAAGACGCTGGAATATCAGCTCTATCAGGATCTGCGCACCTTCATGGCCCAGCAGCGGGAGCGCATCCTGCACATGGCGGACGTCATCGCCCATCTGGACTACTGGCAGAGCCTTGCCGAGGTGGGGCGCCGCAACGGCTGGTGCCGTCCCGAACTGGACGGCAGTGCCGACATTTTCATCGAGGAAGGCCGCCACCCGGTGGTGGAGGCCATGATAGGCGCGGCCAATTTCGTGCCCAACAATATCACGCTGGATGCCCGGCGCCGCCTGTGCCTGCTCACCGGCCCCAACATGGCGGGCAAGTCCACGGTGCTGCGGCAGGTGGCCATCATCTGCCTGCTGGCGCAGACCGGTTCCATGGTCCCGGCCACACGGGCGCGCCTGGGGCTGGTGGACAGGCTGTTCTCGCGTGTGGGCGCTTCGGACAATCTGGCCCAGGGGCAGAGCACCTTCATGGTCGAGATGATGGAGACGGCCCGTATCCTGAGGCAGGCCACCAAGCGCAGCCTGGTCATCCTGGACGAGATCGGGCGCGGCACCAGCACCTATGACGGTGTTGCCCTGGCCTGGGCCGTGGTGGAAGATCTGGCGGCCCGGGCGCATGGCGAAGTGCGCACCCTGTTCGCCACCCATTATCACGAGCTGACGGCGCTGGAAAAACGCGTGCCCGGCGTGTTCACCATGAATATCGCCATCCGGGAATACGGGGGCGACATCCTCTTCCTGCACAAGCTGGTGCCCGGCCCTGCGGACCGCAGCTATGGCGTGGAGGTGGCCCGCCTGGCAGGCGTGCCTGCGCCGGTGGTGCAGCGGGCACGGGCCATCCTGGCGGAACTGGAGCAAAGCCGGGGCGAGGGAAAGCGCATGTCGCCCCAGACGGAGACGCTGGCGCTTCCCGGCATGGAAAAGCGGGTCGCCCGCGAGGAGCCCCCGTCTTTGCCCATCGACATCCCTGCCGCACCGGCCGCCGGGCCGCATCCGCTGGTCCTGCTGCTGCGGGACCTGGATCCCGAGGAGCTCTCGCCGCTGGCGGCCCTCAAGCTGATCATGGAGTGGAAAAAGCTCTGGGCCGATGCTCCCGATACGGAGGAAAAACATGTCTGAGGTCAGTCCCTGGTCCGTCATCCAGTCCATTGCCGAGCGCCGTATCGAAGAATCCATGGCCAAGGGCGATTTTGATGACCTTCCCGGCCGGGGCAAACCGCTGGAACTGGAAGACGACAGCCATGTTCCCCCGGAGCTGCGCATGGCCTACAAGGTGCTGCGCAACGCAGGCTGTGTGCCGCCGGAACTGGCCGAGCGCAAGGAGATCAGCAATCTGGCCGACATGCTGGAACATTGCGAGGACGAGCAGGAGCGCGTGCGCCAGATGCAGAAACTGCGGTTCATGATCCTGCAGGCCCGCATGAAGCATCAGCGTCCCCTGAACCTTGATGACGACACCTATTACGACCGCCTGCTGGAGCGGCTTTCCCGGCACGACAGGAAAAAATAGCGTCTTCTGTTTCTTAGGCAAAAGGACACGAAAAAAGGCTGCCCGCAGGATGCGGACAGCCTTTTTCAGTATCGTCGTGTCGGACGGTCAGCTGCTAGCCAACCAGGGGACGCTTCATGTCGGCCTTGGGCACGCCCAGGCGCACGATGAGGTCCACTTCGCAGGGCTTGCAGGCCTGGCAGATTTCCAGGTCGCCGCGCAGGGACATGTACAGGTAGGCGTCGGTGGCATCCCAGCCGGTAGCGGCAGCCACCAGGCCCTGCATCTGCACGCTGGCGTGGCGCAGGGCTTCTTCATAGCCGGCGGCGCTGGCCATGGTGTACCAGGTGTCGGCGGTCTCCAGCACGGGCCATTCCAGCGGGCAGTTCTTGATGACGCTCACGCGGGCGATGACGGTACCGTTGATCTCCAGACCGGTGCCGCACAGTTCGCTGTCACCCATGACGGCGTGCATGTCGCCCATCTGCACCAGACCACCTTCCACGCGCACGGGGAAGTAGGCGGTGTTGCCCTTGACCATCAGCTTGCAGTCCAGGTTGCCGCCGTGGCTGCCGGGGTAGCCGCAAGGCACGCTCTTGCCCTTTTCGGGGGCCACGCCGATGACGCCGATCATGGGATTGATGGGGAAGGTCACGTCATTGAAGACGGCCTTGCCGTTCTCGATGGGGATGCGCTTGGTGCGGGTCTCGCACTTGTCCCAGAGGGGGCCGATCTTGGGCAGGGTGGTGGTGGTACCGATGGTGTCGCACTGCACGTCCAGCAGTTCCACCTTGATGACGTCGCCGGGCTGGGCGTCGCGCACGAACAGCGGGCCGGTGGCGGGGTTCATCTTGCTGTAGTCGCAGCTGGTCACCAGCTGGCTTTCGGAATGCATCTGGTTGCTGAAGCAGTCCTGGGTGCGGAAGATGACGATCTCGCCGGAATCGATGGTGCCGGTGGGTTCGTTGTCGGCACTGAAGGTATAAACGACCTTGTCAAAGTACTGCATGATTCAACTCCTGCAATGAAGGTTACACCATATCGCTCTTGCGGAAGGCTTCGGGGACGACCTTGTAGCCCTTGCTTTTGACGTAGCCGATGACCAGGCCGATGGCCAGCCAGCTGAAGCCCACGATCTGGGTCATGCTGTCGAAGGAGAGCCACACATAACCGAGGATGAGCACGCCGCAGAAGGGGCAGATCACATAGTTGAGCAGGGCCTTGCCGCCGCGCATCTTTTCACGACGCCAGAAGAAATTGTACACGGCGAGGTTCAGCAGGATGAAGGAGGTCAGGGCGCCGAAGTTCACCAGGCGGGCCAGGTCTTCCACGGTGGAGAGCTCGGCCACCAGGATGGAGAAGATACCCACGGCGATGGTGGCGATGTAGGGGGTCTGGAAGCGGGGATGCACCTTGCGGAGCAGGCCGGAGACGCCGGGCAGCACGTTGTCGCGGGACATGCCGTACAGCACGCGGGAGGTGGCGGCCTGGGCGTTCATGGTATTGGCGATGCCCACGGCCAGGATGTTGACCACCAGCAGGACCTTGCGGAACCAGTCACCGGCGGCGAGCTCGGCAGCGTCGAAGAAGGCCGTGTCGGGGTTCATCTTGCTCATGTCGGGCTGGATGATGGTGGCCACATAGGTCTGGAGCATGAACAGGAAACCGATGCAGAGCAGGGCGGCCATGGTGGCGCGGCCGATGGTCACTTCGGGGCGGTGGGTCTCTTCGGCCAGGGTGGAGATGCCGTCAAAGCCCAGGAAGGAGAGGCAGGCGATGGTGCAGGCCAGGCCGATGAACTGCAGGTTCATCTCGCCGGGGCGGTACAGGGGATCCATGACCAGCTGGCCGGTGCCGCCGCCTTCACCAAGGACGTAGTTGAGGCCGAAGCCGATGAACAGGGCCAGGACCACGGCTTCCACATAGAACATGATCCAGTCGGCACGAGCGGTATAGGTGATGCCGCGGACGTTGATGAGGGTATTGATGCCCACGAACACGATGACCCACATCCAGCGGGGGGTGGCCGGGAAGAGTTCCACACACCAGTTGGCGGTCATCAGATAGAGCAGGGCGGGCACGAACACATAGTCCAGCAGGATGAGCCAGCCGGCGATGAAGCCCACATGGTGGTTCAGGCCGCGCTGCACATAGGCGTAGACAGAGCCCGCGATGGGGAAGCGGTTACTCATCTTCATGTAGCTCAGGGCCGTGAAGAACATGGCGCAGATGCCCACAAAGTAGACAAAGGGCGCCATCATATGGCTGTCTTTGGAAATGTAGCCATAGATGGACATGGGGGCGATGACCACCATGAACAGCATACCGTAAACAAATACGTCCTTGAAGCTGAGTTCGCGCTTCAGCTCCTGGCCGTAGCCAAAATTGTCCGTGGAACCTGTGTTCGACATAAAGCAACCTCAAAAAAATTTTTACCGGGCAGACGAACCGGTATGTGCGTTTTAGCCCCTTTTTTCATAAAGTCAAAGCCTAATTGCCCGATATGCGCAAAACATGTACCGCCATGTCCGGGACTCCGCCGGGCAGGAACGGATACCACCTGACATGAGCGGAGAAAAATTTTTTTGAAAAAAAAGCTTGCATACGGCAGGCCTTCGGTGTAATGTCCTCTCTTGCAACGGGATGTGGCTCAGTTTGGCTAGAGCGCAGCGTTCGGGACGCTGAGGCCGCGCGTTCAAATCGCGCCATCCCGACCATAAAAAAACAGACGGGTTCCAGTGAAGCTGGAGCCCGTTTTTTTTATGCTGCAAGCGGTATGTGTCCCTTGCCTTGTACTGCCTGTGCCCGTGAGGGGGGAAGGAGAGTCCGCCTCTCAGCCCAAAGGGGGCCAGTTTTTTTGAACTGTCGCAATCGGTGGGACCAGGTCGCTGGGCAGTTCGTGTTCCAGGGGGAACAAGCCTTTCCACAGGCTGATTCTGTTCCCGGCTTTTGCGGTAACATCCGGCAGCTAGCCTGCGTCGTCAGACGGTGTTCCTATGGCGGCAGAAAGTGTGGGGAAAGGGGCCTGGTCTGTTATGTGGTCCCATCGAAAGCGGGACGGCCGATAAGAGCGGCTGCATAAAAATTGATTTTTTTACGCAAAAATGTTTGACAGGGCAGGGCGATTGCTATACATAGCTTTTCACGACGCGCTCGTAGCTCAGCTGGATAGAGCAACAGGCTACGAACCTGTAGGCCAGGAGTTCGAATCTCTTCGGGCGCACCACAACAAAAACAAGCGGTTAGCTGTAACAGGCTGACCGCTTTTTTTGTTGTCTTCTGCATTTTTGGGGCCCCGCGTGAGGACTTTTCAAGAGCTACTTGGCTGACACGCGTGCGCACCCGTCAGCAGCATGCAACAGGAATGATGGCAAACAAGGCTGTGGGAGGACTGCAGACGACAGGAGCTGGTCCGCCTGGCAGAGGGAATGTCTTCGCGTCAGCCCGAGTCCCGTGTGCTTTGTTTGAGCCTTCCATTATTGGCTAAAAACAAGCTGGATCAGCAAACAGAGAAAGGGCGTGGGGATGTCTAAATGACACCCCCACGCCCTTTCTCTGTTTGGAGCAATCTCTAGCCACCGTCCCTACGTCGAAAAGGTGCCGAGCGCTGTTCTCAAGTTTCGTAACAGCTCACAACCGTAAACTTATTCGCAGCAGCGCGCAGGATGGTCGCAAAATGGTCGCAAAGCCAAAAAAAATGGGACACCGTTTTTGCCGGTATCCCATTGATTTTATTTGGTGCGCCCGGCAGGAATCGAACCTGCGGCCTACTGCTTAGGAGGCAATCGCTCTATCCGACTGAGCTACGAGCGCGCGTCGTATCTTGTAAAGCAGTCTGACGCGCGCTGTCAAGTTGAAGCTGGCGGGCGGAAGGTCCTGTATTTCCGGGGCTGAAGGCAGGCCGTTTTGTGCCGCAACGCAGGAAAAATCCTCTACAACGATTCCGCTAGTATGACGCGCTCAGCTCAGGAACGCTTGTGCGGCAGGTGCAGCATGGGACCAAGCGCGATGCCCATGGCCCCCAGCACGACAACGACAGCTCCCAGCAGGCTGAGCAGGCCCAGATGCTCCAGAGGAAATACCTGGGGCAGGGCCAGCGCCCCCAGGGCTTCCAGGCCAAGCGTGAACAGCGGGGTGGTGGTGACCACAGCGCTGACCTTGGCGGCATGCCAGTTCTTCATGGCCGTGGAAAAAGCACCGTAGGCGACGATGGTATTGATGCAGGCAAAGATCAGGCAGGCCGTCTGCAACGAGTCCAGCTCAAGAAAGGCCGAAGGAGTGGAGAGCGGCGTCAGGGCCAGGGCACCGGCAAGATAGATGAAACGCATGATGCGCCCGGGCGAGATCGTGCGCAGCAGGACTTTCTGGGCGATGCCGTAGCTGGCCCAGACGACGGCGGCCATGATCCCCAGCGCCATGCCGATGAGCATGTCACCGTTGGCCAGCTCCAGCAGCCGGGTATTGAAAAACAGCAGAAGGCCCGCGAGCAGAACGATGACGCTCCCCCCCTGGATGGGGAGGAATGGCTCGCGCAGGACGAACACACTGCCCAGCAGCAGGAGGACGGGGCCCGCCTGTGCCAGGATCTGGCAGGCGGAGGCGCTGAGGTAGGCCACCGACGAGTTGAAGAACACGAAGTTGCAGCTTAGGCCCGCTGCGGCCAGAGCCAGCAGGACTTTTTCCCGGCGGCCCAGCGGTGTGCTGTTGCCGGGATGTCGGCAGGAAAGGCCCCATGTCCAGGCGGCAGCTACCCAGAAGCGCAGGCAGACGATGGAAAGCGCGTCCACCGTGGAAAGCAGGTGTTTGAGGGCCAGCGGCAGGGCCCCCCAGAATAAGGCCGTGAGCAGGGCCAGCATCAACCCGGTAGCGTTGGAACCCGGCATGTTCATCCTCCGTTGAGCGTTACGGGGGGCACCCTACAGCTTTGTCATGGGCTTGTCATGCGGAAATGAAGGCAGGGGGCGGGCCGAGCCATGAGCGGACGGGGCAGGGCTCCGGCATGGTAGACGCTGCAGCAGCCGTTACATCGGGAACAGGGCGGAAGCTTGCAGCAGATCCCTGAAAAGGCGCATGGCGGGCGTGCTTTCTCTGTTCTTGTGCCAGACGCAGATGGCCTGGACGATGCATCCAGACATGCGTACCGGCAGCTCTATCAGACTCCCCGTGGCCAGTTCCTGCTCCACGGCAAACGTGGGCAGGAAGGAGACCCCCAGGTTGGCAGCCACGGTTTTTTTGATGGATTCGAGGCTCCAGAGCTCTATGGTGTTGCGAAAAAGGATGTCCCGGGCGCGCAGGTGGGCTTCCATACGTTCCCTGTAGATGCTGCGAGGCTCGTTGATGATGAAGCTGGTCTCCTTCCTCTGGTGGGGCGTATCGAAGTCCCGGAGCCCGGGAGCGAGCAGGGGGGAGGCGACGATGATCCCTTTTGCCTGGCCGAGCGGCAGTACTTCCAGCGTGTGCGGATGTCCGCCCACATCATAATAGACCCCCAGATCATACTGGCCGGAGAGGATGCCTTCCCTGATGTCGTGACAATTGAGGCTGTGCAGCTGGAGCTTCACAGCCGGAGCCCGCTCCACGAAATCGCCGAGCAGGGCATGGAGCTTGTAGGAGAGCAGGGATTCCGCCACAGCCACACGCAGCTCCCCGTGCAGGGACGCAGGGTCGTTGCATGCCGTGATGGCCTGCATGGAATGCAGGATAGCTTCCATATGAGGCAGGATGCTCTTGCCGGCAGGGGTGAAGACCATGCGCCTCCCAAGACGCTCGAAAAGGCGTACAGAAAGCTCGTTCTCGAGCTGGCGCACCTGAAAGGTCACGGTGGACTGGGAGCAGTTGAGGCGCTGCGCGGCCTTCTGGAAACTGCCTTCTTCCAGGATGGTCTTGATGACGACGATGCTGCGCGTATCCACAGGCCCCTCCAGAATATATCGAGATTATAGAATCATGGCTGCGAATATATTTGCTTTTTCGCATAAAGTCATCAGCGTACCCTGCAGAGATGTCGCTTGGCCCGGTACGGGATCGGGTCATAGATACGACAGTCGTCCCAAAACGCTACGGAGGGGCACATGCCTGCATCGGTACTTTCGGCTTTTTTCGTATTCACCTTCATCACGGCCATCACGCCCGGCCCCAACAACATCCTGGCTCTTACGACGGGCGGCCGGGCAGGATTCAGGGGCAGTATCCCTGTTCTTGCCGGGATCTGCGGCGGTTTTTTCTGTGTCATGGCCATTTGCGGTGTACTTTCTTTCTCGTTTTCCGTGCTGTCCGCCTCCTTCCTGCAGATCATGCGCTATGTCGGGAGCGCCTATCTGCTCTGGCTGGCATGGAAGACCGCCATGCCGAAGGCAGGGGGCAACAGTGACGGGCGTGCCGATGCGGGCTTCATGACCGGATTCGTGCTCCAGTTCGTCAACGTCAAGATCATGGTCTACGGCATGACGGCCTATTCCGCCTTCATCCTGCCGCACCATGATTCTGTTGCGGCACTTCTTGCCGGGATGTGCTTCCTGACCATGATGGGCAGTCTGGGCACCATCGTGTGGGCCGTGGCGGGAGCCAGTCTGCAGAGCGTTTTCCAGCGGCATGCCCGCGTGACGAATGGATTGCTGGGGGCTATGCTGGTCGGTTGTGCCTGGTCCCTGCTGGATCAGTGATGCCGATGGGCCGCAAACGCCGGGAAAGGGCCCGCAGCCTACAGCCTTTATCATGCTTAAAACACATGGATAGATATTTGATATAGGTATTTTACCTGATAACTGCCTTTCTGCTATCTCCTCAGGGAACGCAGGCGGTCGCCATCAGGCCTTGTGGCAGCGGTCAGCCTGATCTTCATCATGAAGGAGAATAAGCCATGATGTCTCTGGACACATTGCTGGAACACCTGGATGCGGGACAGCCGCTGGTCACGGGCACGGAAGCCTTTGACTGCATGCACGGCTATTCGTACGAGGCCATGCGCCTGACCGCGGAGCTGAACAATGCCTTCCATACGCCTGAAGAGATCCGGGAGATCATGGGGCGGATCACGGGACGCCCGATAGATGAGACGTTCCGTCTTTTCCCGCCGTTCTATACCGACTTCGGCAAAAATATCCGCATCGGGCGCCGTGTTTTCATCAATGCCTGCTGCTGTTTCCAGGATCAGGGCGGGATCAGCATCGGTGACGGGACGCTCATCGGGCACCGGGTGACCCTGGCCACCATCAACCACGGCTTGCCGCCGGACCGGCGTCATGTCCACAACATCGCGCCCATCGTCATCGGCAAGGATGTCTGGATCGGTTCCGGTGCCATCCTCCTGCCGGGGGTGCATGTGGGCGATGGCGCCGTGGTGGCGGCAGGATCTGTGGTCCGTGAGGACGTTCCGCCGCGTACCATCGTGGCTGGTGTCCCGGCCAGGATCATCAAAACTGTGGAGCAGGGCGCCTAGGCCTGCCGTACCATTGCACGCAGGACGCCGCCCTGCGGGTCGTCCCGCCGGATCATGAACCGGCTCAAAGCCGGACAGGGGAAAAGAATATGCAGTACGCGACGCATTACGAAGAAGGGAAAAAAGTTTCGTTCAAAAAGTTCGATCTCAATTTGGCGGGCCTGCTGTTCCTGCCCGATGGTTTTGATGCGGACGCCAAATATCCGGCGGTGGTGGTCACCCATCCCGGCGGCGGCGTGAAGGAACAGTGTTCCTCGCTTTACGCCTGGCATCTGGCCCGGGCCGGCTATGTGGCCCTGGCATTCGATGCCTCCCATCAGGGCGAGAGCGAAGGTCTGCCCCGGTGTCTGGAAGATCCTTTCTCGCGCGTGGAGGACATCCGCTCGGCTGTGGATTACCTCGTCACCCTGCCGTACGTCGATGAAGAGCGCATCGGGGCCATGGGCGTCTGCGCGGGGGGCGGCTATACCATGAGCGCCATCCAGACCGATGTGCGCATCAAGGCGGCGGCCGGGATCAGCACCTGGGACGTGGGCGACAGCGCCAGAAACGGCTTTCCCGGTGTCGAGATCGAGAACTTCATGCAGAAGCTGCTGCAGGAAGTGGCCCGCGCCAGAACGGCGGCAGCCCGGGGAGAGGAAGCTCCCTGCTGGAAGTATGTTCCGGACGGCCCGGACGAGATCGACGAGCATACGTCCGTGATCCAGCGGGAAGCCTACGAATACTACAGGACGCCGCGCTGCAGTTATCCGACGTCCGTCAATCGTTACCTTGTTTCCAGCAATGACAAGCTGGCGGCCTTCGATGCCTTTGCCTATCTGGATACGGTGTCGCCCCGTCCTCTGCTGTTCATCGTGGGCAGCCGGGCGGATACGCTCTATTTCACGGAAGATGCCTACCGGCGGGCCAGGGAGCCCAAGAAGATCCATGTGGTGGAAGAAGCCAGCCACGTGGACCTGTATGACAAGCCGGAATACGTCACTCAGGTGGTGGAAGCCCTGAAAGAGTTCTTCGGCAAGGCGCTGTAGGCATAGCCCTTTCTTGTGTTGCCGGAGGGCTGCTCTTGCGGGGCTGTATCCTCCGGCAGCAAGGGGCAGGCGGAGGACTGACCGTGTCCTGCCTTCCTGTGTGCTGTCTGCGGGATGGCCTGAGTTCAGGGCAGCGGAGAGGACGCACCCAGGTTTCTGCGCTGTGAGGGAAAGCCTGCAGAGAGAAAAAAGAAGATCAGCCCGGCCTCTTTACACGAGGGGCCGGGCTTTTCGTCATACGGGAGAGCCGGTAAGCGGCTTTTATCGGAAATCGTCCAGGTAGTGCAGACAGGCGGCAGTCTGCCGGCGAGACAGGGGCTTTGCCGGCGGAAAAGCGTTTGACAGGCCCGGGCGGGCGTGGAATGGAATCATGTCCATGAACGCCGTCGTCATATCGCTGTTTCTTGGTGGGCTGGCCCTGTGCATCGTCACGGGCGCATCCTTGCTGTGGGCTCTGGCCTTCGGACTGCTGTGTTTTACCGGGCACGCTTTCCGTCTGGGCTTTCGGCCCCGCGAGATCGTGGGCCTGTGCGGCAGGGGCGTGCGGACCATCGGCAACATCCTGAAGATCTTCGTCCTCATCGGTATGCTGACAGCGGTCTGGCGTTCGGCCGGGACCATCCCCTACATCATCCACCACTGCCTGCCGTGGGTGGATCCTGCCCATTTTCATTTATGGGTCTTCCTGCTGTGCAACCTGCTGAGCCTGCTGCTTGGGACCTCGTTCGGCACGGCCAGTACATTGGGCGTCGTTTTCATGCTGCTGGCGCGCACGGCCGGGCTCGATCCGCTCCTGACGGCCGGGGCGGTCATGAGCGGCATTTATGTGGGGGACCGAAGTTCGCCCATGTCGTCCAGCGCGGCGCTGGTCTGCGCCCTGACAGGGACGTCCATCTATGACAACGTACGGCTCATGTGGCGTACGTCCCTGCTGCCCTTCTTTCTGGTCTGCCTGGCCTACGTCCTGTTGCCGTCGGCACGGGCCGAGAGCCTGCCGCATGTGGACGGTCTGTTTGCCGACGGGCTGGTGCTGGATGCCCGGGCCCTGCTGCCGGCCGTCTTCATGCTGGTCCCCCTACTGTTGCGCTGGGATGTCAAAAAGATCATGGCATGCAGTATCCTTGCCGGATGCGTGGTCTCTCTGGCTGTCCAGCAGATGTCACCGGCTGCCTTGCTGCGCTGTCTGGTGCTCGGCTATGAGCCTCCGGCGGGCATGGAGATGCTGGCGGGGGGCGGCCTGCTCTCCATGGCACAGGTGGCGGGCATCGTCCTGTTGACTTCGGCCTATGCGGGCCTTCTGGAGGCGACCGGTCTGCTGGATAGTCTTTCTTCGCTTTGCAAGCGGCTGTCCTTACGGCTGGGGGCCTTTCGGACCACGGTGCTGGCAGGCCTGCCCGTGGCTGCCGTGAGCTGCAACCAGACGCTCGGCATCATGCTGACGAAGCAGCTGTGCGCCCCTCTCTGGCAGAACGGGAAGGAGATGGTCCTGCCGCTGGAAAACGGCATCGTCCTGCTGGCGGCCATCATCCCCTGGAGCATCGCCGGGAGCGTTCCTTGCGCCATCATGGGCGTGGGACCGGAGTGCCTGCCTTATGCTTTTTATCTGTATATGGTGCCGTTGACGGACATGCTGTTGCGGCGCCGCTAAGACGGTATGTCTGGCGGCTGTCGGGCAGGGGAGAGCAGGAGGCCGCGTCCTTTTCCGCGTGTTTTTTCTGCCCTGTCGTATGCAGTCCCGGCATCTGGTGGAGCATTTTTCCCGGCAGTGTCCTATATGTAAAAAGCCCCGGCCTTCCTTCATCTGCGGAAGCGTCGGGGCTTTTTCGTTACCATTTTGGGGGGAACTGAACAGGGGCGCTCACTGGCGTCAGGCCATATTGCCCGGCAGTGTGTCCTTTGCCGGGGCACTGGAGAAAATGCTCTGCCGGGAAGCTGTTTTTTTACCGGCCGGCGGGCAAAAGCGGTTTCCAGGCAGTTCGGGCAGGCCGTATCTTGGGGTGGTTGCAGAGAAGATCTGGCGTTTTGTCGCCCATATCCGGGATGCGGCTAGACCAGATACAGTTCCGTCCCGGCTTCCTGGAGCATGTGCTGCCAGTGCTCCTCGAGCGGGGCATTGGAGAACACGGCTTCGATATCGCAGACATTGGCCACCCGGACCATGGCGGAACGGCCGAATTTGGAATTGTCCGTGGCTAGGAAGACCCGGCGCGAGCATTCGATGATGGTCCGGGCCACCGAGACCTCCCTGTAATCGAAGTCCAGCATGTTGCCTTCCTGGTCGATGCCGGAGATGCCGATGATGCCGTAATCCACCCGGAATTCCCGGATGAAATTCTCCGCGCTGGGGCCGATGATGCCGTGGTCGTGATGCCGCACCGTGCCGCCGGCCACCACCACGTCGAAGTTGGGATTGCGGGCCATGATGGCGGCCACGTTGAGGTTGTTGGTCAGCACCCTCAGGTTGTTGTGCCCCAGCAGGGCATAGGCGACCTCCTCGGTGGTCGTGCCCAGGTTGATGCAGATGGAGGCCCCGTCGGGGATATGTTTGGCCAGCATCTGGGCGATGGCCTTTTTTTCAGGCAGGAAGAGCTTTTTGCGCTGCTCGTAAAGGATGTTCTCCGTGCTCAGCGGCATGCCGACACCGCCGTGGAACCGCTGCACCTTGCCCTGTCCGGCCAGGGTATTGATATCCTTGCGGATGGTCTGCGGGGTCACGGAAAAACATTTGGTGAGCTCGTCGATGGTCGCATAGCCGCGCGCGTTGAGCATGTGCAGCAGGGCCTGATGGCGTTCCGTTGTCTTGGTCATGGGGTGTCCTGATGGGGGTGAGGATGCCGCAATATACTGGAATGACAGGGGCCGCGCAAGCCGCTCCCGGATATCGGATGAAAAGGTTTCGTTTTCGAACTTCTATTATCAAAAAACGAAAATTGATTGACGCGGAGCCTGTCTAAGGCTTATGACAAAAACAAGTATATACGCCTGTTTTCCCGGCATCCTGTCGGGATCGGTCCCCGGATAGGGCATCCGGCCCGGCCGGATGGTTTGCTTTGTGAAACAGGTGGCCTGACGGGCAAAAGGCCGTCAGGGTGCGGAAAAGGTGCTCCTTATCTCAATCCCAAATCAGCAGAGGTGGATGATGAAACGTATCGTTGCACTGCTTTTGGCCTGCGCCTTTGTCATGGGTGCGCTGGCTGCGCCTGCCATGGCTGCCAAGACCGTCGTCATCAAGATCGCCGGTATGAAGCCCGAAGGCGAACCTGAAACCATCGGCATGCACAAGTTCGGCCAGTATCTGAAGGAACTGTCTGGCGGCAAATACGAGGTGCAGGTCTTCCCCAACAGTACCCTGGGCAAGGAAGATGCCTACATCGCCAGCACCCGTAAGGGCATCATCCAGATGTGTGCCACGGGTACCCAGACTTCGGCCCTGCATCCTGCCATGGCCATGCTGGAAACCCCCATGCTGTACGACAGCTATGACCACGCCCGCCGCGCCATGGAAGGCGAGACCTTCAAGCTGATCAATGAAGGCTTCACCGAAAAGTCCGGTCTGCGTACCCTGAACGCCTTCCCTCTGGGCTTCCGTCACTTCTACACCAAGAAGCCCCTGAACAGCGTCAATGACGTGAAGGGCCTGCGCATGCGCGTGCCCAACATCCCTCTGTACACCAACTTTGCCAAGGAATGCGGCATCAGCGGCCAGCCCATGCCCTTCGCCGAAGTGCCCAGCGCTCTTGACCAGGGCGTCATCGACGGCGGCGACAGCCCCCTGTCCGATATCGTGGCTCTGAAGATGTACGAGATCACCCCCCAGATCACCCTGACCGGTCACATCCTGGTGATCCACTCCCTGTACATCAACGAAAAGTTCTACCAGAGCCTGCCGGAACAGGACAAGGCCTGGTTCAACGAAGCCGCCAAGCGTGCTGCTGACGACATCTGGCAGATGGTGGAAGAAGGCGACGCCAAGGCCATCGAGACCATCAAGGCCGCCAAGGGTTCTGTGAACACGCCTTCCAAGGAATTCCACGACTACATGGTGGAAGCGGGCAAGCGCAGCTGGAAGCTGTTCTATGACACCGTTCCCAATGCCAAGGAAATTCTGGAAAGCGCCGCCAGCTACCGCGACGCGAAGTAACATCTGAACACCGGGGGATGCCGCATGGGGCGGCGTCCCCCTTTTTCGACCCTGAACCACGCATGCAGACACCGCAACAGCGGTTTTTCTTCCGATACGCAGGGGGATACGATGAGCAGCGAAACCAAAACGACGCCCGCGACGGCTCCCGGGCAGCCGGCTGCCGAAAACAGGCACGGTTTGTCTGGCGAACTGCTTTTTGAAATTTTCTGTGCGGTCATCTTTCTGGGGATGATCGGTCTGGTCTTCTATAATGCCTTTTTGCGCTATGTATTTGGCGGAAGTTATCCCCCCAGCGAGGAATGGGCGCGCTTTCTTTTCATCTACATCACCTTTTTCGGTGCCATTGAGGCGTTCTACTGGAAAAAGCATATCGCGGTGGACATGTTTGTGGACATGTTCTCGGGCATGTCCCGCAAATGCATAGAGATCCTGGCCATTCTGCTGACCATGGGCGCCCTGGGGCTGCTGCTTGACGGCGGCATCACCTATGTGCTGCAGACCATCGACACCAACTCGGTCGCCACCAATGTCAACATGGCCTTCATCAACAGCACGCTGCCCATCATGGCCTTCACGGCCATCCTTATCTGCCTGCGGGATCTGATCGCCCTCGTGCGCCGTCCCGCCAGCAGCTTCGTCAAGGCGACGGAAGAGGAAAAGATCGAGCAGGAAATCAGCAAGGAGTTGTAGGGGATGGAGCTTTTTCTTTTCCTTGGCAGCCTCTTTGCGTTCCTGTTCGTAGGCATTCCCATCTCCATGGTGCTGGTGCTGTGCTCCATCGTGCTCATGTGGCATTCCGGCATGTGGGACAGCATGATCATTCCCTCCACCATGCTGGACGGGGCCAACAACTATCCCCTCATGGCCATCCCCTTCTTCGTCTTTGCCGGCGAGATCATGGCCGAGGGCGGCCTGTCCAAACGAGTGGTGCAGCTGGCCCAGCTCATGATCGGTCGCGTGCGCGGCGGTCTTGGTTATGCCGCCATCATCTCCAGCGTGATCTTTGCCGGTCTGATGGGCAGCTCCGTGGGTGAAGCCGCGGCCCTGGGCGGCCTGCTGCTGCCCATGATGGCCGAAGTGGGCTACAAGCCCGGCCGTGCGGGCGGCGTCATCGCCTCGGGCGCCATCCTTGGCCCCATCATCCCGCCCAGCACCAACTTCATCCTGCTGGGTGCGACCATCAGCGGCCTGTCCATCACCAAGCTGTTCATGATCGGCCTGTTCCCGGGCATCTTCATCGGCCTGGCCCTGATGGTGGTCTGGTTCTTCATCGTGCGCATCGATGGTTATAACGAGACCATCACCTTCACGCGTGAAGAAAAGTGGAAGATCATCCGTGACGCCACCCCGGCCTTCATGATGCCCGTGCTGCTGCTGGGCGGCATCCGCTTTGGCGTGTTCACGCCCACGGAAGGCGGCGCCTTTGCGGCCATCTACGCCATCATCGTCTGTATGGGGTACTACCGGGAACTGAGCTTCCGCGGTCTGCTGCGCGTCAGCGCCCGTGCGGCACGGACCACTGCTGTGGTCATGCTCATCGTGGCTACGGCCACGGCCGTGGGCTGGTTCATCACCATCGCCCAGATCCCCAACCAGGTGACCGATCTGTTCCGGCCGCTCATCGACAGCCCCGTGCTCCTGCTGCTGGCCATCAACATCTTCCTGTTCCTGGTGGGCATGGTCATGGACCTGACCCCCAACATCCTGATCTTTGCCCCGGTGTTCTATCCCCTGATCACCCAGGCCGGTATCGACCCGTACTTCTTCGGCCTGCTGTTCATCCTGAACCTGGGCGTCGGCGTCATCACCCCGCCCGTGGGTACGGTGCTTTACGTGGTCTGCGGTGTGGGCAACATCAAGATCACCAAGCTGGTGCAGGGCATGTTGCCGTTCCTGGTGACGGAGATCATCATGCTCTTCCTGCTCCTCTTCTTCCCCTCGCTCTCCCTTACGCCGCTCAACTGGCTTATGGGCGGCTAGGTTCGATCCGCATCTTTGCCATGCAGGGCCCCTTCGGGGGCCCTTTTTTTATGCCCCGTGATGAGAAGAGGGAGACTGCGGTGCCTAAGGGAGGGGAGAGGTCTGTATCCGGGATGGATCCGCTGGGGACTTCCTGCTGGGAGGGACGAGCCCCGGGCAGAGGAAGGACAGGTACAGGCATAACGGCGTCGCGCCTTCGTCGCCGGTCAGGCGCTGCCCGCGGTCTTGCAGGCATGATGGAGCTGGAAGAGGAGAAGGTGCCCTCTTGTCTAGGCTGCCGTCAGGGGACCTTCCCTCAGTACCCTGTTGCGGATGGCGGTGGCAAAGATGAGCGTACACCATAAAAAAAGCATCCCCACAGGAGATGCTTTTGCGTTTTCAGGTTCGTTGTCAGCGGATGATTCAGGCAGAGCGCGATGTCCCCAGCCTGTTCCCCAGCAGGAAAGCCAGCAGGGCCGCGAGAGTAGAGGGCACGATGGCATGGATGCCGTACATGGAGGGCTTGAGGACGCTCAGAGCAAAAAAGCAGGCCACCCCCACCAGAATGGAGCTCAGGGCGCCGGCCGCATTGGCCTTGCGCCAGTACAGGCCCAGCAGCAGGGGCCAGAGGAAGGTGGCTTCCAGACCACCAAAGGCAAACAGGTTGATCCAGACCAGCAGGTCCGGCGGCTCCAGGGCTGCCATAAAGACAACGGCGCCGATGGCGGCCGTACAGCCCAGGCTGAAGCGCTTGATGCGCTGCAACGGCATGCGGCTGCTGTCGCCCTTCAGGACGTACTGTACATACAGATCCTTGATAATGGCCGCTGAGGCCAGGAGCAGCATGGAGTCCACCGTGGACATGATGGCCGCCAGAGGCCCGGCGATGAAGACCCCGGCCCAGAACGGCGGCAGCAGCTCCAGTATCAGGCTGGGCATGGCCATGTCGCCTACGGCAAGGCCGGGGATGACGGCCCGGCCCAGTGCCCCGGCCAGATGGACGCTCAACAGGAGGAAGCCGATGATGACCGTGCCCATGATCATGGCGCTGTGCATGGCCCGTGAGTCCTTGTAGCCCATGCAGCGCTGGCTCGTCTGGGGCAGTCCCAGTACGCCCAGGCCCACCAGTACCCAGAAAGAGAGGATCATGGGCTGGGGCACGGCATCCTTGGGCCCTGTGGGCGTGATGAGGCCGGGATCGATGGCCTTGAGGCGCAGCATACAGGCCTCCATGCCGCCGCCGGCCTGGACCACCGCCAGCAGTACCACGACGGAAGCCACAGTCATGACGATGCCCTGCATGGCATCGGTAAGGACAACGGCACGGAACCCGCCCAGCGCAGTATAGGCGATGACCGTGATGCCGAAGAGCGCCAGTCCGACTTCATAAGGGTAGCCGGTGATGGCCTGGAACAGGCGGGCACCGCCGATGAACTGGGCTGTCATGGCAGCCACGAAAAAGACCAGCAGGGCCAGAGAGCAAAGGATGGCCACGGCGTCACTGCCATAGCGGACGCGCAGGTAGTCGGTGATGGTCACGGCATTCATGGCCCGGGCTTCCATGGCGAAGCGTTTGCCCAAGACCCCGATGGTCAGGAAGACGGTGGGCATCTGGATCATGGCCAGCAGGACCCAGCTCAGACCCACGGTATAGGCCACCCCAGGCCCGCCGATGAAACTGCTGGCACTGGTGTAGCTGGCCACCACGGTCATGGCCAGCACAAAGCCGCCCATGGAACGGCTGCCCAGAAAGTATTCCTCAAGGAAGCCCGACGCGTTCTCATGTTTGCGGGAAAGTTTTCCGGCCCACAGGGCCACCACAAAGGAAAGCGCCAGATAAAGGACGATGGGGAGCAGCGTGGAGGAAGCAGCCGTCATGGACGTTCCTCCCGGCCGGGATGGTTTTCGGAGGAGGGCGCTTCCGATGCCTGTGACGCATCGTCATCGTCAAGGGGCATGTCCTTGAAGAAAAAGCGCACCAGTCCCCAGACGAGCAGACAGGCTACAGGGTAACCCAGCACACAGCTGTAGAAGAACCAGTCCGGCATGCCCAGCGTATAGCTGTAGTTGTCCGGGGAATCGCTCCCCAGTCCGTAGGCTGTCAGATACCACCAGAGGAAATACAGGGCGTAGGCGGCCAGGGCGAACAGGGCTTCCCGGTTCGCCTGAAGGAAACGCGAGTCGTTTTTGCGGGCCATGGGTACTCCGGGGCTGAAAGGGACGGGACGGCCACTGCTCCCGCCAGTATGACAGAGTGTGCGTCCGTAGTCGAGCAGGCAGCCATGAAGGAAAAGTATCCCGCCGGGATAGAGATAGAAACAAACGGCATTTGCTGTGCCGTCCTGGGCCAATACAGGGCCAGCTCCTGCCGTCTGTGTCTGCCCTTTTGACCTGCAGGGCCGTCCTGCGTAGGCTGGCGGGAACACGTCGTACGGAGAATGAAGACCATGCACATGCTTGCCGCCATCGATCTGGGGGGGACCCACTGCCGTTTTGCCCGTTTTGCCGCCACGCCCCGGGGGCTGGATCTGGAGGCTGTGGAAACGTGTCCGACAGCCGGCCTGCAGGACAGTGATGCGGTCCTGCAGCAGTGGGAAAGCTGTCTGCACACCCCGCTGTCACGGGTGGCAGCGCTGGTCATGGGCGTTGCCGGGCCTGTGCAGGATGGCCTGCGCGCTCGTCTGAGCAATGCTCCCTTGCGGATAGATCTGAATGCCGTCATGCCGCAGTTCGGTCTGCGCCGGGCCCGTGTGGTCAATGATTTCGTCTGTGAGGCCTGCGCCTGCCTGACCCGGGTGGGGGAGCGGTCCCTGCATCTGCTGGGACCGGCTGACATCCCTTGTCCGTCGCATCGTTCTCCCGGGGAGGTGCCTGCGCCTGTGGCCGTGCTGGGGGGCGGTACGGGACTGGGGTCCGGCTGGCTGGTCCCGCAGACGGACGGCGGGCGGTTGCGCTGGTCGCCCCTGCCGTCAGAGTCCGGGCATCAGGCCTTTGCCTTTCTGGGGCGGGAAGAAGAGGACTTCGCGGTCTTTGCCCGTGAACGGCTGGGACGGTCATTGCTGCGTCCTGATGATGTGGTCACGGGGCGCGGTCTGGCCGTGCTGCACCACTTTCTGACGGGCCGGGATCTGACGCCTGCCGCTGCGGCGGCCGAAGGTCTGGTGGGGGATCATCCGACCCTGCGCTGGTATGCCCGTTTCCTGGGGCGGACATGTGCGCACTGGGGGCTGGCCACGCTGTGTTACAGCGGCCTTTTCCTCACCGGGGGCATGGTGTTGCGCAATCCTGCGGTCACAGAGCATCCGGCTTTTGCGGAAGGTTTTTCTCTGGCTCCGGAGCTGGGGGTGCTGGAGCGTATCCCTGTCCGCCGTTACACGGATGCGTACAGTGGACTGTGGGGCGCGGCCTGGCTGGGGGCGAATCTGGCCGGGGTGCCGACAGGGAGATAGCCAGCTCTGCAAAAACAGACGCACCGGTGTCTTCCGCTGGGGAAAGCCGGAGAAAAAAGATGACGCAGGTCCTAGGACCTGCGTTTTTCATGTCAGGCAGGGCCGTCAGGAAATGAAGCCCGTAGACAAGAGAATCCGGCAGGCGTGCCTGCCGGATAGAGGAGGGATTAGGAGGTTGCGGGGAGGCCTCCGGCCTGGTGCAGAACGGAAGGGGGGAGAGGAGCCTTTCCTGCCATCTCACCAGAGGAGTATTTTTTATTTAACGATTGTTCGAATGTTAATAGATATGGGAAGTCCGGTTTATGGGCAGTATTCCCTGGATAACTTTGCCGTATCGGAGAAAAAAGACAAAGGCTCCCCTTCTTTTTTAATCGATTGATTGACTAAAATTATAGGGAGCGCTACGGTCCAGGGCAGGAGGAAGAGCATGGACGATATGCTGGAGGATAAAAGACGCAGCAAGGGAGAGGCTACCCGGATGGCCTTGCTGGAAGCGGCCCTGGTCCTGTTTGGGGAACGCGGCTTCGAGGGGACGAGCACTCGAGATATCGCCGGGCTGGCCGGCTGCAATCAGGGGCTCATCTCTTTCCATTTCGGCGGCAAGGAGGGCCTGTACGATGCGGCCCGTACCGTCATTTTCGAGAATCTGGGCAGCATCGTGCGCCCCATGACACGCCGTCTGGAGGAGGCCCTGGCTGCGGAGACGGATGCCGCAGCCCTGTGCGGCATGTTGCAGACGGAGATCACGGCGATCCTGACCACGTTCATACGCAAGCAGCACCACCAGTCCTGGTTCCTGCTGCTGCGGCGTTCGCTGCATGTGGGCGACGAAAAAACACGCGATCTGCATTCGGCCCTATTCCTGCCCCTGCTGGACGTCATCGGCCGCATCCTGGCAAAGGCCGGTCCTGCAGGAGAAGACAGCGCCCTGAAAGCCTTCCTGCTGGTGGATATGGCGTTCAGCATCCTGCGTGATTATCCCATGTTCTCTGCGATCTCTCCTGCGCGTGATGCGGAGGCGGATGCCCGGGAACTGGCCGGGATGCTCTTCCGGGGGATACTGGCCCGCTGAAGGAGGAAAAGATGATGCGTCGTTTCTTGTTGCCGGCAGTACTGGGGCTGGTGGCTGCGGGGATCGCGGTCATGGCTTTGTCCGGCCTGCTGGATGTCGACCGGGAAAACACCTTCATCCAGGGAGAGATGGACGGGACGCGGATAGATGTCGCGGCCAAATTCTCGGCCCGGGTGGCCGCGACACCGGGGCGGGACGGGGCGCCCGTGCGGCAGGGCGATCTGCTGTTGCGCCTGGACGGGACGGAGATGGAGGCCCGTGTGCTGCAGACCCGTCAGGAGCTGGAACGGGCGCGGGCCCAGCTGGAAAAAGCGCTCAACGGGACGCGCGAAGAAGAGATCCGCCGCCTGCACCAGCAGCATCAGGAAGCTGTGGCGGCGCTGGCCCTGGCGGAAAAGACCCACGCCCGCTGCCGTGTCCTGCATGCGCAGCAGGCCGTCTCCACCCAGCGCTATGATGAAGCGGTCAATGCCCTGACCCAGGCCCGGGCCCGCGAGCTCGCCATGAAGGCCGCGCTGGAAGAAGCCGTCACCGGTTCGCGGCAGGAGGACATCGCGGCGGCCAGGGCTGCCACCCAGGCACTGGAAGCGCGCCTGCAGGAAGTGGAGAGCATGGCGCGGGACGTGGAGCTGCGCTCGCCCGTGGATGGGGAGATCAGCAAGGTCCTTGTGGACGTGGGGGAACTGGTGGCGCCGGGCTATCCTTTGGTGACGCTCATCGAACTGGATGATCTGTGGATGGTGATCCAGGTCCGCGAGGACCAGCTGCAGGATGTCCGCATGGGCAGGCTGCTGGTGGGGCAGATCCCCGCGCTGTCCGGCAAAAAGGTGGTCTTTCGGGTCGATTACATGGCGCCGCTGGGCAATTACGCCACCTGGCGCGCCACCAACAATTCGGATTCTTTCGACCTGAAGACCTTTGAAGTCCGGGGACGCCCCGTGAAGCCCGTCCCCGGTCTGCGGCCGGGCATGAGCGTCATTTTTGCCTGGCCTTTCGATCCCGTCATGGAGGATGGACACTGATGGGCTCATTCTGGGCCGCCGCCCTGGCGCAAGTCCGCTCCTGGCCACGGGACAGGCTCTTCATCTGGCTGCTGCTCATGGCGCCCCTGTCCGGCATGGTCATCCTTGATGGGCTGTTTGCGGATGGCCTGCTCCGCCGCTTGCCCGTAGCCGTCTGCGACCTTGATGGCAGCAGTACGTCCCGCGAGCTGATCCGCCGGGTGGATGCCCTGCCCAGTGCGCGTGTTGCGGCGCTGCTCGCCTCACCGGACGAGGGCAGGGACGCCATCCGCCGTGGCGAAGTCTTCGCCGTGCTGGTGATACCACGCCATTTTGAGCGGGATCTGCTCCGCCGGCGTCCTGTGCAGGCCATAGCCTATATCGATGGGCAACATATGCCGGTGGGCAGCGTCCTGCGGCGGGATCTGGTGGATCTTGGCACTGCCGGCTGGAAGCTGGCCTTTACCGATACGCTGCGCCGATCCGGGGTCCCTCCGGTACAGGCGGACTGGCAGACAGCGGGGATAGGGTTGGATCTGCGTTCACTGGGCAATCCCGCGGCCAATTACAAGATCTTCCTCGTCCATTCCTTCCTGCCCATCCTGCTGCAACTGACCTCCCTGCTGTACAGCGTCTGCGTCCTGCACCGTCTGCGTCCGGAACGGCCTTCCATGGCGCGGGTCTGGGGCAGTGTCTGTCCGGCGGCCCTGCTTGTGGGGATGCTGGGCTGCCTCCAGACAGGCCTGCTGGCTGCGCGCGGCTACTTCCCCGTGCAGGCCCCCATCCTGACGGTCTGCGCGATCTATCTGCTGTTCTCGCTGGCCTGCGCGGCTCTGGCGGTCTTTATCGCGGGCCTGTGCGACGAGATTCTTCTGGCCCTGATGATGGTCTCGGGACTGGCATCCCCGGCCTTTGCCTTTGCCGGGATCACCTTCCCGCAGCTGGCCATGCCGCCTTTTGCCCGTTTCTGGTCGGGGCTGCTGCCGTCCACCCAGCTGCTGCGGCTGGAAGGCAGCGTGATCCAGATGGGCGATGCCCTGGGCCAGCACTGGCCCATCCTGGGGGCCCTATGCCTGCTGGCCTGCGTGTACGGCGGACTGGGGAGCCTGTTCCATGGCCTGCGTTCGCGCCGTCAGGAAGAGGAGATCGCCCGATGAAGAAAATACTGGAGAGCTTTTGTGCGGAATGCGCCGTATTGGCGGCCTCCCGTGGTGCCCGTTCCATCTTCATCGTGGGCATCCTGTTCTATTCGCTGCTGTATCCCAGCCCGTATTTTTATGAGGTCCCGCAGGATCTGCCGTTTTTTGCCGTGGATCAGGATGGCAGCACCAGCAGCCGCCAGCTGTTGCGCAGTCTGGATGCCACGGAAGGGATACGCCTGCATCGCTATGCCGATCTGGGGCAGGCCTTTGCCGATCTGCGGTCGGGTGACATGGTGGGCGGCATCGTGGTACCGCGGGATTTTGAGCGGGGACTGTTGCGCGGGCAGGAGACCGTGGTGCCGTTCTACAGTGAGGCGGCTCATCTGCTGTCCTACGGCATGCTGGTACAGGGAGGGCGGCTGGCCACGGAAAACCTGGGAGCAGGGGCCCGCGTGGAGCGCCTGCGCAAACAGGGCGTACCGGAAAGCGCGGCGCTGGCCCTGCAGGTGCGGGGACGCATCGATGCCCGGCTGCTGTACAATCCCGCGGGCAATTATGCCAGCAATGCGGTCCCGCCCGTGTTCGTGCTGATCTTGCAGCAGATCATGATCATCGGCTGCGCCATGCTGGCCGTGACCCGGAAGGAGAGCTTTCCCCAGGCCCCCGACGGCATGGCCGCTGCAGCGGGCAGAGTGCTGCTGGCCCTGTGTCTTGGCCTGATCTTTGCCTTCTATTATCTGTTTGTGCTGCAGCAGGTGGACGACCTGCTGCCTGTCCGGGATTTTGCCGTACTGCTGTTCTTTCTGCTGCCCTTTTTCAGCGTATGCCATTTCCTGGGCAGCATGCTGGGGGAATATTTCAGCAAGGAGCATACGGTCCTGCTGCTCATGCTCCCTACGTCCATCCCCTTCCTCTTCCTGAGCGGCACCATCTGGCCGTTGCAGGCCATGCCCCTGCCTTTTGCCTGTCTGGCCCAGTTCGTGCCTGCCACACCTGCCATTTCCGGCTATATGCTGATGGCCTTCCGCGGAGCGACGCTGGTCGATGTCCTGCCATTCTGGGGCCAGCTGATCCTGCTCAATGCCGTGGTCCTGGCGGCCTGGAAGGCCCAGCGTCTGCTCAGGGCTGAAGTTCCCGGCGGATCTGGGCGCATATCCGTTCCGCGATGACGGCAGCCGTCAGAGGGTGGCCGGCATAATGCCGGAGGCTGTGCGATACCCGGCTGAGCTGCAGGTAGCCGATGAGGGAACTTTCGATGGATTCCATGATCCGTTCCGTATCCCGTATCCCGTACTGGGCAAGTATCTTGATGAAGTTCTCGTGAAGGGTGGCAAAAACGCTGTCAGCGAGGAAGTGGAGACGCTCTTCCAGCCCTTCGTTGAGCTCGCGGAGTAGAAGGCGGGTGAAGATGGGATTGCCGCAGCAGTAGGTGACGACGTTCCTGATGAGGCATTCCATTTTTTCGATGCCGGTGGTCCCCTGCGGGGCCTTGAACGCGCTTTGCACGCCGGTGAACACCATGACCAGGGTCTGCCGGTACAGGGTCTCCTTGTCAGGAAAGTAGTAATAGAGCGAAGCCGGCGTCAGTTCCATCTCGGCTGCGATATCGCGTACCGAGACGGCGTTGTAGCCTTTGGCCGCAAAGAGCCTGGCAGCGGCCTGCATGATGGCGATTTTTCTGGAAGGGCGGGGCATGGCTATCCTTGGGGCTGGGCAGGAAAAAGGCGACTGTTGTTGTATCGCGGCAAAGGGTGCGGGCTCCGGCAGGACGGGAAGGCAGGCCGCCGAAGCGGCCTGCCCGGCACAACGGATGAAAAGATCGGGAAAAATCAGCCGAGCCGTATCAGCATGGCCCCGCCCATGACGATGAGGATGGCCATGATGCGCGAGCGGGAAAGCCGTTCATGCAGGAAGATGACGGCCAGCAGCATGCCGAAGATCACGGAGGTCTCGCGCAGGGCCGCCACCAGGGCGATGGGGGCCAGGGTCATGGCCCAGAGGGCGATGCCGTAGGAGCCCAGACCGCACAGGCCGCCGAACAGGCCCGTGGCCGCGCGCTTCCGCAGATAGCTGATGTAGGTGCCGCCGTGCCGCCAGAGCACATAGGCATGGATGGGGAAGATATTGAGGAAGAAGATCCAGCAGGTGTAGCTGACGCCGTTGCCGCTGGCACGGGCGCCGTAGCCATCGGCCAGCGTATAGCCCGCGATGACCAGGGAGGTGCGCAGACAGATGAGGATGTCCGCGGCGCGGGCGCCCTTGTGGACGTGCTCCAGGGTCAGGGTCAGGATGCCGAGGCAGAGCAGGAGGACGCCGCCCCAGACGGTGAGACTGATGTGATTGCCGAGCAGCAGCAGGGCCAGGGCCGTGATCATGGGGGCACAGCCGCGCATGATGGTATAGCCCATGGAGAGATCCACCTTGTCATAGGCCTGCGAGATGCAGATGTAGTATGTCAGGTGGAAACAACAGGAAAGAGCCAGCAGACCCCAGGATTCCGGCGCCGGTGCGGGCAGGAAGGGCAGGATGAGCAGGGCCCCCAGCCCGCCGCCCAGGGCGTTCATGGAAGATTCGAAGAGTTTGTTGGAGCCGCCTTTGACGATGCTGTTCCAGGTGGCATGCAGCAGGGCTGCAGCCAGCACAAGAAGCAGGACATGTCCGTCCATTGTTACGACCTCGCGTCAATGATGTGACGAGTAGGTTACACGAAGTCGCACAGAAGGCAAGCAGGGAAAAGCATTGGATTTTTGGCCGCACGAAAGGCAAATTGTGTTTCGTGCGGCCAAAAGATGCGGCTGTTTACCAGCCCCGGCAGCGTTCAAGGCGGCCGCTGATCCGTCCTTCACGCAGGACGGTATAACTGTCGAAGCAGGCGGCGGTGGCGCAGGCGTGGATGGGCAGGATGCGCAGCCGGCTGCCCGCAGGCAGGGCAGGGCAGGAAGGCCCGCTGACGATGCCGTGCTCCTGATTGGTCTCCGTGACGCGCAGGCCGGGGATCAGGTTCCCGGCTTCGTCGCAGACGAGCCCGTAGCCGAACTCTTCCCGCTTCCAGGGCAGGCCCGTATCACGGGAAAGGGCCATCCAGCCCGCGTCGATGATCAGGGCGCTGCCGTCGCTCTGGCGGCCGATGACCGTGGTCAGCACGGAAAGGGCCAGGTCTTCGGGGCGGCAGACGCCCAGACCGGCCATGACAAGATCCTGGAAGACATAGACACCGGCCCGGACTTCCGTGATGCCGGAAAAATCCTCACCGAAAAAGGCCGTGGGCGTGGAACCGACGCTGACCACAGGGCAGGGGAAGCCGGCTTCCCGCAGCAGCCGGGCCGCCGTATTGGCCGCGGCGCATTCCTGCACGGCCAGAGCGGCGATGGCTTCCGTGGTGGGCAGGTCGTAGGCAGAGCCCGCATGGGTCAAGACGCCGCGGACCTCCTGGCCGCCGTCCCGCAGCAGGGCGGCGATGGCCGTCAGGCGGGGATCGTCGGGGCGCAGTCCGGCCCGGTGTCCGTCGCAGTCTATCTCCAGCAGCACGGCCAGACGGCAGTCCCGCTGCCGGGCAAAGTCCACCAGCAGCCGGGCGCTTTCCTCATTGTCCAGCACCACGCTCAGGTCGATGCCGCGCCGGCGTAGTTCGGCCACGCGCTCCAGTTTGTTGGGAGCGATGCCGACGGCGTAACAGATGTCATGCACACCGCCTGCGGCGAAATATTCGGCTTCCGCCAGTGTGGAGACCGTGGCCGGGCCGGAGGGGCTTTCCATGCAGCGGCGGGCGATCTCGATATTCTTGCAGGTCTTGAGATGGGGCCGCAGGGAGACGCCGCGCTCATGCAGGCGGCGGGCCAGCCGGTCCATATTGGCTTGGAGCTTTTCGTCTTCCAGCAGCAGACAGGGCGTGGTCAGCGCAGCAAGTGTGGTCATCTGTTCCTCCTTGTCGGGAACCGTTACAGAGGTGTGGTGGCGGTGAACGTTTCCGGCGGCAGGTCCTGTTCCCATTGATGGAGCAGGCGGGCGGCCAGGGCCGGATCGTCGGTGGTACAGGTCAGCTCCTTGATGACGGGGGCCTGGCGGTTTTCTATCTGATGCGCGTAACAGCGGTCATAATAATGGAGCACCGCGCGGGCGGCATCGGCATAATTCCCTTCATCTATCCACAGCCTGCAGCGCTGGGTCAGCTCACTGCCCAGACGGCGCTGCAGACGCTCCAGGGCTGCCAGCAGGCCTTCCCGCATGTCCTGTCCGCCGTAATCGCGGACAAGATGGGCGACGCGTTCCTCATCCGGCAGGAAAACGCGGACCAGCGGACTGCGGCCCAGCTGGGCAAAAAATTCCTCACACATGGTCACATGGCCGATGTGGCGGCTTTCGTCCTCGAGCCAGACAGGCCGGGCAGGATAGCAGCGCCGCCATGCTTCATAGAGCTGGTTCTCGAACCATTCGTTGCCGGGCTGGTCTTCGGCCTGGCCCAGAGCGCCGAAGGCAGAGCCCTTGTGGTGGGCCAGGCCTTCCAGATCGATGACCTGCGAACCGAGGCGCTGCAGTTCCAGCAAAATGTCTGTCTTGCCGCAGCCCGTGTAGCCGCCCAGCACGAGGATGGGCCGAGGGCGCGCCAGCTCGCTGCGCACGAAGGTCCGGTAGCTTTTGTAGCCGCCTTCCAGCCTGTGCACGGTGAAGCCGCCCGTTTCCAGCAGCCAGCGCATGCTGTCGCTGCGCATGCCGCCCCGCCAGCAGTGGAGCAGGACCTCGCGCTTGCTGCCGCACAGATGGCGGGCGCGGGCCAGCAGGGCGGCCAGATGACCGCCCACCAGCTCCAGGGCCAGATGGACGGCGCCTTCGCGCCCGCTGCGGGCGTGGGCTGTCCCGACCTTGGCGCGTTCTTCGTCGGTGAACAGGGGCAGGTTGAGGGCACCGGGGATATGGGCAAAGGCGAACTCGCCGGGAGAGCGGACATCCAGCAGCGGGAGGCCCTGGTCCCGCATGGCCAGAAATGCGGCAACGTCCTGAACTGGGGGCATGACGATCCTCTAAAAAAGTAAAAAAAGTCTGTTATGGGTACGCCAAAGCCGGGACGCTGTAAACCGTGTCCCTTCCCGCAGATATCGCACGAGACCTTGACAGCGTACAGGGCGCAGCATAGCGTGGATTGCCCCGAACTTTTTTCATTTACAGCAAGGAGTTGGATATGGCAGTCCATGTAGTGGATCATCCCCTGGTGCGTCACAAGCTCGGCATCCTGCGCAAGGACAGTACGTCCACCAGTGAATTCCGCAGTGTTTCCAATGAGATTGCCCGTTTGCTCATCTACGAGGCCACCAAGGGCTTCACTACCGAGAAGCATACGGTGCAAGGCTGGGCAGGGCCCGTGGAAGTGGAGGCCATTTCCGGCAAGATGGTGACCATCGTCCCCATCCTGCGCGCCGGTCTGGGCCTCATGGACGGTGTGCTGGACATGATCCCCGGCGCCAAGATCAGCGTGGTGGGCCTGTACCGCAATGAGGAAACGCTGGAGCCCGTGGAATATTATGCCAAGCTGGCCCGCAATATCGAAAGCCGCCTGGCCATCATCCTGGACCCCATGCTGGCCACGGGCGGTTCGCTCATCGCCACCATCGACATCCTCAAGAAACGCGGCTGCAAGCACATCTGCAGCCTCAACCTGGTCTGCGCGCCCGAAGGCATCGCCAAAGTCCAGGAAAAGCATCCTGATGTGGAGATCTACACCGCTTCGGTGGACTCGCACCTGAACGAGAACGGCTATATCATCCCCGGCCTGGGCGATGCCGGTGACCGCATCTTCGGCACCAAGTAGGAGACCGCATGGCGGAACAGCTCAACACCGGAGGCGGGGAGTTCGATCCCTGCCGTTACAGGCTGCGTCTGCGTGACTGCCTGCTGGGTGCGCAGATGCTTTTCGTGGCTTTCGGCGCGCTGGTGCTTGTCCCCTTGCTGACAGGACTCAACAGCAATGTTGCCCTGTTCACCGCCGGTGTGGGCACGCTGCTGTTCCAGCTCATCACGCGGGGCAAGGTGCCCATCTTCCTCGCATCTTCCTTTGCCTTCATCGCGCCCATCATCTATGGCGTGGAGACCTGGGGCATGCCCCGCACCATGGGGGCCCTGGTCTTTTCCGGCCTGCTCTATGTGCTCATCAGCCTGGTCATCCGCTGGCGCGGCATGGGGCTCATCCTGCGTCTGCTGCCGCCCATCGTGACCGGCCCGGTGATCATGGTCATCGGTCTCGTGCTGGCGCCTACGGCCGTCAAGATGGCCCT
Organism: Desulfovibrio piger; assembly: GCF_012843875.1. GTDB lineage: Bacteria > Desulfobacterota > Desulfovibrionia > Desulfovibrionales > Desulfovibrionaceae > Desulfovibrio. The sequence continues at coordinate 22,885 of NZ_JABAFY010000012.1, read as the reverse complement.
GGGACAGAGCGGCCCGGCCATGCCCCAGACAACGGCCATGAGCATCTCCATGGTCTCGCTGGCCGTGACCGTGGCCGTCTCCCTGCTGGGGCGCGGCATGCTGCGTCTGGTGCCCATCCTCTGCGGCATCGCCGCTGGTCTGGTGATGGCGGAGATCATGGGCGTGACCAGCTGGGAGGCCGTGAGCAAAAGCCCCTGGCTGGCCCTGCCGGCCTTCAGCCTGCCGGAATTCGCATGGGAGCCGCTGCTCTTCATCATCCCGGTGACCTTGGCCCCTGCCATCGAGCACTTTGGCGACATCATCGCCATCAGTTCCGTCACGGGCAAGGATTATCTGCGTGATCCCGGTGTGAAGAACACCATGCTGGGGGACGGGGTGGCCACCATGGCCGCCTGTCTGCTGGGCGGGCCGCCCAACACCACCTATTCCGAGGTGACCGGCGCCGTGACCCTGACCCGGGCCTTCAATCCCGCGGTCATGACCTGGGCCGCCCTGTGCGCCATCCTGCTCTCCATGGTCGCCAAGGTGGGGGCGTTCCTCAGCTGCATCCCCGCGCCCGTCATGGGCGGGATCATGATCCTGCTGTTCGGGGCCATCATGGTGGTGGGCCTGAACACGCTGGTGCGTGCCGGGCAGGATCTGCTGCGGCCCCGCAACATGGTCATCGTGCCCCTGATCATCATTTTTGGCGTGGGCGGGATGCAGGTCAGCATCGGCGGTTTCAAGCTGGCCGGTATCGGTCTGGCGGCCATCACCGGTGTGGTCCTCAACCTGCTTTTGCCGCAGGATGATCCGCAGGGATAAAAAAGCCCTGAAAGAGAAAAACGATGCGCAGGATGGCGTGATGCCATCCTGCGCATTTTTTGTGCGGTTTCTCCGGTCGATGCTCAAAGGGGCAGGCAGAAAACCCTCTGCCATGAGAGTGTTGGGGAGGGCATCTTCGCTGCCGTTGGCGAGCCTCGTTCCATCATGGCCGATGGAGCTCCTTTGCTCTTCCGGGGCAGACTTTTGGAGCAGGGACGCCGACCGCCACGGATAGGACCGTTGGCAACGCCGGTCGCCACGTGTCCTTTTTGGGCGGTTCCCGGGCTGTCAGTTTGTGGCATCCTGTGGGCCGTTACCGCCGTTTTGTGCAGCAGGCCACTGACCGCCTAGGAGGCGGCCCGGCTCTTGTCCATGTTCAGCCAGAAGACGGCGGCCAGCACCAGGGCGCTCCCGGCCCAGCCCAGCGGGCTGAAAAACTCATCCCAGAACAGCCAGACCCAGATGGTGCTGAGGATGGGCTCCAGGTAGCAGAGCACGGCCGTACGGACCAGCCCCAGACGCTTGAGGGCCTGGGCGTAGCAAAAGAAGGCGAAATAGCCGGTGAAGCCGCCCAGGATCAGCAGCCAGCCCCAGGTGGAGAGGCTGTGGTCGAGGCTGACAGGCGTGAGGCAGAAGATGACCGCCGCGCCGCCCAGCTGCATGAAGGCATAGAGGGTGGCCGGGGTATAGCGGTCCTGCCACCAGCGGCAGAAGGGGTAGTGGGAGGCGTAGCACACGCTGATGAGCAGGCCGCAGGCGATGCCTGTCCACGATGTCTGCCCCGGCAGGCTGCCGCCGGATAAGCAGACCATGCCCGTACCGGCCAGGGCCAGAGCGATGATGCCGCACTGGCGGGTGGTGATGGGTTCATGGAACAGAAAGCGGGAGAACATGGCGACCCAGACCGGCGCCGTATAGAGCAGCACCACGGCCATGGCCGCGCCGCTGAGCTTGATGGCGTACAACGTGGCCGTGTAGAAGACGCCCACGGCCCAGAAGCCGAAAACGGTGAACAGGGCCGCGTGGCGTAGCGGGATGCGGATCTGCCTGCTCAGTGTCGCGTGGGTGATGAAGCAGGCGGCGCCGATGGCGGCACGCCAGAAGGCCGTTTCGAGCGGGCTGACACCGGCGGCCAGACAGTTTTTGGAGATCAGGCCGATGACCGACCAGGCAAAGACGGTCAGCAGGATCAGGATCAGGCCGTGACGGCGGGCGGAAGGGGAGACGGGAGAAGGCAGGGACGCGGCCATGAGTGTCATTCCTCGGTCAGATGGAGCCATGAAAAAAACGCTGTGTCGGTCCACAGCGTCTGGAAAAACGGGACAGGCTAGGAGCCTGTCCCGTTCGGTTTGCGTTTTACCAGTCGCCCTGGCCTGCCGGGCGGGCAGGGAAGGTGCCCGCAGGCAGTTCTGCCAGCTGGCTGGCGGTGCAGCCCTGGACCGGGAAGGTCTCCCGAAGCCAGGACAGGAAGGCATGGATGCGTTCCAGAACGGCGTCCGCGGCCTTCTGGTCAGGCACATGCGGGGAACCGCCGGGCAGCATCTCGGAAGAGTGCCAGAACAGGCTCAGCACCTGTCCGCCCCGCCGGCGGTGCAACCGTGCGGCCCAGCGCATGATCCGGGGCGCATGCCAGAACGGATTGGGACTGAGGACGCCCCAGAAATGGAACTTGTCCCGCGAGGCGGCAGGGCAGGCCCGGTACCAGAGCTGGGCAAACGTGGGATGCAGAGGGATCTGCGTGATGGGTGCCTCCAGCAGGGGAGCTCCCTGCCAGCCTTCCACCCAGTAGGGATCCGCCGGGGCAAGAAAGTGGTCCGGTCCGCCCGGGAAATGGCGCAGGGGGCAGACGGAGCTGTCCACCTTGATGCCTGCCTCGGAAAGCAGGGGACGCACGCAGTCCTTGAGGTCCCAGCGGCCCATGCGGAAGCTGGTCAGGGGAGCGCCCTGGAATTCCCGCCCGGCATCCAGCAGCGTGGCCAGACGCTGGCGCAGCAGGTCGCGCGGCAGTTTGTCCGTGCGTGTGGGCTGGCCTTCGTGGGGGGGATCCAGCGGAGAGGCCGGCGGCGTGCTCCAATGGTGGAGATGGGCCCCGATCTCCGCGCCGTAATGGTCGCGCATCTGTTTCAGCACACGACAGGCCCCGGCATCGGCAAAGACCGTATGGGCACAGAACAGCGTCAGCGGGAAGCCCAGATCCCTGCTCAGCGGCGCGAGCCTGGGCAGGAGGGAAACGTTGGAAACGCCACAACCGCTGGTGGCATAATGGCCGGAAAACAGGCCTTCTTCTTCGACATCGAGACTGACGACCACCCGCAGGGGGCTGTCGGATGTATGGGGATGGGGGTTACTCATAAAAAGACGATACGCCCAAGGCGCGCGCAAGGCAATGCGGCTACGGACTTGCAAATTTGCCCGGAATACATGAGGATGCACCCATGTCTGATAAAATACATGTGCTCTTCGTCATGGAAGATCTCTGTTTTGGCGGTACCCAGCGCCAGATGGTCGAGCTGGCCTGCCGTCTGGACAGGACGCGCTTCCATGTCTCCATGCTGGTCCTTACGGGCAGGACCGACCTTGATGCACAGGTCGAACAGGCCGGTATCCGCGTGGAATATCTGGGGCGCAGCCGCAAGGTGAATCCCTTTTTCTTTGCGCTCATGCCGGCGGCCCTCAAACGCCTGGCACCTGATGTCCTCGTCCCCTGCACGGCTCTGCCCAACATCTGGGGCCGTCTCTGGGGACGGCTGCTGGGTATCCCCATCGTGGGCACGGTGCGTGGCGGTGGAGCGCCGCGCAGGCAGCATGAGCGTTTTCTCTGGCGTCTGACGGACCACATGGTCTGTAATTCCGAGGCGCTCGCTGATGTCCTTTCCGGCCTGGGCGTCCCGGCCGCACGGCTGACCTATGTGCCCAACGGGGTGGACACGGAGCGTTTCGCGCCTGCGCAGCCCGCGCCTTCGGAGCGTCCGCCGCTCATCCTCTGTGTGGCGCGTCTGGCCGAAGACAAAGATCATCTGACCCTGCTGAAAGGCTTCGCTCTTCTGCGTGAACGGCATCCCGGCGTCCGCCTGCGTCTTGTGGGCGACGGCCCGCGGGAAAAGGAGCTCAAGGCCTGGGTCGCGGAGCATCTGCCGGACGGGGGCGTGGAATTCTGCCCCGGCTCCCCGGATGTGCGCGCCCATTACGCGGCCGCCCGCATCTTTGCGCTGACTTCCGTGCGTGAAGGCCAGCCTAATGTGATCCTGGAAGCCATGGCAGCCGGTCTGCCCGTATGCGCCACGGAGACCGGTGGCATCCCCCGGCTCGTGACCCGGGGGGAGATCGGTCTGCTCTCCCCGGTGGGGGACAGTGCCGCCTTTGCCGACAACTGTGCCGCGCTGCTGGCGGATCCCGCGCAGGGCGACAGGTTCGGCAGGGCCGGACGGCAGCGGGTGGAACGGAGTTTTTCGTTTGACGCCATGGTGGCGGCGCATGAAGGCATCTTTATGCGTCTGGCGGCACGGGAGCGGGCATGAAGCGTCTTTGGGCCTGTCTTTGCCTATGCTGCTGCCTGTGCGCAGCCCCGCTCTGGAGCTTTGCCGCCGCACCTGCGGGAAATACCGGGACCTATGAAGTGACGGAACTCTGGACAGGCGATGTCCTGACAGCCAGTTTCCGTATGGGCATGTGTTTTGCCGCCGACGGCAAATTACGCGGTGTCGTCCTGCTCCGTTCCTCCAACGGCCAGGTCGATGTCTATCATGTTTATGGTTCCGTGCAGAACAACACGTTTTCTGCCACCCATGGTTCAGGGCACAAGATCACCGGGCGCTTCCTGCCCGGCGATGATGTCGAGGTCAAGATCCGTCTGGGGAACGGCATGCGCTTCACGACAGTGGCCAGGCGTTTCCGGGATGTCCCGCTGATGGACGACTGTGCGCCCCTGCCTGAAACATCAACGCATCAACAGGATTGAGGTCGTTATGGGGACTACCTTCTTTGTTCTGGCGCTGTTGCAGTGTGCCCTGCTTTTTTTCCTGTCCCGGGTGGGCAGCAGGCTTGACCGCGAAGAACGCAAGCCCGCTCCTCAGCGGACGCACTGGCCCCGTACCGGTCTGATCGTGCCTGCCGGGGGGAACCACCCGCGTATGCGGGAGGCCCTGGAGAGCCTGCTCAAGCAGGATTACCCCGCCCTGTACCCCGTGATCGTCACGGCCACCGCTGACGAACCGGCAGCCGGTATCGCGCGAGAGCTGCAGGCCCGCTATCCGCAGCTGCGGCATGTGGTGGCCGGTTTCGCCAAGGGCTGTGGCCAGAAGAACCATAACAGCCTCAAGGGCGTGGAAGCCGTGGAGGACGAGGTCGAGCTGCTGGCCTTTTGCGACAGCACGCACATCGCTCCCCGTGATTTCATCCGCCGTCTGGTGGCCCCTGTGGTGGACGGCGAGGATTTCAGCACCGGCTATCACAAGGTCGTGGCGCGGGATACGGGCATCGTCACCATGGCCTATGCCCTGTGTGTCCAGCTGATGCGCTATCTGCAGGGCATCTCGAGCTTCACCCAGCTGTGGGGTGGCGCCATGTGCTTCCGTTTGTCGGCGTTCCGCCGTTACGGCGTGCGCGAGTTCTGGATGTCCAATGTGGTGGACGACTGCTCCCTGGCTGACCGGCTCATCCATCTGGGGGCCCGCATCCGTCTGAGTGGAGACGCCGTTTTGATGACCGAGGCCCGGGAACATGACCTGGGGGTCTGGCATCATTGGATGGACCGTCAGATCCTGTTCCTCAAGTTCTGTATTCCCTACCAGTGGGTCCTGCTGGGCGTGCTGGCCTGCCTTATGCTGCTGCCCGTGCTTTGGGCCGTGTTGGCCGTGCTGGGCGTGCTGCTGGGCAAGCTTTCCTTCGGCTGGCTTGTGGGCGTGCTGGTCTATGCCGCGGCCCTGGCGCTGGTGCTGCGCGGCTGGGCCCATTTTCAGGAAGCCGTTTTTCCTGTCTGGCGCTGGATGGTCGCTTTTTGCGCCAGCGCCTGCATGTTCGTCTGGGTTTATCTGGGTACCATCCTCGCGGAAGGCGTCCTGTGGCAGGGCATCTGGTATGAGGTCGGCCGTCAGGGCCGTGTCATCAGGATGCGCCGCCAGAAGTAGGGCATTTCTGCCGCCGGTACCTCTTAGCTATCTACAATCAGGATGCAAGTCCTTATGGTGACAGCATGATTGCAATGTCGGACCTTTTTCGCGTGAGCTTGCGACAGGTCGTCCGCCAGCGTGGTTTTGGCGTGATACTGTCCATCGCTCTGGGCATCATGGCCTTTATCGCCCTGTCCGTACTGGGACAGGAGATCCGCTACAAAGTGGGTCAGGACATGGTGCTCATGGGCGGGGTGAACATCATCCGTGTCTACATGGATGATGCGCAATACCCCGGCCAGCCACGACGCGATTTCTCTCCCCGCACGGTGGAAGCGCTGCGCAAGATCCCCGGTGTGGGCATGATCAGTGAAAATGTGCGTCAGGGGATAACGTTCAGTTTGCGTGCCAGCGGGGAACGGACGCTGGGGGTCCATTTCATCGGTGTGGACCAGTATTTTGCCACGACCTATTCCCTGGAGCTCGTGGCCGGCCGGATGATGTCCGAGGAAGACGTGCGCGGCCATCGGCGCATCTGTATGCTGGGCCGTGAGGCCGCCACGAATCTGTACGGAGACCCCGCCCAGGCTGTGGGCAAGCTGCTTTTCCTGGGCAAGGACGTCGTCGAGGTCGTGGGCGTGGTGACCGGCGTCATGCTGGGTGAGTGGAACCAAGGCGGCTTTTTGCCGACCACGGTCATGGAGGACAGAAACTGGGGCTCCGGCAAGATCACCCGCCTGTTCGTCCGTGCCATCGGCTGGGAAGACGTGGCCCCGGTGGTGCGCCAGATCCCCTCTGTGGTCCGGGCCAACCAGGACGCGCCGTATCTGGTCATCGCCACGCAGGATGACCAGCTCGACCGCATCAAGACGACCTTCATGTGGGTCGAGGCCCTGCTCTGGCTGGGTATCGTGGCCTCCCTTATGCTGGGCGGCTTCGGCATCTGGTACGGGACCTTTGCGGCTGTGCGTGCCCGCACGCGCGAAGTGGGCCTGAAAAAGGCCATGGGCGGTTCGGACAAGGATATCCTGGCCCAGTTCCTGGCCGAGGCCCTGTGCAAGTCCGTGGCCGGTGGCCTGCTGGGCATCCTGGTGGGTACCCTTAGTGTCGAGATAGGGGCCTGGTCTCTGGGTACCTCCATCTCGTATCCGCTGCTCGCGGCCAGCAGTGCCGGCAGTATTCTTTTCTCCGCCATCATTGGGGTGGCCGGCGGCCTGTATCCTGCCATTCAGGCCAGTCGCATGGATGTCGTTTCCGCCTTGCGTTTCGAGTAGGTGAACTATGGCGCCGGTTATCATTGCCAAAGATCTGTACAAGTGCTACGCGGGCTTCTCGCCTGTTTTGCGTGGCGTCAACATCGAGGTGGAAGCGGGGGAACTCGTGGCCATCATGGGCCCGTCCGGGTGCGGCAAGTCGACCATGCTGCACGTGCTGGGCATGCTGCATGCGCCCGATTCCGGCACGCTGGAGATCCTGGGGACCAATGTCCTGGAATTCAACCGGGAGCAGACCGCTGCTTTCCGGCGGGGCAACATGGGCTTCGTCATGCAGTCGAGCAATATGTTCGACCACTCCACCGTGTTCGAGAATGTGGAATTCCCCCTCATCTATGAAAACGTGCCCCCCGCGGAACGCTGGGAGCGTGTCATCCGTGCCTTGGAGCTGGTGCGGCTCTCCGCCCGCGTCCATTACCGCAGCAACCGCCTTTCCGGTGGTGAGCAGCAGCGTGTGGCCATTGCCCGCGCCATGGTGAACAATCCCCGCATCCTGCTGGCGGACGAACCCACCGGGGCCCTTGATGCCCGTACCAGCCGTGTGGTCATGGACAACTTCCGCACCCTTTGCCACAAGGGCGGGGTCGCCATGATCATGGTGACCCACGACCCCAAGATGGCCGAGTTCTGCGACAGCGTCTACACGCTGGAAGACGGCATCTTGGTCTGCAAAAAGCACGAGCCCGTGCCTGTCAGCCCGGATCAGCAGCAGAACCTGCTGGCGGCCCCCACGCCCATCCTTCGTGGGGCCCTGGTGGCGGAAAAATTCCCTGAAGCTTCGGGCCGCTGCCTGATGGAAGAGGCCCACCGCATGCATGCGGCCGGTCTGCTTTCCCGCATCTACGCCATCGAGGGGGCCAGCTTCCTCAACAGCGATTCGCAGGGCTATGCCCTGCCGCTGCCGGTGCGGCACATCAGCTCGTGGCGCTTCTTCTCCGTCATGCGCATGCTGTTCTCGCACTTGCGCGGCACCTCCACCACTGCCTGGGAACTGTGGAAGTCCATCCCCTCCGGGAAGGGGAGCTTTTTCCACAATCTCTGGCTCATGGGGTGCGGGGCGCTGCTGGCCCGCTGGTGCCTGGAAGAAAAGATCGAGTTCGTGTACGCCTCGGGCGCCCATGCTCCGGCCTCCGCGGCCTGGGTGGCGGCCCGCATGCTGCAGATCCCCTTTGCCTTTGCCGTGCGTACGGCGGACCTTGCCTCACCGGCCAAGGACTGGCTGGTGAAGGCCGAACAGTCTGCCTTCGTGCGCTGCGATACGGAGGCAACGCGCAAGGCTGTCTGCGAGCTGCTGCCCTCCGTGGATCCGCGGCGCATCGTGCTCCTGCGTGATGCCCTGACCCTGACCCCGCCGGACGAAGACGTCTCCATGCCGCCGTCCAATGTGCCGGAGCCCTTGCAGCTGCTGGCCGTGGGGACCATGACCAGCCGCAAGGGCTACGATACCCTGCTGCAGGCCTGCCTGGCCCTGCAGAAGGCCGGAGTCGACTTCCGGCTGACTTTGGTGGGCACGGGCCCCTGGCGTCTGCGTTTACGGTTGCTTGCCTGGCGTCTTGGCCTGCGCAAGCTCGTCTCCTTCCCCGGTCAGCTGCCGCACGAGGCCATGACCGATCTGTACCGCCGTGCGGACATCTTCATCGCTCCCGGTCATATGACCCGGGGCGGCGATATGGACGGGTTGCCGTCGGCCCTGACCGAAGCCATGGCCTTTGGTGTGGCCGTGGTGGTGAGCGATCTTCCCGGCCAGCTGGAGGTTGTCCAGAACGGCCGCAACGGTATCGTCGTACCGCAGAATGACGTCACGGCCCTGTCCCAGACCTTGCTGGATCTGTCCGCCAGTGCGGAAAAGCGCCGCCATCTGGGGGCGGAAGCCTGGAAGCGTATCCGGGAAGTGCTGGACGAAGAGGCCACGGAAGCACGGCTGACCTCGCTGTTCAAGGCGGCCTGCCACCGCTGAGAGCGTGCTTTTTCCTTTTGACATGGAAACGGCCGGTCCTGTTACGGATCGGCCGTTTTGCCATATCCTGCTGCCAGGACGACAGGGCGGCAGCATTGCTCCGGGAGCCCAAGGTCGACCTTGCCCGGAGCCGCAGAGAACGGCATGGAACTGGAATATATCACGGAAGAAGAGTCTCCCTGGCGGCCTGAGCTGTGCCGCATCTGGGAGCAGAGCGTCGATCTGGCCGCACAGCCGGATCCTTTTTGTTGTGCTCCTGTCTGGCAGTTGTCCGCGCACAGGGCTTTCGCGCCGGGGCGTCGTGTCCTGGCGCAACACACGGAGGACAGTGTCCTTGTTTTGGCGGAAGCCTTCCTGTCTTCAGGGCAGCCGCTCCTAACATCGCTGGAGGCCCATTGGCTCTTCGGCTGTCCCCTGCTGGGGCCGGATGCGATCGGGCTGCTGGCTGAGGCGCTGGCCGTCATGTCACATGGTTACGGGCATCTTCCGGCGCTGCTTCTGGGAGGGATAGTGCCGGGGAGCAGGAGGGCCCGGGAGCTGTATGCCTGCTGTGAGTCCCTGTTCACCATTTATCTGGCCGGGGAGTGCATCCAGGCCGGGGCCTCGCTGGAAGGCGGACTGGACGGCTTTTTGAGCCGCCGTTCCGCCAATCTGCGCAGCAAGTGGCGCAAATCTTTCCGCAGGGCCGCCGACAGGGGCGTCACGTTCGAACGCTCCTGTCCCACCGATACGGCCGGGGCCGATGCCGTCTATGCCCGGATGCTGGCCGTGGAGCAGCGCAGCTGGAAGGGCGTGGGGCATTGCGGCATGACGGAATCCCCGGCCCGGGAATTCTATGCCGACATGATCCGCCGTCTTGCCGCGCAGGGCACGGCGCGCGTCATGTTCGCCCGGCATGAAGGCCAGGACATCGGTTTCATTTTCGGCGGGATGCTGGGGCCATGTTACCGCGGGCAGCAATTCAGCTATGATGCCGCCTGGAAGGATCTTTCCATCGGCAACCTTTTGCAGGTGGAGCAGATACGCTGGCTGTGCGAGGAAGGGGCTGTCCGCTACGATATGGGCACGGCCTCCGGGGAGCCCATGGCCTACAAGTTGCACTGGACGGAAGCGCATCCGACTTCGCAGACGTGGTTTTTGCAGCCGCGTTAGGAGGATGCGGCCGCGGGCGTGGGTATTTCACAGGGAAAATACCGATGGTGTTTTCCTGCCCGCAAGAAGAGGAAAGGGGATGCCGCAAGCGGCATCCCCCTTTTTGTCATGGTTGGGCCATGGAGTCCTAGCCCCACAAAACGAGGCGCGTCTCCAGAGGCGAGGACAGGCCTTCGGTGCAGGGCATGACGCGCACACCGTACACATGGATCCCGCTGCGGGAAGGCGTGTAGGTGCAGACAAAGGTCATGGTCCCGTCCACCCCTTCGCTCTCCGGCTGCATCTCCACCACATCGGGCGTTTCCGTAAAAGTGGAGCCGTCGCCGGGACCGGCCACCAGCTGGACCAGCAGCTCGTCGAGCTTCATGCTGCCGGGATGCACGGTCACGGCCACATGCAGGGACTGGCCGTCCAGCAGGCTGTCTTCCTTGATGCCTTCGATGCGGATGGTATCCATCTGCACGGAGCCGAAGCGCACGTTGACGTCCTGCTTCCATTGGCTCAGATGGCGGGCCAGGGCGTAGTGGTTGCTGCGGATCTCCTGATGGCTGGTGGCCGCCGGGATGTAGTAGTCGCTAAGGTAATCGCGCAGCATGCGGTGCGAGCTGTACTGGGCGATGAGCGTCTGCATGGCCTTGCGGACGCGCAGCAGCCAGTTGTGGGGCCGGTTGTCCGCATCGCGCTCGAAGTACAGCGGGATCACCTTGTCTTCCAGCAGGGAATACAGGGAGGCCGCATCGTCATAGTCGCTCTGTTCGGGGCCTAGGCTGCCTTTGGCCACCAGGGGGCCGATGGTCCAGCCGTTGGTGCCGTTGTAGCCTTCGCACCACCAGCCGTCGGCCACGCTGAGATTGAGGCCGCCGTTGACCGCCACTTTCTGGCCGCTGGTGCCGCAGGCCTCGTAGGGGCGGCGGGGATTGTTGAGCCAGACATCGCAGCCCTGCACCATCAGGCGGGAGATCGCCAGGCTGTAATCCTCGATAAAGAAGATCTTGCCGAAGAAACGGGGCGACAGCATGTGCTGGAAGAGTTCCCGGATCAGGCCGATGCCCTGGCCATCGGCAGGATGGGCCTTGCCGGCAAAGACGAATATGACGGGCTGGCCGCTCTTTTCCAGGATACGGGCCAGACGGTCCACATCGGCAAAGAGCAGGGTCGCACGTTTGTACGGTGCAAAGCGGCGGGCAAAGCCGATCACCAGGGTCTCGGGGGTCAGCCGGGACGTCATCTCCTGCTGCTTTTCGTAGGGGATGGCGAATTTTTTGAAGAACTCCGGCAGGCTGGAGCGGATGGTTTCCAGCAGGTGCTTTTTCTGGGTCTGGCGGGCCGTCCAGAGGTCGGCATCGGGGATGTCCGCGATGCAGGTCCATTTCTGGTCGTCGGGCGTCAGTTCCTGCCAGCCTTCGCCCAGGTGCTTTTGCAGCAGGGGACGCATGGCCGGACCGGCGTAGGAGGGCACATGGATGCCGTTGGTCACGGAGAAAATGGGGATCTCCGCCACCGGGACCCCCTGCCAGCCTTCCTGCCACATATGGCGGGAGACCACACCGTGCAGGGCGCTGACGCCGTTGGCCTTCATGGAATACTTGAGGGCCAGGACGGTCATCTCGAAGACGTTGCGCTCGCTGCCTTCGAAGCGGCCCATATTGACCAGGGTCTGCCAGCTGATGCCCACGGTCTGGATGTAGGGCTTGAAATAGGCCTCCATGCTTTCCAGCGAGAAACGCTCGTTGCCGGCATCCACGGGCGTATGGGTCGTGAACAGGGTGCTGCCGCGCACCACTTCGCCCGCCTCTTCGAAGGACAGGCCATTCTCCTGCATGAGCAGGCGGATGCGTTCGAAGATGAGGAAGGCCGAATGCCCTTCGTTCATATGATAGGCGGCGGGGCGGATGTCCAGGGCGCGCAGCATGCTCACGCCGCCCCGGCCCAGCAGGATCTCCTGCCGCAGGCGGATATCGCGGTCGGCTTCATACAGGCGGGCCGTGATCTTGCGGTCCTCCGCCGTATTGGAGGGCAGGTTGGTGTCCAGCAGGTAGAGGTTGATCCGTCCCACGCGCACCAGCCAGATCTGGACGTGCAGGCGGCGGCCCGGCATCTGCAGGTAGATCTCGCGGGGTTTGCCGTCCTGATCCTTGACCTGCTCTATGGGCAGGGTGGCGAAATCGTTTTCGGGATAGACTGGGGTCTGGTCGCCGTTCTTGTCGATGATCTGGCGGAAGTAGCCGTTCTTGTACAGCAGGCCCACGGCCACCAGCGGGATGTTCAGGTCACTGGCGGATTTCAGGTGGTCGCCGGAAAGGACGCCCAGACCGCCGGAGTAGATGGGCAGGCATTCGCTCAGGCCGTATTCTGTGGAGAAATAGGCCAGAGGCTGCTGCGGGGTCAGGGGGCCGAAGCTTTGCGGCGCCTCGGTCATGTAGGCATCGAAGGCCGCCATGGTCTGGTTGTACAGCCGCAGGTAGCTCTGCTCGTGGGCCACGATGATCAGCCGTGCCCGGGTGGCTTTTTCCAGCGTGGCGATGGGATTGTGGTTGCTGCGTTCCCATTCTTCTTCGTTGAGGGCCGAGAAGAGATAGTGGCATTCGGGGTGCCAGCTCCACCAGAGGTTGTGGGCCAGCTCACGCAGGCGGCCGATGGCCGGGGGCAGTGAGGTCAGGGCCGTGAAGCTGTGCAGGTTGGGCGTGGTGGACATGGTGGCCGCCAGCACACGGGTCAGGGTCGTGCTGCCGCCGGCGGGCTGCGAGCTGCGCTGGCGTGCCTTGTCCAGGGCCAGACCGTAGGCCTGCACATAGTAGGGGAAAAACTGCTCCCAGGAGCAGCCTTCGGCCACATGGCGCACCATGTGCCGGTGTTCCTGCATCTGCTCTTCGGGCAGGGAGGCATACTGCAGGAGCACGTCGCGCAGGCTGGCCGCGGTCTCGTCATACGAGGTCTGGCGGCGGCAGATGATGGTCACGCCGTTCTTATCGCGCTGGCTGGAGCGCACCCACATGCCGAAGCCGGAAAGGTCTGTGGTGACCGTGGGCACGGCATGGGCGGCGCTTTCCTGCGGGGTATAGCCCCAGGGCTCGTACCAGGAGGGGAATACGCCCAGATCGCAGGCGGCCAGCACCTCTTCATAGCGCATGTTCAGGAAGCCGTCCTTGCCGTCGAGCAGGGCAGGATCGAAGATGACCTGCACGTGGTTCTCCGGCCTGTTGTCCAGGCCCAGGCGATGGCAGGCATTGAGGATGGGATCGTTGGGCTGGTTGTAGACGTGATGGCTGCTGATCCAGAAGCCGCCCTGGCCGGGGAGTTTGGCCGGGTCGCCGCTGACTGCGTCGGCATTGACCCCGCTGTGTCCGCCCATGACCGCGCACAGGGCCAGCACATTGGACTGGGACTGGCTGAGGGCCGTATTGACCATGCCGAGGGCGTCAAGGAACACGTCGATGCCCTTGTTGTGATACTCATAACGGCCGGACACGAGGAAGACGCGGGTATCCTCGGGCAGGCGGCGGCGCAACAGACGGCCGGCGGCCTCCAGCAACCGCTGCCGGGAAGCTGCGGCCAGGCTCCTGTCCCGGCTGTAGTCGGGGATGACGCGCAAGTCCAGACCGTTGAGGGTCAGCACATCGGGGGTACGCCCCAGAAAGACGCCCGCCTCGTCGGCCGTGATGCGGCTGACGGTGGTGAAGCAGTCGGCTTCGCGTGCCGAGGCCGTCTCCATGGAGCATTTGGCCGTGATATTGTAGGCCCCGGCCTCATGCTTGGGGTTGATCTGGTGCATCTGCTTGTAGATGTCGAAGCCGGAACCGGCCATGGAGCGCCCCAGCATGGTGGCGTGCGTGGTGAAGACCGTGCCCACATAGGGGGCGTTGGTCTTGAGATAGAGCAGGCCGCCGCCGCACATCCATTCGTGGAAGTGGGCCAGGGCCGGGCCGTCGGCAGGGATGTGCAGCGCCTTGCAGGCGGCTTCGATCACTTCGCCGCAGGCCGTGCTGAACATGACCGGTTCCACATAGTCCCAGCCGCCGGAGATGGAGTCCACGCCGTAGCGGTTCCAGAGCGAGAACAGCAGCTGGCTCTGGTCGTAACGGTCACGGTACCCGACCAGGATGACTTTGGGGCGGCCGGGGATGTTCCAGCGGCCGAAGCGGCAGCTCAGGTTGCGCCGGTCGGTCTCCTGGCGCAGCTCCTGCCAGCAGGGCTCGTCGGTCTCTTCAAAGTCGGGGTTGTTGCCCAGGTCGGGCCCCAGAAGAAAATAATTTTCTCCAAAGGCAGCCAGGGCTTCCAGGATCTTGCTGCTGACGACGGCATAGATGCCGCCGACCTTGTTGCAGACCTCCCAGCTGACTTCGAAGAGGGTCGCGTTTGACAGATCTTGTGACATTGAGACGGATCTCCTTGCATTCATGAAAGCCCCCGGAGAGGTCTGTCCGGGCCATGCCTTCGCGCAGGGCATGATCCGTCAGGCAGGCCGTGCCGGGAGTGCGCTAACTGCGGGACGCTCCGGCAGTGGGCAGGGGGGCATCCAGGGTCAGGCCGAAGTCGGCCAGTACGTTCATGTAGTTGATGTAGGCATCATAGGGGGTGTCGTACGGATTGAAATAGCTGTGCACGTCGCCGTCGGCGAACCACTTGGTGCACATATAGTAAAAATGGTCGGATGTCTGCAGGCGTCGCCAGGTGCGCAGCAGATCTTCGTTGCCGCTGGCCTTCACCTTTTCTTCCAGACGGTAGACAGCCGTGATGGCATCCTGCTGCATGTCATTGCCCAGCCAGGCGGTCAGGTCGCGTTCGGCGTCGGCCCAGGACATGAAATTGTGCACGTCGAGACTGGCCACGGGCTGGAACATGGCCGCCGCTTCGGTGGGCGTCACGAAACTGAAGCCCGGCAGGGAAAGCAGGACGTCCGGCAGGGCCTCCATGAACTGGAAGATGCCCGTGGATTCCCACTGGTGCTCGCCAAAGGTCTCGTAGTCCATGAACAGGTTGATGATGTCCCCTGCGGCCCCGGAGGCCTGGGCCCAGCTGGCGAATTTTTCCGCCGTCAGCGGGAATTCCGGCCATTCGTGGTTGGAGAAGCGGAAGGCGATGTCGTCGGAAAGGCGGTAGTTCTTGAGCAGCAGGCGCAGAGAGTCGCACCCCGAAGGCCTGTAGACGAAGTTGGGGCTGCGCCAGCCCAGCACATGGTCGGCGCCTTCCGCCAGGATGGCCTTGTAGCCCATTTCCTCCACGGTACGGGCCAGGGCGTTGTTGTAGATGAGCTCGGTATTGCGGAACGAGGTGGGCCGCACTCCGAACAGCTCTTCGATGCGGTCATCGTGCAGGCGGACCTGCTCCCGGAACTCGTCAGGCGAGTAGAGGAAGGCCAGCGAGTGGTTGTAGGTCTCGGAAAGCAGCTCCACGCAGCCGGTGGCCACCAGCTCCCGGTAGCTCTGGATGACTTCCGGGGCGTAGGTCTCGAACTGGTCTAGGGCCGTGCCGGAGATGGAGAAACTCACCTTGAACTGCCCCTCATGGCGCCGGATGAGCTTGAGCAGCAGGGCGTTCATGGGCAGATAGCATTTGCGCGCCACCTTGAGGAGGATGCCGCAGTTGGCGTTCTCGTCCTCGTACCAGGAATTGGCGCCGATATCGAAGAAGGTGTAGTGGCGCAGGCGGTACGGCTGATGTACCTGAAAATAGAAACAGATGGCGGACATGCTATCTCCTCCCCGCAACAAGCTGGTCGTAGATGGCGCGCAGCTTGGTGGCGGCATTCTCCCAGCGGATGTTCTTCAGTTCTTCACGGCAATTGCGGACTTCCTCGGCGGCCAGCAGGGGATAGGCCAGCAGGGCGCAGATCTTGTTGGCCATTTCCCGCACATCCCAGAAGTCGACCTTGATGGCGTTGCGTACCACTTCCGCCACGCCGGACTGGCGCGAGATGAGGACGGGGACGTCGTAGGCCATGGCTTCCAGCGGCGCGATGCCGAAGGGCTCGGAAACGCTGGGCATGACGTAAAGGTCGCTCATGGCGTACATGCGGTCTACTTCGCCGTTGCGCAAAAAGCCCGTGAAATGGAATCTGTCCCCGATGCGCAGGTGGGCCACACGGCGCACCATGTTGGGCAGCATGTCGCCGCTGCCGGCCATGATGAAACGCGTGTGGGGCAGACGGTCCAGTACCAGCTTGGCGGCTTCGACAAAATAGTCGGGGCCCTTCTGGTAGGTGACGCGGCCCATGAACAGGACCCGCTTCTCATGACGGCAGCGTTCGGGGATGACCACGCTCTTGTGGATGTCATTGCGGGAGACGGCGTTGTGGACCACGGAGATCTTGTCCTCGGGGATGCCGTACTGCGCCATGACTTCCTGCTTGGTGTAGTGGCTCACGGCCACGACGCGGTCGGCGGCCTCCATGCCTGCCTTTTCGATGTCGGCCACGGTCTGGTTGAGGTTGTCGCCGCTGCGGTCATGCTCCAGGGCATGGATATGGGCCACCAGCGGTTTGCCCGTCAGCTGCTTGACCAGCATCCCCGCCGGATAGGTCATCCAGTCATGGACGTGGATGACGTCGAATTCCAGGCGTCCGGCGATGACGGCCGCGGCGCAGGCATAACGGTAGACCTCGCTCATGAGGTCTTCGCCGTAACCGCCGTGCAGCGTCAGGGTCTCGCACTGTTCCCGGCTCTCTGCGATCTCGCGCAGAAGGTGCTCCCGCTCCGGGCCTTCATGCTGCAAGACGGTCCGCAGGGTCGGGTCGGCCAGACGTTTTTCGGAAAGCAGACGCTGGAGCTCCCGGTGCTCTTTCAGATAGCTGCCGCTGTTCAGATAGGGGCGCAGCGGCGAGTCGATATATTCCAGATGCAGCTTTTCGCGCCAGATCTCTTCGATCTCGTCCCGGAAGCCGGGGACGAGCTCCGTGTACTGGCGGTCATGCCATATCTCGCGCACGTCTTCTTCGCGCCGGAGGCGGGCGCTGCGGGTGCAGACCCGGGTGCCCGAGGCGGAAAACATGGTCAGGCCGTCCTGCAGATGGACGGGGCGGTCACTTTCGGCACGGGGCAGGACAAAGAAGATCTCCGTGCCTTTCTTGGCTAGTGCCGTGGCCATGCCCTGGCAGGCCGTGCCCAGCCCGCCGCTCTTGAAGGGGGGAAATTCCCAGCCGAACATGAGGACGCGCATTACCTGTCTCCTTGCAGCAGGGCGTTTTCCCACTGCGCATAGGCCTGGGGAGCCACCTTTCCCAGCCTGTTCAGCAGGCGCAGGCATTCGGCCACGCTCCAGGCTTGGGCGATGCTGCCGTTGGGCAGATGCGGCGGGTCTCCGTCGAATATCTCGGAGATGCTCCCGATACCGGCGCCGCCCAGATGGCTGCCGAAGAGGGGCGTCAGGGTATGCAGCAGGTCGCGCGCGGCGCCTTCCTCATCCCAGGCCGCCCGCAGCAGGGCATCGCCGTAAGCGCCCAGAAGCCAGGGCCAGACCGTGCCCTGATGGTAGGCTTTGTCACGCTCTCCGGGCCCGCCTTCATAAAGGGAGCAGTACTCGTTGGCGCTGGGGGCCAGCGTGCGCAGCCCGCAGGGGGTCAGCAGGCACTGGCGCACGCGCGAGACCACGGAGGCGTAATTGTCTTCTTCGAGGATGGGGAAGGGTAGGGAAACGGCGAACAGCTGGTTGGGCCGCACACGGAAATCCCGCTCGCCATCCCGCCAGACGTCGGCCAGATAGTCGCCCCGGTAATCTTTGATCCAGTGCCGGTGGACGAAAACGGCGCGCATGCGGTCCCGCTGGTCGACGGAATCCTGCCAGTGAGGTTCGTCGAAGCGCCGTGCCAGATGGTCGGCAAAGGCCAGGGCATTGTACCACAGGGCGCTGATCTCCACCGGCTGGCCGTGCCGCGGCGTGACGGGCCTGCCGTCGACCACGGCGTCCATCCAGGTGAGCTGGGTCTGTTCGTCGCCCACGTCAAGGAAACCTTCCTCGTCGGCATGGACGAACGGAACCTGTCCTCCGGCATAGGCCCGGAGGATCTCCTTGATGGCGGGCCAGCAGTGTTCTTTCACAAAGCCCATGCGTTGCGGATCGACCTGGAGCAGCATCTGCACGGCCCAGACATACCAGAGGGAAGCGTCCACAGAGTTGTAGGCATGACGGCCGTCGGCGGAAAAAACGTTGGGGATGAGGCCGTCACGCACGGCGGCGCCCATGTTGGCAAGGATCTGTTCGCCCAGAGCCTGGCGACCGGCAAAAAACGTCAGGCCGGGCAGGGCGATCATGGTGTCGCGCCCCCAGGAGCCGAACCAGTGGTACCCGGCCACGATGCTGTCGATCCGGCCGGTCGTGCTGCCGGGCGTGGTGATGAGGAAACGTTTGCCTTCCCGGGCCAGATGCTTTTGCAGGCTGTCCGTCTCGGCTTCTTCCTCGATCCGGCGCTGGCTCTCTTCCTGCCACAGACGTTCGAAGTCATGCCGGCTGTGTTCCTTTTGCAGGCTCTCCGTGGAGACGGTGAGATAGACGGCATGACCGGGAGCCAGGTCCACTTCGAAAATCCCTGGCATGAACAGGTCTTCCTGGAAGGGAAAGCCCCGCTCCTGCTCCACAAGATACTCGATGTTGTAGTACCAGTCCTGGGCCGTCTGCCAGGAGGCTGGGCCGTCCATCTGCAAAAAAAGTTCGGGTAGCTGGGGATCCGGGCGCACGGAAGCTCCGTACAGGGTCGGGGAGACGCTGCTGTCGATGGCTTTGTCGGCGCGGATGACCGTATGCATGCTGCGGCAGGCCAGCAGGGGCTTGATGCGCAGGCGCAGGGGCGGGGTCTCGGGACTGGCGATACTGGCCTTGTAGCGTATGAGGAGAACGTGCCGTCCCGGCAGCAGCATGAGCTCGCGGGTCAACGTCACGTCACCGAAACGATAGCGGAAGGAAGGCCAGAGCCCGGCAGAGGCAGCCTGCATGTATTCATGCCCGCGCGGGAAGTACACGCCCGGATGCTTGCGGCAGGAGAAGAAGAACTCTTTGCCTGCCATGAGCAGGGATTCCTCAAGGGTGGAGAGCATCACATGGCGGCCTGCGGGCCGGGCCAGCTCGGTGACGAACAGGCCGTGGTATTTGCGCGTATTGCAGCATACCAGCGAGCTGGAGGCATAGTCGCCAAGACCGTTGGTCTCCAGCCACTCCTTGCGGAGGGCCTTGCGCAGGTTCTGGCAGGCGGGACGGTCAAACTGGAATTTCATGTATCCTCCTCAACCGGAAAGGATGGACATATCCGCGGAGACCGTGGAGAGGGGCGGGCCGCTGCATCCGCGAAAGTGCAGGGCAGGGAAAGGCAAAGCGGCGTCTTTCCGGGGCTGACGGCCGCTTCATGTTTGGTTTCAATATACGTCAGCTCTTGCGGGGATGTCAAAACAGCTTTTCGGGAAAAAGGATACGCACGCTTCCGGCAGAGAGTATGACAAGGGGACGGCGTTTCACGTCGTCCCCTTGGGTGATCTTTCTGGCTAGGCCTGGGAAGAGTCGTCCTCTCCGGCCAGGGCAGCGCGCAGGTCCTCTGCGGGGATCTCCCGCAATGCCAGCACGATGGCGGGGTCGAAGGCCGGGCTGGACGACAGGATGTCCAGGGCCTGGCTGATGGGCATCCCCTGTCTGTAGGCCCGGTCGCTGACCATGGAGCAGAAGGCGTTGACCACGGCCAGCAGGCGGGCATGGGGATTGATCTGATCGCCCTTCAGGGCCCGCGGACCGCTGCCGTCGAATTTTTCGTTCATGTCGTGCAGGGCTTCGGGAACAGGCAGCCCGAAGTTGATCCCGTACAGGACGCGGAAGGCATACTCCGAAGACTGCAGTACGGCCTGCTGCTCCTCGGGCGTGAGCTTGCCGCTTTTGCGCAGCAGGTGGTGCGGTACGAAGATCTTGCCGATCTGCGAAAGCTGGGAAGCCATGCGCAGGGTCAGGACAGCCGTATTGTCCAGCTCCATATGCCGGGCCAGCAGCTCCGCCACATGCCGCATCTTCCGGGTATGGCCCACCAGGTTGGGGTCCACATATTCCACGGCGCACACCAGGGCTTCCATAAGATGGTGCTGGCGTTCCTGGGCTTTCTGGGCCTGCCGGCGGAAGCGGGTGATATCCTTGAAGATGGCCACGACGCTTTCGGGAAGGGGAGCTTCCTTGGCGGCGTCCTGCTCCTGCCTGTCCAGAAAAACATAGAGGGAGACCCTGTAAAGATGTTCCTTGCCGTCAGTACCGGGCAGGGCCAGCTCCACGCCGTCGAAGGACGGTTCCTTGATCTTGCGTTCGATGCCTGCCTGCAATTTGTCGGCGTCCTCCTGGGGGAAGAGATCCCTGGGGGACTTGCCGGCCAGTTCCTCTTGCGGGATGCCGCCGCAGATCTTGGCAAATTCGGGGTTGAAGATGCGGACGCCGTCCGTGGCACTGAACAGGACCAGCCCCAGGCGCATGGAATCATTGACGCTGTCCAGCACTTGCTTCTGGTCGCGGATGACCGTATACAGGGCCTTGAAGTAGGCGGCCGAAGCCCGGTGGGCCCGCCCCACCAGGCAGGAGACCCCGAAGGCCAGCAGCAGGCCGATCCCCAGGCTGGTCAGCAGGCCGACGGCATAGATCTGCATGGATTTGTGGAGGATCTCCCGGTCGATGTCCACGGCGGGCAGGGAGGCCACCAGCATCAGCGTATTGGGCAGCGAGGAGATGAAGGCCAGGGAATAGACGTCATCTCCTCCGGCCATGGCAGGACGCTTTTTGAAATCCAGCGAATGGGCGCCGGCCACGCCTGCACGGAGGGGGAGCTGTTGCAGGGCGTCCTCCCGCAGCAGGAAGACACTGCTCCTGTCCGGGAAAAGATCCACCAGCCTGAGCTGGCTTTCCTTGTCCTGGAGGATGTTCGTCAGGGCCGCGTCCATGGGGAAGCACAGGAGCAGGCAGCCGACGACACGGGGCCTGTCCTTGCCGCTGATCTCGAACAGGGGGGCACCGGCCTGCAGGGCGAAACGGTCCCCATGCTTGTGGATGGCGCCAAAGGAAAGCGTCCTCGATGTGACGGCCTGCCGGACGAGAAGATCGTCGTCGTGATTGTCGGCAGCGTCAGAGGCGCTGTCCACGATCTTGCGGCCATCGGGCAGGAACATGCAGATGCGGTCAAGATCGTTCTGGTAGGCGATGTCCGCCAGCAGTTGCTGCATGTATTCGCGCTGGTCCAGCAAGGAAAGCTGGTCGCTGTCGGATCCGGGAGCGGCGGTGCGGGAACTCTTGTCCAGCAGATCGGAGGGCAGGGCGGCCATGTCCGAGGCGAACAGGCGGACGCTCTCCGAAAGGGCCAGCGTTTTGGTCTGTTCCAGCATGGTCCGCCGCCAGTCTTGCAGGCGGATCTGCATGGTATCGATCTTGGACAGGAGGAAGCGGTTTTTGTCCGCCAGGATGGCCTGGGTGCTCCGGTCGACCTGCAGGGAACACAGGGCATAGGAGAGCAGCAGGACCAGCACGAAAAGCACGAGGCTGATACTGATGCTCAGCCGTTTGCTCATGAAGTGATGCGGCTTGGCAGGGAAGTCGGGGTCGGGAGTGTTCATGGGCTACTCGTTTGTTTTTTTGCCTCGCATGTGGGCCCAGCGTGACTTCTCGTTGAACGAGAACTGCGGGACATAATGTCGCAGGCGCCCCTGGGGCAGGATGGCATTGCTGATGTTGTCCAGGATGACGATGTCATTGTCCATGTAGACGGCCAGAACGGCATGGGACAGGCGGCGCAGGGTATCGCGCAGGACGACGATACGCAGTTTGTCCGTATCCATGCCCAGCTCTTTGAGCGTGAAATATTTGACGATGGCGTAATCTTCGCAGTCGCCAGATTTTTTGAGGAACAGGTTGGGCCAGACCCAGTAGTCGGCCTTGCCCCAGTTGGTGATATCCTCACGGTAAGGAAAGCGGTTCCAGAACGTGTTGACATAGCGCAGCAGTCCCATGCCGCTCTTGCCCTGGGCTCCCTGTTTGAAGGAGTCCCAGGTGGCGGTCCGGGTGAAAACCTTGCCGCTGACGAAGATGAGCTCCAGCTCGTTCATGCGGCGGACCTCAGCCCAGGCGGGCAGGCTGTCGAGAGGGCGCCGGAACTCCACGGTCCCGAACAGGGGGATGGAGGCGGCCTGTGCCGGGAGGAAGCTGAACAGACCGGCCAGAAAAATAATAAGGCAGACGGTGATGCATGCGATCCGCTGCGGGCGTATGACCGGAGACCGGAGGGGAGACCGGGCCGGGCAGGATACGGGAACAGAGCGCACAGGAAGCATGGAAAAACCGCCGGAAGGCTGATGTCTGGGAATATGGGGATGCGTTTTTGTACTGCGGGGGACGATCCTTGTCGAGAGATACCGGGAAGGCTCTTTTGCCGGCAAAAGAGCAAGGATTTTATTTTTTAGGAGTCATGTATTAAAATTGCTATATAATATTTTATAGAAGATTTTATGGTAAAATTGAGATGCGGGATCACTCGCGAAATCAGCGCGTTATAATTTTTTTTAGAGATTTTCATAAGAGCGTGTTTGGAAACTCATTTATCAATAATGAAACGTTTCAGCAGTATGCTTGCCATGGCTATTTGAATCATGGA
>NZ_JABAFY010000119.1 GCF_012843875.1 Desulfovibrio piger | reverse complement strand
CGAAAATCTGTTTGTTTCATGGGACGAGATTACCACACCTTTTAAAATCAAAAAACATGCCGGACATCCTCTTAATCATAGACAAGAGGACATTCACCTTCTGGTGCTAAAACTGCTCAGAGAAAATCCTCTCAGCTAGTCAAGAGCCTTCTGGAATTATGAAATGACTTCTACTCTACGAAGTCGAGCGGAGCGAGACTGAAGCCGCGACGCCGGAGCAGTCGCAATTCACTTGCGGCTGCTCCGGCGGAGGCGTGAAACCTGCGAGTCAGAACACAGCGTCCCCCTCCTGCGCGGGAAAAGCCGAAGCCGCCGGCAGGGCGATCCATTTCTTCCAGTAGCGCAATGCCTTGAGAAAGCGTGTCAGTTCCGCCTCAAAGAATTCATAGGGTATATCTCCGCGCAGAATCACATGCAGAGTAAAAATCTCGCGCGCGGCATCCAGTCCGATACACGCGCCGCCGCTTTCCGCGCCGAGGCAGTTGGCCATCAGCAGGCGGCCGTATGCCTCTTCCCTGCCCGAGGCGGAGCCCATGTCCGCCATGATGTACAGAGAATCTCCAGACTGCTCAAAATCCACCGTATCGTCATCAAAGTAGACGCGGCAGGTTCCCGCCTCGCTCAGTTTCAGGGAAAAGCCAAGTTTCACGCCGAGCCCGGCCACAAGTTCCGCTGCATTCATTGCTATCATCCTTATCATTCAACAATGTTGTGATCGAAAAAATCTACTAGATAGTGTCGCCAAATTATGTTTGCCCACAAAGATATGCATCTGATTTGAACGGCGGCAAGAAAAGATGCACATCTTTTGGCATATCG
>NZ_JABAFY010000118.1 GCF_012843875.1 Desulfovibrio piger | reverse complement strand
TTCTCAACAAAATCATAGAAAAAGCAAGGTGGACAAGAGCCGTAAAACGTTCAACGCACCTTTCCCAACGAGTTATTGCCTTTTTAAATTTGTTAAGCCACGCAAAAAGGCGTTCAATTTTCCATCTTCTTTTGTAACGGCGCAAGAGCCGTCCGTCTTGCGTCGCCGGCTTTTTACGATTCTTGCGGTGCGGCGCGATGAGTTCAATTCCCTGAGAAGCAAGGGCTTCATCAAGCGGATCGCTGTCATAGGCACGATCCCCAATAATTCTTCGGGGGCGTCCCAACGTGACAATTTCATTGATTGTAGCCTGGACAAGTCTGACTTCATGAGGGTTAGCAGAATCCGTGTACACGGCGATAGGTAAACCAGAAGCGTCAGCAATAACCATGAGCTTCGTACCTTTGCCCCGCTTGGTCTTTCCCACTTTTGGGCCCCTTTTTTTGCGACAACGAATGTGCCGTCAATGAAGCATTCTTCCAGATTTATCAGGCCATTATCTTCAAGATGCCGGGCCAGAGACTCCAGAATTTTTCGAAGCCTTCCATCTTTTACCCATTTGCTGAATCTCCGATAGCAAGTTGCGGAAGATGGAAACCTGTCCGGTAAGTCCGCCCATGCCGCGCCTGTACGCAAGACCCAGAGGACGCCATTTAAAACTTCTCTGTCAGAATGAATTTGTGGACGTCCTGCGCCTGTGCGCTCTTTCTGAAAAAGAGGTTCCAGGACAGACCATTGATCATCAGTTAGCATTTCGGCTTTGCTCATTTTTTGAGACTAACCGAAACCTTAAATTTTCTCCAGAATTATGAAATGACTTCTA
>NZ_JABAFY010000117.1 GCF_012843875.1 Desulfovibrio piger | reverse complement strand
CTGCCGCGCACAGTCTTTTTTTGTCCACATGCCTTCTTGTAACTATAAAAGCTGAAGTTTCCAAACACGCTCTAAAAAAAACAGCTTGTCAAAGCAGGCAGTATTATCTATAGTAGTAATTCCCAATTGGGGGCGCATTGGTTTCGACGGGGATGTGGAAACCAAAGTTGCAGGTCGAGGCGCCGCTGGCCTCGTAAAAAGCGGCACAAAAGTAATTGCCAACAACGATTACGACTACGCTTACGCTGCCTAAAAACAGCGAGGCACCTGACCACATTTGATGGTCACGTCAGACGGGCCGACGCCTGATACGTCCGGCTGGCGACATCGCATCAGGCTGGTGGAGCTTGGCGCCTGCCGGGAGTTTCCACGAGATCTGTACCGGCGGGATTGCTGCTCTGTGCCCGGTCAGGGGCGAGCAGGGTGGTGAAATTTGTTCCTGACCTAAACCTGTAGACGCTTTGCGTGGAATGTTCTCGGACGGGGGTTCGACTCCCCCCGCCTCCACCATCAGCGCATGTCCCAGAGGCCCACGGTGTATCAAAAGACACCGTGGGCCTTTTCTTTTCGCGGGGTTACAGTCCCTTGCTGTCCCGGTTTGTCCCTGTTTGTGTCATGCAAGCCCCTTCGCCCATCGAGAGTAGCATCTGCCAGTATTCCATAGAAAACCATCTGGTATTATATCGTATATCCCTGCGACAAATCTAGCCTGGAAGTTATTTGATTGGTTTTGCAGATCCCGAAAGATGATTCCGTCCTTTGGAACGATTCTAGATAGTGTCGTCAAATTATGTTTGCCCACAAAGATATGCATCTGATTTGAACGGCGGCAAGAAAAGATGCAC
>NZ_JABAFY010000116.1 GCF_012843875.1 Desulfovibrio piger | reverse complement strand
TAGAAGTCATTTCATAATTCCTTGATGACTCTTCTGAGTAAAATCATGGAAAATGCCAAATGAACAAAGGCGGTAAAGTGTTGGTGGAACCTGTCCCAGCGTGCCATTGTCCGCTTGAACGTATTGAGCCAAGCAAAAAGTCGTTCGATTTTCCAACGGCGACGATAACGCCGCAAGGGGCGACCATCCTGCGTTGCTTTACGCTTTCGATTGCGCCGATGTGGTGCGATCATCTCAATCCCTTGGGCAGCAAGGGCGTTATCGAGCGGATCACTGTCATAGGCACGATCCCCAATAATTCTTCTGGGCTGTCCCACTGTGACAATTTCATCGAGGGTAGCTTGGACAAGGGTGACTTCATGAGGACCAGCAGAATCCGTGTGCAGGGCGAGTGGAAGACCAGAAGCGTCTGCAATAACCATGAGCTTCGTACCTTTCCCCCGCTTGGTCTTTCCCACTTTTGCGCCCCTTTTTTTGCCACCACGAACGTGCCGTCAATGAAGCATTCCGAGAGGTTTATGGCCCCACGCTCTTCAAGGTCACGGGCGAGAGCCTCAAGGATTTTTCGGAATACGCCCGTTTTGACCCACTTGCTGAATCGGCGATAGCAGGTTGATGAAGACGGGAATCTCTCCGGCAAGTCAGCCCAGGCGGCACCAGTGCGCAATACCCATAAGATGCCGTTCAGTACAGAGCGGTCATCATGGACAGGAGGCCTTCCCCGCACGGAAGAAGCCTCATTTGCAAGGAGAGGTTCCAAAATTGCCCATTGGTCATCTGTTAATCTTTGGTATTTACTCATGAAATTCGATTACACGATTTTTATGACTTTTTCTGGAATTATGAAATGACTTCTA
>NZ_JABAFY010000115.1 GCF_012843875.1 Desulfovibrio piger | reverse complement strand
GGCAGATTGTAAATTGAAACGCAACACGGGGCTTGCGTAAAACAGGAAGACCCACAACAGTCAAGGTTGGAAAAAAACAAACCTCACAATGAGGAGACTGTCGTGGGTCATCACCAGCTTACACAAACACATCGGGAAATACTAGCCAGCCTCATTGCCGGGAATCTTTCCATTCGGAGAATAGCGGGGATCTTGGGCTACGCGCCTTCCAGCATCAGCAGGGAGCTGAAACGCAACAGCGGGAAAGACGGGAAATATCAGGCGGATATGGCGCAACGCAAGGCTGTCTGGCGGAACACGAAGGACAAAAAGGCTTCCAGGCGTACACCCGAGCTGGTGGCCTACGTCCAGGAAAAACTCCGGGAACGCTGGTCTCCCGAACAGATCGCGGGGCGCTTGCGTCTGCAGGCCGCCTGCCTCAACCTTCCCTTGATAAGTTTCAAGACTATTTACCGTTGGATACAGAAAGACAGCGATTCCAGCAAGGTACGGCCTTTCAAGGGGTATGGGAAATATCTTCGTCTGAAGCGGCCAGGAAAAGTCTTTTCCAGGCGCACCAAGTCCGCTGTTCGCTATCTGCCCGATTTGCCGGACATAGACGACCGCCCAGGCGCCAATATTTATGGTCACTGGGAATGCGATCTCATACATGGTCATCGGCATTCAGGCTATATCCTGACGGCTGTGGAACGCAAAAGCGGCTTTCTCATGGCTGCATTTTGCCGGACGCGAAACGTGGAGTGCGTCTCTTCCTGCCTGAAGGAGCTGTTTTCCTGCGTCCCCGCACGCTATCGGCATACCTTGACCTATGACAGGGGCAAGGAGTTCTTCGGCTTCCGGCAGGTCGATGAGGCCCTTCAG
>NZ_JABAFY010000114.1 GCF_012843875.1 Desulfovibrio piger | reverse complement strand
TGGGGCTACTTTACCTTGCTTTGGCCTGTATCCTTTGGAGAAAACTGGTATAGCAAGATGTATGCCGGACATTCTCTTAGAGGGGCCCGCTTTGTTCTACGTTGTATCCTGCTGCTCTGCCTACAGCGACCGTTCCTGAAGGCCGGAGCGGGGCGTGCTGTCGGGGCGGGGAGGCTCGGTCACGCCTTCCATGCCGGGCAGGGCATCATGCACGTCCGTGGGGGGCAGTTCGCCTTCGCCTACGCGGGGGATGGCGCGACTGTCGCGCACGGTGAGCTTGCAGGCCAGACCATAACATTCGTACACCGCGGCCACAGTGGCCTGCAGGGGCTCGCCCTTGCGCAGCGGCGGCGGCACCAGCACATAATAGGTGCGGCTTTCGAAGCCCAGGTGCGGGCGGACATCGCAGGCGATGAGCCATTCGTCCTTTTCGTCGTTGTTCCAGTCCACGATGCCCAACATGGCCAGATTGATGGTCTGGGTGGGGTGGACGATGGTGAAGCCGGTCTTGCGCACGGTGGCATGGCTGGACGGCGTGCGCGTGGCGGCAAAGGTGCTGCCCAGATAGACGTGGCCCCTGTCATTGAACAAAAATTCAGGCGAGAGCTGGCGGAAAAGGATCTCGCCATAGTTCTCGCCCCCGCCACCGGGCAGGGAGATATAGCTGCCGTCGTCGGTGAGCAGGCCGCGGGCTTTCATTTCCTGGGGCATACGCTGGCTCATGGTCACGAAGCCGGGCTTGTCCACAACGGTCACGCCCTTGGCGCCGCAACCGGCCAGCAGGAAGGCCGCGCAAAGCAGCAGAAGAAAACGGGTCATTGGGTACCTCGGTAAAAAATCGTATCAGGAAAAGAGGTGTACGCGTCCCGGCCGGGCTTGTAAAGCCGCTTTCCCCCCTGTCTTTTTAGATAGTGTCGTCAAATTCAAAAGTATGTTATAATCTCTTCACTTGCAATGAGGAGAGACCATATGGCGGCACATCGGAGGCATGATATTTCCGACAAGGTATGGGCAAATATTGAAAAACTT
>NZ_JABAFY010000113.1 GCF_012843875.1 Desulfovibrio piger | reverse complement strand
CGGGGATCACTGAAGCTCTGGAACCCAAAGGTCCGGTTCAGCATAGGGCCACGATCACGGATCCGAAGAAAATCGGTTACCTTCTCCGAGACATCGACGACTACCCCGGAAGTATCGTCACAAAGTACGCGCTGAAAATCCTCCCCTACGTTTTTGTACGCTCGCAAGAACTACGCCGTGCTCGCTGGGCAGATATAGACTTTCAAAAGCATTTGTGGGTGATTCCCCCTGAGCACATGAAAATGAAGCGGCTGCATGTTGTCCCTCTTGCTAGACAGGTGGAATACCTGCTCAAAGAGCTTCACACATGGACTGGAGGTGGAGAATTCCTCTTCCCCTCCCCTCAATCCAGAGCACGAGTCATCACTGACATGTGCCTGCTTAACGCTTTGCGTCGCGTAGGGTACGGAAAGGAAGAGCTCTGCATCCATGGATTCCGGGCAATGGCAAGTACGCTCCTTAACGAGCAAGGCTTCCGCGCGGATGTCATTGAGGCACAGCTTGCACACAGGGAAAAAAATGCGGTACGTGCGGCATACAACCACGCCCAGTACCTCCCCGAGAGAGCGAAGATGATGCAGTCCTGGGCCGATTACCTGGATGAGCTGCGGACCAGCGCTTGCCACAAACCATCGACAAAATAGGCCCAAGAAACACACCAACCAACTGATAATATACACTATTTATCTCAAAAGGTCGTTCTTCCAGTAAAGGAAAACGGCCTTTTTTTATTTTTTTCTAAACGTTTTTGCGGAGGCCCCCAATATCTTGTTGTCGCTTGGGGGCCGCGCGGTTCGGGAAGAAAAATATTTGCAAAATCTTTCGTTTTTTACTGAACGCCTTCCGGGGAGAGGCCAACCTTTCTTTAGCCGGCTGGGGCGATGCCCCCGAAAGAGAAACAGACGCGGAATGTTCTCCATTTTTTCCCTGGGGAAAAGTCTATCCCAACCGACGTTTCGAGGCGATGTAGCTGCCACAGATCTGCGGAAAACAGGGCCATAGCAGCGAAAAGGGCATATCTGCCATCAATCCTTTAACCCAGGAGCATCATTATG
>NZ_JABAFY010000112.1 GCF_012843875.1 Desulfovibrio piger | reverse complement strand
GATGTGCCGCCATATGGTCTCTCCTCATTGTAAGTGAAGAGATTATAACATACTTTTGAATTTGACGACACTATCTAAGATACGGGTGCCTAACCGGACTGGCGCAGCAGGCCTTCCAGGCCTTGCGTCGTCTGCTGCGATGTCTGGACACCCACTTTGGCCTGTACGTTGAGCATGCCCACAAGCTGCTGCACATGCAGCAATTCCTGCGGGCTGATGGCCGCCCCCTGCGCGGAGACACGCTCCAGCAACTGGCCCAGCTCTTCCAGAACATCCTGGCGGGAGATCCCTTCGCTCTGGAAGACGGCCTGAGGCTCCGTCACCTCCTGCCCGGCGGGGACATCAGCGCCACCGGCTGCGGCGGGCTGCTCCACGGCAAGAGGATTCCCGCTCTGTTCCACAGCAAGAGAGCCTTCCGCCCCCGCTCCGTCAACTGGCGGGCACGGCATGGCTTCCGCCGGTCCCGGCAGGAGCGCCGCTGCCGACGATGCAGTGGGGCCGCCCTCACCGGCCGCAGC
Organism: Desulfovibrio piger; assembly: GCF_012843875.1. Lineage (GTDB taxonomy): Bacteria > Desulfobacterota > Desulfovibrionia > Desulfovibrionales > Desulfovibrionaceae > Desulfovibrio. Next base: position 655 of record NZ_JABAFY010000112.1, on the reverse strand, counting down.
TGCGGGGCCTTCTGGCGGAGCCGTGGAGAGCGCTTCCTCGAAGGCCCGCACCAGCTCACGCGACGGCGCACCGGAAGGCCCCCCCCCGGAAGGCTCGCCCGCCCACTGGGAAAGCTTTTCCAAAGCTTCCAGCAGCTTGGTCGCCCCTTGTGCCGATGCGGGGATCATACGCCGTGCCTCCCGGTGGACAAAACGTCATGCCGCCGGTCAGGCGACTTCCATGACGGCCCGGGCCATATCGGCCGCAGCGCAATCCTGCGGAATGGCGGCAAAGGCCTGTTCCGCATCTCCTCTGCGCCCGGCCAGCAGACAGGCAAGGCCACGCATGGCAAGGGCGTCGGCATCAGCGGCATTATCCGCAAGGACCTGGTCCAGGATGGTGAGCGCGGTATCGAAATCGTCCACGACCACATGAGAAAATGCCAGCCCCACAAGGGCCGGCGCGAACCCCGGCCTGAGCGCCAGGACTGCCTGAAAAATGGTCCTTGCCTCCCCGACGAGCCCCTTTTGGCAGGCCAGATTGGCCAGATCCAGCAGGCGGGCCATCTGTTTTTCGGAAACCATATATCTCTCCCGTTTTAGATAGTGTCGTCAAATTATGTTTGCCCACAAAGATATGCATCTGATTTGAACGGCGGCAAGAAAAGATGCACAT
>NZ_JABAFY010000110.1 GCF_012843875.1 Desulfovibrio piger | reverse complement strand
TTTTTTCCAACCTTGACTGTTGTGGGTCTTCCTGTTTTACGCAAGCCCCGTGTTGCGTTTCAATTTACAATCTGCCGAAAAAAGGTTCTCCCTCCCCGCGCCCCTCCCTTCCAAAAACTTTTGCCGCTGGGTCTGTGCGAGGATGGAAGAGCCTGTGAAGAAGAGCAGGCGGCTTCCAGCTCCGAAGCTCTGTACCCGGGCAGCATGGAAATCTGTGCCTTTTGAGGGCAGAAGGCGTTGGCGGAAAGGAGCGAAAAGGAATAGCTGGGGCGAGGCAGAGGCTATCCCGAGGCAGCCTTGCCAACTGGTGCAGACTTTCCGCTATGTGAGCCGTGAGCGCTGGGTGCCTGTGCTGAGGATTCCCTGCCCTTTTTTAGGGGCTGTACGCCTCGCAGATCTGTCATGTGTTTTGGGGAGTGCAGCTGGGAGATCGGCGTACCGTTGTCGTTTCAGATGGTTCTGCTCATGGGGGAGTGCAGGGGCATGCGGTTCGCGGAGCCTTCATTCAAGACGCTACCAGAGAGCATGCATCACAGTGTGTTGCCATCGTCGCACAGGATGACGGACAGGCACAGCCCTGCTGGCACAGCCCTGCTGGCACAGCGCTGCCGGGGTCAGCTGTTTTTTCTGCGCGTGCCCCACAGATAAAGCAGCGTAAGGCTGCCGCAGCCAAGCAGGATGCAGGCCAGCAGCAGGACAGGCCAGAGGCCGGTCGCCATAAGATAGCCTTCCAGGCCTGTATGCAAGGAGCCATCCCAGTCCACGAGACGGACAGGATGCAAGCGGGAGAGTACCCACAGGGCCGCCAACCCGCCCAGGCCGCAGCAGAACGGCAGCGTGCCCAGGATCAGGGGAAGGAGCCGGAGGTTGCGCACGGGCCCGGCTGGTTCCGGGCGTACGCTGTCTTCCGCAGGAGGGACAGGTTCCGGAATGAGCTCCCGGCCTGCGGGAGCGATGAGTTCATCAAGACTCGTCTGCAGCACGTCCCGCAGCAGGGCAAGCCGGTCGATGTCCGGGGACGACAGGCCTGTTTCCCATTTGGCAACGGACTGGCGCGAAACACCCATGCGGGAGGCCAGTTCTTCCTGCGTCATGCCCATGGCTTTGCGTCGGCGCAGGATCTCCTGCCCAAGTCGGATCCGTGCGTTTTTCATAGATAGTGTCGTCAAATTATGTTTGCCCACAAAGATATGCATCTGATTTGAACGGCGGCAAGAAAAGATGCACATC
>NZ_JABAFY010000011.1 GCF_012843875.1 Desulfovibrio piger | reverse complement strand
CTGGAGCCCTTGACCAGGATTGAACTGGTGACCTCATCCTTACCAAGGATGCACTCTACCGACTGAGCTACAAGGGCGGTCCTATATGTCCGGGTTTCCCCAAAAAAACGCCCATGTTTCCACAGGCGTCGTGTTGTTTGCTGGAGCCCTTGACCAGGATTGAACTGGTGACCTCATCCTTACCAAGGATGCACTCTACCGACTGAGCTACAAGGGCGTGCTCAACGAAGAAGACTTCTACGGAAAAACTCCCTCGGGGTCAAGCGATTTTTTCATTTTTTGCTGAGAAAAATTTTCAAGACAATAACATGTTGAAATATAATGATTAAATTGTCGAATTTTGAGCGGGTAAGCCGGGCATAGGGGCTTGCAACGTCCGGCCGGCAGCGCGGGCGGCAGTTTTGGGAAAAAATCTCGGCGCCTGCGTGACAAGCGATGGCGGCAGAAGGGCGCGGACGTGGCCTCTGGTGACCACACCATCTGCCGTATGCGGCCGGGCGGCATCGGCGCAGGCGGACACACGGGAGCCATGCAGGGAAAGGAGCATACGGAGATCCCGCTGACCCATCATTGGCAAGAGGGCTTTTACGCAGGATGAGGGGGCAGACAGCCTTTGCGTGAACGGCCTTTTCACGGACAGTCAGCGCACTGCCGTGGCAGGGCAAGGTGGAAAGGCCGGGGAAGAAGGAGGGGAGACACCCACAAAAGAGCGAATCAAGACTGAGGCCCGCAGGTCGCACCTTTCGGGCAGGACACGGACCCAGATAAACGTTTTAGGGGGATGGGGGTGCAGGGGGAAGGGAGACCCTTTTCCAAAAGGGGCCCCTTCCCCTGCCAAAAGAATTCCCTAACGCTGTTCCAGCAGACGCATGATGCCCCGGAAGAGGGCGCGGCGGGCGTGGGGCGGACGCCGGTCGTCTTCCTTGCGGGCTTCGGCCAGCAGTTTTTCCAGCTCCGGGCGTCCCGCGGCTTCGGCATCGGGCCAGGGGAAGGCCGCCAGAAGATCCTCCACGTCCGCCTCGGCAGCGGAGAGCAGCTTTTCCCGCCACTGTTCGGCCAGGTGCAGACGGGCGGCATCGGCCTGCTGGCCGTTCTTGCGGGCCTCGATGGCTTCGGCCAGCGGCCCGGCGTCCACCTCGCGCATGAGGCGGCCTATGAACTGCAGCTGACGGCGCTTGCCTTCACGGTTGCTGATGCGGGTATAGAGGCGCAGGGCCTCCAGCAGATCGGGCGTCAGGGGCAGCCTGTCCAGTTCGTTGACGGGCAGCTTGGTCAGCTCGGCGCCCAGATCCTGCAGGGCCGAGCTCTGGCGCTTTTTGGCCGAGCGGCTGAGCTGTTCGGGGGCTTCCTGCCCGTTGGTCTCCACATCCCACTGATACTGTTTCTTGCGCGGCATCTTAGAGCACCACTCCCAGGATGACGCCCACCAGCACCAGCGGCGAGATGATGCCGTTGAGGGTGAAGAAGACCATGTTCACGCGGCTGAGGTCCTGCGGACGCATCAGATGATGTTCCCAGAACAGGATGGCGGACACACCGGACCAGAGCACATACCAGGGCCAGGCCAGTCCGGCGGCGATACCGGTCAGGAACAGGAAGATGGACGTGACGGCATGGGAGAAGCCGGCAATGGCCAGCGCGGTGTCCGGGCCGTAGATCGAGGGCACGGAGCAGAGGCGGAAGGCCACGTCGAAATCATAGTCCTGGAAGGAATAGTAGATGTCGAAGGCGCCCACCCAGAAGGTCACGGCAAAGAAGAGCATGATGGGCCCCATGGCCAGGCCCTCGGGATTCACGGCCAGGGCCCCGGCCAGCGGCGCCAGGCCGAGGGTGGCCCCCAGCCAGAAGTGGCAGACGGCCGAGAAACGCTTGGTCAGACTGTAGACGGCGGCAAAGATCAGGGCAGGCACCGAGAGGATGAGACAGACCGTGTTGATGGCCGCACAGGCCAGCACGAAGATGGCCGCCATGACCAGGGAGAATATCCAGGCCTGGCGCACGCTGATCTCGCCGGTGACCAGATGGCGGTTGGCGGTGCGGGGGTTCTCGCGGTCAAAGGGCAGGTCGAAGATACGGTTGATGCCCATGGCGAAGGAACGCACGCCCACCATGGCGATGGTCAGCAGGACGAGCTTGTCCCACGGCGGCATGCCGCCGGCGGCCATGACCGAACCGGCCCAGGCGTAGGGCAGGGCGAAGATGGAGTGCTCGATGCGGATCATGCGGCAGAAGGAGACGAAGCCGCGGACGGAAAAACGTCCGCACAGCGCCCCCGGCCGGCAGGAAGGCAGGGAAAAACGGGGCAGGGTGAATTTGGGCAGTTTCATCAGGGGTTAACCTCCACAGTCGGCGGGATCGCCGTGCAACTTGTCCAGCGCATGGGGCAGGGCGGGCAGGACAGCTTCCAGATTCTCCACGACAGCCTTGCGGCTGCCGGGCAGGTTGATGATGATGCTTTGTCCCAGCACGCCGGCCACCGCACGGGAGATGGCCGCATGGGGCGTCTTGGCCAGGCTGGCCTGCATCATGGCCATGCTGAAGCCGGGCAGGGGATAGTCCAGCACCGCGGACGTGACCTGCGGCGAGATGTCGCGCGGGCCCACGCCCGTACCGCCGCTGGTGCAGATGACGTCATAGCCCTGGTTCAGGGCCAGATCCACCAGCAGGGCGCGCAGCTGCACCGCATCATCGGGCAGCAGGAAGCCCTGGCTGTGGCACAGGGGCAGGGTATCGGCCACCAAGGCGGCCATGGCCGGGCCGCTGGTATCGTCGCGCATGCCCTGGGAGCCTTTGTCCGAAAGGGTCACCCAGGCCAGGGCACGGCCCGTGCGCCGCGTCTCGAGGCTGATCTCGCCCACGGGCAGATCCACCAGAGCGCGGGTCATCAGGCATTGCAGGGCGTGGCCGCCGTCATCGGCGGGCAGCCAGCAGCGGCCCGTGACGCGCAGCAGTTCCACATCGTTCGCATCATACAGGCCGGTGCCCACAGGGATGAAGGGGCACTGGCGCACCAGCGGGGACGCCAGACGATGGCTGGGCATCCCTGCGACCCGGGCCACGGACAGGGGCATGAGGCCCCCGGCGGAACAGGCTCGCAAGGCAACAGAAAGTTTCATGCATCCTCCACAAACTGCCGGGACGGCAGATAACGGCCGCTATTGTAGCGGCAAGCACAATAAGTTACAAGGACGGCAGCCGCGGCCCGTTCCCGGTGCCCGGCAAGATCAGAAAAGGAGTTTTCATGTCCACCACCCGCAGCCAGGACCAGACGCAGCACCTGCATGTGCTGGGGACCGGCAAGATGCCCGAATTGCAGGGCGGCCCCAGTACGGCGCTGCTGGAATCCTTTCCCAACCGTTACCCCCAGCGTCCCTACGTCATCAGCATCGCCTTCCCCGAGTTCACGTCCCTGTGCCCGGTGACGGGGCAGCCGGACATGGGCACCATCACCGTGGAGTACATCCCGGACCAGCTGTGCGTGGAATCCAAGAGCTTCAAGCTCTACATGTTCGCCTTCCGCAACCATCAGTCCTTCATGGAGACCATCACCAACACGGTGCTGGAAGACCTGTGGACCGTGCTCGAACCCTGCTGGTGCCGCGTCAAGGGCCTGTTCGTGCCCCGTGGCGGTACGCGCATCCATGTCTTTGCCGAGCAGTTCAAGGACATGCCCGAGGAAAAGGACGCTGCCGTCCGGGCCGCTGTCCAGGCCTGGCGTACGGAAAGCGATCCGCACAGACCGTAACGCAGCTCCCTCCGGCAGGGCGCCTTTTCCTGCCGGAGGCTTTTTTCGATGTGCCGCGTGCCCGGTCCCGGTCCCAGCCGGCACCGGGACGTCTTTTTATTAAGGATATGCCCATGAGCCTTTCGCACGGCAATGCTCCCCGTCCTTCAGGCGGTGCCCGTATGGCCCGCACGGCCGGGATGCTGGCGTTGTTCACCCTACTTTCCCGCCTGCTGGGACTGGTGCGCGACATGGGCATGGCCTGGATGGTGGGCTGCGGGCCGGTGGCCGATGCCCTGGTGGCGGCCCTGCGCCTGCCGCATCTGCTGCGCCGCCTGCTGGGCGAAGGCTCTTTGTCCATGACGCTCACGGCCTGGCTGGTGCGGCACGATGTGGCGCAAGGCCAGGGGGATCCGCTGCCCGCTCTGGCCTCCGGCCTGTTCCGGCGCCTCGTGCTGGTGCTGGGCGGCCTTGTCCTGCTGGGCATGCTGGCAGCGCCGCAATTGCTGGCCTTTCTGGCGCCCGCGCTTTCTCCTGAAGCCTTGGCGGAGGGCAGCAGCCTGCTCCGCCTTTGCCTGCCCTATGTTTTGCTGGCAGGGATGGCGGCCCTGGGCATGGCGGTGTTGCACTGCCGCGAAGTCTTCTGGCTGCCCGCGCTTTCGCCCGTCATCTTCAATGTGGTGGTCATCAGTGCCATGCTGGCGGGCTGGCTGGCGGGAGGCACAGAGGCTGTCCCGGCGGCACTGGCCGCGGGCATGAGCGCCGGGGGCCTGGCCCAGTGGCTGGCCCAATGGGGCTATGCCCGTCATGTATTCCCGGCGACCGCCATGGAGCGTCCGGCCGCCGCGCCCTCCGGCCGTGAGCTGTGGGGCTGTCTGGGGCGCTTGCCCCTGGGCCTGCTGGGGGCCGCCGCGCCGCAGCTGGTGATGCTGGCGGCCATGGGGCTGGCGGTGGGCAGTCAGATCGCGGGCCTGTACTATGCCGAGCGCCTGCTGGAGCTGCCGCTGGGCCTGATCGGTGCCTGCCTCGGCATGGCCAGTTTGCCGCGTTTGAGCCGTCTGGCCGGAGAAAAAGATTTTGCCGCCTTCCGGCGGGACATGGCCCTGGCCTTGCGCTGGGCCACGCTCTTGTCCCTGCCTGCGGCGGCGGGGCTGTGGGCCGTGGGCCCCTGCCTTGTGGACGTTTTGCTGCATCACGGGGAATTCGATGCCACGGGGGTGCGGCAGGTGACCCTGGCCCTTTGGGCGTACCTGCCCTGCCTGCCCGCCTGCGCGGTGAGCCGCTGCCTGCTGGCGGGCTGCAACGCCCTGGGCGACGTGCGCCTGACGGCCTTGTCCTCGCTGCTTGCCGTTGTTTTTACGCTTGCAGGCGGGGCGTGGCTGTTACATAGTATGGCAAGGGACATATATTTTTGTTTGCCGGCTGCGGCGGCCAGTGCGGCCCTGTGGGGACAGACCGTCTGGCTGTGGCGGGGGCTGCGTCGACGTTTGCGGCCTTTGCTGCCCGCGCCGGCGCTTCTGGACGGCATGGCCTGTCTGCGGCATGGGCTGGCCGCGGGCGCGGCAGCCGCAGGTGCCCTGATCGTCCTGCGCCTGTGCGGCATGGTCTGCCCGTTGCAGGAGCTGCTGTCCGTAATGCCGGTCCTGTTGCCCGGGCTGCCCGCCATGGCGGGCCTGGCTCTGTCCATCGGGGCCGGATGTTGTGCCTGGGGGAGCGCCCTCGTTCTGCTTGGGGACGCCGATACGCGTATGCTGGCACATAAGCTGCGCACAAAATTGCAAGGAGATTCCCGCTCGTGAAGCGGTCAGTTCTTATTTTCCTGACCAGATACCGCCGCTGGGTGGCCCTGGCCTGCTGGCTTTTGGTCATATTGCTCTTTCTGGCGCAGGCAGCGTGGAACATCATGGCTGAACGCGATGCCGCACAGAACCGTCTGCAGAACGAGGCAGGCCGGGTGGCCAGCCGTTTCACCCATCTGCTGGGACTGCACGGGGAACTCACCGCCGTTTCCACGGACGCCCTGGTGACGGGGCTCATGGAGGATCAGCGCCTGTACGCCGTGACGGTGCAGGTGGGGGACAGTCTTTTTTCCGGCCAGCGCCGCAATGAGCACTGGGAGGCCGTGCCCTGGGACGGCGAGATCACGGAGAATACCGTGCAGGGCATGAGCCCGCTGCGCCGGGAAGGGCAGCCCGTGGGCACGGTGGAGGTCTATCTTGCCCGCCGCCTGGTGCAGGAAGGTTCGGACAAGGTCATGCAGCGCGAGACCTGGCGCTTCATCATCAATACGCTGCTGCTCAGCGTCTTTCTGGCGGCGCTGTACTGGCACTGGGGCGATCTGAGGCGCCTGCATTCTTTGGGGCTGCAGCTTTTGCGCAAGCAGGGAGATCCGGAGCCGGAAAAATCCGACGACCGGAAGTGGCGGCCCGTCTCCGGTGAGGATGTCGCCGCCCCCGAGGACGCTCTGCCGGTGGATGCCATCCGCGGCAGGCATTTCCAGCAGGGGAACCCCGCAAGCTGGCATATGACCGCGGCCCTGTTCCGCCAGACCTTTGCCCATGCACCCATGCTCATGATGCGCCTGTATGCGGAAGATGAGCTGGAAGGGCTGTGCCATCTGGGGCGGATGCTGCTTGCCGCAGCGCCCTGCCTGGGGGCTGTGCGCCTTGAGGACAGCGCCCGCGAGATGCTCGATGCGCTGGAGGATCCCGGCTGTGAGGCGCGTGCGCTGGCCGTGGAGACCTGTGCGGCTGATCTTGAAGAAGTTTTGCAGGCCCTGAGCGGGGCCGCAGTGAAATAAGGAGAGACTATGGGCTTTTTTTCCGCAGTAAAAAAGTTTTTTGGTGGGGGCACCGAGGAAACGAAAGAAACGCAGGCCGCGGCAGTCGAGAAGGAAGCGGTCGCAACGTCTGTTGCCTCGGAGGAGCCTGCCGCTGATACCGGGAGCGCCGTAGCGGAGCCGGAAAGCACGCCGGAACCGGAGAGCGTCCCGGCGGCTGAAGAAGTCGTTGCCCCTGCTGAAGACGCATCTGCGGACGAGGCCCCGGAAGACGAGGCCGCCCCCGTTGCCGGGGATGTCGAACAGGTGGCGCCGGAGGCTGAAGCCGTGGTCGCGGATGAGCCCGTGGTGGAAGTGCCCGCCGCTGAAAGCGATGGCCCTGCCGCCGGAGCCGCAGAGGAGGGCGGGAGCGTCGAGGCTGCCGTGACGGTGGCGCCTGCCGACCAGCCTGCGGCGTCCGAAGCTCCGGCAGAAGCCGAGAGCACCGTGGCGGAAGGGGAACCTGTGGCGGAAGCTGAGGTGCCGACGCTTCTGGATGAGCCCTCCGTGGAGGCCGAAAGCGAACCGGTCGCCGAAGCGGAAGAAGCCCCGGCTGCTGTGATGGAAGATGAACTCCCTTCGGTCGAGGAGCCTGTGACGGAAGCGGCTGCCGAGGCTGCGGCGCCGGAAGAAGCTTCCGGTGATGCCGCTGCAGAAACGGGTGCTCCCGAACAGGATGGCGTCAGTTCGGAAGCGATTGCTTCGGAAGCTGAGGCTGCGGAAGCCGAAGTTGTCGAGATGTGCGAGGAGCCTGCTGGCGTTGATGCCGCTCCCGTGGATGTTGTGGAAGAATCCCCTGCAGAAGAGGAAGAGGCCCCTGCCGAAGCGGAAGCTGTGGCTGTCGAGGCTGAGACCGTTGTGGAGACTGCCCAGGAAGCGGAAGAAGAACCGCTGCCTGAGGCCGTGACCGGGGCCGATGCCGTCGTGATGGCTGATGCGGCCGGTGACGATACGACCACTGTGACCCCTGTTGAAGCCGACGAAGCTGCCGCTGAAGAAGCTGACGACGCCGGGACGGATGTCGCGGAAGAGGAAGCTGCCCGCGACGAGGTCCGCGAAGAAGCGGAAGAAAAGCCCGAAGCGTCTGCGCCCCGTCGCAGCTGGTGGCAGCGCATCTTCGGCAGTGACGAAGATACGGCCCGGCCGGAAGCGGCTGCCCCTGCTGGCGAGGCTGAAGAAACGCCTGTTGCGGTGGAGCAGGAGGCGGGCGAAGACGTCCATTCTGAAACTGCCGTAGCGGAAGCAGGTACGGATGAACGTGTCGCGGCTGCCGCTGAAAGCACGGAACAGGAACCTCCGGCCGAGGTGGAAAAAGACACGGAGAGCGCTGCTACGCCGGACCAGGACGAGCCCGTCGCTGAGGTCGTGGCCGATACGGCCCTTGCCGCCACTGCCGTTGCTGCGGCGGCTGCCACGGCCGAGCGTCCCACCGCGCCCGCGCTGGAGACCTGCGGTCTTGATCCCGCTCTGGCCCAGTCCATGATCCTGTGTCTGCGCGAGGCCGAACCGCGCCTCTCCGTCTGGCTGGGCATCGTGCTGGAAGGTGTGGAAGAAGCCGGGGACGAACTTTGGAAGCGTCTGCGCTTCCTGCTGCGTTCGCTGGATGCGCCCGCCGCCGAAGTGGACGCCTTCGTGGATGATTTCCGTGGCTGGCTGGAGCGTATGGAATATGTGCAGCTGGACGAATTCCGCTCCGAGTTGCAGTATCGCCTGACCCTGGCCCTGGACATGGAGGACGAGGAAGACGAGCGCAGCCGCCTGTTCCTCAAGATCAGCGAAGGCCTGAGCCGTACCCGCGAGCAGTTCTCCCGCCGTCTGGACAGCCTGTTCAGCAGCCACGGCGAACTCAACGAAAGTTTCTGGGAAGAGCTGGAAGAGCTCTTCATCATGGCCGACCTGGGCTACGAACCTTCGCTGGAGCTGGTGGAGCGTCTGCGTGAACGGGCCCGCAAGGAGAACGTGACCCGCGTGGAAGACGTGCGCGGCCTGCTCATGGCCGAAGTGGACGAGATCTTCCGTCTGCCGCGTCGTATCAGCGCCGTGAACCCGCCCGAAGTGGTGCTCTTCATCGGCGTCAACGGCGTGGGCAAGACCACCACCATCGCCAAGCTGGCCCACCGCGCCCGCATGCAGGGCAAAAAGGTCATGATCGCCGCGGCCGACACCTTCCGTGCGGCGGCCATCGAGCAGCTGCAGGTCTGGGCCGAACGCGTGGGCGCGCTCTTCCATGCCCGCCCCGCCGGTTCCGATCCGGCCTCCGTGGCCTACGAAGCCATGGACCGCGCCCTGGCCGAAAAGGTGGACATCCTCTTTGTGGATACCGCCGGCCGCCTGCAGACCAAGGTCAACCTTATGGAAGAGCTGACCAAGATCCGTCAGGTGCTGGGCAAGAAGCATGAAGGCGCGCCGCACCGCTGCATCCTGGTCATCGACGCCACCACCGGCCAGAACGCTCTTTCGCAGGCCAAGCTCTTCAAGGAAGCCGCCGGTGTGGACGAGCTCATCCTCACCAAGCTGGACGGTACGGCCAAGGGTGGCGTGGCCATCGCCGTGGCCATGCAGGAAAAGCTGCCCATCACCTATGTGGGCCTGGGCGAAAAGCTCGAAGACCTGCGGCCCTTCAACGGTGCCGACTATGCCCGCGCCCTGCTGGGCGACCTGGATCAGGGCAAGTAGCGCTGATTTTAGTATGATGTAGACGAGAGGGGGGCTTTTCCTGCTGGGGAAAGTCCCCTCCCGCTTTTTTGGGGAAAAAACGCTGTACCGGGCTGTGGATCTCGCCCGCTATCCTGGGCAGCCGTCACATCCCGCTCCCGGATCTTGCGGGAGGAAGGCCTCCAACAATCGAAGCAACAATTTTTCGTCACGCTGTTTGCCTCTGCGGCAGGGGGCGCTTGGGGCAGCCCCCGATCCGTGATGTCGCTGGGGATTTTTTTTTGCTTCATGGGGCTACAGGTCGTGTTTTTGCGCTTCGGCCTGTGAGAAATTCCCCACTCCGGCGGATGGCAATATATATTTTATGACATGCCTCCTTTATCCGCGTCTGAGCTCCGCTTTTTTCTTGTCGGAACGGGAAAATCAGCAATAGCGCGAAAAAAAATCCCTCTCGCAGTGAAAAAAACTTGACGCATCGCCCCATTCCCGATAGAAGGAACCTCGCCTTGAGCAACAAGGCTGTTCCCTGGACGGCAGGGAAGGGCAGATTGAGTCTGTCCTGATGCACCCAAAGCGGTCGCTCCGCGGCGGGTTTTGACATGTGCAGGCGTTACCAGATGCCGAGACAATGTCGAGCCGTTCCAGCCCACACAGCGGATCCCACCTGGCGATCAGGTGACCCCGGGCTGTAAAGGTAAGGGGGGATGTTCCCCCATTTGGTGACCCTGCGGGACCACCCTCGTCACTGCTTCAGTCAGTGACAGGCCTGGGCTACGCCGGGAAGCATCACACGGATGATGCAGGCACGCTCAGGCGTCCGTACCTTCCGATATATCTGATTCCTTCAGATTCTGTGATGTGCGCTGCTTCAAGCGCTTCTCTTCCCCAAGTTGTTGCCCAGTCTCCCCAACGGGTGAGGCCGACCTTCGGGCCCGTGGTTTTTGGCCCGCGCAAAGCTGTTAAGAAACCTGCGCCGAACCCAACCGGCCAGGATTTTTCAAACGGAGTAGGCAACAATGACGACAGTTAGCAGTGATCGCATTCGGATCAAGCTCAAAGCCTACGATTACCGCATCCTGGACAAGGCTGTTGCGGAAATCGTGGATACGGCGCGCAATACCGGTGCCGGTGTGGCCGGGCCCATCCCGCTGCCCACCAATATTCATAAGTACACCATTCAGCGTTCCGTGCATGTGGACAAGAAGTCCCGTGAGCAGTTCGAAATGCGCATCCACAAGCGGCTTATGGACATCCTTGAACCCACGCAGCAGACCGTTGACGCCCTCGGCAAGCTTTCCCTGCCCGCTGGCGTGGACGTTGAAATCAAGCTCTAGTGAGAGGCAGTCATGGCTGAGAAAATGGGAATTTTGGGTCGTAAACTTGGTATGACCCGCATTTTTGCCGGTGACGGCGCCGCTGTGCCCGTCACGGTGATTCAGGCCGGGCCCTGCCCCGTCACCCAGGTGAAGACCGTTGAAACCGACGGTTACAACGCTCTGCAGATCGCGCTGACCGAAGACAAGGAAAAGCACGTCAGCAAGGCCATGAAGGGCCACTTCGCCAAGGCCGGCACCGGCCTGTACCGCGAACTGCGTGAAATCCGCCTGGAAAACGCCCCTGAAATGGAACCCGGTCAGGAACTGACCGTGGAAATGTTTGCTACCGGCGACAAGGTCAAAGTGACCGCCAAGAGCATCGGTAAGGGCTACCAGGGCCGTATGCGCCGTTGGAACTTCGCCGGTTCCAAGGATACGCACGGTTGCGAAAAAGTGCACCGTAACAACGGCTCCATCGGTAACAACACCTTCCCCGGCCATGTGTTCAAGGGCCGTAAGATGGCTGGCCATTGGGGCAACGAAACCGTGACGGAAATGGGCCTTGTGATCGTTGACGTTCGTCCTGCCGACAACGTCATCCTGGTCAAGGGTTCCGTGCCCGGCCCCAAGAACGGGCTGGTGCTGATCCGCAAGCAGTAGAGGAAGCACAACAATGGCTACCGTGAAAGTTTATGACCAGAACAAGCAGGAATGCGGCGAACTGACGCTTTCCGCCGACGTGTTTGAAGTTGAGGCTCGTCCCGAGATCCTCAACCTCGTGGTGCGTGCCCAGATGGCCGCCAAGCGCGCCGGTACCCACATGGCCAAGACCCGCGCCTTCGTTTCCGGCGGCGGCGTGAAGCCCTGGAAGCAGAAGGGCACCGGTCGCGCCCGTTCCGGCTCCAATCGTTCGCCCGTGTGGCGTGGCGGCGCCATCGTGTTTGGCCCCCAGCCCCGCGATTACAGCTTCAAGGTCAACAGCAAGGTGCGCGCCCTGGCCATGAAGATGGCTCTGTCGAGCCGTCTGGCCGCCGAAAACCTGCTGGTGGTCAAGGGCATCGAACTGCCCGAAGCCAAGACCAAGCATTTTGCCAAAGTGGCCGGTACTCTGGGCCTGAACAAGGCTCTCATCGTGACCGCCGAGGAAAGCGAAGCCCTGACCCGCTCCGCCCGCAACATCCCCGGCATCACGCTGACCACGCCTGATCGTCTGAGCGTGCTGGAGATCCTCCGCCACAAGCAGCTGGTCCTGCTGGAAGGCGCCGTGGCGCCCGTGCAGGCCCGCTTTGAAAAATAAGAGGGGCAACTCATGGAATTCACCCAGGTTCTTATCAAGCCCCTGCTGACGGAAAAGACCACCCTGCTGAAGGATGAGTCCCGTCAGGTGGCTTTCTATGTTCATCCCGGCGCCAACAAGCTTGAAATCAAGCAGGCCGTGGAAAAGGCTTTTGATGTGAAAGTTGAAGCGGTCAACGTGGTTCGCAAGGCTCCCTCCAATCGGGAACGCCAGGGTCGCGTGGTGGGCCGTAAGCCCGGCTGGAAGAAGGCCTATGTGACCTTGCGCCAGGGCGATAAAATCGAGTTCTTCGAGGGAGTGTAAAATGGCTGTCCGTAAGCTGAAACCGACCTCCGCCGGGCGTCGTTTCCAGACGGTTTCCGACTTTGCGGAAATCACCCGGACGACCCCTGAGAAGTCGCTCACCGTGGGCCTGACCAAGAAGGCCGGCCGCAACAACCGTGGCCGCGTGACCAGCCGTCGTCGTGGCGGCGGTGTGAAGCGCCTGTACCGCATCATCGACTTCAAGCGTAACAAGTTCGGCATCGCCGCCAAGGTTGCGCACATCGAATACGACCCCAACCGTACCGCCCGTATCGCCCTGCTCCACTACGTGGACGGCGAAAAGCGCTACATCATCGCTCCTGTGGGTCTGAAGCAGGGCGACGTGGTGCTGGCCGGTGAAGGTGCCGACATCAAGCCCGGCAACGCCATGCAGATGTCCCGCATCCCGGTGGGTACCGTGATCCACAACGTCGAGCTGTACCCCGGCAAGGGTGGCCAGCTCTGCCGCGCCGCTGGCACCTACGCCCAGCTCGTGGCCAAGGAAGGCAAGTACGCCCTGCTGCGTCTGCCCTCCGGCGAAGTGCGCAAGGTGCTGGCTTCCTGCGTGGCCACTGTGGGCCAGGTGGGCAACATCCAGCACGAAAACATCTCCCTGGGCAAGGCCGGCCGCAACCGCTGGCTGGGTCGCCGTCCTCAGGTCCGCGGTGTGGCCATGAACCCCATCGACCATCCCCTGGGCGGTGGCGAAGGCCGCAGCTCCGGTGGTCGTCATCCCGTGTCGCCCTGGGGTATGCCTGCCAAGGGCTTCAAGACCCGCGACAAGAACAAGGCTTCTTCGCGCCTTATCATTAAGCGCCGCGGCCAGAAGTAGGAGTAGCAGATGCCCAGATCTTTGAAGAAAGGGCCGTTCATCGACGGCCACCTGATGAAGAAGGTTGACGCTGCGGTGGCCTCCAATGACCATCGCGTGGTGAAGACCTGGTCGCGCCGCTCGACCATCCTGCCCGAAATGGTGGGTCTGACCTTTGCGGTGCACAATGGCAAAAAGTTTGTGCCGGTGTTCGTGACCGAAAACATGGTGGGTCACAAGCTGGGCGAATTCTCGCCCACCCGTACCTTCCACGGCCACGCCGCTGACAAGAAGGCCAAGGCCGGCAAGAAGTAGGGTAGAGATATGGAATCCAAAGCTATCGCGAAATTCCAGCGCGTGTCGCCCCGCAAGACCCGCCTTGTGGCCAAGAACGTGCAGGGCAAGGGTGTGGAAGAAGCCATGAACATTCTGCGCTTCACCCCCAACAAGCCCGCCGGCGTGCTGCTGAATGTGCTCAAGAGCGCCGTGGCCAATGCCTCCCAGCTGGGTGGCGTGAACGTGGACGCCATGGTCATCAAGGAAGTCATCGTGAACGAAGGCCCCACCTGGAAGCGCTTCATGCCCCGCGCCCAGGGCCGTGCCACCAAGATTCACAAGCGTACCAGCCACGTTACCGTTATACTCGCAGAAGGGCAGGAATAGGCTATGGGTCAGAAAGTTCATCCGTTTGGCTTCCGGCTGGGGTACAACAAGAACTGGCAGTCCCGCTGGTTCAGCAAGAAGGACTACCCTGCCTTTGTGTTTGAAGACAGCAAGATTCGCGCCTATGTGAAGAAGCTCCTGTATCATGCGGGGCTGGCCAAGATCGAAATCGAACGCGCCGGTGGCAAGATCCGTCTGATCCTGTCCACTGCCCGTCCCGGTATCGTCATCGGCCGCAAGGGCGTGGAAATCGAAAAGCTGCGCGGCGACCTCCGCCAGAAGTTTGGCCGTGAGTTCTCGCTGGAAGTAAATGAAATCCGTCGTCCCGAAGTGGAAGCCCAGCTCGTGGCCGAAAACATCGCCCAGCAGCTGGAACGCCGCGTGGCCTTCCGTCGCGCCATGAAGCGCACGGTGTCCATGGCCCGCAAGTTCGGTGGCGAAGGCATCAAGGTGACCTGCTCCGGTCGTCTGGCGGGCGCTGAAATCGCCCGTACCGAATGGTACCGTGACGGTCGCGTGCCGTTGCAGACCCTGCGCGCCGACATCGACTACGGTTTTGCCGAAGCGCACACCACCTACGGCATCATCGGTGTCAAGGTGTGGATCTACAAGGGTGAAATCCTTGACAAAGAGGTTGATCAGTAATGCTCGCGCCTAAGAAAGTTAAATTCCGTAAATGGCAGAAGGGCCGCCTGCGTGGCCTGGCTAGCCGCGGCGCCTCCATCGCCTTTGGCGATATTGGCCTGAAGGCCGTGCAGCACGGTCAGTTGTCCAGCCAGCAGATTGAAGCCGCCCGTATCGCCATGATGCGTCACATCAAGCGTGGCGGTAAGGTCTGGATCCGCGTGTTCCCCGACCGCCCCGTGACCGCCAAGCCTCTTGAAACCCGTCAGGGTTCCGGTAAGGGTGCTCCGGTGGGCTGGTGCGCTCCGGTCAAGCCCGGCCGCGTGCTGTACGAAATCAAGGGCGTCAGCCTTGACCTGGCTCGCGAGGCTCTGACCCGCGCCGCCCACAAGCTGCCCGTGAAGACCATCATCGTGGTGAGGGAGGGCCTGTAGTATGGCTGCCAAGAAGAACGAAAAAGCCGCCATGGCCACTGCCGCCGAGCTGCGCGACATGAGCGTCGAAGAGCTGCGTGCCAAGCTGGCCGAACAGCGCGAAGAACTCATGACGGCCCGTTTCAAGCATGCCACCGCGCAGCTTGAAAAGACTTCCGAGCTCAAGGCCATGCGCCGTCAGGTGGCTCGCATTTCCACCGTTTTGACTGAAAAGGAATAGAGGGGCTGAACCATGCAAGCTCTGGAAAATCGCAAGGGCAGAACCCTCACCGGTATCGTTGTCAGCGACAAGAACGACAAGACCATCGTCGTGCGCGTTGAAACGCTGGTGAAGCATCCTCTGCTCAAGAAGTATGTGAGGCGCCGCAAAAAGTTCACGGCTCATGATCCCATGAACGAATGCGGCATGGGCGATAAGGTTAAAATCGTGGAGTTCCGCCCCATGTCGCGCAACAAGCGCTGGCATCTGGTCTCCATCATCGAAAAGGCTGTGTAGGGTAGAACCATGATCCAGGTAGAATCGACTCTTCAGGTGGCCGACAACAGCGGCGCCAAAAAGGTGGCCTGCATCAAGGTGCTCGGTGGTTCCCACCGCCGTTACGCTTCCGTGGGCGACATCATCGTCGTGTCCGTCAAGGAAGCCATGCCCCACAGCAAGGTCAAGAAAGGCGACGTCATGAAGGCCGTTATCGTGCGCACTGCCAAGGAAGTGCGTCGCATGGACGGCTCCTACATCAAGTTCGACGGCAACGCCGCTGTCCTGCTCTCCAACCAGGGCGAACCCGTGGGTACCCGTATCTTCGGACCCGTCGCTCGTGAGCTGCGCGCCGCCAACTTCATGAAGATCATTTCTCTTGCCCCCGAAGTGCTGTAGGAGATGACTATGAAAACGTATCGCATCCGCAAGGACGACAAGGTGATGGTCATCACCGGCAAGGACGCGGGCAAGATCGGCAAGGTGCTCAAGGTTCTTCCCAAGAAGGACCGCGTGCTGGTGGAAAAGGTCAACGTGGCCAAGCGCCACATGCGCCCCAACCCCTATGCCCAGCAGCCCGGTGGCATCGTGGAAAAGGAAATGCCCATCCACGTGTCCAACGTGATGGTGGTGTGCTCCGCTTGCGCCAAGCCGACCAAGGTGGGCTACAAGTACATTGAGTCCGAAGGCAAGCAGAAAAAAGTGCGCTTCTGCAAGAAGTGCAACGAAGTTATGGAATAAGGTGATACGATGACACGCCTTGAAAAGATTTATAGAGAGAAAGTGGTTCCGGTACTGCAGAAGGAGTTCAACTACTCCTCCTCCATGCAACTGCCCGGCATCGAGAAGATCTCTCTGAACATCGGTCTCGGCGCCGCCAGCCAGAACAACAAGCTGATGGAAGAAGCCGTGGCGGAACTGACCGCCATCGCCGGACAGAAGGCCGTGGTTACCCGCGCCAAGAAGTCCATCGCTTCCTTCAAGCTGCGTGAAGGCATGCCCATCGGGGCTCGCGTCACCCTGCGCAAGGATCGTATGTGGGACTTCCTGGACAAGCTGATGAACTTTGCCCTGCCCCGCGTGCGTGACTTCCGCGGTATCCCGGACCGTGGTTTTGATGGTCGCGGCAACTTTACCCTGGGCATCAAGGAACACACCATCTTCCCCGAAATGGAAGCTGACCGTGTGGAAAACCCCAAGGGCATGAACATCACCATTGTCACCTCGGCGACCACGGACAAGGAAGGCAAGTTCCTTCTGGACCAGCTGGGCATGCCGTTCCGCAAGTAGGAGTAGAGCTATGTCCCGTACCGCTCTTGAAGTGAAGGCTTCCCGTAAGCCCAAGTTCAGCTCCCGCGCCTACAATCGTTGCCCCATTTGCGGGCGTCCCCGGGCCTTCATGCGCCAGTTCGGCATCTGCCGTATCTGCTTCCGCAACATGGCCCTGCGCGGCGAACTGCCCGGTGTGCGTAAATCCAGCTGGTAATCCGCATCCCGGACTGATCTGAAAGATGGAGGGACTCCGAAAGGGGTCCCTCTTTCCGTTTCCGGAGAAGGGCAGGGGAGAGGGGACTGTGCCCCGGCGCTTCCTGCATCCGGCGGGCGGCCCCGGGCAGGAAGGTCCCTTGTGCGCATCCGGGGGCGCAGTCTTACATGGTTTCCGGCTTCCGGGGAGGGACGTATCCTCTTTCGGGATACGTTCTTCACCCGGCCGGTCTCCTTCCTTTTGCAAATTTTTCTTGCTTCCCGATGACAGATGGGCTATCTGCCCCTGCGCGCCGTACGCCGTACCCTGCCGGAAAGTCCGGTGGAGCCGGCCATGCGGCGCGGGTCGCACCGGAGACGGGCGGGACTCCTGCAGTGGAGCAGCCCCGTTTTCATTCATGGTGCGGCGATCCGGTGCCTGGTCCCTCGCATGCAGGCCGGGATGCCCGGCAGGACCGGCGCCGGCATGACTCGGGAACGCCCTGGAAAGAGCGGATTTTCAGGCCGTGAGCAAAAAAAACATTGCCTTTTGCTCCGGCTTGGGATATGGACTTTCGATTGTGTGCGGGAAGTGGCGGCATGGGGCCGCTAACCCCTCACGAAACCAACCTTAGGAGCTATCGATGTTGACAGATCCTATTGCGGATATGCTGACCCGTATCCGCAACGCACATTTGGCCCTGCACAAGGAAGTGAATGTGCCGCGCTCGAAGATGAAAGAAGCCTTAGCCGCCATCCTCAAGCAGGAAGGTTACGTCGAAGACGTGGCTATCGACGACCGCAACATTACCATCACGCTGAAGTACCAGAAGGGCAAGGCCGTCATCTCCGGCCTGAAGCGCGTCAGCACCCCCGGTCGCCGCGTGTATGTGGGCGCTCACCAGATCCCCAAGGTGCAGAACGGCCTCGGCATTTGCATTCTGTCCACGTCCAGCGGTGTGCTGGACGGCATGACCGCCCATGAAAAGAAGGTGGGCGGCGAACTTCTGTGTGAAATCTGGTAGGGGTGCACCATGTCTCGTATCGGCAAACAGCCCATTACCGTTCCCGCTGGCGTTGAAGTCAAGATCGGAACGGATGTTGTGGAAGTGAAGGGCCCCAAGGGTACGCTGCATACCCCTGTGTGCAGCCTGCTGAATTATGACCTCACCGACGGTGTGCTGACCCTGACCCGCGTGGAAGACGACCGTCACAGCCGTGCTCAGCACGGTCTGCGCCGCACCCTGCTCGCCAACTGCATCGAAGGCGTGACCAAGGGCTTCTCCAAGTCCCTGGAAGTGATCGGCGTGGGCTACCGCGTTGCCGTCAAGGGCAACCTGGTGGAACTGTCCGTGGGCTTCTCCCACCCCGTGCTGGTGGAACTGCCCGAAGGCATCCAGGCCAAGGCCGAAGGTCAGATCCTGACCATCAGCGGCGCCGACAAGGAACTGGTGGGCGAAATGGCCGCCAAGATCCGTCGCATCCGCAAGCCCGAACCCTACAAGGGCAAGGGCATTAAGTATACCACCGAGACCATCCGCCGCAAGGTCGGTAAGTCCGGCGGCAAGAAGTAGGTAGGGATTGCGTCATGAAGCTTACCAAGAATGAATCCCGTCAGCGCCGCAAGGTTCGCATTCGTAAAAAGGTGCAGGGTACCGCCGAACGTCCCCGTCTGGTGGTGTACCGCTCCAACATGCACATCTACGCCCAGATCGTGAACGATCAGGAAGGCGCCACCCTGGTCGCCGCCTCCACCCTCAGCCTGGCCAAGACCGAAGCCGGTATGCATTGCAACCTGGCCGGCGCCGAGAAGGTGGGCATGGAAATCGCCCGTCTTGCCAAGGAAAAGAACATCACCCAGGTGGTGTTCGATCGCAACGGGTACCTTTATCACGGTCGCGTGAAAGCCGTGGCCGACGGCGCCCGCGAAGGCGGCCTGGAGTTCTAATATGCGTCAGGAAAATACCGAAACCAAACAGAACGAATTGGGCGAAATCGAAAAGATCGTCTCCCTGAACCGCGTGGCCAAGGTGGTCAAGGGCGGTCGCCGTTTCAGCTTCAGCGCCCTTGTGGTGGTGGGCGACGGCAAGGGTGGCGTGGGCTACGGCCTGGGCAAGGCCCAGGAAGTGCCCGAAGCCCTGCGCAAGGCCACTGAACGCGCTCGCAAGAACCGCGTGCAGATTCCTCTGGTGGAAGGCACCCTGCCTTACGAAGTGCTGGGCCGCTTCGGCGCTGGTCGCGTCATGCTGAAGCCCGCCTCCGAAGGTACCGGTATCATCGCCGGTGGTGCCGTGCGTGCCGTCATGGAAGCCGTGGGCGTGCGTGACGTCCTGGCCAAGGCCATCGGCACCAACAACCCCCATAACGTGCTGCGTGCCACCATGCAGGGCCTGATCTCCCTGCGCAGCGCTGACGAAGTGTCCGAGCTGCGTGGCAAGAAGCTCGAAGCCCCGAGGAAGTAAGTCATGGCTGAAATTACGGTCAAACTCGTGCGTTCTCGCATCGGCACCACGCCGGCCCAGCGCAAGCTGCTGGACTCCCTTGGCCTCAAGCGTCGCGAACAGGTCAAGTCGTTCAAGGACACCCCGGCCATCCGGGGCATCATCGCCAAAGTTTCGCACCTTGTGGCCCTGGTGGACTAGTCCACGGCCGCAGGAGGAGTATATATCATGCAACTGCACAATCTCTTTCCCTTCCCGGAAGAGCGCAAAACCCGCCGTCGTGTGGGCCGTGGTTCCGGTTCCGGCTTGGGCTGCACCGCTGGCAAGGGTAACAAGGGTCAGAACGCCCGTGCCGGCGGCGGTGTGCGTCCCGGTTTCGAAGGCGGCCAGATGCCCCTGCAGCGTCGTCTTCCCAAGCACGGCTTCAAGAACTTCCCCTTCAAGGTGACCTACGACGTGATCAATCTGGACCGTCTGCAGGAAGCCTTTGAAGGCAAGAGCGAGATCACCCTGGACGACATCTACGCCCGCGGCCTGGCCCGTCTGGGCGCGCCCGTGAAAGTGCTTTCCCGCGGCGAAGTGAAGTCGGCCATCAAGGTGGAAGCTCACAAGTTCAGCCAGGCCGCTGCGGAAAAGATCCGCAACGCCGGCGGCGAAGCCACCGAACTTGAAGCTGCGCAAGCGGCTGAGTAATTATGCGCCATGCCGGTAACGGCAGGCGGATGTCTTTGACCCCGCGCCGGAATGGGCGCGGGGTAAAGACGCTCCCGCGCATATGCGTCCCTTACAGCGTAAAAGGTAACGAGTGATTCATGGCATCAGCATCGGTTAATCCCCTCGGACAATCTTCTCTGGCCAAGCGCCTGGGCTGGACCTTCCTCCTTCTGTGCTGCTACAGAATCGGTGTGCATGTGCCCATCCCCGGTGTGGATGCCGCGGCCCTGGCCGCGTACTTCAAAAGCCTGTCGGGAACGTTGTTCGACATGTTCGACATGTTCTCCGGTGGCGGCCTGTCCAACGTGTCCGTCTTCGCTCTGGGTGTCATGCCCTACATCTCGGCGTCCATCATCATGCAGCTTTTGCAGGTGGTGAGCCCCGACATCAAGCGCATGGCCAAGGAAGAAGGCCAGGCCGGACGCCGCAAGATAACCCAGTACACCCGTTACCTGACCGTGCTGATCACCCTGGTGCAGGGCCTGTTCATCTCCATCGGGCTCGAATCCATGACCAGCCCCGACGGCACGCCCATCGTGCTCAATGCGGGCTGGCATTTCCGCATGGTGACCATGGCCACCTTCACGGCCGGTTCCATGCTCGTCATGTGGCTGGGTGAGCAGATCACTGAACGCGGTATCGGCAACGGCATCTCCCTGATCATCTTCTGCGGTATCGTGGTGGGCATCCCGCGCGGCATCATGCAGTCCATGGACCTCATCAAGTCCGGCAGCATGAGCATCTTCCTCGCGGTCATCATCGTGCTGCTCATGGCCGCCGTGCTGACGGCCATCGTGTTCGTGGAGCGTGCCCAGCGCCGTATCCCCATCAGCTATGCCAAGCGCCAGATCGGACGCAAGATGTTTGGCGGCCAGAACACGCACCTGCCCCTGCGCGTTAATACGGCGGGCGTCATCCCGCCCATTTTCGCCTCGTCGCTGCTGCTGTTCCCGGCCACGGTGGGCCAGTTCTCCACCAATGAATACGTCAGGATGGTCACGGACTTCTTTGCTCCGCACGGCGTCCTGTACAATGTGCTCTATGTTGTCCTGATCTTCTTCTTCTGCTACTTCTACACGGCCATCATCATCGACCCGAAGGATATGGCCGAGAACCTGAAGAAGAACGGCGGCTTCGTCCCCGGCATCCGTCCCGGCGAACGCACCCAGGAATACATCGACACCGTACTCTCGCGTCTGACCCTGAGCGGCGCGGTGTACATCTCGGCCATTTCCCTGCTGCCCATGCTCATGATCGCCAAGTTCAACGTGCCGTTCTACTTCGGTGGTACCAGCCTGCTGATCCTTGTCGGCGTGGCCATGGACTTCATGAATCAGGTCGAGTCCCACATGATCTCAACCCAGTACCAGGGGTTGATGAACAAGGCGGCCCGCAAGGGCGGCCGCATGTAATTCTGGCAAAGAGAGCTGGAAAGTCATGAAGAAGTATCAAGGCGCATTCATCAAAAATGAGCGGGAGATCGCTTGCCTGCGCGAGGCCAACCGTATGGTGGCCAACATCTTGGATGCCATCGGCGACATCGTGAAGCCGGGCGAAACGACCATGCGCTTTGAAGAACTGGCGCGCGACATGTGCGCCGATTATAAAGTGAAACCGGCCTTTTTGGGCTATTACGGCTACCCCTACGCCACATGCTGCTCGGTCAACGAGCAGGTGGTCCACGGTTTCCCCTCCCCGCGGCTGCTTGAGGAAGGGGACATCGTCAGCGTCGACATGGGCGTGGTCTTTGAAGGTTTTGTGGGCGACGCTGCGCGTACCTTCCCTGTGGGCAAGGTGAGCGAGGAAGCCTGCAAGCTCATGCGCGTCACGGAGGAGAGCCTCTATGTCGGCATCGAGCAGGCGCGTGCCGGTAACGATGTCTATGCCATCGGTATGGCCGTGCAGAACTATGTGGAAGCCGCCGGTTTCAATGTCGTGCGTCAGTATGTGGGCCACGGAGTTGGCGCCAAGATGCACGAAAAGCCGGAAGTCCCCAACTATCACCCCGGTGTCCGCGGGCTGACCCTGCGTAACGGCATGGTCATCGCCATTGAGCCCATGGTCACCGCCGGCAGCTACGAGGTGGACGTTCTGGAAGACAAATGGACTGCTGTGACACGCGACCGCCGCCTGGCTGCGCATTTTGAACACAGTGTAGCCATTACGCCGGACGGACCCCGGATCCTGAGCATTTCGGACCGCGGCCTGAACCGGACGACAATTGGTTGTTGACAGAGCAGGTAAAGATGGATAAAGGTTTCTGTTCCCGCTGCTAATGAGCGGTGAGCAGCCGTATTGACCGGGTTTGTGTTGTGCTTCCGGCAGCGGCAAACCTTGGTCACGCAAAGCCGGATGGCTTTGCCACTCATTGGAGACGAATCATGAAAGTCAGACCTTCCGTCAAAAAAATATGCCCCAAGTGCAAGGTGATCCGGCGCAAGGGTGTTCTTCGAGTTATCTGCGAAAACCCCCGGCACAAGCAGCGCCAGGGCTAGGGCAGGAGACGTACTGTGGCGAGAATTGCAGGTGTTGATTTGCCTCGTGGCAAACGTGTGGACATTGCGCTCACCTATATCTATGGCATCGGCCGTGCTACGGCCCTGCAGATCCTGAGCACCACCGGTGTGAACTGGGAGCGCAACATTGATGATCTTTCCGCCGACGAAGTGAACGAGATCCGTAAGGAACTCGAGCAGAACTACAAGGTGGAAGGCGACCTCCGTCGCGAGATCTCTACCAATATCAAGCGCCTCATGGACATCGGCTGCTTCCGTGGCCTGCGTCACCGTCGCGGCCTGCCCGTGCACGGTCAGCGCACCCACACCAATGCGCGTACCCGCAAGGGTCCCCGTCGCGGTGTGGTGGGCAAGAAGAAGTAGGGCGCATTCCTTTTCACGCGAATTTAGCCAGATTGAGGTAATATCATGGCCAGACCCAAGAAAGTGGTCAAGAAAAGAGAAAAGAAGAACGTGCCCGTGGGCATTGCCCACATCCAGGCTTCGTTCAACAATACCATCATCACCTTTACGGACACTCGCGGCAACGCCATCAGCTGGGCCTCTTCCGGCCAGAGCGGTTTCAAGGGTTCCCGCAAGTCCACCCCCTTCGCTGCCCAGGTTGCTGCCGAAACTGCCGCCCGCAAGGCTCAGGACAACGGCATGCGCACCGTGGGTGTGTATGTGAAGGGCCCCGGCTCCGGTCGTGAAGCCGCCATGCGCGCCATTGCCGCTGTTGGCTTCCGGGTTGCTTTCATCCGCGACGTTACGCCCATCCCCCACAATGGTTGCCGGCCGCCTAAGCGCCGTCGCGTGTAGTTGGCTGCCCGAGAGGCAGTGGTAATCAACGCAAGAGGATTCTTCAAATGGCCAAATATACTGAAGCCAAATGCCGCATTTGCCGTCGCGAGGGCTGCAAGCTCTTCCTGAAGGGCGACCGCTGCTTTACCGACAAGTGCGCTTATGATCGCCGTCCCTACGCTCCTGGCCAGCACGGCCGTGCGCGTAAGAAAGTCAGCGAATACGCTGTCCAGCTGCGCGAGAAGCAGAAGACCCGCCGCAGCTACGGTATCCTGGAAAAGCAGTTCCGCGGATACTTCGAAAAGGCTGAAATGCAGAAGGGCGTCACCGGTACCAACCTGCTGGTGATCCTGGAACGCCGCCTGGACAACGTGGTGTACCGTCTCGGTTTCGCCAACTCCCGTAACCAGGCCCGTCAGCTGGTGCGTCACGGCATCTTCACCCTCAATGGCCACAAGGTGACCATCCCCTCGCTGCAGGTGCGCGTGGGCGATACCATCGAAGTGCCCGAAAAGAACCGCAAGATCCCCGTTCTGGCCGAAGCCCAGGAAGTCATCGCCCGCCGCGGTTGCCCCGCCTGGCTGGAAGCCGACGGCGCCGCTTTCAAGGGCACCGTGAAGGCTCTGCCGCAGCGTGACGACATCCAGTTCCCGGTCAATGAACAGCTGATCGTTGAACTTTACTCGAAATAAGCGGGGGCTTCATGCTTATCAAACAGGGCGAACGCCTTATCAATGCGCGCAACTGGAACGAGCTCGTCAAGCCCGACCAGATCCTGCGCGACGAAGACACGGCCAGCAGCACGCACGGCAAGTTTGTTTGCGAACCGCTGGAGAGAGGTTACGGCACCACCATCGGCAATGCCATGCGTCGTGTGCTGCTTGCCTCCCTGCAGGGTGCTGCCTTTGTGTCTGTGAAGATTACCGGCGTGCAGCATGAGTTCACCACCATCCACGGCGTCCTCGAAGACGTGACCGACGTGGTGCTGAACATCAAGCAGGTGCGTCTGCGCATGGACACGGACGAACCGCAGCGCCTGACGCTTCGCGTTGACAGCAAAGGGCCTGTTACGGCCGCCCAGATTCAGGCCAATCAGCATGTGACCGTGCTCAATCCTGAACAGCACATCGCCACCCTCACCGAGGACGTGGTGCTGGAGATGGAATTTGAAGTGCGCATGGGCAAGGGCTATGTGCCTGCCGACATGCACGAAGGTCTGGCCGATGAAATCGGTTTGATTAAGCTGGACTCCTCCTTCTCGCCGGTTCGCAAGGTCGCCTACGCTGTGGAACAGGCTCGTGTGGGTCAGATGACCAACTACGACCGCCTGATTCTCGAAGTGTGGACCGACGGCTCGCTGACCCCTGAAGATGCCATCGCGTACAGCGCCAAGATCATCAAGGATCAGATCTCGGTGTTCATCAACTTCGATGAACGTGTGTCCGGTGACATGCGTCACGGCAGCAGCGACAGCGGCGAGACCAACGAGCATCTCTTCAAGAGCATCGACGATCTCGAGCTTTCGGTGCGCGCCACCAACTGCCTGCGCAGTGCCAACATCGCGCTGGTGGGCGAACTGGTGCAGCGTTCCGAGGCTGAAATGCTCAAAACCAAGAACTTCGGCCGTAAATCTCTGGACGAGATCAAGGAAGTCCTGCACGACATGGGCCTTGATTTCGGCATGAAGGTTGACGGTTTCGAAAAGAAATATCAGGACTGGAAAAGGAAGCAGCAAAATGAGGCATAGCAATTCCGGCAAAAAACTTTCGCGGACGCCTGCGCACCGTAAGGCCCTGTTGCACAATCTCGCCAAGGCGCTGCTTATCCACGGCCGCATCCGCACCACCGAAGTGAAAGCCAAGGAACTCCGCGGCGTTGTCGAGCCGCTGATCTCCCTGGCCAAGCGCAACGACCTGCACGCCCGCCGTCTGGCTTACCGCGTGCTGTGCGACTACGCTCTGGTTAAGCGCCTGTTTGACGAAATTGGTCCCCAGTTCGCCGGTGTGCCTGGTGGTTACACCCGCGTGATGAAGCTGGCCATGCCCCGCAAGGGCGATAACGCTCCCATGGCCATCATCGAACTGACCCGCCTGCCCGAAGCCAAGACGGAAGCTCCCGCCAAGGCTGAAAGCGCCGAGTAGTTCCGATGACCGTGTCCGGTTCCGGCCGGACGAGGGAAAAGGATACAAGGGCCCCCGCAAGGGGGCCTTTTTGCGTTTTGGGGAATAGCCTGGCAGGGGAGGAAGACGTCCTCCTGCAGGGGGCTTGCTGCCCTTCGGGGGCCCCCTTTCCGTATGCATGCCGGGAGCCCGGCCGATATGCGGCAAGACGAGGGAATCCCCATCCCTTTCGGCGCCTCCGTACGGCCGTGCATCAGCCCGGAGCCTGCATTCCTACACGCTGTCCGGAAAGTTTGGCGCTCCACGACAACGCAGCCTCTGCACTCACATGCCTGTACTGACCGACAGCCCCTATCCCTTTTTTACATACGCTGCAGGCGTTCCCGTTCCCTTGTCCTTCCTGGTTCTCACGCCGGAGGCAGCCGGCAGATCCATAGAGGAGGACAGCCTGGTGGAATATCTCTCCCTCACGTCTTTCTGGGTTTTTTATGAGCGCGTTTTGAGGGGAGTGGGGGAGGAGTTTGAGGGGGCGAGGGGAAGCTTTTGGGCGCAAGGAAAAGTTCCCCTCGCCCCCTCAATACTATCAAGCAGCCATCCACTGACCTTTGTCGTCCCTTCTCTGTCATGACTTGCCAGCAGGGGGGCTTTCATGGCATGGACGGCCTGTGCCTGTGCGGCATCCTTTCATTTTTCAACAAAGCGAGGTTCATCATGAAGTTGCTGGAAAAGGCCCGGGCCGCCGGCTGAGCGGCAAAAATGGCTCCAGGGGCCCTGGAGCAGCTTTTGCGGGGCCTCGTGCCCCGTGGATCGTCGGATCTGGAGCAGCGCGTCATCGCCGGGCGTGCCCGCAACGAGGATGCCGTGGTCGTGCGCATGCCGGCGGGCAAGGCCATCGTGCAGACCGTGGACATCCTGGCGCCCATCGTCAACGATGCCTTCTGGTTCGGCCGCATCGCGGCCTGCAATGCCCTGTCGGATGTCTACGCACTGGGCGGGCAGCCCTGGTGTGCCATGAACGTGGCTTTTTTCCCCACCTGCCTGACCGAGAACGACCCGGAGAACATCCTGGCCAATATCCTGCGCGGCGGCATGGATGCCCTGGAAGAAGCCGGGGCCGTGCTGGCCGGCGGGCATACGGTGCAGGATGACGAACTCAAGTACGGCATGGCCGTGACCGGCATCATCGATCCCGATCATGTGGCCGCCAATGACAAGCTGCGGCCGGGCCTGCGTCTGCTGCTGACCAAGCCGCTGGGCACGGGCATCCTGGCTACAGGCGTCAAGGCACGCTGGGACGATCATGAGGAAAGCGAAGCGCTGCTGCAGCGCTGGTGCGGACGTCTCAACCGTATCCCCGGGGAGGCCATCGCCCACTTCCGCATCCCAGCCGCCACGGACATCACCGGTTTTGGGCTGGGCGGGCATCTGCTGGAGATGGCGCAGGCCTCGGGCGTCTGCGTATCATTGCAGACGGAAGCCCTGCCGCTGCTGCCCCACGCTCTGGAGTATGCCCGCATGGGCCTCATCCCGGCGGGCAGCCATCTCAACCGCACCCACTGCGCTCCTGCCGTGGACGTGGCTCCTTCGGTGGATGAGGCAGTGGAAAGCATCGTATTCGATGCCCAGACCTCGGGCGGTATCGTGCTGGCCGTGCCGGGTGAAGAGTTGGCCACGGTGCGTGACTGGCTGGAGGCCAGGGGCGAGATGGCCGTGGAGATCGGTGAAGTGCTGGGGGCGCGTCCCGACGGCAAGCGGCTGCTGCTGCGCTAGCGGGGGAGGGGAGATCCGGGGAGAAGACTCTCCCTTTCTCATTTCCCAAGCTCTCTCTTTCCTCCACGCCTCCCATCCTCTCCGCATGTATTGCAGTGGGAGGAAAGCATCCCGGAAGAGAGGCCTCCCGGCAGTTCGCCAGGCGGCAAGATCGGGCCCCTCTGGGACTGTTGCCATTTCCCTTTTTTCCTGCTGTCCGGTACTGAGGGGAGGGCTGGCCGAGGCTTGCGGGAAAGTGGTGTCTGTGGTATAAAAGTTATCTTTGCGAGAGTGGCGGAATTGGTAGACGCACTGGACTTAGAATCCAGCGGTTTATCCATACGGGTTCAAGTCCCGTCTCTCGCACCAGAATTTGCAAGGACGTCCCCGGCATGGCTGTGGGACGTCTTTGTTTTGAGGGCTGTTGTGCAGGAAGCCTTCCTTGTCCGGCGCAGAGGAAGACAGCGCAGCTCCATTCCTCCACGGCAGCGCGCAGGCAGCAGTCCTTCCTGGCCATGCTGCTGCATGTTCCTTCCCCGTCCGGCCTGCGGCGAGTTGCCGAGGGGTATCGTCCGTCCATCCCTTCTTGCCGTGGCATCACGGGCCATACCGCATCAGACCGCGGCCCTGTTCCTTCACCTCTTTCTGCCTGTACCTGAGCGCCTCCTGCTGCCTTCTTCACCGTTTCGCCAAAGGACGGCTTTTCATCTTGACCGGCACGCTTCCGTGCTTATCTTTGACGGCAGAGAGCTGCCGGGAGACCGGCGTCCAGCCGCTTGAAATCCGCCCTTCTTTGGGCTATGAGAAGCGATTGTCGTGGCTGGCGAGTCGCTCGCCATGCCGGATGATGCGTGTTCTGCACCGCATCATCATTCAGAGAACTGCCGTGCGGCCCAGGTCGCGGTCGTCTTCGGGGCATCCCCGGGGCGCGGCGGAAAAAAGAGACTTTTCGTTAAAGGAGCGCCTCGTGGAATATACTGTTGAAGATTTGTCCCCGGTCAAGAAAAAGGTTGCCATCACCACTGATCCCAAGGAAGTGGAAGCCGCCATCATGGGTGCTGTCGCCCTGTACAAGACGTCTGTGCAGATTGACGGTTTCCGCAAGGGCAAGGTGCCCGCTTCCGTCATCGAACAGCGTTTCCGCGACCGCATCTATGAAGAGGCCCGTCAGGACCTCGTCAACGTGCACATCAATGAAGTGATGTCCAAGCTGGACGTGACCCCCGTCTCCGGTATCAACATGGTGGACGGCGAGCCTGTCATGGAACGCGGCAAGGGCATGAACTACAGCATCGAGTTCGAAGTGCTGCCCACCTTCGATCTGCCCCCCTACGAAGGCATGGAAGTGGAGCAGGAAAAGACCATCGTGGACGACGCTGAAGTGGAAGAAGTTGTGGAACGCATCCGCCGCGACCGCGCCAAGCTGGTGCCCGTGGACGGCGACGGCCCGGCCGTGGACGGCCAGGTGGCCAACATCGACTTCTGCGCCTACGAAAACGGCCAGCCCCTGGAAGGCATCAAGGCTGACGGCTTCGATCTGGCCCTGGGCGAAAAGCAGGCCCTGGAAGATTTCGAAAACCTGGTCAAGACCATCAAGCTGGGTTGCGAAGCCGAAGGCGACATCACCTTCCCCGAAGATTTCCTGGCCAAGGACCTGGCCGGCAAGACCGTGACCATGAAGGTCAAGGTGCATGCCATTAAGGAACGTCAGCTGCCCGCCGTGGATGACGAACTGGCCAAGGCCGTGGGCGTGGAAAACGTGGAAAAGCTCAAGGCCGGCATCCGCGAAAGCTACCGCTCCAGCCGCTACAACCTGAACAAGGGTTCCGCCCAGAAGTCCATGCTGGACAAGCTGGTGAAGATGGTGGAATTCGAACTGCCGCCCAGCATGGTGGACGTGCAGGCCCGCACCCTGCTGGCCGACATGCGCGCCCGCATGGAACGCCAGGGCAAGAGCCTGGATTCCCTGGGCAAGACCGAAGAAGAACTGCTGAAGGAAGTCCAGCCCCAGGCCGAAGAGATCACCCGCATGCAGGTGCTGCTGCTGGCCATCGCCAAGAAGGAAGGCCTGGATGTGAACGAGCAGGAAGTCAATGCCCAGCTCTACCAGCTGTGCATGCGCAGCGGCGAAGACTTCAAGCAGGTTCGCGAAGCCTATGAAAAGAGCGGCATGATCTTCACCCTGCGTGACCGCATCCTGGCCGACAAGGCCATGGACGCCATCTACGCCAAGGCCCAGGTGAAGGAAGTGGAGCCCAAGGCTGCTGAAAAGACTGAAGAAAACAACTAAAGCGAGCGATGTCTGCACCATGGTGCAGATGTTTCCCGCACCTTTCCGGCGACGCTTCGTCGTCCGCTTTTGACGTACGCCGCGGCGGTTCTCCCGTCGCGGCGGCGTCGAATTTATACGGTTTAACTCACAGAGAGGTTTTCATGTCCCTCGTCCCCATGGTCATCGAAACCACGGGCCGTTCCGAACGTGCCTACGATATTTATTCCCGCCTGCTCAAGGATCGCATCATCCTGCTGAGCAGCGAAGTGAACGACACTGTGGCCTCCCTTGTCTGCGCCCAGCTCCTGTTCCTGGAATCCCAGGATCCGGAGAAGGAGATCAACCTGTACATCAATTCTCCCGGCGGCTCCGTGACCGCCGGTCTGGCCATCTACGACACCATGCGTTACATCACCGCGCCCGTCAGCACGGTGTGCATGGGCCGGGCCGCCAGCATGGGGGCATTTTTGCTGGCTGCCGGGCAGAAGGGCATGCGCTACGCACTGCCCAACAGCCAGATCATGATCCACCAGCCGCTGGGCGGCTTCCAGGGCCAGGCCACGGATGTGGACATCCACGCCCGCGAGATGCTGCGCATCAAGGAACGCCTGAACACCATGCTGGCCGAGAACACCGGTAAGAGCTACGACGAGGTGGTCCGGGCCACGGAACGCGACAATTTCCTCACCCCCGAACAGGCCCTCGAATTCGGCATCATCGACCGGGTACTGGTATCGCGCAGCGATATGACGGAGAAAAACTAGTCTATGTCCAACAGCAAGAATTCCGGACAGGAACCGCTGCGCTGCTCCTTCTGCGGACGCAGCGAGCTGGAGGTGAACAACCTTATCGTGCAGGACAACGCCTGCATCTGCGACAACTGCGTGCGCGCCTGCGGTGACATCATCGCCCGCGACAAGGTCCAGCAGCAGGTGGAGGAGGCCGACGAGCGCCTGCTCTCGCCGCAGGAGATCAAGGCCCGCCTGGATGAATACGTCATCGGCCAGACCGAGGCCAAGAAGATCCTCTCCGTGGCCGTGCACAACCACTACAAGCGCGTCTTCTTCGCCGATGCCCTGGGCGATGACGTGGAACTGGAAAAGAGCAACATCCTGCTGGTGGGTCCCTCCGGCAGCGGCAAGACCCTGCTGGCCAAGACCCTGGCCAAGGTGCTGCGCGTGCCCTTTGCCATCGCCGACGCCACGACCCTGACCGAAGCCGGTTACGTGGGCGAGGATGTGGAGAACATCCTGGTGCAGCTGCTGCAGAATGCCGACTACGACATCGAAGCCGCCAGCAAGGGCATCATCTACATCGACGAGATCGACAAGATCTCCCGCAAGAGCGACGGCCCCTCCATCACCCGTGACGTGTCCGGTGAAGGCGTGCAGCAGGCCCTGCTCAAGATCATCGAAGGTACCGAGGCCAACATCCCGCCCAAGGGCGGCCGCAAGCATCCCCAGCAGGAATTCATCCGCATGGATACCAGCAATATCCTGTTCATCGTGGGCGGTGCCTTCGTGGGCCTGGACAAGATCGTGGGCTCCCGCATGAGCGGCAGCTCCATGGGCTTCGGCGCCCAGGTCTGCTCCAAGAAGGAGATGCCCCTGGGCGAGCTGCTGGAAAAGATCCAGCCCCAGGACCTGGTCAAGTTCGGTCTGATCCCCGAATTCGTGGGCCGTATCCCGATCATCACCCATGTGGACGATCTGGACGAGGCCGATCTGGTGCGTATCCTGACCGAGCCCAAGAACGCCCTGGTGCGCCAGTACCAGAAGCTGTTCGAACTGGACCACGTGCAGCTGCGCTTCACGCCCAATGCCCTCAAGGCCATCGCGGCCCGGGCCATCGAGCGCAAGACCGGCGCGCGCGGCCTGCGCAACGTCATGGAGCGCACCATGCTGGACATCATGTTCCGCCTGCCCTCCATGCCCGGTGTCAAGGAATGCCTCATCAACCGGGCCGTCATCGAAAAGGGCAAGGAGCCGGTGCTGCTGTATGACGAAAGCGCCGAAGGCGCTGCTGCCGATACCAGCCTGAACTAGCCCGGCTTCCGGCATGGTCGCACGGCGTGGAGACGCTCCCGCCTGCTGCTGCCGGTCGCACCTTGCCGGGGCCTGCCCCCGGGCAGGCTGTCACAAGATCTGAAAGGGGGGAAGCATCCGCTTTTGCCGCAGGCAGAAGGGATCCTTCCCCTTTCAACGATATACGGGGCCATCCGGCCCGGCCGTCCCGACGGCTGAGCGGGCCGCCCGCGCGGCCCTTTTACGAGGTTCACTATGTCCGAATTCCAGCGCGAAGCGCGCTTTTTTGCCGAGCTGCCGGTCATGCCCCTGCGCGAAGTGGTCATGCTGCCGCGTACCATCATGCCGCTTTTCGTGGGGCGCGAAGCCTCCATCAAGGCCATCGAACTGGCCCAGTCCGGCTACAACAAGCAGATGTTCCTGGTGGCCCAGCGCGAGCCCGATGTGGAGAAGCCCGGCGCCGATGATCTGAGCCCCGTGGGGGTCGTCTGCAAGGTCCTGCAGATGCTGCGCCTGCCCGACGGCACCATCAAGGTGCTGTTCGAAGGCCTGCACCGTGCCCGCTGGACGGAGCTGCGCGAAGAGGACAACTGCCTGATGGCCATGCTCTGCACCGTGCCGGAAAGCGAGAGCCGCCCCGAAGAGCGCGAGGCCCTGGTGCGTACCGTGCAGGAAGCGCTGGAAGAGTACGCCAAGAACAACAAGAAGCTGACCCAGGAAGCGCTCATGTCCATCATGGCCCTGCGCGATGCGGGGCCGCTGGCCGACGCCGTGGTGCCCCACCTCAAGGTGGATTACCGCAAGAAGCAGGAAGTGCTGGAGATCGCCGACGTCACCGAGCGCCTGGAGCGCGTGTACGAGCTTTTGCAGGGCGAAGTGGCCCTGGCCTCGGTGGAAAAGCGCATCAAGAACCGCGTCAAGGTGCAGATGGAGCGCAACCAGCGCGAGTACTACCTTAGCGAGCAGCTCAAGGCCATCAACAAGGAGATGGGCCGCGAGGACGATCCCCAGGCGGAAGTGGACGAGCTGGAAAAGAAGCTCGAAGGCCGCAACATGCCGCAGGAAGCCCGCGAGCGCTGCCAGTCCGAACTGCGCAAGCTGCGCAGCATGCCGCCCTCGGCCGCGGAATACACCGTGGTGCGCAATTATGTGGACTGGCTGCTGGATCTGCCCTGGAACGACCTCAAAGAGATCAATATCGACATCGAAAAGGCCCGTGCCATCCTTGAAGGCGACCACTTCGGTCTGGAAAAGCCCAAGGACCGCATCCTGGAATATCTGGCCGTGCAGAAGCTCTCCAACGGCCTGCGCGGTCCCATCCTCTGCTTCGTGGGCCCGCCAGGCGTGGGCAAGACCTCGCTGGCCAAGAGCGTGGCCCGGGCCACGGGACGCGAATACGTGCGCCTTTCCCTGGGCGGCGTGCGTGACGAGGCCGAGATCCGCGGGCATCGCCGTACCTATGTGGGCGCCCTGCCCGGCAAGATCATCCAGTCCCTGAAACGGGTAAAGAGCAGCAACCCCCTGTTCTGCCTGGACGAGATCGACAAGATGACCTCGGACTTCCGGGGCGACCCGGCCTCGGCCCTGCTGGAAGTGCTGGACCCGGAACAGAACAACACCTTCATGGACCATTATCTGGATCTGGAGTACGACCTCTCCAAGGTGTTCTTCATCACCACGGCCAACTCGCTGGATACCATCCCGGCACCGCTGCTGGACCGCATGGAGATCATCGAGCTCAACAGCTATCTGGAGACGGAAAAGCGCCAGATCGCCCGCAACTTCCTGCTGCCGCGCCAGGTGAAGGAACACGGCCTGAAGCCGGAGAACATCGCGCTGTCCGACGGCGCCATCCTGGAGATCATCCGTTCCTACACCCGTGAAGCGGGCGTGCGCAATCTGGAGCGCGAGATCGCCGCCCTGTGCCGCAAGACCGCCATCCGTCTGGTGGAGGACAACGATCTGGACAAGTGCGTGAGCATCTCCCGCCAGAACCTGGCTTCCTTCCTCGGCGTCAAGAAGTATCGCCACGAGGAGCGCGAGAGCGAGTCCCAGGTGGGCGTCTGCGCCGGTCTGGCCTACAACCAGCGCGGCGGCGAGATCCTGATGGTGGAGACCAGCCTCATGTCCGGTTCCGGGCAGGTGGTCATCACCGGCCAGCTGGGCGACGTGATGACCGAGTCCGCCCGTGCGGCCCTGACCTATGTGCGTTCCCGCGCCGAGATCCTGGGCCTTGACCCGCGTTTCCACCGCAAGGTGGACATCCATGTGCATGTGCCCGACGGCGCCACGCCCAAGGACGGCCCCTCGGCCGGCATCACCCTGGCCACGTCCATCACCTCGGCCCTGCTGGGCATCCCGGTGCGCAACGATGTGGCCATGACCGGCGAGATCTCCCTGCGCGGCCGCGTGCTGCCCATCGGCGGCCTGCGGGAAAAGCTGCTGGCTGCCCGCCGCAGCGGCATCAAGAAGGTCCTCATGCCGCATGACAACGAAAAGGATCTCAAGGAAGTGCCCGCCGAGGTGCTGGAAGATCTGGAGATCGTCTTCGTGGACCATGTGGACGAAGTCCTGCCCCATGCCTTGGCCGCTTCCGTGGAAGAGATCTTTTCCGGTCGCGCCACGGCCCAGCCGCTGTATCTCAGCCTGCGCGCCGGCAAGAGCGACAAGGACAGCAGTGCCGCTGCACCGCAATAAGCTGATAGTAGGGGGGATTTGAGCGGGGGAAACCTTTTGTGGACAAAAGGTTCTCCCCCGCACCCCCTTCCAAAAAACTTTTTTTAGGTGGGGCCGCTGGTCCCCGCCGCTGGACGGTGGGGAGCGGACAACGGCCCGTGGACCGGGAAAACAGGAAGAGGAAGGCATTGTGCCTTCCTCTTCCTGTTTTTGGTGCGTATGGCGTGCCGTGCGTGCGCAGCGTACCTTTGAACGGATGTCCGGTATAAAACAAAAACGCGGAGGGCAGAGTGCCTTCCGCGTTTTTGTTTTGGGCGCAGGCCTCTTTGTCAGAGAGCCGTGCTTGTCTTGGCCATTTTTGCCGGGGGACCGGCAATGGGGGCTGTCCGGCGTCGTACCGGGGAGTCCATCCTCCTGCATAAAGCGCGTTGGGAGGAGGATGGGGGCTTGGGGGAAGGAGGGACCTTTGCGCGCAAGCCGGCGACCGAAGGCGGCCGCAGGCCGTGCCCGTTGCGACGAAGGGAGCTACGGGCATCGACAGCAGGGCAAGGTCCCTCCTTCCCCCAAAAAACTTGCTTACATGTGGAAGAAGCGCAGGGGAGGCACGCCGGGGATCATGCGGGCGTCGGCCAGCTTGCGGTAGAAGAGGCTGAGGCCCTGCAGTTCGCGTTCTCCCAGGCTGAAGGTCAGGCCTTCGTTGTAATAGACGGTCAGTTCCTCGCGGGACAGGGGGCAACCGTGGCCGGTGAGGTCGAGGATGACATCCATATGGGAGAGGCCCCAGTCACGGCCCTGACGCATGAGCGCGCCGGGGTCGCTGTGGAAAAGCTTTTTCTGCACGGCGTCGTGGCTGACCACCCAGACCCCGAAGATGAAGGGCAGGCCGGTCCATTCCACCCAGGCATCGGCCAGGTCGAGACGGTAGGGATAGTCAGGATGGTTGCGCAGGCGCAGGGCTTCGTCCCCGATGGCCAGGAAGGCTTCGGGGGCCCTGTCCGTGCCCAGGGTGGGCGTGACGGCGCCGGTGACGTAGTTCACGTCGCAGTGGTAGTGGTCCTTCATGAGCAGGCGCAGCAGGGCCACGGAGGTGTGGGTCTCGCCGCTGATGAGGATGGTCTGGCCGCCCAGCTGTTCCACAGGGCGGCGGGACATGAGCAGCACGCTCATGACATTGCCGTGGGAGCCGATGGAAAGATCCTCCACCAAATGGTAGCGCTCGGGGCGCATGGCGTATTCGAAACAGGAATTGG
This sequence comes from Desulfovibrio piger, assembly GCF_012843875.1. Classification (GTDB taxonomy): domain Bacteria; phylum Desulfobacterota; class Desulfovibrionia; order Desulfovibrionales; family Desulfovibrionaceae; genus Desulfovibrio. The sequence goes on along the minus strand of NZ_JABAFY010000011.1, from coordinate 31,376 downwards.
AGGAGATGTGCAGCTCGCCCCGGGCCATCATGTTGTTGAGGACGGCGGGCGGCCCGGAGATGATCTCGAAATCGTGGGGGATGATGCCCGCTTCCAGGGGATGATAGATGGGCAGGACGTTGAGGTAGCCGATACGGCCCATGCGCAGGGCATCAGCGGGCAGACCGGGTTCACTGGACATGGCATTCCTCCTGGCCGCAGAGCGGCCGTTTCTTGGTGGGCTGTCCGGGGGCAGTGGGAAGGGAGGCACCCGTGCGGACGCATCCCGGAATGCTGCATAACAGGCCGCCGCCAAAAAGGAAAGGGCGGGGGCAGGCGTTTTGACGTCCCTTGGCCTTCCTGTATATGATGGAAAAAAGCAGGTGAGTCATGTTCAAACGTTTTTTTCTCGTATTGCTGGCAGGTACGCTGCTTGGGGGGATTCCGGTCATGGCTGCAGCACTGGAAAACGAGACCGCGGGCGCCATCGTGCGTGAGCCTGTCCTGACGGGTGAACAGGCCCAGGCCATGGTCGAGGTGGTCATGCATGAGGCCCGCGAGAGCGGGCATGCCGTCACCGTGACCGTGGTGGACCGCTCCGGCCAGATACTGGCGGTGCTGCGCGACCATCACGCCGGTGTGCATACGCTCAACGCCAGTTACAAAAAAGCCTACACGGCGGCCTCCCAGAAGCGCGAGACGGTCGCCATAGCCCGTGGCATACGGGACGGCTCCATCCCCTCGGACATCCGTTATCTCGACCCCAATTTCTCCCTTATGGAAGGCGGTATCCCCGTCATCCTGGAAAATGTGGTGGTGGGCGGTATCGGGGTCGGCGGTGCCCACGGCAGTGAAGACGGACGTCTGGCCCGCATCGGCCTGCTGGTGTTGCAGCACTAGTCCTGCGTGCGGGGCACTGGCCCGCGTGGCGTGCGGCGTGACATGCGGGCGGCTGCCCGCTGCCCGAGGGAGATCCGGCGGAAAAAGTAAGAAAATAACTAAATAGTAATAATTCCTATTTACAAAAGTTGCCGGTCATGGCATTTCTTTCCTTGCGATACCTCCTGGGGGGAGGCTGTCACTGCACCAACCAGGTGCGCAAACCAAGGAGAAAGCATATGACTGATAAAAATGACCGCCTGACCACCAGTGCCGGTGCGCCGGTAGCCAATAACAATCATGCCCTGACTGCCGGTCCGCGCGGCCCCATGCTGATGCAGGATGTCTGGTTCCAGGAAAAACTGGCCCATTTCGACCGTGAGGTCATCCCGGAGCGGCGCATGCACGCCAAGGGCTCCGGTGCTTACGGGACGTTCACGGTGACGCATGACGTCACTCAGTATACCAAGGCCTCGCTCTTTGCCGAGGTCGGCAAGCAGACCGAAGTCTTCGTCCGTTTCTCCACTGTGGCCGGCGAGCGCGGCGCAGCGGACGCGGAACGCGACATCCGCGGCTTTGCCGTCAAATTCTACACGGACCAGGGCAACTGGGACATGGTGGGCAACAACACGCCGGTCTTTTTCCTGCGTGACCCGCTCAAGTTCCCCGACCTGAACCATGTGGTCAAGCGCAACCCGCGCACCAACATGCACAGCGCCACGGACAACTGGGACTTCTGGACCCTGCTGCCCGAAGCCCTGCACCAGATCACCGTGGTCATGAGCGATCGCGGCATCCCGGCGTCGTACCGCCACATGCACGGTTTCGGCAGCCACACCTACAGCCTCATCAATGCGGAGAACAAGCGCTTCTGGGTCAAGTTCCATTTCAAGACCCAGCAGGGCATCAAGAACCTCACCGATGCCGAGGCGCAGGAACTCATCGGCCGTGACCGGGACAGCCACCAGCGCGATCTGTACGAGCATATCGAAAAGGGCGACTTCCCCCGCTGGACCCTGTATTTCCAGATCATGCCCGAGGAGGACGCCGAAAAGCTGCCCTATCATCCCTTTGACCTGACCAAGGTCTGGTACCACAAGGATTATCCCCTCATCGAAGTGGGCGTGCTGGAACTGAACCGCAATCCCGAGAACTACTTTGCCGAGGTGGAGCAGGCGGCTTTCAATCCCGCCAATCTGGTGCCCGGCATCGGCGTCTCGCCCGACAAGATGCTGCAGGGCCGTCTGTTCTCCTATGGAGATGCCCAGCGTTACCGCCTGGGGGTCAACCACAACATGATCCCGGTGAACCGTCCCCGCTGTCCCTACCACAGCTTCCACCGGGACGGCGCCATGCGGGTGGACGGCAACTACGGCAGTTATACCAGCTATGAGCCCAACAGCACGGGTGCCTGGCAGGAACAGCCCGACTTCAGCGAGCCGCCCCTGAAGATCAGCGGCGATGCGGACCGCTGGGACTATCCCTGCGATGATGCCGACTACTTCGAGCAGCCCGGCAAGCTGTTCCGCGTGATGACGCCGGAACAGCAGGAAGAGCTGTTCGGCAATACGGCCCGCGCCCTGGGCGACGCGCCCCGCGAGATCAAGCTGCGCCATATCCGTCATTGCGCCAAGGCCGACCCCGCCTACGGTGCGGGCGTGGCCCGGGCCTGCGGTATCCCGGAAAGCGAGATCTAAAGAAACAATGTGAGACAGGGGGCCATTGTCCCTGCTGCCGGTACCGGAGTCTCCTGCGCAGCGACGGATCCTCCTCCCCGTCGCGGCATACGTCCTGAGGGCCGGTATCCGGTGGCACCCTGCGGGCCGATGGCTCTCCCTGGTCTCCTTTTCCCCAAAAGGCCCACGCAAGGCTGGGTTCCGGCTGAAAGCGGCAGCATGTCCTTTCAGCCGGTCCGGAAAAGGAGTCCTTCCCAGTGCCCCGGCAGCGCTTCGTCGTTGCAGGCGCGGAAGACACGCCGTGTCGCGGCAGAGCTTCCGCTGACGGAATGCTGCCGGCAAAAAAAGCGGACATGACCATCACGGCCATGTCCGCTTTTCCGTATCTTTTTGTCTGCGGGGATCTCCCGGTACCTGAGGGCATATCCTACGCCCGCCGCACTGGTGGACCGGCAGAACCTGCTGGGCTTTTTTCCCGTTTTTCACACCAATACACGATGTCCGAGCCTGCGGGAAAAGGACAGATCCGGGCAAAGTTTTTTGGCGTGGAGGGGGAGCGCGAGGGGGAGGCCGCACCTTTTGTTCACAAAAGGGGGGCCTCCCCCTCGCATCATCTTTTTATGGTCAGCTAGTCTTCGAGCTGAGGATCCACAGGGGTGTAGTTCATGGTGCGCTGCACGGGGGTGAAGCCGGCGGCACGGATGATCTTGTGGATCTCATGACGGGTCAGGTGGTAGGACACGCCGGCGGCGGCCACCACGTTCTCCTCGATCATGAGCGAGCCGAAGTCGTTGGCACCGTAGAAGAGGGCCAGCTGGGCCACTTCGGGCCCCATGGTCACCCAGGAGGACTGGATGTTGGGGATATTGTCCAGCACCAGGCGCGACACGGCCAGCAGGCGCAGATAGGCGGGCGCGGGCAGGGGGGCCGTCACGTTGATGCGGGTATGGGCGGGCTGGAAGGTCCAGGGGATGAAGGCGGTGAAGCCGTGGGTCCTGTCCTGTACCTCGCGCACGGCGAAGAGGTGGTCCAGACGGTGGCGGGGCTCTTCCTCATGGCCGAACATCATGGTGGCGGTGGTGCGCATGCCCAGGTTGTGGGCGCGTTCCATGACGTAGAGCCACTGGTCCGCGCTGCACTTGTTGGGCGAGACCTGGGCGCGGACATCGTTCTGGAGGATCTCGGCGCCGCCGCCGGGGATGGAGTCCAGACCGGCGGCCTTGAGGCGGGAGATGACCTCGTCCACGCTCAGACCGAACTTCTGCGACCAGAAGAAGATCTCCGGCGGGGAGAAGGCATGGATGTGCAGGCTGGGCCAGGTGGCACGCATCCAGCGCAGCAGGTCTTCGTACCATTCCAGGGGCAGGTCGGGATGGTGCCCGCCCTGCAGCAGGATCTGGGTGCCGCCCAGGCGCAGGGTCTCGTCGATCTTCCGGGCCATCTCCTCGCGGGTGATGACGTAGCCTTCGCCGGATTCGGGCGCGCGGAAGAAGGCGCAGAAGCGGCAGGCGCAGACGCAGACGTTGGAATAGTTGATGTTGCGGTCGCCCACATAGGTGACGATGGGCTCGGGATGCAGGCGCAGGCGCATGGCGTGGGCCAGCTGGGCCAGCGTGTGCAGAGAGGCGCCGTAATACAGGGCTTCGGCGGCGGCGCGGTCCAGGCGCTTCCCGGCCAGGGAAAGGGCCGCGGCCTCCTTCACTTCGGGGCTTTCGTCAAAGGCGCTGTGCGCCGGACGGAACTGCTGGTCGCTCATGCGCGGGCCTCCTCGGTCTGGACGGTATTGAAGATGGCGTTGCGCCGCACGGGCGTGAAGCCCGCTTCACGGATCATGAATTCCAGTTCCTTGAGGGTCAGGCCCTGGGCGGAACCGGCACCGGCCATATGGCCGATATGCTCTTCCACCACGGTGCCGTCCAGGTCGTCGGCGCCGTACCAGAGGGCCGTCTGGGCCAGCTTGGTGCCCATCATGATCCAGTAGGCCTTGATGTGGGGGATGTTGTCCAGCATCAGGCGCGAGACGGCCACGGTGCGCAGCTGGTCGAGACCGCGCACGGGGCCGAGCTTTTCTTCAGGCAGCTTGAGCTTGCTGTTCTCGGTCAGGAAGGGCAGGGGGATGAAGCAGGTGAAACCGCCGCTCTTGTCCTGCTGTTCGCGCAGGCGGCAGAGATGGTCCACGCGCATGGCGTAGGTCTCCAGATGACCGTAGAGCATGGTGCAGTTGGTCTTGATGCCCAGGCTGTGGGCCTCGCCGGAGATTCGCAGCCACTCGGCGGAACCGGCCTTGTGGGGGCAGATCTGGGCGCGCAGGCCCTCGTCGAAGATCTCGGCGCCGCCGCCGGGCATCATGACCAGGCCGGCTTCCTTGAGGCGCTGCAGCACTTCGAGGGTGGAGCAGCCTTCCATCTTGGCGAAGTGGGCGATCTCCACCGGGGTGAAGGCCTTGATGAGCAGGTCGGGATTGAGCTCGCGCGCGGCGCGCAGGGTGTCCAGGAACCACTGGAAAGGACGGGTGGGATGGCAGCCGCCCACGATGTGCAGCTCGTCCAGATGCAGGGGCGTGGCGTCAGCGGCGCGCAGACGCTCCAGCACTTCCTCGGTGCTCAGGCAGAAGGCCCCCTGGTCTTCTTCGCGGTCGCGGCGGAAGGCGCAGAACACGCAGCCGTTGACGCAGACATTGGTATAATTTATTTGGCGGTTGACCACATACGAGGTCTTGTCCCCGTGCATGCGGCAACGCGCGTGGTGGGCCAGAGCGCCCACGGCGGTGATATCGGGGCAGGCGAAAAGCGCCATGCCGTCTTCGGCGCTCAGGCGCTGGCCGGCAAGGACCTTGTCCAGAACGTCGGCAAGCCCGAGGCTTGCGTAATAGGAAGCATCCAGCATAATGGTTATCCTCAAATGATGATTGGCCGAAGGCCGGAACAGCGCAGTATATGTTCCAGTCTCGCTGCCTGTCAAACTGTTACGCCGGATCAAACAAAGAGAGGTGTCCCGTGGCGGAGAACATGACGCTGGGCCTTTCGCCCTGTCCCAATGATACCTATATCTTCCATGCCCTGCTGCACCATCTGGTGCCGTCCCCGGCGCACTTCACGCCGCACATGGCCGACGTGGAGGAGCTCAATGCCCTTGCCCGGCAGAAGAAGCTGCCGGTGACCAAACTTTCGCTGGGCGTGGTGCCCTACATCATGGACGATTATGCCATCATGGCCTCGGGCGCCGCCCTGGGCTGGGGCTGCGGCCCGCTGGTGGTGGCCCGCGAGGACCTGCCCGAAGAAAAATGGAAAACGGCCCGCGTGGCCGTGCCGGGCCTCATGACCACGGCCAACCTGCTGCTGACCCTGCACGGCGGCTTCCAGGGCCCGCGCGAAGAGATGCTCTTCAGCGATGTCATGGATGCGGTGCTCACCGGCGAGGCGGACATGGGCGTCATCATCCATGAAGGCCGTTTCACCTATGCCGACCGCGGCCTGGTGAAGCTGCTGGACCTGGGGCAGTGGTGGGAAGCCACCTATCATGCGCCCCTGCCGCTGGGCGCCATCGCCGTGCGCCGCGACGTGCCCGTGGAGCTGGCCCGCGCCATCGAAGCGGCCATCACGGCCAGCGTGGACTATGCCAATGCCAACCCGCGCGCCTCGGCGGAATTCATCCGCGAACACGCGCAGGAGCTGGCCGAGAGCGTGACCTCGGCCCACATCAAGACCTTCGTCACCGAGTACAGCCGTGACCTGGGCGAAACGGGCCGTCAGGCCATCGCCCGTCTGGTGGAGACCGCGGCGAAGATGCAGGGCCTGCGCCTGCCCGAGGCGGGGCTCTTCCTGTAAAGCAGGGCCGCATCAGGCCTGTTCGTACGTATCCGGGGGCCTCGTGCGGTCATGCCGCCGGGGCCTTTTCAGGGCCGTTCCGCAGGGAACGGCCCTGTTTTTGCCTCCAACACAGAACATGATGACCAAGAACAGATTCTTTTCCCTCAATGAGGCCCGCCGCTTCCTGGCGCTGGGCCTGCCCGTGCTGGTGACGCAGATCGCCCAGATGGGCATGAATTTCGTGGACACGGCCATGACCGGCCAGGCCAGTACGGCGGACATAGCCGCCGTGGCCGTCTCGGGCTCCATCTGGGTGCCGGTTTCCCTGCTGGGCATGGGCTGCCTTTTGTCCCTACCCGCCATGATGGCCCATCTGGTGGGCGGCGGCGAACAGCAGCGCACCCCGCATCTGCTGCGGCAGGGCCTCTGGCTTTCGAGCCTGCTGTCGCTGGTGCTTATGGGCGTGTTCGCCTTCCTTTCCCTCCATCTGGAGCTGTTCGGCCTGGATGCCGAGCTGGCGCCGCTGGCGGCCGGGTATCTGCGGGCCATGCTCTTCGGCCTGCCGGGCATGATGCTGTTCGTGAACGTACGCGGCTTTCTGGAAGGCTATGCCCGCACGCGTCCGGCCATGCTCGTGGGCCTGCTGGGGCTGGCGCTCAACGTGCCCTGCAACTATGTGCTCATCTACGGCAAGCTGGGCCTGCCCCAGCTGGGGGCTGTGGGCTGCGGCGTTGCCACCGCCCTGTGCTACTGGTTCATGGGCCTGACCCTGGCCCTGTATGCCCGGCGCGAGGCACGCTGCCGCAAGCTGGGGCCGCTGTTCCTGCCCCTGCTGCTGCCGCGTACGGCAGGGGAGGGCGGCGAGGTCCGGCGGGTGGACTGGCCGCTGGTCTGGCGCATCTTCCGCATCGGCCTGCCCGGTGCGCTGGCTGCCTGTTTCGAGGCATCGCTGTTCGCGGTCACGGCCCTGCTGCTGGCACCGCTGGGCAAGGTGGTGGTGGCCGGGCACCAGATCGCCATGAACTTTTCCAGCATCGTCTACATGCTGCCCCTGTCGCTGAACATCACCGTGGCCATCCGGGTGGGGCAGAACCTGGGGGCCGGGCGTCTGGAACGGGCCCGCCTTTCGGCCCGCACGGCCCTGTGCCTGGGGCTGGGCCTGGCCCTGCTGACCATGACGGCCACCCTGTGCCTGCGGCCGCAGATCGCCCAGATCTACAACTCGGACCCCGCCGTGCTGGGGCTGGCCGTGGGCCTGCTGGTCTTCGCCGCCGTCAACCAGATCCCGGAATCGTTGCAGACGGTGAGCATCGGTGTGCTGCGCGCCTACAACGATACCCGCTACATCCTGGGCGTCTGCCTGTTCTCCTACTGGATCGTGGGGCTGGGCACGGGCTGGCCCCTGGCCCGGACGGACTGGCTGGTGCCCGCCATGGGCGCCACCGGCTTCTGGATAGGTTACGGCCTGGCCCTGTGGGTGAGCTTCAGCCTGTACCGTTTGCGCATGGGCCGCTTGCACCGGCTGGATGCGGAGGCCGTGCGCCAGCGCATCCGCCGCTGAGCGGGAGCGATGGATTTTAGCCGGATACGCACGCGGGGAAGGGGAGGCATGGCAAGGCCTCTCCTTTTTTGCGTGGCTGAAGGCCCATCTTCACGGACGTGCCTGCCATGACGGAACATGTGCCGCCACGGCAGGACAGGGGCATTGCGGGCCGTGCCGGCAAAGAAAAAGCGGGCGGCTTTTCGGGAAGGTATTTCCCGGTATGGCGCGGGCTTGTCATTCAAGGGGGGAGCAGGTATAGGAGGGGCGCGGACCGTACCCTGCCACGGCTGTGCCGGCAGGATGCCCCGCCTGCCTCCGGCCCGGCATAAGGGCTTGTCTTGTAACCGGATATTTCCGGCTGCGGATGGGAGACCATGCAGAACCAGTTCTTTTCTTTGTCCGAGGCCCGGCGCTTTGTTGCTCTGGGCCTCCCTGTATTTGTGGCCCAGATGTCACAGATGGGCATGAACTTCGTAGACACGGCCATGACCGGTCAGGCCAGCACGGCGGACATGGCTGCCGTGGCGGTGGCCGGTTCCATCTGGAACCCTCTTTCCCTGCTGGGCATCGGCTGCCTGCTTTCCCTGCCGGCCATGAGCGCCCATCTGGTGGGCGGCGGGCAGCGTTCGCGCACCCCGCACCTGCTGCGGCAGGGCATCTGGCTCACGCTGGTCATCAGCGCCATCCTGATGACCGCCTTTTACGTCATCTCCTGGCATTTGCAGTCCTTCGGGCTGGATGAGGAACTTTCCCGCCTGGGCGGCGGCTACTTGCGCGCCATGCTCTGGGGCCTGCCGGGCTTCATGCTGTTCGTCAATGTGCGCAGCTTTCTGGAAGGCTATGCCCGCACGCGCCCGGCCATGATCATCGGCATCCTGGGGCTGGCGCTCAACGTGCCCTGCAACTATGTGCTCATCTACGGCAAGCTGGGCCTGCCCCAGCTGGGGGCCGTGGGCTGCGGCGTGGCCACCGCCCTGTGTTACTGGTTCATGGCCGCCTGCATGATCTACTACGTGCGCCGGGATGCCCAGTACCGGGATCTGCATCCCCTGTTCCTGCCCCTGCTGCTGCCGCGCACGGCCCCTGCCTGCGGCTGCGAGGCCCGCGCCCGTGATGACGCCAGTCCCCTGGCCGCTCCCTATACGCCCGAGCCGGTGCCGTGCCGTTTCGACTTTCCCCTGATCTGGCGCATCCTGCGCATCGGCCTGCCCGGTGCGCTGGCCGTGTTCTTCGAGGTCTCGCTGTTCGCACTTTCCGCACTGCTGCTGGCACCGCTGGGCAAGGTCATCGTGGCCGGGCACCAGATCGCCATGAACTTTGCCGGGATGGTCTTCATGCTGCCCCTGTCGCTGAACATCACGGCGGCCATCCGGGTGGGGCAGAGCGTGGGGGCCGGGCGTCTGGGCCGGGCCCGTCTTTCGGCCCGCACGGCCCTGTGCATGGGCGCGGTCTCCTCGCTGATCATCGCGGCCTGCACGGCCCTGTTCCGCGAGCAGATCGTGCACATCTATAACGACGATCCCGCCGTGACGGCCCTGGCCATGAGCCTGCTGCTGCTCGGTTCCTGCTACCAGCTGGTGGACGCCCTGCAGACCATCAGTATCGGCATCCTGCGTGCCTACAACGATACCCGCATCATCTCGCTGGTCTGCTTCACCTCCTACTGGATCATCGGCCTGCCCCTGGGCTTCACGCTGGCCCGTACGGACTGGATCGTCCCGGCCATGGGGCCTGCGGGCTTCTGGATCTCCTATATCGTGGCCCTGGGCTTCGGGGCCCTGTGTTACCTGATACGCGTGCACCATCTGCATGGTCTGGAGGCCGAAGCCGTACGGCGGCGCATCCAGCGCTGACGTTCTGGAAGGCCCTGCGGCACCATGCCGCGGGGCCTTCTTTTTATCCGTTTGCCACGCCGCGATGCTGATCCCGGCGGTAAGAAAAATAATTGAAATTTGAATTTTAATTTGTTAACGTTTTTTGAACATGGCAGGAAATATTCTTGATTGGATAATGGAACTTTAGCACTATGAGGCGGTAATGGGCAGTATTTCCCACGGGGGGCACGAGCGCGGCAAGCGCGGTGACGGGGATCTGACCCGGGCCCGGATACTGGAATCGGCAGGGCAGCTGGCGGCCGAGTGCGGCTATGCCAACATGACCAGCAAACAGGTCTGTGAACGGGCCCATGTGAATATGGCGGCGGTCAATTATCATTTCGGCAGCCGCGAAGGGCTGTATGCGGCCGTGCTGGCCGAGGCCCATGACCGTCTCTTCACGCTGGAGCGCCTGCGCCAGATCCTGGCGGAGGGCACGGCGCGCGAAAAGCTTTCGCGTACGCTGGACGAGCTGCTGGCCCATCTGCACGGGCCGCGCAGCTGGCATGTGCGGGTGCTGGCACGGGAGTTTTTTTCGCCGGCGGGCTTTGTGGATCCTTTCCTGCAGGAAAAGGTGCATCCCAAAGCCCGGTTGTTGCGCGGCCTGCTGAGCGAGATCACCGGCATCCCGCAGGAGGCCTCCCAGCTGGACTGCTGCATCGCCAGTTCCATGGGGACCTGCATGATGCTCATCATGCTGGATCCGGCCTTTGCCAACAGTCTGTTCCCGAACCTGGCAGAAAAAAGCGCGTCCCTTGACCAGATGGTCAAGGACTTCATCTTTGCCGGGCTGGACGATGCCGCGGCCAAGTGGCGCGCCCGCTCGGCAGGGGCCGGGTGCGGGACCGGATACGACGAAAGACGATAGACGAGATTTATCCGGCAGAAGCGGGGGAATCAGGTAATGGAAGAAGCTTTGTATCTCGGGCTCGATGCAGGCTCCACCACGGTCAAGCTGGCCCTGGTGGATGCGCGGGGCACGCTGCTGGAAGCCCGTTATGAACGTCATGGCGCGGCGGTGCGCGCGACCTTGCGCACATTGCTGGAGGATCTGGCCGAACGGCGGCCCGGTCTGGTGGTGCGTCCGGCCATGACGGGCTCCGCGGCCCTGCGGCTGGCGCAGGCCCTGGAGCTGCCTTTCGTGCAGGAGGTACTGGCCACGTCGCGGGCCATCGCCGTCCTGGCGCCGCAGACCGACGTGGCTGTGGAACTGGGGGGCGAGGACGCCAAGATCCTTTATTTTTCCGACGGTTCGGACAATCTGCGCATGAACGAGGCCTGTGCCGGCGGTACCGGGGCCTTCATCGACCAGATGGCCAGCCTGCTGGATACCGATGCGGCCGGTCTCGATGCCCTGGCCGCGCGCCACACCACCATCTATCCCATCGCGTCCCGCTGCGGCGTCTTCGCCAAGACCGACGTGGTGCCCCTGCTCAACGAAGGCGCGCCCCGCGAGGATCTGGCGGCCTCCATCTTCCAGGCCGTGGTGGAACAGACCATCGGCGGTCTGGCCTGCGGCCACCCCATCCGCGGCAAGGTCGCCTTTTTGGGCGGGCCCCTGCATTTCCTGCCCCAGCTCAAGGCCCGCTTTGTGGAGACCCTGCACATGGCTCCCGAAGACGTGGTGGATGTGCCGGACGCCCAGTACGTGGTGGCGCGCGGTACGGCCCTGAGCCTGGTGGACATCCCCGGCATGGGGCGGCCCGTGGCTTCCGCGCCCGTGAGCGTGGCCGAACTGGCCGAACGCGCCCGCACCCGTACGTTTGAGGGCGAGACCAGCGCCAGCCTACCGCCCCTGTTCGATTCCGAAGCCGAATACCACGATTTCCTCGACCGTCACCGTCAGGACGCCGCGCCGCGCGGCCGGCTGGCCGAGGCCTCGGGCCCGCTCTATCTGGGCGTTGACCTGGGCTCCACCACGGTCAAGGCCGTGCTGGTGGACATCAACGGTGCCGTGCTGGACACCTGGTACCAGCGCAACCAGGGCGATCCGCTGGCCGGGCTGCTGCCCTATGCGGCCGATCTGGTGGACCGTCTGCCCGCCGGTGCCTGGATACAGGCCAGTGCGGCCACGGGCTACGGCGCCGACTACGCCCGGGCTGCCCTGGGCTCCGTCATCTCCGAAGTGGAGACCGTGGCCCACCTCAAGGCGGCCTGCCGTCTGGTACCGGACGCCACCTATGTCATCGACATCGGCGGCCAGGACATGAAATGCCTCAAGGTCCGGCAGGGCTGCATCGCGGGCGTGACCCTCAATGAAGCCTGTTCCGCCGGTTGCGGGGCCTTTCTGGAGACCTTTGCCCAAAGCCTGAACCTGAGCATGGAAGAATTCGTGCAGGCCGCGCTCTTTGCCCGCCATCCCGTGGATCTGGGCTCGCGCTGCACGGTGTTCATGAATTCCAAGGTAAAACAGGCCCAGAAGGAAGGCGCCTCCATCGGCGACATCGCGGCCGGGCTCTGTTATGCCGTCATCCGCAATGCCCTGTACAAGGTGCTGCGCCTGCGCACGCCCGACGAGCTGGGCGAACGCGTGCTGGTGCAGGGCGGTTCCTTCATGAACGACGCCCTGCTGCGCGTCATGGAAAACCTGCTGCAACGCGAGGTCAGCCGTCCCGACATCGCCGGGCTCATGGGCGCGTACGGCGCGGCCCTGCTGGCCCTGCGCCGCTGTGCCGGACAGGAGGAGCGCACGCCCCTGAGTTCCGCCGGGCTGCGCTCGCTGGAGATCACGACCAAGTCCGTGCGCTGCCGTGGCTGCGGCAACCATTGTCTGCTCAAGGTGCATCGTTTCTCCAACGGGCACCGCTTCGTGTCCGGCAACCGCTGCGAGCGCGGCGGCATGGGGGATTCGCAGGACGATGTCCCGGTCATGCCCAACATCTACGCCTGGAAGGCCCGGCGCCTGTTCCGCTACCAGCCGCTGGAGCCGGAGCAGGCCCCCCGCGGCCGCATGGGCATCCCCCGTGTGCTCAACATCTACGAGCACTATCCCTTCTGGTTCACCTTTTTCACCCGCTTGGGCTACAGGGTGGAGCTTTCCCCGGCATCGGGCAAGGAGCTGTACGATCTGGGGCTTTCGTCCATGCCGTCCCAGACGGTCTGCTATCCCGCCAAGCTGGCCCACGGCCATGTGACGGCCCTGCTGCGCCAGGGCGTGCGGGAGATCTTCTTCCCCTGTCTGCCGCGTGAAGGGCAGGATACCTCGGTGCGGGGCTACAACTGCCCCGTGGTCTCCGGCTATCCCGAGGTCATCCGCCTGAACACCGACGAGGTGCGGGAGCTGGGCGCGCATCTGTACACGCCCTTCGTCTCGCTGGAGCATCTGAACACCCTGGTGGACCGCCTGCACGAAGTGCTGGGCCTGCCCAAGCTGGAATTGTGGGAGGCGGCCCATGCGGCCCGTGCCGAGCAGGAGGCCTATCGTGCCGAACTGCGGGCCGAGGGCGAACGCATCCTGGCCCAGGTGGAACGTGAACGGGGGCTGGGCATCGTGCTGTGCGGCCGTCCCTACCATGCGGACCCTGCCGTGCATCACGGCCTGCCGGATTACATCGCGTCGCTGGGCGCGGCCGTGCTCAGCGAGGACAGCGTGGCCCATCTGGGCGTGCTGCGCGATCCTTTGCGCGTGGTGGACCAGTGGAGCTACCACTCCCGTCTGTACCGGGCCGCGGCCCTGGTCTGCGAGCGTCCCCTGCTGGAGCTGGTGCAGCTCACGTCCTTCGGCTGCGGCCTCGATGCCGTGACCAGCGACCAGGTGGCGGAACTGCTGACCCATCACGGTCGCCTGCATACGCTCATCAAGATCGACGAAGGCGCGTCGCTGGGGGCGGCCCGCATCCGCATCCGTTCGCTGCTGGCCGCGGTGCGGGAACGCCGCGAGAGCAGGGCGCCGGAGTTCCGGCAGTCCCCGCGCCCGGAAAGCCCGTACTTCACCGAAGACATGCGCGAGACCCACACCATCGTGGCCCCGCAGATGGCGCCGCTGCATTTCTCCATCATGGAGGCGGCGGTCAACAGCGCGGGCTACCGCTTGCAGGTGCTGCCCGTGGTCAGCCGCCGGGCCATCGAGCTGGGCCTGAACTACGTCCATAACGACGCCTGCTACCCGGCCATCGTGGTCATCGGCCAGATGCTGGACGCCCTGTTCAACGGCCGGTGCGACCCGCAGCGCACGGCCCTGATGCTGGCCCAGACCTGCGGCCCCTGCCGCGCCAGCAATTATCCGGCCCTTTTGCGCAAGGCCCTGCAGGAAGCGGGCTTCCCGCAGGTGCCCATCCTGACCCTGAGCAGCGGTTCCCTCAACAAGCAGCCGGGCTTCAAGATGTCGGGCAGCATGCTGCACCGCATGATCCTGAGTTGCCTGTACGGCGACATGCTGCAGCGTGTCTCCATGTCCTGCCGGGCCAACGAGCTGCACAAGGGCGATACCGACGCCCTGCTGGAACGCTGGACGCAGCGCGCCCGCGAAGTGGCGGGCAAGGGCGATACCCGTGCCTTCCGCAAGGACATGCGCCGCATCGTGGAAGACTTCACGAAGATCCCGCGTGACGGCGTTGTCCGGCCCAAGGTGGGCATCGTGGGCGAGATCCTGCTCAAGTACCACCCCGATGCCAACAACCATGTGGCCCGGCACATCATGGACGAAGGCGGCGAGCCCGTGCTCACCGACATCATGGACTTCTTCCTCTACTGCTTCATGGATCCCATGTACCGCTGGAAGCGGCTGGGCGGACGCATCCTGCCCGCGCTGGGCAGCTGGCTGTTCATCATGCGGGTGGAGATGCTGCGCGCCTCCATGCGCAAGGCCCTGGAGGGCAGCATCTTCATGCCCGTGTCCCGCATCCGGCATTTGTCGCACAGCGTCAAGGGCATCATCTCGCGCGGCAACCAGGCCGGTGAAGGCTGGCTCCTGACCGCCGAGATGCTGGAGCTTATCGACAACGGCGCCACCAACGTGCTCTGCCTGCAACCCTTCGGCTGCCTGCCCAACCATATCACCGGCAAGGGCGTCATGAAGGAACTCAAGCGCCTGCGTCCCGCGGCCAACCTCATGGCCGTGGACTATGACCCCGGCAGCAGCGAGGCCAACCAGCTCAACCGCATCAAGCTCTTCATGTCCATGGCTCACGCCAGGATGCGGAAGGAGTAACGGGCCCCGCGCCTTGAGGATGGCGGACGGGCCTTGCCTAAGCAGGGATATCAGGAATTGATGCGCTTGCTTATGGCCGGTTGCGAAATGCCCAGCAACTTTGCCGCCGCCGTCTGGTTGCCGTCGCATTTTATCAGGGCCGCGGTGGTCATGATCTGCCTGACAGCGTGCAAAGGAGGAAATTTATCCATACCAAGGAATGTCTTCAGGAGATAGCTTTCTGGAGAAATGTCCGTGAGTTCGGGGAGATCCTTGCCGGTCAGCATGGGAAAGTCGGCAAGCTGGAGTTCCGCCCTGCCCAGGCTGACAGCATGGATGATCATGGATTTCAGCTCACGAACATTGCCCGGGTAGGGATATTTCATAAGGGCGAGCAAAACATCCTTGGGCAGACGCGGGGGAGGGCCGCCGAAATCCTTGGTGGCTTCGTTCATGAATGCGTGAATGAGAAGCGGAATGTCTTCGTGGCGTTCGCGCAAGGGCGGTATGTGGACATGGTGGGTGCTGAGGCGGAAGTAAAGATCCTTACGAAAACTCCCTTCATGCTGCTGCGCCTTGATATCCCTGTTGGTGGCCACGACGATGTGCGAGGCCACTTTTTTGGGCCGGTCCGCGCCAATGGGATAATATTCCCCTTCCTGTAAAAAACGGAGCAGGCGGGCCTGGGAGTGGGGAGGCATTTCCCCTATCTCGTCCAGAAAAAGCGTACCGCCCTGAGCCTGCTCCACCAGTCCCGCGCGCGCTGCCGAGGCATTTGTATAGGCCCCTTTGACATGGCCAAAGAGGGTGTCTTCCAGCATGGCGCCGTCAAGGCTTGCCATGTTCACGCTGACGAAGTTTCCACGGGCTCTGGTCAGAGCATGGGCGGCGCGCGCCACAAGCTCTTTGCCGACACCACTTTCCCCGGTGATGAGCAGGGGATAGCGTGAAGGCAAAATAGACTCCATGTACCTGAAAATAGTAAACATTTCGTTATTAGCCGTGATGATGTCGCGAAAGGCTTCGGGGTGGAGCGGTCGCTGACTCAGAATGCTGCGGCTTGTTTCCGCGCGACTTTTTTCAAGGCTGGCAACGCGTATGGCATGGGAAATGCCGGTCAGCAGGCGTTCCTCGCCCCATGTTTTTACAAAATAGTCGAAGGCGCCGGCCTTCAGGCACTGCATGGCTTTGTCCGCCGTATTCATGCCGGTGAGAATAATGACCAGCACGTCGGGATGGGCGGCGCGGATGTCGCCCAGGAGTTGCTCGCCACTGACATAGGGCATGGTGAGATCCAGCAGGACCAGGCCGATATTTTCTTTGTCAAGGATCCCCAGCGCCTCACGGCTGTCTGAGCAGGTGATGACAGTTCCGGCCAGCGAGGAACGGCGCAGGAGTCTTTCCAGAGAACGGAGCCAGGCTGGTTCGTCATCAACCAGTAAAATTCCGCAGGGGCTATCAATCATGGCGTGTATCCTGTGGGCGGTGGGCGGGCAGGGTCAATGTGACCGTGGTTCCCTGGCCCGGTTCGGAAATGAAAGAAAGGCTGCCCCCGTATCCTTCAACAATGGAGCTGCTTACGGAAAGGCCAAGGCCCGTGCCGCCATGGGCACGCTTTGTCGTGAAAAACGGATCACAGATACAGGGCAGATCTTCGGCCGAGATGCCGCATCCTTCATCCGTAAGACGGAAAAAAACGCTGCGCCCATCTGAAGACGTCCCCGTTTCCAGCAACAGCCCTTGTGCGGGATGTTCCAGGGCCTGGCAGGCGTTGATGATAAGATTGATGAGAACCTGGCCGATTTTGCGCGGGCTCCCCTTGACGGCCGGCATGTCGCGCCCGGTTCGCATCTGGAAGCGGCTGGTACTCTTTTTGATCATGTTCCGGACCAAACGCAGGGAATGCTCCAGGGCATCGTTGAGCTGGAACAGCTCGGACGGGCTGTCGCCGCTTTTGCGGACAAATTCTTTCAGGTCGTCGACAATATCCCGGATATGGCCTGACGCCTGGATGGAGTCCTCCATCATGGAATCCAGCGTGTCGCGCAATTGGGGCCACGGCATACCAGCGATCATGAAGTTTCCCTCCTTCTCGAAATGCGTATCGAGATAGGGGCGGATATCCCGCAGGATGTCCTGGATAAAAACAAGATTCAGCAACAGCAGGCCGTTTGGGTTATTGATTTCATGCGCTATGCCCGAAGCCAGGGTGCCGACGGCGGCCATTTTATCCGCCTGGACAAGTTGCGCTTGGCTTTGACGCAGCCTGGATTCGGCTTTGCGCCTTTCGTTGATCTCCTGCTTCAGTTCCGCAGTACGGCGGCGGACCTGCTCCTTGAGGACATGGGACCAGATCAGCATCGCCACCGCGGAGAGAAGAATAATTGTCAGCGCGATGGCGGCGTAGACAAAAAATTGTTCAAGATTTCGCTTGGTCAGGAGAAAGCGTTTTTCCAGCCATTTATGTTGAATCTTATTGAATTGCCCGGAGCTGTGCAGGTACTTCAGGCCGTTGGAAAAAATATCAAAAATGTTGGGGTTTCCCTTTCTGATGGCGTAGGCGTATTCAACGCTGATATTGGTTTCCTGCAGAAAGGCGACATTATCAAGGGCTTGTTCCTCTATAAGTTTTTTTCCAATATACGTTTCCATGATCGTATACATGCGTCGCCCTTGAGCTATATCATGCAAGGCTTCCTCGGCGGTTCCGCTGAGGGGGCAGTCATGCCGTTCCCCGTATAATTCATGGTAGACGCCATCTTCGTTAACAACCCAGGCCTCCCCCTGGGCGATGTAGTCCATATCTGGGGGCGGGGCCCCTTTACGGGCGAAGATGGAGAACGTATGCGTTGCATAGGGGGCTGTGAAATCATATTCTTTACTGGTGACAGGGGTTTTGACCATACACAGCACAACATCGGCGTCATGCTTTTTCGCCAGCTCGGTCGGGCTGTCGAGCCTGCGGGAGAGCAAAACGACACGGACCCCCATGACACGGCTGATGGCGTACGTTAGATCCATGACATACCCGTCGAGCGTTCCCCCTTTGTCCATAAACGCGTAGGGAGCGTAGGCGCCGATGCGCGCCGTGATGCTGCGTTCATAGAAAATGTATGGATTTTTTGAAAAATCAGTGCCTTCATAATACTTATATATAGCAAAAAATATGCATGCTATTATGCAAAGAAGGACTAAAAACAATATTTTTCTTGTAAATAAAACGTCTCGTAGCTTTGTCATAACCATATACCATCGTGCAATGACGTTCCAGAATACTCTGGAGGATATTCCCCATGATGGATACATATATCTTGCTCCATCGTTTTCCTGGGAAAATAAGCCTCGTCCTTTTTTTGCTCAGCCTGTTATGGCCCGGCATCGCAGTTGCGGCTTCAGGCAACCCCGCCGCGGTGGATGGAGAGCCCTCACGCCCCTGCTATGCCATGGTGGTGGAATATGACGTGCCCGTAACCTTGCGTGACGGCACGACGGTGGCCGTTGACATCTACCGCCCCAAGGCCTCGGGGCGCTTTCCCGTACTACTGGAAGGAAGCGCTTATGACAAACGCTGCTCTACCGATATCCGTATGAGTACGCATACGTTCTTTGTGCCGCGCGGCTATGTTGTCATCATATGGAACGTACGGGGGCGTTTCAAGTCGGGTGGCAGTTTTGATATGGCGGCCCTGCCCGGGAATGATGGCTGGGATATGGTGGAATGGGCCGCGCGGCAGCCGTGGTCCAACGGTAAAATCGGTCTGGTCGGCAAGTCGTATTCCGGGCAAATTCTGCTGCATACGGCGGCCGCGCGGCCTCCCCATCTTGTATGCGCCATGTCGGCCCTGACCGGATCCGACGCCTGGCAGTGGTACTACCGTGGCGGAGCCATGGAGTTCGGGTTTTCCCTCTACTGGGGAACGGTGATCCTGGGCTGGGATCTGGCGGAAAAAACGCTGGGGAACACGCCCGCGCTCCAGCGCTGGAAAAACCTGCTGGAAATGTATTTGGCGGACCAGCAGACCTTTGCCGATGTGATTCCGCTTCTTGATTTCAAGCCTGCTCAAATAGCCCCGGGAGTCAACCTTTTCGCCACCTGGGCTTCCCACCCCACTGCCGACGCGTACTGGAAACGTCTTAGTCCTTCCAGCTATTTTAGCCGGATCGAGATTCCCATCCTCCATATAGGAGGGTGGTATGATATTTTTCTGGACGGCACGCTGAACGCGTTCCAGGAGCTTCGCCAGCGTGCCGGCGCTCCTTTGGCAAGGCGGAATCAACGCCTTTTGCTGGGCCCGTGGCATCACAGTGTTCCCAGCTACCATGGAACCCGCATCGGCAGCGTGGACTATGGTCCCGGCCTCAATCAACCCGGCTTCAACATGATGCGCCTGGCCTTTGCCGACTACTGGCTGAAGGATACGCGCACGCCGCTTTATCGTGAGGATGCGCCCGTCAGCGTTTTCACCATGGGGCGGAACTGCTGGCGCACGGCACCGTCATGGCCGCCTGCGGAAGCCGAGCCCCAGGTGTGGTATTTTCACGCGTCGGCGCGGCGAAAGGGGGAGTCCCTCAATGACGGAGCGCTTTCCCAGGCAGGCCCGGCACCGGCTGCCCCACCGCAAACGTACCTCTATGATCCCATGAATCCTACGCCGACGCGTGGCGGTTCCGGTTTGCTGCTTTTTCCTTTTGGCCCGGACAGCCTCGTGGACTATGGCCAGCAGGAACAAGGGCCTGTGGATAAGCGAAGTTTGACGTTCACCTCCGGGCCATTGGTGCATGATCTGCTGGTGTCCGGCGCGGTAAGCGCCCACCTCAGCGCCTCGTCATCCGCGGTGGATACGGACTGGGTCGTGCGCTTATGCGACGTGTTTCCCGACGGCAGGTCACTGAATGTCGTCGAAGGCATCCAGCGCGCACGCTTCCGTGAGTCGGCCTCGGCGCCTTCCTTATTGCAGCCGGGCCATATCTATGACTACACGGTCAGGATGTCGGCGACAGAATATCTTTTTCGCGCAGGCCATCGCCTGCGGATAACGGTCGGCAGCAGTTCCTACCCCCGCTGGAGCCGCAACCTGAATGTGGCGGCCTTTCCTGAGCAGGCCGTGGAGTGGACCGTTGCCCGTAACGCCATCCATGTGGATGCGGCGCACCCCTCTTGGGTGGAGCTTCCCATTCTATCCGCGGATGCCGTGGCATGCCGGCATGGGAAGGACGCCGCCCCGTCCGGGGAGCGCGGCGCCCTTCCCATGGAAGCTATGCCTTGCCCAAAACCTGGCGGCAGCGAATATCCGCGATGACAAGCAGAACTGTGGAAACGATGCAGAGGATCGAGCAGGCGACCCAGGCCACATCGTAAGATCCCGCCAGGTCATAGACGGCCGCCACGACAGGGGCTCCCAGGGCCCCCCCGGCCATGACGCCAAAGTTCACGAAGCCGTAGATTTCCCCGTAATACTTTGAGCCGAAGGTCGCGGCCGTGACGACAGGCGGCGTGACAGTGCCGCTGCAAATGCCGATGGAATAAAAGATGGCCATGACCCACATGAGGGTTGTTGAATTAGTAATAAGCAGCATGGCCAGGGCGATGGCGAAAAAGCCCATGACATAGATGGTGCCAAATTTAGGGCCGATTTTGTCATAGACCCAGCCGAGCGATATTTTGGCAGGAGTAAGCAGAAGCAGGAAGAAAGAGATGATCATGGCGCAAAAACCCTGACCGTAGGCATCGGTGAGGGAGGCGGCCAGCTGTCCCAGGGAGCCGAAGCCGACCAGCCCCATGACGAACATGCCCACCCAGTAGATCCAGAAAAAAGGATATTTTTTTAACGCGCTCAACGGCACGCCGTCATCGTCCTTATGCTCAACATCCTGGGGGGCGTTTTCATCGGCGCCGTACGGTTGCAGGTTCATGTCCTCGGGACGGGGACGCATAAGAAAGAGCGCGACGGGTACTTCCACCACAATCATGACAATGCCAAAGATGACGAAAGCCGGTCGCCAGCCCATATTCTGGATCACCATGGTCAGGATGGGGCTGATGATGGCTCCTCCTATGCCGCTGCCCGCCAACGCGATGCTGATGGCCGTGCCGCGCGCCTTCTTGAACCAGTTGGTGATTATGATGGAAAGGGGCAGGGCCACGGCGCCGCACGAGAACACGCCCACCAGAAATGCGCTGACATACAGGTGCCAGGCCGCATGGGCCAGGGAATAGCTGGCGTAGGACAAGCCCAGGCCTACGATGCAGGTAGTGAAAATGAGGGTCGTGCGCTTTTGGGCCAGCCATTTCCCCATGTAAGGGGACAAAAGCATGGTCACCACCATGACGACGGTGTTGCAGATGCCGAAGGCGCTGCGCGTGATGCCCATATCTGTGGTGACGGGCACAACGAAAAGGCTGAAACAGGTCTGCATCATGGAATGGAGGATTGCCATCAGAAGGAATCCGCCCGCCACGACATACCAGCCGAAGAAAATTTTTTTTGATATGCGCATAGGATGCTCCCTGCCTTATGCCCGCTGAAGGTGAATCTGCCCGCCCTTCATGACGAAGCTGATCTGTTTCATGGCCTCCATGCTTTCAAACGGATCCCCGGGAAGGGCGACGATATCGGCGTATTTACCAGGTTCCAGGGTCCCTATGTCCGCCTGCCAGCCGAGCAGCTCGGCGGCATAACGGGTGGCAGCCAGCAAGATATCGGTTTTGGCAATCCCGGCCTGTTCCATCAGAACGAATTCCTGGTGCTGTTTGCCATGGTAGCCCAGCGGTGTTCCCGTATCCGTGCCAAAAATGACGCGCACGCCGGCGTCATAGGCCTTTTTGATATTGTGCAGGTGCATGGGCACCAGGGCCGCGGATTTTTCGACGGCGTCCATGGAGACCCCGGCCGCCGCGCCTTTCTCGGCGATCAGCTTGAGGACGATAAAGGTGGGTACCAGGGCGACCTTGTTTTTCAGCATGAGCTCAATCCCTTCATCATCCACTGTCGTGCAATGTTCGATGACGGTAACGCCCGCTCTGGCCGCCGCCTTGATCCCTTCCGTGCCGTGGGCGTGGGCGGAGACGACACGGTCGTGCATCTTGCCCACGGAGACGGCGGCTTGAATTTCCTCGTCGCTCATATTCTGCTCGCCCACATTGGTTCCCTTGCTCAAAACACCGCCTGTCACCATGATCTTAATCTGGTCGGCGCCCATCTTCAGCATATGTCGGGCGGCCGCCACGACTTCGCCGGGGGTGTTGGCAACATTAACCGGCTTGAGGGTCTGAAAGCCAAAACGCTCCTGCGTCCAACGTGGCTCCAGGTGCCCGGCTGTCTGCGTGATCACCATGCCACTGGTGAAAATACGGGGCCCCGTGGCAAATCCGGCATTGATGGCATCGCGGATGCTCTGGCAGCCCTGGATGGTGAAATATCCCTCATCGCGGACTGTGGTGAATCCGCCAAGCAAGTTGTCTTTGGCGTTCTTGAGGGCTTTGGCCGCAACGAATTCGGCAGGCTCGTCCGGTTCCCTGATGGCGGGAAAACCGCTCATCCCCAGATGCACGTGGGCATCTATCAGACCTGGCATGACAAAATGGCGCGAGAGGTCGATCAGCTCGTCGTCGGGACGTATGGCAAGGCCCGCCTTCGGTGTGATTTCCGTGATGCGGTCTTGTTCCACGATAATGGCCATATTTTCTCGCACACTTCCGTCGACGGCATCGAACAGTTTGCCACACAGCACAAGCTTACGCATACGGCTCTCCTTGGAAAAAGGTTGGTGTTAAAGGGGTTTCCTGAGGGATAGCAAGAGGCGTTCCAAATAATAATCTAGTGAAAATAAACATGTTTTTTTTAAAATTTCTCCATGAGGAGAGACGGGGCATAACTTTAGTTATGGAGCTATAACTAAAGTTATCGCCTTGCCGGGAGGCAGAATAAAAGAAAAGCGCAGGCATCCATCTCGGATACCTGCGCAGAACAGGCGTTGCGCGCTTTCAGGAGGGGTAGGCGCGTCACATCTTATTGCGTGACGCCGGCTCCAGGGCCCGCAAAAGGTCACGCAGCCGCTCCGGCCCGGCGGCCTCGCCCAGATCTTCGGGCACGGCGCCTTTGGCCAGCAGGGCGGCCAGGGTGTCGGCCTCCTTACGGGCGTCGGCGGTGCGGGCCATGTCGGTGGCGGCATCGGAACCGGCCTGGTGCCGGGTGGCGGGATGGATGCTGCCGGGCTCCTGCTCGCGGGCGGCCTTTTCAAAGACTTCGGTCTTGACGCGGATGGGCACCGAGGCGCGCAGGGCCAGGGCGATGCCGTCCGAGGGGCGGCAGTCCACGCTGATGAGGCCCGAGGGGCCGCGCAGCAGGAGCACCGCGTAGTAGATGTCGTCCCTGTAGTCCACGATGTCCACGCCGGTGAGCGTGCCGTTGAGGGCCTTGGCCACCATGAGCAGCAGGTCGTGGGCCAGGGGGCGGGGCAGCTCCTCGCCGTTGAGCACCAGCGAGATGGTCATGGCCTCCATGGCGCCGATCCAGAGCGGGAGCAGGCCCTTGCCGTCGTTCTGCCGCAGGATGACGATGGGTTTTCGTGTCTGCGGGTCGAGGCTCAGGCCCTCCACGTGCATCTCTACCATGGCTGTCCCGTGGCTTCGGCCACCAGGCTGTGCTTCTTGGCTTCCACGATGCGGGCGTTGACCAGGCGGCCGGTATGGTCGCCGGCGGGCAGGGGCACATGCACCAGGGCTCCGTAGATGTCGCGGCCCTGCCAGCTTTGCAGGCTGTCGTCGTCGGTGGCCTCGCGGCGGCTGGCGTTCTCCAGCAGCACTTCGCATTCCTGGCCCACGCGGGCGTCGAGCCAGCGCTGGGAAAGCTCCTCCTGCAGGGCCTGCAGGCGCAGCAGACGATCCTGCTGCACGTCGGGGGCGATCTTGTCCAGGAAACGGCTGGCCCGGGTGCCGGGACGGTCCGAATAGCAGAAGGAGAAGCTGGACATGAAGTCGCTGGCGCGCATCAGCTCCAGCGTGGCGGCGAAATCTTCCTCGGTCTCGCCGGGGAAGCCCACGATGAGGTCCGTGGACAGGGCGATGTCCGGGCGGGCGTCACGCAGGCTGGCCACCAGTTCCAGATAGCGGGCGCTGTCGTACTTGCGGCCCATGCGCTTGAGCACGGCGTCGGAACCGGCCTGGAGGGGCAGGTGCAGGCGCGGGCAGAGCTGCGGGATGTTCGCGAAGGCCGCCACGTCTTCGGGGCCCATGTCCTTGGGATGGGGCGTCACGTAGCGCAGGCGCTTCAGGCCGGGCAGGGCGGCCACTTTTTCCAGCAGGGCGGCAAAGCTGACGCCGTCACCGTGCGTATCGCGGCCGAAGGCGTTGACGTTCTGCCCCAGCAGGGTGATCTCGCGGGCGCCGCGGTCCAGCAGGTGGCGGCATTCGTCGAGGATGGCCGGGGTCAGACGGGACTTCTGGCGGCCGCGGGTATAGGGCACGATACAGTAGGCGCAGAAATTGTCGCAGCCCTGCATGATGTTCACGAAGCCCACGGGCGCGGACGGCGTATCGGCGCCGGGTTCGCGCTCCACGTAATGGCTGGTGAAGTCCAGCAGGGAAAGACGCAGGGCGGGCTCGTCCAGCAGGCGTTCGATGGCCTGGGGCGCGCCGCTGATGCCGTCGCTGCCCGCCACCAGACGCACCTGGCGACTGAAGAGTTTTTCGCCCAGCTGCTGGGCCACGCAGCCGGTGACGGCCACCAGCACACGCGGCGAGTTGCCGGTGACCTGGCGGATGCGGCCCAGGGTGCTCATGACTTTCTGTTCGGGCTTTTCGCGCACGGAACAGGTATTGACCACCACCACGCGGGCCTCTTCCAGGGGCGCCTCGCAAAAGCCGCGCGCTTCGAGGGCGCGGGCCAGCCACTGCGAGTCGTGCACGTTCATCTGGCAGCCGAAGGTGATGATGTGGAAGCTGTTGTCGATCATGTTTTCTACTGTTCGGGGCCGGTGATGTTGCGGGGGTAGACGGCCATGCCGCTTTCGTCCATCTCCAGGGCGGCGACGCGGTCTTCCAGCCATTCCAGCACGGCGCGGGCCGTGTTGTAGTTGAGCAGCACGCGGGTGTTGATGCGGCGCACCACCTCGCGCACTTCCAGGTTCTCCTCGTCCATCATCTCGGGGCCCAGCGAACCGTCCGGGGCCACCAGGCATTCGGACCACTGGGGCAGGGAGTCGCTTTCCTCATAGAAATTGAGTTCGATCTCTCCCTGGGGATTGATGCCGCCCCAGACGCCGTGGGCGGTGCTCATGCGCACGCTGTCGTCCATGACGTACTTGTAGCGGATCTTCTTGGGAAGCTCGGGTTGGTTGCTCATGCAGGCTCCTTGAAAAAATATGGGGGATGGTAAAGAAGACGGCCGCAATAGTAAAGCCCGGCGGGCCGGCGCATGTGAAAGGATGTGCAGGCTTGACGGTCGCCTTTCCTTGGTTACAATAGCACGGTAAAGAAGGGCTCATCCTGATGCCCGCAAGGAGAGACTGTGAGCGAGATTACCGTTACGGAACACGAGATCCGTCCCTATTTCGATATGGAAGGCTTCATGACCCTGAGCCAGGAATCGCGCCTGGGCGGCGCGACGCTGGAACGGCTGTGCAAGCTGTGGGAAGAGTGGATGCCGCAACTCAAGGTCTGCGAGATCAAGACAGCCAAGATCTCCTATCTGGCCGTCTGGCTGCCCGAGAGCGTGGAGCAGCAGGTGGACGCCGCCTGGGAAAAATCCCCTTCGGACGGCTGGCAGGACAACAACCTGGCCCAGTACATGTGCATGGCCGCCGTGCAGGAAGTGCTGCCCCAGGTGGAAGATGCCGGCTGTGCGCCCGCACCGCGTCCCACCGAGGCCCTGCGTGAGGCCCTGTCCGGCCTGGGCCTGGAATATCGTGAAGATGCCCCCACCCTGAACCGCCGTTTTGCTCTGGTGACCCATTATCCCTTCAAGGGCGGCTGCGAGATCTGCCATCTGCAGTCCAACTGCCCCAAGGGACAGGGCAAGAGCGAGGCTGCCAGTGTGGTGCTGCCCGGCTACGAGCAGGGCGCCGACGAATAGGCATGACCCGGTCGCGCCGGGTCCCCAGGGTTCCGGCGCGTCCGTCCGCGACGGCTAGCGGCCTTCCATCACGAGGGTGTGCGCTTCGCCGTCGGGCGTGCGGACCACGATCTCCACGGTGCGGCTGTTGCGGGTGACGGAGACCACCAGGCAGGTGGTCGTCTCGTCATTGCTGTAGTTGCGCACGTCCACGGTGTCGCCCTTGTTGGGCAGGGCATCGGGGATGATCTCCACCAGATCGGCGGAATCCGCATCAAAGCCGTCCCAGGCCAGCGCGGGCAGCGGCAGGGCCAGAGAGGCACACAGGGCGATGACGGCCGGCAGACGCCGGACACGCTGATTGCGTAAGAGTGTCTTCATGGCTGCATGTGTAAAACCATTTTTGCTTCTTGGCAACAGGAGGCCCCGGAGGGACGATGAGCATCCATGCCCTGCACGACGACCACGGCCGCACGGTACGTTACCTGCGCCTGTCACTGACGGACCGCTGCAACCTGCGCTGTCTGTATTGTCACAGCAATGCCCGGCACCAGTGCATCCCGCACGAAAAGGTGCTGCGCTATGAGGAGATGATCCGTCTGGTGCAGATCGTGCGCGGCATGGGCGTGGGAAAGGTGCGTCTGACCGGCGGGGAACCCTTTGCGCGCAAGGGCTGTGACGACTTCCTCCTGCGGTTGCGGCAGCGCTTCGACGACCTGGACATCCGCATCACCACCAACGGCACGCTGCTGGAGGAGCACATCCCCCTGCTGCAGCGTATCCGCATCAGCGCCGTGAACCTGTCGCTGGACAGCTTCGACCGCGAGACCTTTGCCCGTGTGACCGGGCGCGACATGCTGCCCGAAGTGCTGCGGGCCCTGGACGCCATGCTGGCCGCGGGCATCCGGGTCAAGATCAACGCCGTGGGCCTGCGCGGCATCAATGACGGCCAGCTGGCCGACTTCGTCCATGCGGCCATGACCCTGCCCGTGGACGTGCGCTTCATCGAATTCATGCCCATGGGCAGCGATACCCTGTGGAGCCCCGAGAATTTCTGGCCCGCCAGCGACATCCGCGCCGCCGTGGAGCAGCACGTCCGCCTGGTGCCGCTGGGCGATGCCAACGAGGGCCAGCGCGGCCCGGCCCGCATGTTCGCCCTGGAAGGCGGCAAGGGGCGCATGGGCTTCATCACGCCGCTGACCAACCATTTCTGCCTGTCCTGCAACCGCCTGCGTATGACCAGCGACGGGCATCTGCGCACCTGTCTGTTTGCCGACAGGGAGTATCCGTTGCGGCCCCTGCTGCGTCATCCCAAGGTCACGGATGAGCATATCGCCCGGGTCATCGCCCAGGCCTGCAAGAGCAAGCCTGTGGGCGCGGATCTGCTGGCGGCCCGGCAGGGGGGCGCTGTGGCCAGCAGCAAGATGGTCTCCATCGGCGGCTAGGGCAGGGCGCTCCTGCCGCACGGCAAGGTGCCCTGCGGGGTGGGGTGGCAGGCACAACAGGCCTTGCCATATATATTGATACAAAATGATACGGTTGCCTCCCTGTTCGGGGCAGCCGTGTCTGTTGCCCATGCCCCGGAAAGGCAGCCCGGTCCCTGCCTGCATGGTTGCCGTATGGGGCGCCGCACCGGCCCGGAGCGGCGCTGCCTCGCGGATACCGCCGGCATCCTCCGGTCAGGGGGGCGTCCTGCCCACGAGGGGAGCAGGGGGCCCGGGCAGCGTCTCCACGGCATGACAGCTCTCAGAGACTGTTCCCCAGGGCCCGGCGGGAGAGACCGGCAACAGAGGGGAGGAAAGCGTCATGTGGCAGGTCTATGCCTTGCTGGCGGCCGTATTCGCGGCCCTGACAGCCATTTTTTCTAAACTGGGCGTCCGGGACGTGGATTCCGGGCTGGCCACGGCCATCCGGGTGGGCTTCATCCTGCTCCTCACCTGGGGCGTGAGCCTGTATGCCGGCACCTGGCGCGAGGTGCGCCAGATCGGCGGGCATACCTGGCTCTTCCTGTTCCTTTCCGCCGTGGCCACGGGCCTGTCGTGGCTGTGCTACTTCAAGGCCCTGCAGCTGGGGGACGTCTCCAAGGTCGCGCCGCTGGACAAGCTCAGCGTGCCTCTGGCCATGCTGCTGGGGGTGCTCATCCTGGGCGAGCCCTGTGATCCCAAGACCGTGGCCGGGGGCATCTTGATCACGGCCGGGGCCCTTTTGCTGGTGTTGTGAGGCCGCTGCCTCCGCATCCCTGTTTTTCGATGACATCAAGGAGCATCCATGATCGCCTATCTTGAAGGCCTGCTGGCCGAGACCTGGGGCACCTCCTGCATCGTGGTCACGCGCGGTGGCGTGGGCTACGAGCTGGATCTGCCCGCCCACACCATGGCATCCCTGCCCGGACGCGGGGAAAGCGTGGCCCTGTACACCAGCCTGGTGGTGCGCGAGGATGCCCAGCAGCTGTTCGGCTTTGCCACCTTTGAGGAGCGGCAGGTCTTCGAGGTGCTGCTGACCATCTCCAAGGTGGGCGCGCGCACGGCGCTGGCCATCCTTTCCCTGTACCGGCCCGACGACCTGCGCCGCATCGTGCTGGAAGAGGACGTGGATGCCCTCACCCGGGTGAGCGGCATCGGCAAGAAGACGGCCCAGCATGTTTTTCTGGAGCTCAAATACAAGCTCAAGGTGGAGGACGTGCCGCAGGCGGCGGTGCTGGCGCCCAACGGCCGCCCGGGCTCCGTGTTCCGGGACGTGCTTGATGGTTTGTCCAATCTTGGCTATTCTGAAGACGAATGCGCTCCTGTGGTCAAAAACATCCTGTTGCAGGAGCCCGACCTTGACGTCACCGGCGCTCTGCGGGCGGCGCTCAAGGCACTGGCGCGCGGTCGTCTGTAGACCGGCGCTTTCTTTTTCTTGAGTGTTCCCCGTGCAGGCCCGGCCTGTGCAGGGGGCAAATCCTGACCGACTGGACATCATGGCACAGAAATCCTCCCCTTCCCCCGCAGCCCGTTTTTTCGGCAATGATGACTGGGATGCCCCTGCGGAACAGCACACGCCCGCACCCGCAGCCGGCACGGAAGACCCCGGTCTGAGCACCGCCGCGCTGGAAGAGAGCGTGCGGCCCCGCAGTCTGGATGATTTCATCGGTCAGGAAGAACTGCGTGCCAATCTGCGCGTGTATCTGGGCGCTGCCCGTGAACGCGGCTGCGCGCTGGACCATACGCTTTTTTACGGCAACCCCGGTCTGGGCAAGACGACCCTGGCCCAGATCATGGCTGCCGAGCTGGGCGTCAACCTGGTCTGCACCTCGGGCCCGGTGCTGGAGCGCAGCGGTGATCTGGCCGCCATCCTGACCAACCTGTCCCGCAACGACATCCTCTTCGTGGACGAGATCCACCGCATGCCCATCGCTGTGGAGGAAGTGCTGTATCCGGCCATGGAAGACTTCAAGCTGGATCTGGTTATCGGGCAGGGCCCGGCGGCCCGCACGGTCAAGATCGACCTGGAGCCGTTCACCCTGGTAGGGGCCACCACGCGTATGGGCCTGATCTCCGCGCCCTTGCGCGGGCGCTTCGGCATCCTTTCGCAGCTGGAGTTCTACACGCCAGCCGAACTGGCCCGGGTGGTGCTGCGCACGGCGCACATCCTCGGCATCGCCGTCACTCCTGACGGTGCGGAAGAGATAGGCCGCCGCTCCCGCGGCACACCGCGCATCGCCAACCGCCTCTTGCGTCGCGTGCGGGATTTTGCCATGATGGGCGGCCACGACGTCATCACCGCGGAACAGGCTGCCGAGGCCCTGCGGCGCATGGACGTCGACGAGATAGGTCTGGACCGCATGGACAGACGCCTGCTGGAAGTCATGATCACCCACTACGACGGCGGACCCGTGGGGCTCAAGACGCTAGCCGTGGCCTGCTCCGAAGAAGTGCGTACCATCGAAGAGATCTACGAGCCCTACCTCATCCAGTGCGGTCTGCTCAAGCGTACCCCCCGTGGTCGCATGGTGACCGCCAAAGCCTACCGCCACCTCAACCTCTTACTGCGCTGAGAGGCGCACGAAGAACAGCTGCGCTGCTTTTTGTCGCATCTGCATAGTTGCGACAGCAACGTTTTTTTCTGTTCTTCCCGGAGCCCGGCTCCAATTTGTGCCGCGCCGGTAACGGCGCCGTCGCTTTTCTGTTCTCTTCTGAAAGGCGGCGGGACGTTGCCCGCGGCGGACGTCATTTCGATAACGTCCCCTTGCCCTGCCTTCCCGACCGGCGCCGGAAGGAGCGGCACGTGGGCGGAGACGGCGCCCCCCTTGGTTTCATCGCCGGAGTACCGCGTTGTGTATGGACGTGGTCGGAGTTTTCAGAATGAAAGTGACTGTTGACAAATCTGTGTTGTGCAAACGTTATGCGGGCTTCACCGTGGCACTGCTGGTCTGTGCCCTGGGGGTAGCGCTGGTGACCAATGCCTGTCTGGGCACCTCGCCCATCACCAGCCTGCCGTACGCCCTGAGCGCCATCTTCCCCCTGAGTTTGGGGACCGTGACTTTTCTGTCCAATATCTGTTTTCTCGTGGTACAAAAGGCCCTGCTGGGTCGTTACTTTACGGTGGGGCATCTGATGCAGATCCCCGCGGTCTTCCTGTTCGGCCTGTTCATCGACGGCTGGATGTGGGCCACCTCCTATCTGGTGACTGATGTCTACTGGCAGCAGATGCTCATGTGCCTGGTGGGCTCCATGGTCCTGGGCCTGGGCGTGAGCCTGGAGATCATCAGCAACGCCACCGTGCTGCCCGGTGAGGGCATGGTCGTGGCCATCGTCTTCCGCACGCACAAGAATTTCGGCAACATCAAGGTCCTGGTGGACTCCTCCATGGTGCTGGCCGCGGTGCTGCTCAGCCTGGCCGTCCTGCATACCATCGTGGGCCTGCGCGAGGGCACCATCATCTCGGCCGTGCTGGTGGGCATGAGCGTCCGCTTCTTCTCCCGCTGGACGCGTCGTCTGGCTCCGCTCTTCTGGGAAAAGGAAAAGCTGGAGAAAGCCCGCCGTCGTCGCCTGGTGCTGCAGGAAAGCTATGCCGCCTAGGCATTGCCATAGATAAAGCATGACAGGGGAGCCTTCGGGCTCCCTTTTTTGTTTTGTGTCGCTGCCGAAAAGAGGACAGCAAAAGATCATGGCTGCGGAACGGTCTTTAAGGTCTGGAGGAATCCGGTGCTTCTGAAGAAAATGGGCGCACTTTCCGGCCGGAGGGGAGAGGGGAGGGCCTCGATTGGCGGAAAAAGGAGAAGGGCAAAAAGGAAAAGACAAAGAAATTTATCAAGAATTTTCTGTGTCTTTTCGGTATGTTGATTGAATAATCAGTCAGTATGGGGCAACTCCGTAAAATTTTTTGCGGAAAAATGCTTGACGGTGGAGTTGAAAAGGCGCATAAAGCCGTTCGCGCCAACGAGCTGGCCACGTCC
>NZ_JABAFY010000109.1 GCF_012843875.1 Desulfovibrio piger | reverse complement strand
CGAAAATCTGTTTGTTTCATGGGACGAGATTACCACACCTTTTAAAATCAAAAAACATGCCGGACATCCTCTAAGTATAGGCCCCCTTGGGATGCCCCATGATCTCCAGCGCCAGATTGGCGATGACCTCGTTGGCATTCATGTTCGTGGACGTCCCCGCCCCGCCCTGGATGCAGTCCACAGGGAACTGGTCGAGCATGTTCCCGGCCAGGATACGGTCACAGGCGGCACAAATGGCGATGCCGATATCCCGGGGCAGTACCTGCAATTCCATATTGGCCAGGGCACAGGCTTTTTTGACGCAGGCCAGGGCCCAGATCATTTCCGGAAATTGGGAAAGCGGCGTTCCGGAGATATGGAAATTGTTCATGGCCCGCAAGGTCTGCACGCCATAGTAAACCGAATCATCTATGGTCAATTCACCCAGAAAATCATGCTCCAGCCGACTCATGGGACCTCCTGTGGCTATGCCGAAAAAGACAACGCCTGAACAGCGCGGATAACGGAACCCTGTTGCCAAGCGTACCGGGATGCCGGAGCAAAGTCCACTACTCCCCTGTCCGCAGCTCTTGCCAGCGGCGGCAACGCGCTGTAGGTTCGCCAGAGAAGATTCCCTCGAAGATACAGGAGATAGCAGCATGATATTCTTTTGCAGAAAGACTTCCACGGCCGACGGCAGGACGCGCTGGTCCGTGTGTGTACCGACCCTGATGGGCTTCACCACCATCGCCTGGTTCTACTCGGAAGATCTGGCGGACAATTTCATCCTTCATCTGGAAAGCAATGAAGAGGATCGCCGCCTGGCCAGCCTTGATGCCTGGCACGAATTCCAGTTCCGCCTGGACTTCATCTGGAGTGAAAAGCTCCAGCAGGACCGGGGTTTGCTGGAAAACCACTGGCAGGATATCCAGAAAGTTCTGGAAGCATACAATCGGCGCATCCATGAGCTGCTGCGCGATACGGCCAGTTATCACAGCGAAGCCTTCACGGCCATCTGGAACGAAAGCTTCCAGAAGCTGGGCGCCATCCCCGGCCTGGAAAAGCTGGCCCAGACCCTGCATCAGCAAAGCCGTGTCCTCCACAGCCTCAAGACGGAGATCGCGGCCCGTGTCCAGCAGGTCATGCCGGCAACGTCCCAGCGCCTGAACTGATCTCTCCTTTTACGCAAAAGGGCACACCTTGGGTGTGCCCTTTTTTCTTATGGGCTTTAGCCTGTTGAGAGCGCGTTTGGAAACTCATTTATCAATAATGAAACGTTTCAACAGTATGCTTGCCATGGCTATTTGAGTCATGGA
>NZ_JABAFY010000108.1 GCF_012843875.1 Desulfovibrio piger | reverse complement strand
AGCGCCCATTCTTTGTCCGTCAGATCGCTGGGGTATCGTTTGACAGTCTTCGCGAGTTTTTGCTGCCGCGCACAGTCCTTTTTTGTCCACATGCCTTCTTGTAACTATAAAAGCTGAAGTTTCCAAACACGCTCTAAACTGGCACAGAAAAAGGGGAATCTGTTTTTTACGGCAGTCACCGACAGTGCGCCTATTGACAATAGTTATTGTTAATGTGAAGATGGCTCCGGACTTCGTACAAAAGGCTCATATGCATCCCCGGTGCTTTATGGCGGGAGCAAGCCCCTTTCGCGACGTTCAGCCTTGCCTGTCCCCTCGATACACGTTAGAGTGAATACGAGGTCCCATGCTTTTTGCACTGCCATGACTCAAAAAATCAGCGGCTGCGGGCCTCGGACGCAACCTGACGGACAGGGGCCGAAGCGGCGGCAAGATCCATCTCTAGATGGATGGTCAGGGTATTCCTTCGGGAGTGACAGTCACAGGGGCCAACGTGCACGATAGCCGCCTGACAGGAGCGCCCCTGGAGAACTCCCGGGAAATGGGCAGCCGGGGGGAAGAAGTTCGGGACCGCTGGAGGACTCCTGCCCGCCGCTGGGTAGTAGAGCGGACATTCGCCTGGTTGAAGGGTTTTCGGAGCTTGCGCACTCGCTACTGTTGTTACCTCGTCAATTTTATGGGGCTACTTTACCTTGCTTTGGCCTGTATCCTTTGGAGAAAACTGGTATAGCAAGGTGTATGCCGGACATACTCTTACAAAAAGGGCGTGGGCGCTATTTTGTTCTACCCTTCATCATCATTAAGAACATCATATCCGCCCACATTTGCGATCGCAATACTGTTATGGGCAACCCATCTGCAAGGCATTGTATTCATTATCATTACATGCAGAGTCTCTCTGCCTCGTGTCCTGGCATCCTGTCTGTACATCTGACGCCCGTTATTGCCCAGACGTCGCAAATTCGGGAGAGAGCCGTATGCAACTGACCAAGGGAGCTATCGGAAACCTCATCAACCGCTACAAGGCGGTCCTCAAAAAGTGCCACCTGATGAACACTTTCGGCAGCCTGGCCGTGGCCGGCATGCTGGTGATGGGCGGTGCCGGTGTGGCTGCGGGGGCGACTGCTCGTCTCATTAATTCCGGCACGTGGACCATCAACGGCGACAGATTTGATAGCAACACGGCCACTTACAACGGCGGCGCCATCTACAATAACGCCAATGGCAAACTGACCGTCAACGGCGCCACCTTTAGAGAATGTCCGGCATACACCTTGCTATACCAGTTTTCTCCAAAGGATACAGGCCAAAGCAAGGTAAAGTAGTC
>NZ_JABAFY010000107.1 GCF_012843875.1 Desulfovibrio piger | reverse complement strand
GTTCTTCAGCGTCGCTTCTATCAGGCGGCTGTCATGAACATTGGCACCTGTGACTGTCACTCCCAGAGGAATACCCTTAAACTTGTTTTATAATAAAATTATTGATTATTGTGTATTTATTTTTGAAAACATCATCCTTGAAATAATTTTTTATTTTTGCTATCGGTGCCGTCGGCATCCAGGAAAGGAAGGAAGAAAAGCCAGGATACATGATGAAGGGAGTGTTTTCTGCTGATGCAGAAAATATTGCCTGCTGATATGCCAGGGAATTAGCTACTGATTAGCTTGAGGAGAATACTGTGAGAAACGTGTTTGTGCTGATGCTCATGCTTTTGGCGATACCTTTGAATGCATTCGCTTTTGATATCCGTGGCTGGTGGCAGCTTGAAGAGATGCCATCCATCTTCATGAAGATCAACGAAGAAAAGATATACGGATTCAAGTATAGGATAAGCAAGGAGACCGAGGAAAGGGTGGAGATCTTTGTCGATAACTCGGACGTTCCCTGTTATCTTGATAAAAAAGGCGAAGATGGGCTTTTGCTCATCAATGCCCTTGGAGAGCAGAAGTCCTACAAGCTGGTGACGCGAGATACCAGCCTTCCGCAAAAGGACGTACGGAAATTGTGCGGTATTGAAGAATAGTCCCCCTGTGCCCCCAATATTGGGGGGCAGGGGAGAGTGCTTTTGGAATATGACGGCATGCCTGTAGATAACGGGCATGCCGTTTTTATGTATGGTCTGTAGAAACGGTATCGTATGCTGTGCGGTAGCAGGGTATCATGCGTATGATGCTGGCATGGGGAGGCGTCCCGGTGTTGCTGGGCGCTTTTTTAGGGACTGCATGGTCGCCTGCACCGCTAATGCTACGACATCCCTGAGCTGTTCATCGCAACGCACGAAGGAGGTGGCTGTCGTCCCTGTGGCGCTGGGAGCCGCCGGACTCATTAGCCACAGTACTCCCGGTAGGGGCCGTAAATATCCAGCCAGCTGGCGGCCTGTATCAGTCTGTTTTGCAGGCGAATAGGGTTTGTGCGCCCAGGAGCAGGCCAAGGCGGAATTGGCGCTGGCACACGAGAATAACAGCGCCGTCATCCGCGAATTGCAACGAATGCAGAAGGATGCCAGCTTACATCTCACAGTGGACGCCAAGACGCTCCTGGGGGAAGAAAAAAGCGAGGTTGAAGAGAGCGCTATTGTGACTCCTATGGCGCAAAGCGGCGTTTTGGGGTAAAAGAGTAATTGTTTTATATTTCCAGACGAGGAACTAAGAGAATGTCCGGCATACACCTTGCTATACCAGTTTTCTCCAAAGGATACAGGCCAAAGCAAGGTAAAGTAGC
>NZ_JABAFY010000106.1 GCF_012843875.1 Desulfovibrio piger | reverse complement strand
GTCGGAAATATCATGCCTCCGATGTGCCGCCATATGGTCTCTCCTCATTGTAAGTGAAGAGATTATAACATACTTTTTAATTTGACGACACTATCTAGGCAAAAACGGGAACGCGAGCATGTCCGTTGTGTGACGATTGGATGTACCCCTGAAAAGTATGAAAGCAGAAGCGGGGCATGGTGAGGCATGGTCGTGCGATCGTGGCTCCGCTGCCCAAGACATAGTGGAAGCATGTTTTTTGCAATGAAGATTGGCTGTGAGGGAAAAAGCAAGGGCCACCGGCAAGCAGCCCGAAGGCTACCCTCTTGACTTATAGCGGCATGATCCTATCTGTACTCTGACACACGCTGTTCACGCACAGGGGAATATATGGAAAATCCCCCTGTGCCAGACAACAACATGAGAGGTTCATATGTCCCTTTTCGACATCTTCAATAAAAAGAACATTGGTGAAACGCTTGGCTCTCTTATGGATACGGCCAAAGAACAGGCATCCGGTCTGACCAAGGCTGCTCCCGGCGGCGTTGGCGGCCTGGTGGGTGCCGGCGCCCTGGGGGCGCTGCTGGGCTCCTTCATGTCCAAAGGCGCGTTGCAGAATGCCGCTCTGGTCGGTGCGGGCGCAGTAGCCTGGAATTTTTACCAGAAATGGTCGCAGTCCCAGAAAGAGAGCCAGCCTGCGGAACCGGCTCCTGTCCAGCAGCCGGTGGCGGCTGTGGCCCCTGCCGAGCTGGATCCCACGGCCCGGCTCCTGCTGCGCGCCATGGTGTTCGCCGCGCGGGCGGATGGACATATCGACGCGACGGAACAGGATCGTATCAGCAAGGTCGTCGCACAGATGGCTCCCGGTCAGGACACCAATGCCCTCTTGGGTCAGCTGCTGAATGCCCCCATCGATCCTGCGGCTCTGGCCGCGGAGATTCGGTCCGCAGAGCAGGGGGAAGACCTGTACCGCCTGTCGTGCATGATCGTGGATATCGACCACTTTATGGAACGCAGCTACCTTGATGCGCTTGCCGCGGCCCTGAAGATCTCCGAAGCCCGCAAGGGACAGCTGGAGGAAGAGGCCCGTCAGGCCAAGGCCCAGCTGGCCGCGCATGCCGGATAGCATTTTTTAGCCCGGGTTAACCAAAGGCCACCCTTGCGGGTGGCCTTTTTCGGTCATAGCACCTTGGAGCATTCTAGTGACCTGTCTGCGGCAAATTGGGGGCGTGGAAAAGGCCTATATCGCCAAGAAACAGAAAATGGCGCATATTCCCCCTGAGAGCGAAAAAAGTTGTTTTTATGAATCACAGGTCAAAAAAATTTTTTTAGCGCCTTAAATCTCAATTTTGCGCGATGTATTTTTCGCCGATAAATCAGAACCACCCGCAAAGCGGGTGGTTTGCTCTGGCCCTGTAAGGGCCTGTTACCGGCTGCGCCTAAAGACGCT
>NZ_JABAFY010000105.1 GCF_012843875.1 Desulfovibrio piger | reverse complement strand
AGTTGCCGAATTTTTGCCTCGGAAATTCTTGAACGATATGCGTACTTGTTTTTCATTGCCATGACTACCTGGATAACCTTTTTAGGATATCTCAGCTAGTCAAGAGCCAAAAATTTTTTCATGCGCGGACGCCTCCGGTAAAATTTTCACGGTTTGCTCATTGCACAGGAGAGTATGCCCTTTTGGCATGGCGCGCCCATGGGGCAGCGTCAGAAGGCTACCAGAAGGACGGAACCGTCCTCGCCGCTCTGATCGATAAAGAATCTTTTATGCTCGCCCTTTTCATCAAGAAAGGAAATTCCGTAATGCGGCGTGCTTCCAAAAAATGTCATCCCCAGCACCAGAGGGCGTTCCGGCGTGAGAGTGGGGAGGGCGTAAAGTTCTTCTGTCGAGAAAGTGGCCTTTCCGTTATCATCCACATCCGTGATGCTCAATTTCAACACCTTGAAATTTTTCACGCCGGCTGGAGATGAAAACACGATTTTGACCTGAGCTTCCGTTTTGTCGGCGATAAACTCATCATGGGGCGTGTTTTGGTCCAGTGCTTCGGCCTATTGCGCGGAAACGGAGGGGGCGCTTATGCGGACGGGCGCTGCATGGGCGGCAAGCGGAATGAGTTGTATGGTTCTGACCTGTTCAACATACGAATTGCGGGCGGCATCGTATTTCGCCTCGGTAATCTGCTGCGAAACAGATTTGTCAAATTGCCCTGAAGTGTTATAGTAATAAGCCATTTGAAGAGTCTCGTCCTTTTCATGGGTAAAATAAAAATCACTGCATGTGGCAGTATTTTTATGGGGAGGAAGAATATATCTTCCAAAAATGGAATACATGGCGCCCGCGGACCCCTGGTTGAAAAAACTGCCGTCATTCAGCAGCTGAAAGCTGTTTCTGGCCCATCCCTCCACAACACAGTATATTTTGCTCCTCGACTGGGTATAGACGGCGTACAGAGTGTGCCCAAAGCATGCAACGCCTTTTCTTTCCTCAATTTCCCCAATGACAAGCTCCGGTGCGCCGTCCGCATTGATATCCTGCACGGCATAGCCAATACGCGTGAAAGTTTCGGCCGGATTTTCGGTTTTGCAGCTTTCCAGCACACCGACAAGACCTTCCATCTCGGGCGGTGAATCTGGATTTGATGATGTGCTGTCAATAATGTCGCAGAGTTGATCAAGTATGTCATTATATGTTTGTGCGTATTCGCCGTTTAATTTTTTTACGGCTTCCTTCTGTTCGGCACGTGCGCCAATGGAAAGAGTCATGATCAGAAATACCGCTGCCATGACGCCACAACACAATGCTCTGAGCTTCATATGGAATCCTTATGAAAATGATGAAGTTACAAGACTTGATGGACACGCGCCACGCTTTTTGTACATCCTCTTCCCAGTGTTAGAGAATGTCCGGCATACACCTTGCTATACCAGTTTTCTCCAAAGGATACAGGCCAAAGCAAGGTAAAGTAGCCC
>NZ_JABAFY010000104.1 GCF_012843875.1 Desulfovibrio piger | reverse complement strand
TATCCTGAGACGCGAGTCCGTGACCGAAAGGTCTGAAGTTGTTGAGTCTATGCTGCCTAGAAAAGCTTCTAAGTATAGGACACGCAAACCGTACCGGAAACCAACTCAGGTGGGTGGGATGAATAATCCAAGGCGCTCGAGAGAACTCTGGCCAAGGAACTCGGCAAAATAACCCCGTACCTTCGGAAGAAGGGGTGCTTTTTAGGGTGAAGCGATTCACTCTGTCGAGCCCTGAAAAGCCGCAGAGAAATGGTGGTGGCGACTGTTTACTAAAAACATAGGTCTGTGCCAAGTCGTATAGACGACGTATACGGACTGACGCCTGCCCGGTGCTGGAAGGTTAAAAGGAGGAGTCAGCGCAAGCGAAGCTCCGAATTGAAGCCCCAGTAAACGGCGGCCGTAACTATAACGGTCCTAAGGTAGCGAAATTCCTTGTCGGGTAAGTTCCGACCTGCACGAATGGCGTAACGATCTCCACACTGTCTCGGCCAGAGACTCGGTGAAATTGAAGTCGCGGTGAAAATGCCGTGTACCCGCAGAAAGACGGAAAGACCCTGTGCACCTTTACTATAGCTTGACATTGGGATTTGAGCCTGCATGTGTAGCATAGGTGGGAGGCTGTGAACTCTGTACGCCAGTATGGAGGGAGCCATCGTTGAAATACCACCCTTGTTTGTTCAGGTCCCTAACTCTTCGCCGTGATCCGGTAAGAGGACAGTGTCTGGTGGGTAGTTTGACTGGGGCGGTCGCCTCCCAAAATGTAACGGAGGCATGCAAAGGTTCCCTCAGGCTGATTGGAAACCAGCCGTCGAGTGCAAACGCAAAAGGGAGCTTGACTGCAAGAGAGACATCTCGAGCAGGTACGAAAGTAGGTGTTAGTGATCCGGTGATCCCGAATGGAAGGGTCATCGCTCATTGGATAAAAGGT
The DNA here is from genome assembly GCF_012843875.1 of Desulfovibrio piger. Taxonomy (GTDB): domain Bacteria; phylum Desulfobacterota; class Desulfovibrionia; order Desulfovibrionales; family Desulfovibrionaceae; genus Desulfovibrio. The sequence goes on along the minus strand of NZ_JABAFY010000104.1, from coordinate 622 downwards.
ACGCCGGGGATAACAGGCTGATCGCATCCAAGAGTTCACATCGACGATGCGGTTTGGCACCTCGATGTCGGCTCATCACATCCTGGGGCTGAAGCAGGTCCCAAGGGTACGGCTGTTCGCCGTTTAAAGTGGTACGCGAGCTGGGTTTAAAACGTCGTGAGACAGTTTGGTCCCTATCTTCTGTGGGCGTAGGAGAATTGAAAGGGCCTGTCCCTAGTACGAGAGGACCGGGATGGACACACCACTGGTGGACCTGTTGTCGTGCCAACGGCACAGCAGGGTAGCTATGTGTGGAAGGGATAACCGCTGAAAGCATCTAAGCGGGAAGCCTGCCTTAAGATAAGTTCTCCCTGACGCAAGTCCTGAAGGGCCGAGGTAGACGACCTCGTTGATAGGCTGGAGGTGGAAGCCCTGTGAGGGGTGGAGCTGACCAGTACTAATAGCCCGTGCGTCTTGTTTCTCGAAAAAACCTTCCATCCCTGTTTCAATAAATTTACCAGATTTCTTTGGTAGCCATAGAGGAGAGGGTACACCCGACCCCATTCCGAACTCGGAAGTTAAGCTCTCCATCGCCGATGATACTGCATAACGTCATGTGGGAAAGTAGGCCGCTGCCAAAGAT
>NZ_JABAFY010000103.1 GCF_012843875.1 Desulfovibrio piger | reverse complement strand
TGCTGCCGCGCACAGTCTTTTTTTGTCCACATGCCTTCTTGTAACTATAAAAGCTGAAGTTTCCAAACACGCTCTAAGCCCTTTTGCAGCAGCCAATCTTGCACCAGGGCGAGACTGGCTGCGCCATCCATGGGCAGGGCCGTGGCATGGCGCGGCACAGGGTTCCAGCGGCAAGTCCTGGTCAGCAGGGCGGAACCGAACGTCAGCGTGTCTTCCATCCTTTGGATATCAAAAATCGGCAGGTCAGCCGGTCTATGCTCCGTTCCCTCGAATTTGCCCTCATGCTCGCTATGTATGGCGCAAACGATACCCGTACTCACGGTTCCGTCAAAGGAATAGACTTCCCATTTACCCCCGCCCAAAAGGTGATATCGGATGCTCCGATGTATTGTGCCAGAACTCTAGACCTTGACCAGTCCTTCGGCCAGCAACAAGAGAAGGCCTTCGGGTTGGCGTAGCCCCGTTCGCGGAAAGCACGCAGTTACCAAACCCGCAGGCCACGCAGTGAAGGCCCCCTCCGTGAAAAAGCTCTATACCATACAGACACATAAACGTGGGGCGGTTACCGCTTAATCGATCACGATTGAGCCCCACTCGATGCTTTTGATTTTTCCGTTTTCAGATGTGATGGAAAAGCGTTGAACAGGCCTTTTCACTTCGTCAACCTCTCTCTGCAATATCCAGTTATACATATGTTTTGACTCATCTTCATACATATCATCCCATCCCATGAAAGTCATTCCCCAATTAAATTTAATCAGTGAATCTCTATCAATGTCATCGCCAACTTGCATGCCTGCAGCATTGTATCCCTTTTTATCAACTGTGACATAAAAAGGATGCTCGTCTATCAAGTAAAAAGTAAATTCTTCATCGTATGATACCTTGGCATTCGCGTAATGAGGGATATTGTGGTCATTTTTATCTACATTCTGTTTTTTCCCATTTTTATTTTCAATACCAGCCGTGCGCATTAATGCTTCCATATCAAAGAATACGCTGCTGTCGAATATAGCCTTGAATTGCCTGAGCTGCTCCTGATGCCACTCTTCAAAGTAATAGTCCGGCCATGCACGGCCAGCAGCATTATCTGCTTCGCTCAGTTTGCTGTTGTGCTGAAGAATGCGGAGCAGGTTAATCCTTTTTAGGGTTGCTTCTGTGTAGGCTTCAGCCTTGCTCATGCCAAGCTTCATAACGTTTTGCACATAGTCATCCCGCCATTTTCTGATCCATTTTTGTTGTCCATCCATGTGATATTTTTTATCTTTTTCGGAAAGTCCCTCATAGACTTCTTTCCATACCCTGCCCAGTTCCTTGTCAGCCTCTTTGAATGCCTGAGATGTGGAAATCAGGATTCGATATTCATCATCGGTCAAGGCAAAAGCCGAGGTGACTCCCAACGTCAGAACAAGAAGGAACACAAAGAAAGCACTTTTTTTCATACCTTCCCTCCAGCAGGATAAATTCAAACCGCTTTAGTAGGGCGTCAAGAGCTGATAGTCGCAAAAGAACAGTTTTGTTTTCTCTTATGACGCCATGACTTTCCAAAAAAATGGCAACAGTTATAAATTGACTAGAACTCATTTCATAATTCAGCCCAAGGGCTGAGAGCGTGTTTGGAAACTCATTTATCAATAATGAAACGTTTCAACAGTATGCTTGCCATGGCTATTTGAATCAT
>NZ_JABAFY010000102.1 GCF_012843875.1 Desulfovibrio piger | reverse complement strand
GAAAAATGGTGTAGAGCGAATTTTTAGCGGAAAAATCGGATAAAAAATGCTGTCCCCTCTCCTCAAACTGCTAGTCATCTATGGTGCATAGGTAAGCTTTGAAGGATCTCTGTTTATATAAGAGCGTTACTTTTGTGATATAGTTTTCGTCAAATGAGAATAAAAAAGAGCATAGTATTAAGCTATGCTCTTTTTTTGTGTATAAAATAATTCGGACATACATAATATGAAGTTTTACTCTTCATGGTCTCTGTTCTTAAGGTTTATAACACTCAACCATATAGGGGGTATGTAATACTAATATAATATATTAAAATAGTAAATTTATATAGGAAATAGTTAGATTGTTTAAATATCAAAAATAGTAACTTTATATGTGGAATAGTTAGTAATTGTTTAAACATTAAAACAGCAATTAAATGTGTTGATTGAATATTGAGTATGTAAAAATAATTGATTTAACAAAAAACGATATGGAATGTGGAAGTATATTTATCCAATACACTGCAAACATGTCATCAGCATATTTGCAGAGTATTGGCTCATCATCGTTTTATGTTCTTTGTCTAAATATGAGGTGGAAATATGAAAAACAAAAACGTACAGTATCTGGATAATATCAAAAATAGTGTCAATGAGTTGTTAGACTTCTATACAGACAATCATCGTAAAACATTATCCATCAGGTTTGATGTTAGATATCCTCAAAATTATACCGGAGATACCTCATCAAAAAATATATCTGATTGCATGGCATATATGGTCAAAAAGTATAAACGTCGTAAATGTGATCCGTATTATATTTGGGTTCGTGAACAAAACAAAAGTGATCATCCTCACTACCATTGTTTGTTCTTGTTAGATGGTACTAGAGTTAAGACTTATAACCATGTCTTTAAAAGTGTTGAGACAATTTGGAATTCTACTCTGGATATAGATAGAGATTCAAAAGGATTGATAGACTACTGCACGAATAAATCCAATAGGGATTATAACGGTAAAATGATTACCAGGACATCTGATGTTGAAAAGTTTGATTCAAGATTAGATGAGGTGAAACAGCAGGCTTTATATTTAGCAAAAGCATATACCAAAGGTCCTCTCTATGATGGACAGAGAAACTTTGGCATGTCACGTTTACCTAAAAATAAAAACATAGATTCTCATAATTCTGATAATAATTAAGGGGATTATCATGGATACTCAAAACAAAAAATCTTATAGTTTTTCAGTGCAGCAGTCACCAAATTCTGAAAACGAACATACTGCTATCGTATCTGTCTCTCTCTGTGATGGTACGATGACAGTATCCAACTTTGGTAGTGCAAATCAGGCTACAGTGAATTCTTACAACACAGTCGATATTATCAATGCTGCTAGAAATGATGCTCAGGCAAAGATTCAAGACCAGATGAATTTCATGTCGTCTCAAACAGCATATCATCCATCAGTATCTACGGCTCAGAAAGATTCTACATATCCAGTTAATAGCAATTCTAGTACAACAGCGTTACCACCTTCTCAGCATAAACATGGAGGTGGGAGCAAACTGGCTAGTGAGAAACAGAAAGATTTTATAAAGCAGTTGGCTGATAGAAAGCGTATACATATAGATCAGTTGTGTATGGATATGTTTAGCCACGGTAGTAGTAATATGACAGGTGCTGAGGCAAACGAGATGATCAAGCATTTAAAAAGATCATAAAAGCTTGATAGTATAAGAGGATGTCCGGCATGTTTTTTGATTTTAAAAGGTGTGGTAATCTCGTCCCATGAAACAAACAGATTTTCGTG
>NZ_JABAFY010000101.1 GCF_012843875.1 Desulfovibrio piger | reverse complement strand
AATGGATACTCCAAGCAATCGCGCTGCTTCACCTATTGTGCATAATCTGCTCATAAAGAGTATATTTACATATTTTTATAATATTTCAAGCAATCAGTTTAAGCCCTGTGGTTCTCCAAAAAGGCCCACCGCGTGGTGCAGACCTCCATCAACCTGAGCAGCAGCACCCGCGGCGATCAGGAACAGTTCGGCTCCTCCCTGCCCGGCCGCCTCATCGTGCGCGCGGGCCTGAGCGCCAACAAGACCTGCACCAGATCCTGCCCAATTCGCTCTTCACCGCCCTTGAGAGCCGCATGCAGCCCGTGGAACAGGTCAAGGGCGCGCCCGTGCTGCCCTTCGACCAGGTGCGTGCCGCCATCAATCTGGTGGTCTCCAGCATCCTCATCGCCTCGGCCACGTCCCTCAAGCTGCCCCTGTCCACCACCTATATGACCTTCATGGTGGCCATGGGCTCCTCCTTTGCCGACGGCGCCTGGAACCGTGAGAGCGCCGTCTACCGCATCTCCGGCGTGCTGGCCGTCATCAGCGGCTGGTTCCTGACCGCCATGTGCGCCTTCAGCGCCTGTGCCCTGGTTACCTGGGCCCTGTTCGAGGGCGGCAGCGTGGTGGCCGTCCTCTTCATGCTGGTGGCCGTGGTCAGCCTGGTGCGCTCCAACTTCTTCGGCAAGAAGAAGGAAGAGAGCAGCTTCGACATCGTGGCCGACAACACCGACAAGGACAGCATCCGCGCCAATATCGGCGCTTCGGTGGACGAAAGCATCGATACCGCCGTGCGTTGATGCGCGAAGGCCTCACCGCCTTCCAGGCCGAGGACGAGAAGGTCCTGAACCGCTGCAAGAACGAAGCCGTGAACCTTTTCGAAGACATCTCGCGCTCCCGCGGTTCCTACTACCGCATGGCTCTGCGCGGCGGTGGCGACGATCTGGACAACGAAGCGCGGCACATCTACTACCGCATCTTCAACGGCATGAAGGAACTGAGCCATGAGCTGCGCTCGGTGCTGGGCATGTCCGCCAACCACATCGCCAACCGCCACCGCCCCTACAGCGGCGCGCTGGGCGACAATCTGGACCAGATGCTGGGCATCCTGGAAGACGCCGCCCGCCACTTCCGGGCCTATGCCGCGGGCGAAGGCTCCCGCGCCGAGCTCTCGGCCTATGCCGACCACTGCTCTTCCCGCATCAGCAAGATCCAGATCGAGCTTTTGCAGCGCATCGATACCGAAGGCCTGTCCATGCGCAGCAGTGACCTGTATCTGAACTACCTGCAGTTCGCCCGCGCCTTCATCAACCGTTTCACCATCGTGGCCCTGCTGGAACGCGACCTCAACGACGCCTGCCGCCGTAACGCCGCCCGCAAGGAAGAAGAAACGGCCGCCGCTTCGGCCCAGGCCTAAGACCAGACAACAAACTCTGGAGGAGAACGAAACCCTCTACTCTGCTATGACGTCCGTAAGGCTGGCTGTGCATGCAAAAAACACGCCAGCCGCGTCAAAGAGGCAAATTGTATCGGCTGCCTGCCGTCATCCGCCACGTTCTGTATCGACAGCAGGCACCGGCCAGAATTCATACAGGATCGATCTCCCCCTCAACGCTTCTTCCATATTTCACGGCATAATCTTCCAACTATGGCAAACCTTGTCCCTTTACCGATGAAATCCAGAAAGCCTGTCCACTCCATTGGAAATGAAAAAGGCCCTCCGTATGGAGGGCTTTTTTTTGTAGTCCACAGTATGCTCTCATAATATAAGAGGATGTCCGGCATGTTTTTTGATTTTAAGAGGATGTCCAGCATGTTTTTTGATTTTAAAAGGTGTGGTAATCTCGTCCCATGAAACAAACAGATTTTCGTGATGTGCCTGATGAGC
>NZ_JABAFY010000100.1 GCF_012843875.1 Desulfovibrio piger | reverse complement strand
ATGATTCAAATAGCCATGGCAAGCATACTGTTGAAACGTTTCATTATTGATAAATGAGTTTCCAAACACGCTCTTATTGCTTCACATCTCCCCAGTTATCGGCTGTCCGGTGAAATAGAAGCCGATGAGAGTTACTTTGGAGGTGTAAGAAAAGGTAAAAGAGGTCGGGGAGCTGCCGGAAAAATAGCCGTTTTTGGTCTGCTGAAGAGAAATGGCAGAGTCTACACGGTAATCATTCCTGATGCTCGCACTGAAACACTTCTCCCCATCATCAAGGGACAGATGGAACCTGACAGTATAGTCTATACGGATACATTTTCAGCTTACAACGCTCTGGATATCAACGGATTTCATCATCACCGCATCAATCATTCCCAGAAGTTTGCGGAACAACATAATCATATCAATGGAATAGAAAACTTCTGGAATCAGGCCAAAAGACACTTACGTCGCTTTAACGGTATCAAGCCTGAACACCTTTACTGTTTTCTCAAGGAATGCGAATGGCGCTTCAATGGAGGCAATCACAAAGAGCTTCTAACTCAGCTAACTTATTGGGTAAAACAAGCTAAACACTAGGCTTAGCTAGGAAAGCCCCCTGTTTTTTCGTTGAAATTGCAGTACACACCGAAAAATTGATCGAGTCATGAAGCTCTTATAGCCCTACTTGGGATAGCCCCGCCTCTCAAAGGAGCCTTACGCTTAACGGTATCGAAGTACCGCCAGCTACCAGCTCGGTGTCCGGAAACAAGGAGACGGGGCTTGGGTGAAAGTTGCCGTGTTGGATTGGATATTGAAAAGAAAATAATGGGGAAAGTGATATTGTACCTCCTTTGCCCCAGTCAGATAAGGCCTCAAACCTGTGTTGTGCTGGTGCTCCCTATTCTACTATCCATTTTCTAACAAGGAAGAAGCAAACAGCCTGATTACTCCTTGGTGAAACAAATTTGAAAATCAGAGCCGACCCAACATTTGCCGTTGAACTTAGCTTCACCCCAACGAGAATTACATCCATTTTTTGTAATTCCATAGACTTGGGCTACACCGGGCAATACCTCGGCAACGGTAAGTAGCATTACTTCATCAAAAAGGGAGGTCTTATTTCCTCTTTTCAAGGTGTAAATTGTAATGTTATCATTTTTTTCTATAACTATTTGAGTGTTATTGATAGAGTATTTCTGTCCATAAGATATAATTTCACAATATATATTATCTGATGTGTTATTATTTGCAAATAAATACTGTGGAAAAATTATTAATGACATAAATGAGATGATTATAACGGTGTAGAAAAATTTTGACATTGTCAACCTCCTATAGTTTTATAGCGATATTTCACGCTATGTTTATGCCTTAAAGCATATTAATAATTTTCTACGAATATAGATATAATATCGTTGATATTTAGGAGAGGAAAATATATCTATGTCATCGTATATAGTATAATTTATATTTTGTTTATGAAAATATTCGTGTCGTATATGAATATTTACATATGGTATAAGTTGATCTATGTGAGCATTTTTTAATATTAATGTCATACTATAAAAGGAGTTTATTTTCTTTTACAAGAGAATTGAGTTCTTCAAGAAAGAGGGCTCTGCCTTATAATAGCTGCGATTGCTAGCGGATGTGTTCCCCCGGCAGATCATGCCGGAGACATATTGCCCTAGTTGTTGGGTGGAAAACATGAGCCAGCTGTGTTCATCGGGGGATGTCCTTTCTATGAACTCAAAAAGCTCAAGATGTTCTGAATTGATTTGCAGTGGGGGCTGTCAAGGAAAGCGATACACGGCCTTATCCCATGGTGACAGAACATCGTTTTTGAAGACCCTAAGAGAATGTCCGGCATACACCTTGCTATACCAGTTTTCTCCAAAGGATACAGGCTAAAGCAAGGTAAAGTAGTCCCA
>NZ_JABAFY010000010.1 GCF_012843875.1 Desulfovibrio piger | reverse complement strand
TCACGAAAATCTGTTTGTTTCATGGGACGAGATTACCACACCTTTTAAAATCAAAAAACATGCCGGACATCCTCTTAGCCTGTTCCCCGCCGGGGCGCAAGCCGGATGGGCAGGTATGCGGCAAAGGGGCGAGGGCTGACCGCTACGCTACGTGCGCGACAGGGCACGGTATGCACGCCGGTAGGGCGGAGCAATATGCCGGAACGCGGAGGGCGCCGCGAACTGTCGGACATCACACGCCGCACGACGCGCAGCGCGGAGGGGAGGGCACTCCCGTCCGCGCTGCTTCTTGCTCCGTCGTCCCCTGTAACCGGGGCGATGTTTTCTGGTCTTGCGTACGGTTTGTGAACGCCAATGTCGTCAGGGACGTAGGGGGACTTCTTCAGCTCCCCCCGGCCCGGCGGGGCGGAGCTGCCCCTTGTCCAGCAGGAAGAGGGGGGCGGAGGGCTGGACCTCCCGCAGCAGGGCCGCCGTATGGGGATGGCAGGTGAAGAAGAGGATCTGCTGCCGGGGGCCGTATCTTCCCAGGCTGAGGCCCCCCAGGATACGGGCCGTGCGCCGTGCCCGGCCGGGATCGAAGTCCACCAGCACATCGTCCATGATGACCGGCAGGGGGCTGGCCTGCGCCGCGTGATCCTGGATGTAGGCCAGACGCAGGGCCAGATAAAGCTGTTCCTGGGTGCCCCGGCTCAGTTGCTCCGGGCTGACGGGCTCGCCCTGCGGCGGCATGACCCGCAGGCTGGAATCGCCCACGACGGCGCCCACGTCCTGCCATGCACCGGCGGTGATGTCCCGGAATATGGCCGCGGCCCGACGGATGACACGGGGCTGGCGTTCCTTCTCAAAGGCCAGTTTTGCCCGGTGGAGCAGAGCATGGGCCAGACGCAGGCGGCACCAGGCACGGGCCTGCCGCTGCAGCTCTTCCCGCTGGTCGGCTTCCTGCTGCAACAGATCGGCCAGGGTCCCGTCCTGCCGCATGGCCTCCACGCGCACGCCCAGAGCGGCGACTTCTTCCGCCAGCGCGTCCTCTTCCTGACGCAATCCTTCCAGAAGATGCTGCTGCCCTGCGCAGGCCTGTTCCTCTTCCTCCCGGGCCTCTTCCCGGAAAGAAGCCAAAAACGTTTCCAGCGGCTGCGTCCCGGCCACCAGGCGCAGGCTGTCTTCCAGCAGCAGGCGACGCTGCTCCGTCCGGTGCCGTTCTTCCAGCAGGGCGGCCGTTTGCAAAAAATCCCCGTCGTCCCGGGCTCCGCCCTGATGCAGCAGGGCCGCCAGATCGGTACGGATGTTGTCCAGATCGCTTGCCGCACGGCGGCAGGCCGTTTCCTGCTCATCCAGCAGCTGGCGCAGGCGGGCCTGCTCTGCGGCACGGTGGCGGGCGTCCTCCGCCGCCTCGCCCAGCATTTCCAGATGCCGGAGCCAGTCGGCATCCTGCGGCGGCACGGGGCGTCCCGTCTCTTCCAGCAGGGCGGCCAGCGGTGCCCGCAGGGCTTCTGTTTCGCCGTGCAGACGTTGCAGGCGCGAATCTTCCTGTTGCAGCTCTTCTTCGAGGCGCAAACAGCTCTCCATACCGTCCAGGGCCGCGTGGACGGTCCCCGGCGTCAGGTCTTCCGGCAGGCCCAGCGAATGCAGGCCGCCGGTCCAGGCGGTCCGGGCCGTCTCCAGCCGGAGGGCCGCTTCCTGCGTGCGGCAACGGCTGTCCTCCAGTACCTTGCGGCAGCGTTCCAGCAGCCCGGCACTGGTCGCGGCCTCGGCAGCGGCCTGCGAATGTCCGGCACGGGCCACTTCCGCTTCCCGGCAAAGGGCAAGGCCGCGGCGGACAGCCTCCGGCAGGCTGGGGCAGGCGGCATCGGGAGGGAGCAGGGCCAGCAGGTCGCGCAAGGCCTGTTCCGTCTGCTGCAGGGAAGAGGTCGCATGTCCGGCATCGTCCCCGGCTGCGCGCAGTGCCTCCGCCAGTGCGGCGGCGGTGGCTGCCCGCTCGAAAAGCAGCCCTGCCGCTGCCGGGGCAAAGGCCGTCGCCGTGGCTGCGGGCAGCATGGCCTGCCAGCGGTTTTCCCCGTCTTGTATGGCGGCAAGGAGTTCCTGCTCCTGCTCGGCCAGTCGGGCCAGCGTTTGCCTGACGCGCCTCAATTCCTGCCGCAGGCTGTCGTGTTCCTGCAGGAACTGATCCAGCTGACGGCGCGCGGCCTGCTGTTTTTCCAGACAGCTTTCCAGTTCATCGGCATCCGGGATGTCGTTGTTCATGCTGCGCGGCAGGGGCAGACGGGCAAGGCGGTGCTGCTGTTCCCGCAGGCGTCCTGTGCTTTCTTCCAGCAGCTGCCGGATGCGCGCCGCTTCTTCCCGGCGATGGCGTTCCGCCTTCCCGGCATGGGGCAGGCCGCCTGCCAGCAGGGCAAGACCGCAGACCGCTGCCAGCCCGCCTGCCCAGGGCGAGGTCGCCAGCCCGGGCCAGGGGAGCAGCTCCGGGGCCCACTGTCCGGCCAGCAGAAGGACCAGACCGGGGAGCAGGAGCACGATGCCCATGCAGAGCAGGGGCAGGCTGCCGCCTGTCAGAGGACGCTCCAGCTGTTGGGCCTGTTGTGAAAGCCCTTCCTGCCGGACCGTCTCGGCGGCGATCCCGGAGCGGAGCGTACGGCAATGCCGCACGGCGGCAGCAAAACGATCCAGGGCTTCCTGCTCCAGGGCCGGATGCCGGTCGATGGCCTGGACAAGGGCCGTCTCGCGCTGTTGCAGCTTGTCCTGCTCCTGCCGTGCGTGGTCCTGCTGTTCCCGCAGGCTGCGCAAGCGCTCTGTCAGATGGTCGAGACGGGAGGCCAGCGAGAGGGCCTCGTCCCTGTGGCGGAGCAGCCGCTCCGGCCCGGCAAGGTCGTTTTCGTCCAGGCGCAGCGGCGCGCAGGCGCGTGAAAAGGCTTCCCGGGCCCGTTGCTGCCGTCGCTGCCAGCGGGGGAGGTCCCCCTGTTTTTCCTGCCAGTTTTCCAGAAGGCGTTGCAGGTGGCGTTGTTGGCCGCCGTCCAGAGGCGGCTGGCGGTCGGGCAGGGCCTCCAGACGTTGCAGGTGTGCCTGGTGGGTCTCCTCAGCCTGTGCCAGCGCGGCGGCGGCTTCGTCTTCCCGCTGGCGGGCCATCTGCAGGGCCGTCGTACAGGTCGTCAGTGTGGCGGCCTGCCGTTCCACTTCCTCCCGGCCGAAGACAGAGCGGTCCGTGGCACGGATGCGGGCGCAATCCCAGTCAGGGCCCAGACGGGAAAGCTCTTCCTGCAGACGGCGGGCGATCTGTTCCTTGCGCAGACGCGCCAGCGGCAGGTCGGTCAGGGCTTGCCGGTAGGTGGAGGTCTGTTCCGTCAGGGCGCGCAGACGGGGCAGGGCCGCCACAAGGGCCTGATCCGGGCACAGCTCCCGGAGCCGTTCGCGTGTGCGCGCGCACTGTTCCCGAAGGCCCTGCAGGGCACGCTGCCCTTCCTCCTCCCGTTCGCGCAGACGGGCCAGACGCTCGCGCCCCTGCGGCGGGAAATCCTGCGGCAGGCCGGAAAGGCGCTCCAGACGCATCCCCAGCAGATGCCACTCCCGCCACTGCTCCCAGACCGAGAGGCGCCGTTCCGTACGGCGCAGGGCGGTCTCCAGCTCCGTCTTGCGGCGGCGGAGGTCTTCGAGATCCTGCTTGCGCTGCTGCCACTGGGCGCACAGGGCGTCGTAGTTGCCGCTCCGGGCGTCGGCCTGACGGATGCGGGCCCGCAGCTCCTGCCAGCAGCCTGCCTGGACGTTGAGGGGCAGCTTGCGTCCCTGCGGGCGATAGATGGCGTCGGCCTGCTGTTGCAGGGCGCGCAGCACATCGGCCGGGGAACGCAGGCCCGTGCCGAAGCTGGCCCCGTAGAGGGCGTGGCGCACGGCCTCGTCGTCCAGGCTCTCGAAGCGCTGCAATTCCCCCAGACTGAAGCCGAAAACATTGCTGTAGACCTGACGGTCGATGCCCCGGAAGAGCTGCTCCAGCAGGCTTGCCGGCACAGGGGCCCCGTCGGGGCCGGTGAGCTGCAAACGGCCGCTGCCCGGGCCGGGGCGGCGATGCAGATGCAGCAGGCCGTGGAGGCCGCTTTCCAGCGTCAGGCTGCCCCCGGCCTGTCCGCCGCGCAGGGGCTGGCCGGCCTGACGCTCCTTGCGCCCGGAGGGATAGCCGGTGAGCATGGCCCGCAGGAAGGCCAGACAGGTGGACTTGCCGGCTTCGTTGTCGCCCAGAAAAATGTTGATGCCCGGGCCGAGGTCCTCGGCGCCCGTTTGGGCAAGGATGCCGAAGCCGTCTGCGTGGAACGAGAGCAGGCGCATCACTTCCCCTCCAGCATGTCCAGGCAGAGATAACGGGCTTCGTCCAGCAGGTCATGGAGATCCTCCCCTTCCGGCATGTCGAGCATCCCGGCGGGGCAGTGCCGGAACAGGGGCGCCAGCTCCTCCTCGGCAAAGGCGGCCAGCGCTTCGGGCTGCTGTCCGAGTCCTTCCGCCAGACGCAGGGCCTCGCCCAGCAGATCCTGGCGTTGCAGGCAGGCGGCCATATCCACAGCGGGGGCCGTCTCCACGCACAGATCCTTGATATGGACAGGCAGAGGCAGGGGAGCCTGATGCAGGCGTTCCCGCAGGTCGCGGCAGCTCTCCGGACGGCGCAGCAGGCTGTCCAGCGGGGTACGTCCCTGCAGGCACAGGCGCACGACCATGAGGGTGCAGGATGCGTCAGCGCTTTCCGTGACCGTGGTCAGGGCCTCCAGCAACCTGTCCTCTACGGCGTCGAGCTGTTCCACGGCGTCCAGACCGATGACCGGACGCTGCCATTGTACCGGCCCCAGCGGCAGGAACTCTTCCCGGCAGGAGAAAGCACCGTCGCAGGCCTCGGCAGTGACCAGCAGACAGCCGCGCGGGCCGCCTTCATTGATGTGGAGTCCCTGGGCATTGCCGGGATAGGCGATGAAGGGATGGCGCGCCAGAATGCGGCGTTCGTGCACATGGCCCAGGGCCCAGGCATCCAGACCGGCGGCGCGCAGATCGTCCAGCGAGCAGGGGGCGTACCTGTCCTGCGTGGGGCTGCCTTCCACGCTGCAATGCAGCACACCCAGCTGGAAGCAATCCGTCTCCGGCTGGCGGTGGAAGAGGAGGGCCAGGTTGCGGGCCTCCCTGATGCGGGCATGGCTGATGCCGTGGATCACGGCAAGGGGAGCCCCGTCCCGGTACAGCACATGCTGTTCGGGCTCCGGGCCGAAGATGGTCACGTTGTCGGGCCAGTCCACGGTCTTCAGCCGCGAGTCCAGCGGGTCATGGTTGCCGTGGGCCCAGAAGACCGGGATGCCGCAGGCCTGCAGGCGCACACAGCCGTCGCGCAGGGCCAGCTGGGCTTTGACGCTGTGCTCTTCCTGGTTGTAGATGTCCCCGGCCAGGACGAGAAAGTCCGGCCGCAGGCGCTCGCACTGGTCGAACAGGCGTTGCAGTGCCGTGAAGGTGGCGTCGCGCAGCTGCGCTTGCAGGGCCTCTCCGGCATCGGTACGGCTCAGGCCCAGGAAGGGGGTGTCCAGATGCAGGTCGGCGGCATGGATGTATCGGAGGCTGTTCATGGCGTGTCCTTGGCGTGGGCTCCTCCGGCAGAGATATGTTTTTTCCGGCAGCAGGACAAGTTGCGCGCGTGGAGGCGTGCGCGGTTGACGCTGTCAAAGCCCGTTGGTATGACTAACGTTTATACCACAGGGGGAAAGAATGGCGCGAATCCTTTACGGCATCCACGGGACAGGGCATGGCCATGCCATGCGCGGGCTGACCATCGCCCGCCGTCTGGGCGCACACGAATTTCTGTTCGTGGCCAATGACGACGCCCCCAAGATACTGGAGCCCGAATTCCGGGTGCACCGCATCCCCAATCTGGGCACGGTGTTCCGCAACTATCAGGTGGATGTGGGCGCTACGGTGCGCAAGGCCATCCCGCTGCTCTGGCACCGTCAGCGCTATGTGGATGAAGTGCTGCGCCTTATCGACCAGTTCAAGCCCGACGTCTGCATGACGGACCTGGAATATTTCGTGCCGCGTGCGGCCGAGAAGGCCGAGCTGCACTGCCTGACCCTCGACCATCAGCACGTCATCACCTGCTGTCGCCACGGCTGGCTGCCGCCGCGCATGTGGTGGGATCACCTGCTGCAGGGCATCACGCCCCGCTACCTGTTCCGGCCCACGGAGCAGAACCTGCTGGTCTCCTTCTATGCGCCGCCGGTGCAGCCCCGCTACCACGCCCGCGTGGTGCCCCCCATCCTGCGCGAAAGCGTGCTGCGCCTCAATCCCCGTGATGACGGCCATGTGGTGGTCTACCAGAGCAATTCCACGCACCGCAAGCTGGTGGACTTCTTGCTCCAGGCCACGGACCGCCCCTGCTATGTCTTCGGCTATGACCGGACGGAAGGCCGCGAGGGCAACGTCATCTTCATGAAGAAGAGCGAAGAGGGCTTCCTCAAGCTGCTGGAAGGCTGTTCCTACGTCATCCAGGGCGGCGGCCATACCCTGATGACCGAGGCCCTGCACCTGGGCAAGCCCATCCTGAGCCTGCCGCTCAAGGCCATGGTGGAACAGTGTTTCAACGCCCTGTACCTCGAACGTCTGAACTACGGCATGCAGGCCGACATGATGACCCTGGAGCCCGCCTTGCTGCGCCGCTTCGAGGAACGCCTGCCCGAGTTCCGGGCCTCCATCGCGCGCGGGCATTTCTGCGGCAACGATCTGGTCTTCGGCCTGGTGGATACCTTCATCCGCACCGGTACCCTGCCGGTATCGGGCACGCCGAAGGTGGTGGAGTAGGAGAAAAGCTCGCATACGGCAGGGATTCCATCCCTGTTTCCATGATAGCAAAACGCCTCTTCCGTCTCATGCGGGAGAGGCGTTTCTGCGTGGGGCGCTCCACGCGCAGGGGGGCTCTTTGTCATTCCCCTTGTCCATATGTTCGCTCGGCCATCCCCACGGGGGGAATACTGCCTTCGCCGGCAAGTCCATCGGCGCGTTCTCGGTCCATCCCCACGCATGCGGGGAATACTCTTCGACGAGATGCAAAAGATAACAAGCTGTCAGAGGGACGGCTGCATACTGCCGAACCAGACTATGCTTGCTGCAAGCCCTGCGCCACGAGCATCAAAAAAGGGAAGGAGCTTTCGCGCAGGCGGCTCCTTCCCTTCCAACGATACTGCCCGGCAGGGCAGTTAGGATCCATTGATTTTTACATGCCCAGATAGGCGGAACGCACGTCCTCGCTCTTGAGCAGGTTCTCGGCGCTGTCGCTGGTGACGATACGGCCGTTCTCCATCACATAGCCGCGGTGGGCGATGCGCAGGGCCTGGTTGGCGTTCTGTTCCACCAGGAAGACCGTGGTGCCGTTGGCGTTGACGCGCTGGATGATCTGGAAGATCTGCTGGATGATGATGGGTGCGAGGCCCAGCGAGGGCTCGTCCAGCAGGAGCAGCTTGGGCCGGGCCATGAGGGCGCGGCTGATGGCCAGCATCTGCTGTTCGCCACCGGACAGGGTGCCGCCGGTCTGCTTGCGGCGCTGGGCCAGGATGGGGAAGAGGTCGAACACATAGTCCATGTCTTCCTTGATGCCCTGCACGTCGTTGCGCAGGAAGGCGCCCAGGTCGAGGTTCTCGCGCACGCTCAGGTCGGGGAAGATGAGGCGGCCTTCGGGCACCTGCGAGATGCCCAGGCGGACGATCTCGTGCGGGGGCAGCTCGTGGATGGGCTCGCCGTTCCAGAGGATCTCGCCCTTGCGCGGCCGGTTGATGCCGCAGATGGTCATGAGCGTGGTGGACTTGCCGGCGCCGTTGGCACCGATGAGGGTCACGATCTCGCCGTCATCCACGCGCAGGGAAACGTCGCGCAGGGCCTGGATGTTGCCGTAGTAGGTATCAATGCCCTTGACTTCAAGCATCTTCGCTTTCTCCCAGATAGGCCTGAATGACGCGCGGGTTGCTGCGCACTTCCGCGGGAGTGCCGGCAGCGATGCGCGAACCGTATTCCATGACATAGATGCGGTCGGACAGGGACATGACCATGCCCATGTCGTGCTCGATGAGCAGGATGGAAAGATCCCGGTCCGCGCGGATCTGGAGCACCAGATCCTTGAGCTCGTTGGTCTCCTGCGGGTTCATGCCGGCGGCGGGTTCGTCCAGCAGCAGCATGCGGGGCTCGGTGGCCAGGGCGCGGGCGATCTCCAGACGGCGCTGGGCACCGTAGGCCAGGTTGCAGGCCTTTTCGTTCCACAGATCCTGCAGGTGCACGGTCTCCAGCAGGCTGTAGGAGATGTCGATGGATTCCTGCTCTTCGCGACGGGTGGCGGGGTTGCGGGTCAGCGCGCCCCAGATGCCGGCCTTGGTGCGGCAGTGGCGGCCGATCATCACGTTCTCCAGCACGGTCATGTCGCTGAACAGACGGATGTTCTGGAAGGTGCGGGCCATGCCCAGCGCCGTGATGAGGTGGGGCTTGCGCCCGTTGAGCAGATGCTTCTCGCCGTTGGCGCCGTACAGGTGCACGGTGCCTTCCGTGGGCTTGTAGATGCCGGTGACGCAGTTGAAGAAGGTGGTCTTGCCGGCGCCGTTGGGGCCGATGAGGGCCACGATCTCGCCTTCGTTGACGGTCAGGTCCAGCTCGTTGAGGGCGCGCAGACCGCCGAAGTCACGCGTCAGGCCCTTGACTTCAAGGACGGGTTTCATGCGCGTTCTCCTTTGTTGCCGCCCTGCAGGGCGGTGATGCGGTAGCGGCGGCGCTCACCGGTGACGAGGCCCTGGGGCCGGAAGATCATCATGATGACCATGATGGCGCCGAAGATCAGCATGCGGTACTCGGAGAAGGCACGCAGGTATTCGGGAGCCAGGATGAGGATGGTGGCGGCGATGACCACACCCACGATGGAGCCCATGCCGCCCAGCACCACCATGGAGAGGATCATGGCCGATTCCATGAAGGTGAAGCTGGCGGGGTTGATGAAGGTGGTCTTGGCCGCGAAGATGACGCCGGCGAAACCGGCCCAGCAGGAGCTCAGGGCAAAGGCCGAGAGCTTGACGCGGGCCAGGTCGATGCCCATGGCCTCACAGGCGATCTCGTCTTCACGCAGGGCCTGCAGGGCAAGGCCCACACGGGAGTTCTTGAGGCGGCTGATGACGATGATGGTCAGGATCACGGCCAGCAGCACCAGATAGTAGATGAAGATGGTGTTGGCGGCGATCTCCAGCTCCTGGCCGAAGAAGGAGGGGCCGGGGATGTTCTTGATGCCGCCGGAACCGCCGGTGAGGCTGGTCCAGTTGAGCAGCACCAGGCGCACGATCTCGCCGAAGCCCAGGGTCACGATGGCCAGATAGTCACCGCGCAGGCGCAGCACGGGGAAGCCCAGGGCCAGGCCGAAAACGATGGCCATGAAGCCGCCCACGGGCAGACAGGCCCAGAAGCCCAGGCCGAACGCCTGGTTGAGCAGGGCGTAGGAATAGGCGCCCACGGCGTAGAAGGCCACATAGCCCAGCACCAGCTGGCCGGCGATGCCCACGGCGATGTTCAGGCCCAGGGCCAGGATGACGTAGAGCATGGCCGAGATCATGATGTTGGTCTGGTAGAAGGAGCTCACCAGAGGCATGACGATCATGACGGCCAGCAGCAGGCCGAGGCTGGTCAGACGGGTGGTGGTATTGCGGTTGGGCAGGGTGACCAGGCTGTGCAGGCCCTTGCCCAGGCCTTCGGGCAGGCGGATCAGCGGGATGCCGCGGGCCTTGCGGCTGAAACACCAGTTCCAGAGCATGGAAAGGAAGAAGATGGCCACGCCCAGCAGGATGACCCTGTCGAACTGCCATTCCACGGTCTGGTCAACGCTGTTGAGCTTGATGCCCATGACCGGGAAGGTCAGGAGCATGAACCAACAGGCAGCCAAAAGGGCTTTTGTAAGATATTGCATCATGATTGGCTACACCTTCTGCACTTTCGCTTTGCCGAGGATGCCGTCGGGACGGAAGATGAGGATGAGGATGAGCAGGGCAAAGGCCAGGGCATCCTCATAGTTGCCCGACAGGTAGCCGGTGGTCATGCTCTCGGCGATACCCAGCACAAGGCCGCCCACCATGGCACCGGGGATGGAACCGATGCCGCCGAGCACCGCGGCCGTGAAGGCCTTAAGGCCGGCCAGGAAGCCGATGCCGAAGTTGACCTGTCCCATGTGGGAGGCGATGAGCACGCCGCCCAGGGCCGCCAGGGCCGAGCCGACGATGAAGGTGAGCGAGATGATGCGGTCGGCATTGATGCCCAGCAGCAGGGCCATCTTGCGGTTTTGCGCGGTGGCGCGCATGGCCTTGCCCATGCGGGTATAGCGGATGAACAGGCTCAGGGAGACCATGGCCAGCGTGCTGGTGACGAGGATCAGGAAATCACTGGGGCCCATGATGTTGCCCAGGTAATCCAGAAACTCCATCTCCGGCAGCAGGCGGGGGAAGGGGACATAGTCAGAGGTCTGCGCCAGCAGCACATAGTTCTGTAGGAAGATGGACATGCCGATGGCCGAAATGAGGGGCGACAGACGCGGGGCGCCGCGCAGGGGTTTGTAGGCCACCTTTTCCAGAGTATAGCCGTAGGCCGCGCTCCAGACCACGGCCGCGAGGGCCGCAACGATGAGGATGCCTCCGGCGGGGAAACCGACGATGCCCAGCACACCGGCTACCAGCAGGGCCGTGAAGGCGCCCAGCATGTAGATTTCGCCGTGTGCGAAGTTGATCAGTTCGATGATGCCGTACACCAGCGTATAGCCCAGGGCGATGAGGGCATAGATGCTGCCGCGTGTGAGGCCGCCGAAGAAAAGTTCGATAAAGTACTGGAAGTCCATGCCGTTACAGGGGCTGCGGTTTACCCGGGCGCAGCGGGCAAGAGGGCGCGGAGGCCATGCCTCCGCGCCCGTGCGCCATAGTATCCTATTAATGCAGAGTGAGGCTGTGGTCGCTTTCGACGAACTTGCCGTCCTTCACCACGTAGACGGACAGGCCCAGACCGGTGGCGTCACCGGCCTTGTTGAAGGACATCTTGCCCAGAGGGGTGTCCACTTCGGTGCTCTTCAGAGCGGCCATGATCTTGTCGGTCTCGGTGCTGCCGGCCACTTCGATGGCCTTGATGAGGGCCTGGGTGGCGGCATAGGCGTTGTAGTAACCGAAGCCGGGCTCGCTGCCGAACTGCTTGACGTGGGCTTCGCGGGCGTGCTTGTACATGGCCAGGGTACTGGTATCCTTGGGATAGGAGGCCATGACGCCTTCGCTGTCCTTGCCGGTCATCTTGAGGAAGGTCTCGTCCTTCACGCCGTCAGGACCGATGAGGGGGGTCTTGACGCGGTCGCGGCGCATCTGCTGCACCAGCTTGGAGGCGGTGTTCTGGTAGCCGCCGAAGATCAGGACGTCGGCCTTGGCGCGACGCAGCTTGCGCACCACGGCGGAGAAGTCCACGGCGTCGGGGGTCACGGCTTCGAACAGGACGGTCTCGACGCCGGCCTTTTCGAGGATGCCGCGGTTCTGCTGGGCAAAGCCCTTGCCGTATTCGCCGTTGTCATGCAGGTAGGCGACCTTCTTGGCCTTCAGCACTTCGATGATGTAGCTGCTGGTCAGCTGGGCCTGGGCATTGTCGTTGGCCACGGTGCGCAGGAACAGGGGGTGCTTGCCTTCCAGGGTCAGGGCAGGCGTGGTGGCCGTGGGGGAGATGCTGATGATGTTGGCGCTTTCATACATGGGCAGGGAGGCGTTGGTGGCGCCGGAGCAGATGGGGCCCATGATGGCCACGACCTTGTCGGAGATCAGCTTGGTCGCGGCGTTGGTGGCCAGTTCGGGCTTACACTGGTCGTCCTGAGACACCAGTTCGATGTTCTTGCCCAGCACGCCGCCCTTGGCGTTGGCTTCTTCAATGACGATCTTGGCGGCATTGAGGCTGGGGACGCCGTACGAGGCCAGGTCGCCGGAATGGGCGCCCTGCACGCCGATTTTGATGGTGTCGGCGGCCATGGCAGGAGCCGCAACGGCAACGCTGCACAGCGCGGCCATGAGCCAGGTCATGCACTTTTTCATTTTCTCCCTCCTTGAGAGACTCCATGCACTGCCGGGCGTCGCACAACAGCAAAGCGACGTCTACCTTGCGGCAGTATAAGCCCTTTCTATTGCATCTTTATCTGATTCCTGTCAATGCGGTTTGCCGGATGGACACACAAATCCATCTCCCCCGCACGGCCACATATCTACTGTGATTTCTTGTGGCTGGAACGCAGGTGCAGGCGCATGGGCGCATGCGTGATGCCGAAGATGCGGCGCAGGGCGCGTTCCAGATAGCGGGCATAGCTTTCCGGCACGCGGTCGGCGTCACTGACGAAAAAGACGAAGGTCGGCGGCTGGGACTCGGCCTGGGTCAGATAGAAGAACTTGGCGCGCACGCGCTTGACCACCGGGGGCTGGTGGCGGGTCAGCACTTCTTCCATGGCCCGGTTGAGCTGGCCGGTGGGCACGCGGATGGCGCATTCCTCATGGATCTTGCGGGCCATGGGCAGGATCTTGTTCAGGCCCGTGCCCTTGAGGGCCGAGACCGTGAGGATGGGCACATGCTTGCAGAAGGCCAGCATCTCGCTCACGTTCTGCAGCAGTTGCTTGAGCTGACCGGCGGGCACCAGGTCACACTTGTTGACCAGCACCATGAAGGGGATCTTGCGGGTATCCAGCAGATCCATGAGGCGCTTGTCCTGCTGGCTCACGCCTTCGGTGGCGTCCAGGGTCAGCAGGGTCACGTCGGCCTTGGTGGTGGACTTGAGGGCCGCGTTGACAGAGTACTTTTCCACGATGTCCGTGATCTTGGTACGGCGGCGCACCCCGGCGGTATCCACAAAGACGTAATCCTGGCCGTCGCGCTCAAAGCGCACGTCCACGCTGTCGCGGGTGGTGCCGGCCACGTCGGAGACGATCATGCGTTCCTCACCGGCCAGGGCGTTGATCATGGAGGACTTGCCCGCATTGGGGCGGCCCAGCATGGCCAGGCGCAGGGCCGGGGGCTCGTGTTCGGCCTCGTAATCATCGGGCAGCAGGTCGGCCAGTTCTTCGGTGAGGGCGCGGATGTTGTGCCCGTGCTCGGCCGAGACCGGCAGCAGGGGGAAGCCCAGGCTGTGGAACTCGGCCAGCAGCTCGTCTTCCTTTTCCAGGCCGTCCACCTTGTTGACCACGCAAAGGGTGGGCAGGCCCATGCGGCGGATGTGGGCCGCCAGATATTCGTCCAGGGGCAGCAGGCCGTCACGGCCGTCCACCACGAAGGCCACGGCACAGGCGTCCTTCATGGCCGCCTCGGCCTGGCGCAGGATGTCGGACTCGAAGCCGCGGATGCCTTCGGGGCCTTCGGTGACCATGGCATGGGCATCCAGGGTGATGCCGCCGGTATCCACGATGCCGAAATCAGGATGGCCCTTGCGGCGGACCACACCTTCCATGCGGTCGCGGGTCACGCCGGGACGGTCATGGGTGATGGCGCGGTTGCTGCGGATCAGGCGGTTGAACAGAGTGGACTTGCCCACGTTGGGGCGTCCCACCAGAACGATGCAGGGTAATGAGGACATGGGTCTCCCTTCGGCCATGACGGGCCGTTGTTGCGGAAATGGGGCCGCACGGGGCGGCGGGCATGGCGCACGGAGAAACGGGATGGAAAAAGGCCCCTCAAAGCGGGGTGAGCGCCACACGCTGCGCTTGTGTAGCATCCTTGAGGCCGTTTGAAAAGAAAAAAATGCCCCGCGGGCGCATTTGCCGGAATCGACCGGATGCGGGCAGACAACACAGCGGGATGACAGGCGTTTTTTCAGGATGCCGTCAGGGCGGCAGAAAGCCGTGCCGGGCAGTCGTAAAAAAACAGTCCCTGCCGGTCCGAAGGGCCTGCAGGGACTGTGTAGGTGTGGCTGATCGCTGGGGCCGCCGGAGCGGCCGTGGCCCGGAGAGGGGGCCTTGGGGAAAAATGCGGTGCGGGAGGCACTCACTCGTTGCCCTCGCTCCGGCTCTCGCTGACGGGCAGGGGCAGCAGCAGGCGGAACAGGGCCCCGCCTTCGGGACGGTTGGCCGCCGTGATCTGGCCGCCGCGACCGTGAGCAAGGCCCGTGGCCACGGAAAGGCCCAGGCCTGCGGCCCGGCCCGCCTGACGGTGGGTGGTGAAGAAGGGCTCGAAGATATGGGGCATGATGTCGTCAGCGATACCGGTACCGCTGTCGGCCACCGAAAGCTCGTACCAGGTGGTGCCGTCGTCATCGGCGGGCAGCAGCCGGGCGCCGATGTCCAGCGTGCCGCCCTCGGGCATGGCGTCCAGGGCGTTCTCCACCAGATGCAGGCAGATCTGTTCCAGCTCCAGCGCGGAGCCCAGGGGACGGGGCGCGTCCTCGCCCCATTCCGGCGGGAAGTGCAGTCGGCAGGTCACCTTGAGGCTGTCCATACGGCCCTGCAGCAGGGTCAGGACACGGGAGACCACGGCCTGCACGTCCATGGGCGCGCTGCGGGGGTCCAGGCCCACACCGGCCATGAGCAGCTTGCGGGTGATCTCGCGCACGCGCATGCTCTGGGTCACGATGGCCTTGAGGGACTCGCGCAGGTCCTCGATGTCGGGCAGGGCCTCGGCCTCGGGGGTGTCCAGGCTGTCGCCCATGAGGCCCGCGGCCTGGACGATGATGTTCAGGGGGTTGTTGACTTCGTGGGCCACGCCTTCAGCGATGCGGCCCAGACTGCGCAGGCGGGCCTCTTCGGCCAGACGCCGGGCCTGGCGCCGGGATTCGGCCCGCTCCCGGGCCTTGCGGCATTCTTCCAGCACCGCATCCAGCGAGACGGGCTTGGCAAGCCAGTTGAGCGCGCCGCGCCGCATGGCCTTGACCGCCTGGCTCATCTCCGTGGCGCCGGAGAGCATGACCACATCGGGACGCGGTTCATGTTCCTGCAGGAGCTTGAGCAGGGAGACGCCGTCCATGCCCGGCAGGCAGACATCCAGGAAGACCAGATCCCATTCCTGCCGGGAGAGCATGCCCAGGGCCGTTTCCGCATCGCCGGCCACGGCAGCCTCGATACCGCGCAGCTCCAGGCGCTGTGCCAGCGGTTCGGCAAAGGCCTGTTCGTCGTCGACGATGAGTACACGCATGACGTCTTTCCCCCTTGCGACAATGCGTCAACATGATGCACGCCCGGAGCGTGCGGGATCTTTCCTGTCCGGCGGTGCTGCCGCCGGACAGGGGCAATGGCGGCCTAAAGCTTGTGCTCGGCCAGGAGGTCTTTTTCGTTGAGGACATCCTGGGCGGCGTCGAAATCGCCGCCTTCGGCCAGGCTGACGGCCACCATGGCGTTCTCCACCTTGTCGCGGTAGGCCATGCGGATGCTGTTCAGCAGCTCGTCGATGTCCATGGGTTTCTTGAGGAAGTTGTAGGCGCCCATGCGGTAGGCCGTCTGTTCTTCGGCATCACCGCCGTGACCGGTCAGGATGATGACCTGCACCTGGGGGTTGCTCTTCTTGACGCTGCGCAGCACTTCGAAACCGTCCATGCCGGGCATGCGCAGGTCCAGGACGATGACGTCGGTGGGCTCTTCAACGGCTTTGAGGGCCTGCGGGCCGTCATAGGCCACGCGCGCTGAAAAACCGCGCATGGCAAGGCGCTCGGCAAGCGTGTCCACAAACTGTTTTTCGTCGTCTACCAGCAGAATCTTGATCTCTTCCTTGCTCATGCCATTCTCCTTCACCCGGTGATGCCGGGAAAAATGTCGTTCTAGTCTTCACTCCCGCAGGCGGAAATGGAGAGGAAAAAGCGCTGTGCCGGATCGCGCCAGGGCATCAGCAGGGCCTGCCAGCCGGGCCGGGGCCGGGCGTTGAGCAGGGGGCTGCCCGTCAGGGCCGCCAGGGCCATGTCGCGATTGGCGCCGTCGCAAACTTCGATGATGATGCCTTCCACCTTGTTCTGGCGACCGGCGGAAAAGCGGAGCTTCACCTGCCCGCCCACGGAGGCGCACAGGTCGAAGATGTCCAGCAGGGCACGCAGCACCGCCAGGGCGGGCACGGCGGACCATACGGGTTCTTCGCTGTCGGCAGATTCCAGCATCATCTGCACGGCGCGGGCCCGGCGGGCCGCCATGAGGCAGAAGGTGCCGGCCACACGCGCCAGGTCGCAGGGCGCGTTCTCGTTCTCGCTGTGGCTGACCTGGGCCAGGTACTCCATGCACTCGGCCAGGGCCGCGCCCCGCAGGATCTGCTGCTGGGCTTCCTTCAGGGCCTTGATGACGCGCGGGTCGGCGGGCTTGTCGGCCCCGGCGGCCAGCTGCACCATGTCCTGCGCCAGTCCGGCGGATTCGCGGATCACGGCCAGCACGTTGCGCATGTCGTGCGTGGCCGAGGCCAGCAGACGTCCCATGCATTGCGAATCGGTCATGCTACGCCCCCCTGGCCTTGTCGCTGCCGGTGCCGCCGGAACGGGCCGCGGCTTCCAGCGTTTCCAGGAACATGCCCAGGCTCAGCGGCTTGGTCAGGCAGGCGAAGGCACTGGCCACGGGGCTGTCGCCGGAATCGTCCACGGAGTCATGCCCCGTGAGCACGATGACCGGCAGGCCGGGGTACTTCCGGCGCACCTGCTGGAGGACGGCGTCCCCGGTCATGCCGGGCATGAGCAGATCCACCACCATCACGTCGGGCAGGGCCTCCGCGGCCGCCATCTCGTCCAGGGTGGTCAGGGCCGCCTTGCCGTCCAGGGCCACCCGTACTTCGATACCGCGCAGATCCAGACGCTCGGCCAGGGTCTCCACGAATTCCTTCTCGTCATCGGCCAACAATACACGCAGCGCCATCTCAAGCCTCCACAGGACGTTCCGGCGGTGTAAGCGGCAGCGTGATGCTGACCGTCGTGCCCTTGCCTTCGGTGCTGTCCACAGTGATCTCGCCGCCGAGGCGGCGCACGATACCGTAGGTGATAAACATGCCCAGACCGTTGCCCTTCTCCTTCTTGGTGGAATAGAAGGGCTCGAAGATGTGCTTGATCACTTCCGGGCTCATCCCCTTGCCGTTGTCGGTGACGCGCACCAGCAGCCCGCCGTCGGCCATCCGGCTGCAGGCGATGTCCACCTTGCCGCCGTCAGGCACCGCATCCAGGGCATTGCCCATGATGTTGAGGAAGACCTGCTGCAGCTGGCCGCGGTCGGACACGATGTCCGGCAGGCCTTCGGCAAAGTCCGTGCCGATGGTCACGCCGCGGTTCTTGGCGCCGCGTTCCAGAAAGCCCATGGTCTCGGTCAGCACTTCGGGCACGCTCAGTTCCTGGCGGTTGGCCTCCATGCGCCGGGCAAAGCCCAGCAGACGGTGGGTGATGCCGCGGGCACGTTCCACGGTGCTCTCGATGGCCTCCAGCAGGCTGATGAGCCTGTCCTTGCGCTCGAAGTTGCCGCTCATGTGCAACAGGTCGAGACCAAGGCCCGCCTTTTCATTGATGACGGCCAGGGGGTTGTTGACCTCGTGGGCCACCCCGGCTGCCAGCCGGCCGATGGAGGAGAGCTTCTGGTTGTGTTCCATCTGGGCGAAGACCGCCACGCGGCGTTCGTCGCTGGCCTGCAGGCGTCCCACCAGATGCTTCATCAGCAGGTGCGAGACCAGCACGATGATGGCGATACCGCCGCAGAAGACCAGCAGCAGTTCGCTGCGCAGGGCCGTCCAGGGTTTGTAGATGTCCAGGGTGGGCTTGACGGCCAGGAGCATGAAGTCCGTGCCCGCTAGGCTGGTATAGGCCACCATGAGATCCTGGCCGCTGTCGTCCTTC
This sequence comes from Desulfovibrio piger, assembly GCF_012843875.1. Classification (GTDB taxonomy): domain Bacteria; phylum Desulfobacterota; class Desulfovibrionia; order Desulfovibrionales; family Desulfovibrionaceae; genus Desulfovibrio. The sequence goes on along the minus strand of NZ_JABAFY010000010.1, from coordinate 55,071 downwards.
CAGGGCCGCACCGTGGTCTCGAAGGACTGGGGCGGCAGGGTCAGGGGCAGCTTGTCCAGCACCTTGCCGTAGAAACGGGAGTTGGTCTGGAGCACGCCCCGGCTGTCACAGAGGAAAGCGTCGGTATCCTGCATCAGGCCCACGGCCGCCACCAGGCGTTCCAGCCGGGAGGTGTCGATGGTCACGCGCAGGGTCCATTCCCGGCCGCTCTCTTCCATGCGGTGCACGGCGATGACCATGTGCGGGAAGCCGCGCAGCCCCAGGAAGACGTCGCTGATGTAGCGGCCCTTGACCTGGGCCTCGCTGAGCCAGGGCTGTCCGGCGTAGTCGGCGTCCTTGAGCTTGTAGGGGCCCACATAGGCCACCTGCCGCCCGTTCACATCCACCAGGCCCATGTCCACGAAGCCCTGGAACTCGCTCTTGAGCGCCAGGAAGACGCGGTTGAGGGTCTGCTCGTTGGTCAGGTCGTCAAAGCTGTAGGCATGGGCGATCAGACTGACGGTGGAGGCCCGCTCGCCGAGGAAAAGCTCCAGCGAGGCCTGCGATTTGCGCACCATGGCGTAGAGCGGGTTCTCCATCTCCCGTTCCAGGGTGCTCATGTACTGGACATGGTTGATGCCGGTGAGGATCAGCAGCGGCGTCACCGACACCGTGACCATCAGGATGGTCATGATGCGCCGCAGTGAGCGGTAACGCGCTGGTGATACGGCGTCCGGCACTTCCAGCAGATGCCCGAAATACGCTTTGATTGCAGAAAACATGCGACCTCCCGCGCAGGAACGGCGCGGCCTGTGCTCCGTCGGCCTAATGCCCGCCGCCCACCAGGATGCCGGAGGCGGCCAGCACCAGCACCAGCACTTCGAGGATGGCGATGACGCACAGCAGCCACTGCTTGCGACGCGCCAGGGAAAGCGCCAGCTGGGCGAAGCAGACGATGGTCAGGCCCGCCAGGATGATGATGCCCACAAAGTTGCAGATGTCGCCCTTGCCGATGAGGGCCAGCCAGCCCCAGCCCTGCGGGATGCTGCCGGCGGCACGGTAATCGGCGGCGCTGCCGGTCCACAGGCGCGGCAGGTCGTCCAGGGGGATCTGCGGGGTGAGGATGCCCGTCACGTACAGGACGTAGGTGATGAGCATGATCACGAAACCGATGAGGGAACCATAGAACAGAGTATCGGCATAGCGCAATTGCGCGGGCGAAGCCTGGATGTCATTCTTGTTCATTTTTCTGTCTCCTTCATGCCCGGCAGCTTACCAGCCCAGGCCCTTCAGCAGCGCCTTGGCGCCAGAGAAAAACAGCACGGCGATGACCATGATACGGATGAACTTGGGCTTGGCCTTGGCCAGCAGGCGCACACCCACCACGGAACCGAGCATCAGGCCCACGATGGACGGGATGGCCATCAGCGGGATCACGCAGCCCTGGTTCAGGTAGACCCAGGCGGCGGAAGTATCGGTGATGGAGAGCAGGAACTTGGAGGTACCCACGCTGACCTTCAGCGGCACGCCCATGAGCAGGTTTAGCACGGGCACGTTGGCCCAGCCGGCGCCCAGGCCGAACATACCGGCCATGATGCCGATGACGATGAACAGCAGCAGACCGGCCAGGGTGCGGTGGGTCTTCCAGTCCACCACTTCACCGGTGCTGGGCTCGAGGAACACACCGTTCATGCCCAGGGCCAGGCCCACGGCGTCCTGCTTGTTGACCACGGGACGCACGGAGTTCTTGGAGAAGAAGAGCAGTACGGCGATGCCCAGGATGGTCACGCCAAGGCAGGTCTGGATGATGTCGGTGGGCAGGGCCAGGCCCAGCATGGCGCCCACGATGGAGCAGGCCGAGGCGATGAGGGCCACGGGCAGGGCCAGACGCAGGTTGGCGAAGTTACGGCGCAGCAGACCGGGACCGGCAGCCAGGGCACCGGCCAGGGCCACCAGCAGGCCCGCGCCGCGGACGAAGTCCAGATGGAAGGGGAAGAAGCCCGAGACCAGCGGCACGAAGAGCACGCCGCCGCCCACACCGGCCATAACGGCGATGATGCCGAGGATGAAGCAGAAGAAAAGCAGCGCCACAGGCCAGAACCACCACGGATGGTTGTCCACGACCTGGGCGGTCTGCACGTCGCCCGTGGTGGCGGCCACCGGCGAAGGCGTCACGGCCGTATCCTGGGCATCGGCCACGGTGACGACGTTCGTCTGGGCGGCAGGAGCCGTAGCGGCGGCATCGGCAGCCATGCTGATGGCCGGACAGGCCAGGACGAAGGTCAGGAAAAACAGAACGAGCCACTGCCCGGCAGTGGCTTTGACGGCACGGGCCGTCGTTGCAAGTGCGTTGCGCGCCATGTGATCCCCCTTTACTGTCTGGTGGGGCGGTGCCCCACATGCATTCCTTTTGATGGCCTTACCCTACGCGTACGGCGGGGCGGCCGGTATCAGGAGAATCCTGAAATTGGCTCCATCAGCGGCCTGCGGCCGGAAGATGCGGTACAGGTGACTGCTTTTATTCGTTATTTTCTTCACAAAAAACAGCTGCCACACCCGCATGCGGACAGGAATGGCTCTCAGGAGGAAGAGCTTACATGGGGAAATCTCCCCATAGCGGCGGGGAAAGCCGCTTTTTTTCTGATGCCTGCTCCGGCATCCCGGAGAGGGGCACGGAGCGCAGGCGACGCGGGCCTGAACGCAGAAGGACAAGGGAGAGGTGCAGAGCCGGGAAGCGTCTTTACACGTTGGGACGGCCTCCGAAAAGCAGGGGCAGGTAAGCGGAGGTACAGGACATGTGCTGTACCTCCGGCCCCCGGCAACGACCGTGACGGACAGGCGGAGGTCAGCAGGCAAGTCTGTTCGCGGCAACAGGGGCCAGGCACTCGGGACGAAAAAAGGCTGCCGGGACTGAGGGCGCAGGCAGCGCGGCAGACGTCCGGTCTTCGGTCTGCCGCGACGTCCGGGAGATTTTGCAGGGCACAGGACGGAAGAAAGCCCCCGCAGGGCAGGGGCTTTCCGTTCGGAAGGCGGACAGCGGCAGGATATGACGGATGCCGCTGCGTGATGGAGCAGGCAGGAGGAGGGGGGATCCCCTGCTTCGGGGGCTATCCTTCGGAGGCCGGTTCCTTCTTGAGGGAACGCAGGTAGGCCAGGGTCTCGGCCTTGACCACCGGGGTCAGCATGATGAGGCCTATAAGGTTGGGGAAGGCCATGAGGGCATTGAAGATGTCGGACAGGGTCCAGACCAGATCCAGCTTCATGGACGCGCCCAGGCCGACGGAGATGATGAAGGCCCAGCGGTAGGGGATGATGGCCTTGCTGCCCAGCAGGTATTCGATGGCCTTTTCGCCGTAGTAGCTCCAGCCGAGGATGGTGGAGTAGGCGAAGAGGATGATGCCGATGGTCACGATAAGGCCGCCCAGTTCGCCGGGCAGGCCCGTCTCGAAAGCATAGGAGGTGAGGGGGGCGCCGTTCTTGCCGGAAGTCCAGACGCCGGTGACAAGGATGACCAGGCCGGTCATGGAACAGACCACCAGGGTGTCGATGAAGGTCTGGGTCATGGAGATGAGGGCCTGCACCACGGGCTGGCTGGTGCGGGCGGCCGCGGCGGCGATGGGAGCGGAACCTAGGCCGGATTCGTTGGAGAACAGGCCGCGGGCCACGCCCAGACGGATGGCCATCATCACCGTGGCGCCGGCAAAGCCGCCGGTGGCCGCCACAGGCTGGAAGGCGCTGGACACGACCATGGCCAGGACGCCGGGGATCTCGGTGATGTGCATGAGGATCACCGCCAGAGCGCCCAGCACATAGAGGGCGATCATGACGGGCACCAGCAGGGCGGTCACGCGGCCGATGCTGCGCACACCGCCGATGATGACGGCGGCGGTCAGGCCCATGAGCACGATGCCGGTGATGCCGGGAGCGATGGAAAAGCTGTGGTTGAGGGCGTCAGCCACGGAATTGGACTGCACCATGCTGCCGATGCCGAAGGTGGCGATGGCCGCGAAGAAGGCGAAGAGCGTGGCCAGCCATTTCCAGCCCAGCCCGCGCGAGATGTAGTACATGGGGCCGCCGCTGAAGGTGCCGTTCTCGTTCTGCACGCGGTATTTCACGGCCAGCACGGCCTCGGCGTATTTGGTGGCCATGCCCACAAGGCCGGTCATCCACATCCAGAACAGCGCACCGGGGCCGCCGATGTAGATGGCCGTGGCCACACCGGCGATATTGCCGGTGCCCACGGTGGCGGAAAGGGCCACCATCAGGGCCTCGAAGTTGGAGATGTCGCCCTGGGCCTTCCTGTCGGGGGTCTTGCGGACGATGAGGGTGAATGCGTGGATCAGATGACTGAACTGCAGGGCTCGCAGGGAAAAGGTCAGCCACAGGCCCGTGCCGACCAGAAGGATCATCAATGGCCATCCCCAGACATACCCAGAAACCGTGTTCAAGAAATCCAGCATGTTCCCTCCCGGAAAAGAGGCCGCAGCCGCGTGCCTCCCGGCGTCTTTGCATTAAACTGAATACGCCGTTGTTTATAAATATTAAACCATGCTATAAAATTTTTTTGCGACTGCAAAGGGGTTTCAGCCGCAAAAGCTCACATCTTTCACATTTCATCCAAGGCCGCTCCTGCGGGGATGATCCGGGGAGCGGACACGGGGGGAACCATGATCCGTTCACTTCTGTCCTGCCTGCTGATGCTGCAGGTGCTGCTTTTTTCCCTTCAGGTCGCCACGGTCCAGGCCCGTGCTGATGCCGCCACGGAATATCAGATCCAGACCTTCCCGCTGGAGCGCAACGGCGTCGCCCTGCATCTGCAGCGTCTGGCCGTGGCCGGGACGCAGCCCCAGCGCCAGATCCTGCTGGTGCACGGCCTGACCTATTCCTCGCATGAGTTCGACGTGAACTATGCCGACTACAGCCTGGCCCGCTACCTTGCCGCGCGCGGCTTCGCTGTCTGGACCTTCGACGTGGCCGGTTATGGTGAATCCCAGGAAGTGGAAGACGGCTTCATGCCCAATTCCGACTATGCCGCCGAGGATGCTGCGGCCGCCGCGGCCGAGATCCTCAAGGTCTCCGGCCAGAAGAAGCTGGATGTGCTGGGCTGGAGCTGGGGCACCGTCACCAGCAGCCGCTTCGTGGCCCGTCATCCCGAGATGGTGAAGAAGTTGGTGCTGTATGCGCCCATCATGGTGGGCCTGGGTGCCGCCGAAGTGAAGGTGCCCTTCAACCACAATACCTGGCTGCATGCGGCGGGCGACTTCCAGACCACCAAGGACGGCGCCATCGACTACACCATCGTGGACCCACAGGTGGTGGCCGTGTTCCAGTCCAACTGCTGGCGCTATGACAAGGACTCCAGCCCCAACGGCGGCCGCCGCGACCTGCTGGTCTCCGCGGAGACGCCTCTCATCGACCCCGCCGCCATCCGGGTGCCCACCCTGGTCATCGGCGGTGACAAGGACCCGTACCTGAACCTCGACAGCATGCGGGCCGCCATGAGCAAGCTGCCTTCCGGCTCCAAGCTGGAGATCATGCCCGGCGCTGCCCATGCCATGATGATGGAAAAGCCCTATTACAAGGAATTCCGCCAGAAGGTGGTGGAGTTCCTGGAACACTAGTCCCGGGCTGCGACAGGCCGGGATACCGGCTTGACGGAAAAGCCCGGTCATGACATACCGCCCCGTCCATCAGCTCGTGCCAATAAACGGGGCGGTATCGTTTCAGGGAAGAAAGGGAGACGGCAGCGTGTTCGACGTACCGGAGCACGGCTGTCTGCCATGCGGGCAAGCTGCCGGTCTTCACACCGGGATGGGGCGCTGTGCAGGATGTTCCGGGGAAGGACGCTCCTTCCCGGCTTTGAGCAGTCTGCTACGCCTCCATCTCCACAGGCAGGCCGAGCATGGCGCGGCGCAGCATGTCCAGGGCGTGGCTGGCGGCGCGCTGGCGGGTCCAGGCCCGGCCCATGTAGCGGCCGTGGGGGCGCATGACGCGCAGCCAGGTCTGCCGGCCGTTGCTGAGGGCGATGTAGACCAGGCCCACGGGCTTGGTGGCCGTGGCGCCGCCGGGGCCCGCGATGCCGGAGATGCCCACGCCCCAGGTGCTGCCGTAGCGGGTGCAGGCCTGTTCGGCCATGCAGCGGGCCACTTCGGGGCTGACGGCCCCCACGCTGGCCAGCAGCTCTTCGGGAACGCCCAGCAGCCGGGTCTTGGCTTCGTTGGCATAGGTCACGACCCCCTGATGGAAGACCGACGAGGCACCGGCCACGTCGGTGATGCGCTTGGCCAGCAGGCCGCCCGTGCAGGATTCGGCCGTGGTCAGGGTCTCGCCGCGTTGCAGCAGCAGGGGCACGACGACGCTTTCCAGATTTTCCACGTCCACGCCGTAGACGTGTTCGCCCAGACGGCGGCAGACGGCATCCCGCACGGGGGCCACCAGCCGTGCGGCCTCTTCGGCGGTGGCGGCCTTGGCCGTGATGCGCACGAACATCTCGCCATCGGTGGCGTAGGTGGCCACTGTGGGGTTGGCGGCACCGGTCATGTCGCGCAGCCGCAGCTCGGCATCCCCTTCGCCCAGGGCAAAGGTGCGCACCATGCTGGAGTGGATGCAGGCCCCGGTCTTGCGGGCAAGCCAGGGCACGACCTCGTCATGCAGCATGGGCAGGAGCTCGGACGGCGGGCCGGGCAGCAGGATGACCAGCTTGCCGCCTTCCGCAGGCGCGGCGCAGCCCGGGGCCGTGCCCACGCTGTTGGCAAAGGCGTGGCTGCCGCGCGGCAACCAGGCCTGCTTGTACTGGTTCTCGCCCACGGGCCGGTCACCGAAGTATTCCCGCAGCCTGCGCAGGCTGTCCGCATCTTCTTCCAGCGGCAGGCCCAGGACGCGGGCCACGGTCTCCTTGGTGAGGTCGTCGTTGGTGGGGCCCAGGCCGCCGGTGGTGATGACCAGGTCGCTGCGCTGCAGGGCGGCTCGCAGGCATTCTTCCAGGCGGGCGGCGTTGTCGCCCACCACGCAGGCATGGTGCAGGTCGATGCCCAGGGAGGAGAGGGCGCGGGCCACATGGGCGGCGTCCGTATTGATGGTGTGGCCGAGCAAAAGCTCGGTGCCCACGGAAATGATCTCGGCTTTCATGCGATGTTCCTTGTCTGTGGGGATGCGTCGGGGCGGGCTCAGGCGGTGAAGACGCCGGTCAGCCAGCGGCGGAAGAAATCTTGTCCGGCGGCCGCGGCACGGCTACCCAGGTCGCGGGCATCCTGACGGATGGCCGCCACGTCCAGACCGGCGGCGGCCAGTTCGCAGGCATGGCCCATGAGCCAGTGCTCCATGCGGGCGGCGTCGGCCTCGGCATGGAATTGCAGGGCCAGCTGGCCTGCCCCTGCCTGAAACGCCTGATGGGGCGTGATGTCCGTGGAGGCCAGCAGGGTGGCGGCGGGCGGCAGGTCGAAGGTATCGCCGTGCCAGTGCAGCACGGGGGCCCCGCGCAGGGCTGCCAGGGGCGAGGCTGCGCCGGCTTCCGTCAGCTGCAGGCCGCCCCAGCCGATCTCCTTGGCCTTGCCCGCATAGACCGCCGCGCCCAGGGCCTGTGCCATGAGCTGGGCGCCCAGGCAGATGCCCAGCAGGGGCCGTCCTTCGCCCAGGCGGCTGCGGACGAGCTCCAGTTCACGGGAAAGGAAGGGATAGGCCGCCCCGTCGTGGACGCCCATGGGCCCGCCCAGGACGATGCACAGGTCGGCATCGCGCCAGTCCCGTGCATCCGGGAGGCCATCCGCCACATGGCAGGCCTGTATGGTCCAGCCTGTTTCAAGGAGTACGGGCGCGAATGTCCCAAGATCTTCAAAAGCCAGATGTTGCAGTACGCAGCAGCGCATGGGGACCTCCTGTGAGGGAGCGTCGTCCGGTGTCATGGAAGGTACGGGCGCTCCCGCTGCCCCCTGTCATACACGCGGAATGCCGGGAGGGAAAGGCTTGCTCCCTTCATGCGCTTTTGATAGGAAATCATGTATGATACCCGGGATGACCCTATGAGTGATGTACCTTTACCGGCTGACTGGTATGAATCCCATGTCATGGGTGCCGCAGACCCCCTTTGGCAGTGGGACGTCCACAGTGACCGCATCGTCCTGAGCCCGGAGGCCGCCAACCTGCTGCAAGGCGGGGCGGGGAATGGTTACCGGGGCGAATGCGGGGCCTTCTGTGACGGCCTTGCCGAAGACCGGCAGGAAAGTGTCCGGCAGCTCTTCGGTAGCCTGCGCCGCTCTTCCTTCGACAGTGCCATGGAGATCCTGCAGACCGTGGGCGAGGACATCATCTGCTGCCGGGCCATCGTGCTGGAGCGTTTTTCCTGCGGCACGCCCCGCCTGCTGGTCGGGGCCCTGACCAGGCTGGACGGCAGGGGCTGGTTGCATGAGACCGGCGCGGAAGGCCGGTGGGTCTATGATTGCGCCCGGGAGGAATATACGCTGGACAGGAACTGTGCCCGGCTGCTCCGCCTTCCCGACAGCGTCGGCCTGCGTCTGCCCCGTCAGACCATCCGGGACATGCTGGGGGCCGATGCCGCACGCTTTTTTTCCAGCCGCTTTTCCCGGCTCCTGAACGCCCGTGACCATGACGGCAGCTTCGTGGAGCGCGTGCTGCTGCATCTGCCGGACGGCAGCCGTAAAAATTTTCTGGTTTCCGGCACCCTTGTGGGCCATGACGATTCCGGGCAGCCCGTCTATGTGACAGGGAACCTCGTGCAGCGGGGCGGGGAAGAACCTCAGGAGGCCCTTTCCAGCAAAAGCTGCGAGATCTCCCTCATGGCCCTGTTCGGCAGCGGTGACGGCCTGTGGGACTGGAACATGGAGACCAACACCATCTACTACAGTCCCCGCTATACCGCCATGCTGGGCTATGACAGGAGCACGTTCGGCAACACCTTCGAAAGCTGGCGGGACAAGTTGCATCCCGATGAGCGTCCGGCGATCCTGAAACGGCAGATGGACATCATCATGTCGCCCCGTTACGGTGACAGTTACGAACATTCTTTCCGCATGCGCAAGGCAGACGGCACCTATTGCTGGATACTGAGCCGGGCCCGCGTCCTGCGGCGCAACGCCCACGGTCGCGCCACGCGCCTCATTGGCCTGCATACGGACATCACCACCACCCAGGGAGAGCGCGACCGGCTGGCGGAGATGATCGAATACGATCCCCTGACGGACGTCCACAGCCTGGTCTATTTCCATAACGAGCTGGACCGGCTGGACATGCAGCCGGACAAGGTGGTCAGCATCATCAGCTGCGACGTCAACGGACTGAAACTGATCAACGACTATCTGGGACACGACACCGGCAACAGCATGTTGCAGACGGCCGCCCGTCTGCTGCGGAGCTCGCTGCGTTCCACGGACTGCGTAGCCCGGCTGGGCGGTGGCGAGTTCGCCGTGCTGCTGCCCCGGTGCAATCTGCGCGATGCCGCGCGGGTCCTGGAAAAGATCAGGGCGGTGTTCCGGCATTACAACGAACATTCCGGCAATGTGCCGGTCATCATGTCCTTTGGCCTTTCCGGTGCGGAGGAGGCACCCTCCCTGCGGGAGGCCCTTGCCCTTGCCGACCGCCGGATGCTCCACGAAAAGCACGGCAGCCGGCTGGTTTCCGGCCATGCCATCAAGGCCTGGATAGAAAAACGCAAGGATTGCGTGGTATCCCTGGAGGAGAGCCGATATGATGGGTGAAGCGCCCGACCCCAATACAGTCATCGTGGATCCCCGCGAAGGCGGGCAGAAGCTGCTGCAATTCCTGCAACGGCGTCTGGATCTGCCGCCGTCGCTGCTGCATCGCTGGATCCGCACGGGTCAGGTCCGCATCAATGGTGGCCGGGCAAAACCGTTCGGCCTTGTGGCCGCGGGCGACAGCGTGCGCCTGCCTCCCTTTGCTCTGGGCATGAGCCGCCGGAGCAAGGCCACGGGAGGTCAGGCCTCCCCGGAGCAGGAGCATGAGCCGCGCCAGCGGACACAGGCCCTGCCCCCTGCCCCCCGTCCATTGCAGAAGGACGGGGACCTCTGGGTCTTCTGCAAGCCGGCGGGCCTGCCCACGCATCCCGGCACCGGCCACGAGGACAGTCTGTCCAGCCGTCTGGCGGCCCGGGCAGGGGATGCCCCGTTCAAGCCCACGCCTGTCCATCGTCTGGACAAGGACACTTCGGGCATCCTGCTGGTGGCTGCCAGTTTTTCCGTCCTGCGCGAGCTGACCACGGCTCTGCGTGAACGGCGGATGAAAAAAGAATATCTGGCCTGGGTGGAAGGGCGCTGGCCCCATACGGGGGTGCGCCTGTTCCGGCACTGGCTGCGCAAGGAGGCCGATAACGGCCGGGAACAGATGCATGTCCGGCAGACCGGCGCACCGGGCAATGGGGAGACGGAAGCCCTGCTGCTGGTCCGGCCCGTACGGGTGGAGGATCGTCGCAGTCTGCTGCTGGTCCGTCTGCTGACCGGGCGCACCCACCAGATCCGGGCCCAGCTTTCCTCCCTGGGGCATCCCATCGAGGGGGACGTCAAATACGGGGCCCGCGGACGTGCCGCAGGGACGCCCATGTACCTGCATGCCATGCGGGTCATCCTGCCGGATGGACGACGTTTTGCCTGCCTGCCCGACTGGCCCGCCGACAGGCTGCCGCAGGCCGTGCCGGACGAGATCGACGAGGCGGCGGCCCGGCAGGGGAACTGAATCCTAAGATGACCATAAAGAAAGGGGACGGCATGATGCCGTCCCCTTTTTGTGTGCTTGTTGCCTTGCCGGAAGGAGAGCGCCCTGCCGGTAAAGGACGCGCAGGGAAAAAGGACTTTTTCGCTCGCGTTAGCGGGGCAGGGGCACGTTGGTCTGGAAACCGGTGGCCAGACACTTGGCCACATGGGCGCCGCTGCCGTCATAGACGTTGACGTCGTAGGTGAGCACATGGGCGCCGTTGCGCACCAGACGGGCTTCGGCCTTGAGGGGGCTGACCATGCCGGGGCGCAGGTACTCGATGGTGGTGGACAGGCTGACCACACCGTGGTCGTTGCCGGCATTGGCCGCACAGCCGAAGGCCACGTCGGCCAGGGAGAAGATGGCGCCGCCGTGGGCCACGCCCATGCCGTTCTTGTGGTTCTCGGTGATGGGCATGGTCACGCGGGCATATTCGCGGCTGACTTCTTCGATGCACATATCAAGATGACGCACGAGCTTGTCGTGCTTGCGGACATAACATTCCATGTGGACTCCTTGCCCCGCCGGGCGGGGGATAAAAAAGGCCGGAAGAACTTCCGGCCCCGATTATTTAGTAATAGTTCTTCTTTGCGTATATTACGCTACTTGCTGGATGCCGTCCAGCTTCCAGGTGCCACCGTCGAGCTCACGGACGAAATGCCAGATCTCGCGCACGTTGGAAGGCGTAGGCTGATCGGGACGTTCGCGCATGAGGACATCGAAGTAGACCTGGGCGCGCTGTTCCTTGTCTTCATTGACCACGCTCAGGAGCTGGGCGTTGACCAGCAGGATCTCGGTCTTGCTGGGTTCGGCCTCTTCGGCCAGCTGCTGACGCACGGCGTCCATGACGGCCGGGCTGGCGAACTGGGCGATATCGTTGAGATCACGGCTGTCCCAGGCAGCCTGGAGGCGGTTGTAGGCCATCTTGGCGCCGCGCAGGAATTCTTCGGCATCGAAGTCGGCGGGCATGGGGATGACCACTTCGGGCTGGCTGTTGTAGGCATTGTTCTGGCCGCTCAGGGTGTCCCAGCCGGAAGCCGCGGTGTCGTTACGCTGCAGGGGGGGCTCCATGCCGCCCATGGGAGCGTTGCCGGCACCGGCGGGCGCGGGCTGGGCCTTGCTGCGGGCGCGGGCAAAAAGCTTCAGGCCCACGAAGAGCAGGATGCCGAGCAGCAGGATGTCCATGATGCCGCCACCGGAGAAGCCGCCGCCGAAGAGCAGGGAGCCGATGAGCGAACCGGCCAGAAGGCCGCCGAGCAGGCCACCCATACCGCCGAGGAAGCCCTTGCGCTGGGGCTGCTGGGCCTGGGCCGCCTGCTGGCGCTGCTGCGTGGACTGGCGCTGCATGGCGCTGGGGGCCTGGGCGGGCTGAGACATGGAAGGACGGCTGCCGAAGGAACGCCCCCCGCCCAGACGGGCCGCATCGGCGGTGTCGGGCAGGGCATACATACAGGCGCCTCCCAGCATGATGAGCATGGTCAGGATAGCTTTGATCTTCATTGATGTCTCCGTAAGGGTAAAGATGCGTTCAGGCTTCTTTTCTCAATACCATTTACTATAGCTGGCTTGGGCAAAAAGGCAAGGCCCGCAAGGCTCTCCCGGGGGGACGGCCGGGGCTGCACGGTGATAATCGCGGGAAATACCTGCTGAAAAAAGTGTATTTTCGGCCTACCGGTTTTTGTCGGGCTGTTCCGCCGCATCCACGTACAGCCAGAGGACGCTCCCCAGGATCAGGGGCGTGGGCTGGCCGTCAGGGCCCTTGAGGGGCTGGCCGGGCACTTCCACCACGCAGCACCACCAGCCGGGCGCTCCGGGGGTGAAGGTGAACTGGCCGTCGGCATCGGTGCGGGCTTCCAGATCATGCTGCCAGGGCAGGGGGCCGGTCTTTTTTTCCGTGCGGATGCGGTCCATGTATACACGGGCATTTGTCAGGGGACCGTCAGGACCCAGTGCCTTGCCCGTAAAGCTGCTGCCTGCGGTCAGGCCGAAAGGCCGGGTCAGGGGCAGGATCTCCAAGCGCAGTCCGGCGGGCCGCTCCCAGCCTTCTTCCACGCCGCAGACCGGCAGGATGCTCTTGACGTACTGCTGCTCGAAGCATTGCCGTTCCGCATTGAGGCGCGGGCGGGTCTCGGTGATGAACTGGTAGAGGCCGGGCTGGTCGATGGCCACATTGGCGCCCCAGGCCTTGGTATCCAGGTACAGGCTTTCTTCCATGTCGCCCAGCAGGTCACGGCGCTCGGGCTGGGGAGTCCCGTTGACGAAACGGGTCCCGGCATCGTGCCGCAGCACGGCGAAGAGCTGCGGCATGTCCATGGGCTGGGCGGCATGTTCTCTGGGACGCATCAGGCTGATGAGCATGTCCACCTCCGCATTGAGCGGCGGCGGGGCGGGCTGGGCGGCAGCCTGGGCCTTGTTCTCCTCACCGGCGGCTTCGGCAGGGGCCTCCTTGCCGCTGTCGGCGGTGTTCTTGGCTTCTTTGGCGGCGGGCGCTTTGGCAGCCTGGGGTTCCGTACCTTTTTTCTCGGCGGGGACGTCGATGAAGGTACGACTGGGGATGAGCAGGGTGACTTCGGCGCGGGCCGGGGCAGGGACAGTCAGGGAGACGGCCAGGGACAGCATACAGCCCAGCAGGGCGGCACGTGGCAGTGACATGCTTCGATCCTTATTTTATGGGTAATATAGGGCAGATGTAGCAATTTTCCCCATTTTTGTCATGCGCCATTTCCAGAGGCGCCTCAGGGACGGGGCGTCCGCGCCAAGGCCAGGACATCCACGCGCGCGGCCCCGGCCCGACGCAGTTCGGCGCTGGCGGCCCGCAGGGTGCTGCCGGTGGTGATGATGTCGTCTACCAGCCACAGGTGCAGCCCCCGGACGTCGGCAGCCTGAAAGCTCCCGGCGGCGTTGCGCTGCCGCTGGGCCGCGGTGAGGCCTGTCTGGTGAGGGCTGTCCGCCGGACGGCGCAGCAGTCCGGGACGGACAGGAAGGGAGAGCAAGAGCCCCAGCGCCACGGCCAGCTCATGCGCCTGGTTGTAGCCGCGTCGGCGCAAATGATCCTCATGCTGGGGGATGCCCAGGACGGCGTCGGGCAATGGCAGGCAGGAGGCGGCATCGGCCAGCATCCCGGCCAGCAAGAAGGCCAGGGCCGGTTTGCCGCCGTGCTTGAAACGCAAGATGAGCTGGCGCAACGGCCCGTGGTACTGGCCGTGCAGTGCCAGTCCCTGCCAGGGAGGCGGGGAAGTCAGGCAGTCTCCGCACAGCAGCGGCTGCCCGGCGGCAGGCCAGGGCAGGGGGAGCCCGCAGGCCCGGCAGCGGCCCCCGACGTACGGGCCCAGGGCCCGGGCACAGGCGGGACAGAGGCCGTGGGCCAGCATCCCGGCTTCCGGGCCGGAGCCGCCTGTCCCGTCATCCTCCACAGGCGTGCCGCAGACCGGGCAGCGGTGTTCGCTGAGGCCCAGCAGACGGGTCAGGCGGAACAGGAAGGAGGAACGCCGCAGCGGCGCCTCCGGGACAGCGCCGGGTCTCCTCTCCCTGACGTGATCCCGCCCGGCAGGGCTCACGGGCGGCCCTCCGCCAGACGGACGGCCCAGTCCCGGCCCCAGCGCTCAAGATCGGCGCACAGGTCGGGACGGGAAAGCAGGTCCTCGGGACAGGCCAGGCCCCGAAGGGTGCGGGTATCCGCTATCCGGGCGCCGAAGCTGGCAAAAAAGTATTTCAGGCCCAGAAGGCTGCCGGTGAAGAGCTGTTCCCCGCGCGGACGGGCCGCCGCCAGAGCCGCCAGCACCAGGGGGCCTTTGCCTGCCGGTCGGCCCGCCTCCACCCCGGCCCAGATGCGCTGGGAACGGTCCACCAGCGCCTTGGCCTGGGCGGGCAGGCCGTAGAAGTAGACGGGGGACGTCCAGAGGACCACGTCCGCGGCGGCGATGGCCGCAAAGACGGCCTCGGCATCGTCCGTCCGCGCCAGCGGGCAGACATGGGGCGCGGCGTCACAGCTCTGGCAGCCCCGGCAGGGACGGATGTGCTTTTCCTGCAGGGCAATCTCCTCCACGGGCCCGCCGCCGGACAGTCCCCCGGCGATGAGGCGGGCCATGGTATGGGTGGTGCCGTTGGCGCGGGGACTGCCCAGCAGGGAAAGGATGCGCATCAGACGAAGTCCCCGCAGAAGGGGTTGTTGCGGCGTTCGTTGCCGATGCTGGTGGCCGGGCCGTGACCGGGCAGGACGGCCGTTTCCTCCGGCAGGGCGAAGAGCACCTTGCGGATGGAATGCAGCAGGGTGTCGTGATCGCCGCCGGGGAAGTCCGTGCGGCCCAGGGAGCGGTAGAAGAGGGCATCACCGGTGAACACGGCCTTTTCGTCCGGGAAGTAATAGGAGACGCCGCCGGGGGTATGGCCGGGGGTGTCCAGCACGGTGCAGGTCATGCCGCCGAAGACCTGCGGTCCCGTGGGCAGGTCACGGCTTTCGAAGGCAGGCACCGGCGGGAAGCCCCAGATGCCGCCGTCGGAGGATTCCGTACCGATCAGGCAGGCATCGTGGACCGGAGAGTAGACAGGGGCGCCGGTCTCCTTCACCAGCGTGGCCACGCCGTACATGTGGTCGAAGTGGCGGTGCGTGAGGCAGATGGCGGCCAGCGTCAGGCCCTTGGCGCGCAGGTCGTGCAGGATGGGGGCGGGGTCGCCGCCGGCATCGATGACCACGGCCTGGCCGTCCTTGTAGACGAGGTAACTGTTGGTCTCCAGCGGACCCAGAGGATAGACGGAATACGGCATGGGATCCTTCCTTTTGCGAATGGGATTTTCTTCTAGGTAGCGCAGGAGGGTCCGTGGGGCAAGCCCGCCCGGTACCGGCATATTCGCGGACGATATTTCTTGATTTTTTCTAGACAATGCCCGGGGGGACAACTACACTGGCGGCATGAATATCGCTCCTTCCGCCTGTGACCTGACCCGCAGGGACCTCATGGACATGGACGCCCTCCTGATGCAGGAACTGGGCAAGTTCATCCAGTGTTCGCACCATGCCCTGTACTTCCCCACCACCCATGCGCCGCGCCAGCCGGAACTGCTGCCGCGCGAACGCCGCCTGCTCCTGCCCCTGTACCGGCAGGGGAGCCTTTTGGGCGTGCTGATGCTGCACGGCGTCAAGGTGCGGGATGCCCGTCTCCTGTTGCCGCAGCTCCCTGCCATCGCTGACCTTTGCCTGGAACTTCTGGCCCGGGTCAAGGCCACGCGCGTGGATGCCGTGACAGGGCTGGCCACGGAGAACGTGCTCTACGGCTCCATGGAAGACGAGGCCGCCCGGGTGCGCGAGATATTCGCGGACCCCTCCCGCGGGGACGGACAGAGCTCCCCCCTGCACCGGCTGTGCATGGGGCTGGTGCTGCTGCATTTTTCCAACGGGCGCGAGATCGTGGGCCGCATGGGCTTCCGCTTTGCCGATGAGCTCATGCGCCGCGCGGCCGAAGCCTTGCAGGAGGAGCTGCCGTCGGATGTGGTGGCCGCCCGTGTGGGGCGCTTCGGCATGGCCCTGCTGCTGCCGTCGGTGAGCGGCCGCAGCGCCTGCCAGAAGATGGCCGAGGCCGCGCTGGCCCGCATGGCCGGGGCCGCCATGCCCGCCCCCCTGACGGGCAGGACCATACGTCCCCGTCTGAGCGCCGGACATGCCGTGTACCCGCAGGACATGGAAGGCGCCGAGCTGCGTCTGCCCATGTTCGAGCAGGCCCGCATGCTCATGGAACGTGCCCGGCTCGCGGCCCGCATGACCTCCCAGCCGGGAGCGCCGCGCGTCATGCCCTTTGCCCGCATCCTTCAGGACGGCGGTACCGTGCTCCGGGCCCTGCCGCAGGGCCGGGTGCGGGTGGGGCTGGGGGCCCAGGCCAAGGCCCGCGAAGGCATGCGTTTCGCGGTCTGGGGACCGTCGGGACAGGAAGGCTCCGGCAACCAGTACAAGGGCGAAGTGGTGCTGCTGCAGGTGCGGGAATTCTACTCCGTGGCCGAGACCGTGCATCTGGCCGATGCTACGGCGCCGCTGGAAGCCGGGGACAGGCTCAGCCTGCTGGAAGTGCCCTCCCTTGCGGCGTCGCATCCCCATACGCCGGGCGGCAAGACCGCTGCCGCCGATGCATCCGGCACGCCCGGGCAGGAAGGGACGGCCGCGGCGGATAAGGAAACGGAGGAGGCTTCCGCTGCCGGGAGCGTGCAGGAGGTACGCGCCCGCATCCCTGTTCTGGAGGACGGCTCCTGCGCGGGCATCTACGGGCATGGGGACTTTTTGCATCTTTTTGCCCAGGAGAAAGAGCGCACGGGGCGCTTCGTGCTGGCCATCGTGCGGGTGGATGTCCCGCATGACGCACGGCAGGAAGCGGCGCTGGGCGAATGCCTCGCGGCATGGCGGCAGATCCCCGAACTGTGCGCCGGGGAACCGCTGGCGGGGCTCTATGGCAGCAATGCCCTGATCTTTTTCCATGCGGACAGCAGCGCCGAGACGCTGTTGCCCCACTATGCGGCCCTGTGCACCCGGTTGGAAGGGGCCGGACTGCCGGTCTCGGCCGGTCTTGCCGGGTATCCCCTCCTGCACTATCGCAAGGGCGAGATGCTCGACTGCGCCCTCAAGGCCTTGGAGTACGCCCAGCTGCTGCCTTCGCCGCGCGCGGGCCTGTGCAATTCCCTGGCCCTGAACATCAGTGCGGACCGCCGCTATGCGCTGGGGGACGTCTTCGGCGCCATCGACGAATACAAGCTGGCCCTGCTGGCGGATGCGGAAAACGTGCTGGCCCGCAATTCCCTGGGGGTCTGCATGGCCGCTCTGGGGCGTTATCACGAGGCCCGGCGGCATTTTCTGGAGGCCCTGCGCTACAAGGGCGATGCCGGGCCGGAACGGCAGGAGCGCATCGCCCAGACCCATTACAATCTGGGCACGGTCTGCCAGCAGCTGGGCGAGCGCCGTGCCGCGGCCCGCTATTACCGGGAATGCATCAAGGACGCCCCGGAACACGTCTATGCCCACCTGCGTCTGGGGCAGCTGTGCGAGGAGGGCGGACGCCGCAACGAGGCCCGGCGCTTCTATGAGCTGGCCGCCGCCATCGAGGACAGGCAGGCGGAGCAGGCCGGGGAGCAGCGGCCCAGCCTTGCCCGGCGCTATCTGGCCCGGCTCGCGGCCCGGCAGCGGCATGGCGGCGAGGCCCGCGAACTGCTGCACGATACCCTGCTGCGCAATCCTTTCGATGCCGCGGCCATGCTCCTGCTGGCCCGCCTGTATCTGGACGGCGACGAGGATCCGGCCATGGCCGAGCTGCTGGCCCGAAAGAGCGTGGGCCTGCGCGACACGCCCGAAGGCTGGCAGGTACTGGCCCGGGCCCTGCGCGCCCTGGGCCGTGAAGAGGAAGCCAGCCTGGCCGAGGCGCATGCCTCCGTGGGCTAGCGGCAACGTACGGGCAGTGAAGGAAGAGGCCCTTGCCTCGTTCTTCTGTCTGTGCTTGTGAGGGCAAGGGGACGCCCGCGCCTTCGGGGAGCTGCCGGCGGCCCGGCAACTCTTCCTCCGGACGGGCCGGGAAGGAAAAAGGATGGGCGGCCCTCCCTTCATCCGGGAGGGCGGGAAGATATTTCTCCGCTTCGTGTGTCCGGCGGAGAGGATGCGGGACGGATCAGCCGTACCGTGCATCATGAAGAGGGGGGAGCCTGCGGGTCCCCCTCTTTTCGCATTTGCGGCGGACGGGCATGAAAAAAGGCCACCCGCATGGCGGATGGCCCCGGATGTTCGCGATGTGTGGAAGGCCAGGCCTAGCGGCCCAGCAGGGCCTTGCTGGCCGGGGTCAGGCCGCGCAGGCTTTCCACGACCTTGGCCGTGCCCAGACCGGCCGGATCCTGTTCCATGATGATGAGGATGCGGGCATCATCGGCGCTGACGCGGGTCAGGGTCTCCATGGCCATGGCCCGGCTGCGGGGCGTGCCGCGGAAGATCCACATGGTGCCTTCCTGCTGCAGGTCCGTGGGAGCGTCCTGCATCTCGCGCATGCGGGAAGCAAAGGTCTTGGCGTCCATCTTGTCCTTGTTGGGCAGGATGAAGATGGTGATGTGGGCCTCCACGGCTTCCTCGCCGCGCTTGCCCAGCAGGAGCATGTATTCGTCCGGGTGTCCGCTCTGGAAACCGGGACGTTCGTCACTGGTCCAGCCGTCGGGCAGGTCCACGGCGAACTGGCTGAAGGTCTTTTCGGCGGCCGGAGTACTG
This sequence comes from Desulfovibrio piger, assembly GCF_012843875.1. Classification (GTDB taxonomy): domain Bacteria; phylum Desulfobacterota; class Desulfovibrionia; order Desulfovibrionales; family Desulfovibrionaceae; genus Desulfovibrio. The sequence goes on along the minus strand of NZ_JABAFY010000010.1, from coordinate 36,152 downwards.
ACGGCGGCGGTCAGCAGAAACACGAGAGCAAGAAGAATATGGCGCATAACGGATCCTTTGGAGTGGGGTAAGATGTTCTCGCCAGCATAGCCCGCAGCGGGGACGGGAGCAAGCGGGGTCAGAGCCGCGGCAGCTGGGTGAGCGGTACGGCCATCCGTATGATGAGGAAACACCAGGGCAGGAGCTGCAGCACAAGGCTGCGGGCCTTCTGAGGCCGGTACAGGAAGACGCTCCAGCTGATGATGGCCAGGGCGGCCAGCACCGACAGGATCAGGGCGTTCATCTGGGGCATGATGTCGAAGGGGACGCCGCTGTGCAGGCTGCGCAGCAGGGCGGCCAGCAGGGTGCTCCAGAAGTCTATGATGGAAGGCAGATACCCCACCACGGCCCAGACCGTGCACCAGCGGACGGCCAGGGGGAACGCCCTTTCGTCCGTCAGCGGCGCGCGGTGGCGCAGATACCAGAGCCAGAGCAGGGCAGCGCCGCCCGCCAGCGAGAGGTAGCGGAAGAGCAGGTGCAGGGCCTGGCGGATCTGGAGCAGGATGAAGTTGCTGCGCTCCATGCCCTGCGGCGGCTCCAGCAGCAGGCCTGTGGACAGCAGGCTGCCCAGCAGGAAGAGCAGCAGGGCCAGCAGACAGCCCCAGAGCGTCAGGCGCAGGTCAGTGGTGCGATAGACCGTGATGGCCGGATCCGTGGTGTCGGGCCAGTGACGGGAGGCACGCAGCAGGCCCCAGAGCAGCAGGGTGGCCGGCAGCCAGGCCAGCAGGGCCACGCTGGCGGGCTGGACGAGAAGGTCGGCCAGCGGAGGCATCTGCGGTTGCCGCAGGGTTTCCAGCAGGAGCATGAGCGGGAACAGGGGCAGGGAGAGGGCGGCACAGAACAGGTCCAGACGCAGGAGCTGACGTCCGCCCCAGAGGCACAGGGCCGCGTTGCCCTTGCGGCCGGCCAGCAGGGTCATGAGGATGAGGAAGGGCAGGGCCTGGGCCGTCTGTGCGAGCAGGGCCTGCAGGTTGCCAAGCCAGTATATGAGGATGAAAGTCATTTGCATGGGATACTCTCCTGCCCGCTATATAAGCGTTGCCCGTGCGGGCTGCAAGAGGAGGGCGCCGGGACAGCAGCCTTTGCCGCGGGCCGTCGGGATGCGGATCTGCCGTGCGGGCGCGTGATCGTGGCTGCCGCGCAGGAACGCGGAAGTGGTTTCCGGCTCCGGAGCCTCTTCCCGGCCGGGGATGCTGCGGCGGAAAGCTTGCCGCCGTCGTGCGCTTGGGGTATGACTCGTCTGTTTCACCTCCGTCAACCTGCGGGATAATCATGTCATTTTTTACTGTTTTTCTGCTGGCTGTGGCCCTGTCCATGGATGCTTTTGCCGTGGCGCTGGCCTCGGGATGCGCCATCCGCGAAGTCCGGCTACGCCAGTATGTCCGGGTCAGCGCGGCCTTTGGCTTTTTCCAGTTCTTCATGCCGGTGCTGGGCTGGTTCCTGGGGCAGTCGGTGCATCATTTCATCGAGGCCTGGGACCACTGGCTGGCCTTCGTGCTGCTGGCGTGGATCGGCGGCAACATGCTGCGCTCCGGTATCGGTGGCCTGCGCAAGAACGAGCCCGTGTCCTGTCCCCAGAGCGACCCCACCGCAGGCTGGAACCTGCTCCTTCTGGCCGTGGCCACCAGCATCGATGCCCTGGCCGTGGGCCTGACCTTTGCCATGACGAATACCAATGCCTTCCTGCCTTCCTGTCTTATCGGGGTGGTCTGCGCCGCCATCTCGGCCTGCGGGCTCTTTTTGGGCAAAAAGCTGTCCTCGCTGCCCATGCTCAACGGCTGGGCCGAGGTGCTGGGCGGCGTGGTGCTGCTGTGCATCGGCCTGAACATCCTGCACGAGAGCGGTGTCATCTAGCCTGCCGGGAAGGCCGCAGGCCCCTGCCGGATGGTTGCCGAGCCGCGCCAAGATGCCCTATAGTGCCGGAGGCCCGGAGACCGTCCGTGCCGCAGGCATGTCCGAAATCATCCGGCATGCCGGAGTGTTGAGAGGAGACCATGATCAGTATCTGCCGTTATCATGATATTTCCGTGGGACACCGCATCTGCGGGCACGAATCCCACTGCGCCCGTCTGCACGGGCATAATTACCGCATCCATTTCACCTGCACCGCCGACGAGCTGGACGCCCTGGGGCGCGTGCTGGACTTCCAGGTGGTCAAGGAACGCCTGTGCCAGTGGCTGGAAGACCACTGGGATCACCGCTTTCTGGTCTGGGACAAGGATCCCCTGCTGGAAGGCCTGCGGGCGCTGGATCCTTCGGTGAGCGTCCTGCCCTGCAATCCGTCCGCCGAGAACATGGCCCGCTATCTGGGCGAAGTGGTGGGGCCGGCCCAGCTGGAAGGCACCGGGGCCCGTCTGGTGGCCGTGGAAGTGGAAGAGACCGCCAAGTGCAAGGCGCGCTGGAGCCTGTGATGCGGACCCTGGCGGTCAACGAATTTTTCGTCACCCTGCAGGGCGAGGCCTCCTTTGCCGGGACGCCCGCCGTGTTCGTCCGTTTTCAGGGCTGTCCTGTGGCCTGCCCGTGGTGCGATACGCAGTACGCCGCCCGCCTGGACGGCGCGACGCTGGATTTTGCCGCCGTGCGTGCCAAGCAGGGGCCGGGAGCGGGCTATGCCGATGTGGAGCCCGAGGTGTTGCTGGCAGCCACCCGGGAGGCCGGGCCGCGCCATGTGGTGCTGACCGGCGGCGAGCCCTGCCGCCATGACCTCACGGAGCTGACCTCCCGGCTGGTGGCGGAAGGTTTTCGTGTCCAGATCGAGACCAGCGGCACCATGCCCATCCGTTGCCATGCGGATGTCTGGGTGACCCTGAGCCCCAAGCTGGACATGCCGGGGGGGCTGGCAGTGCGTCAGGATGCCTGGGAGCGGGCCGGAGAGATCAAATTCCCTGTGGATACGGCCGCGGATCTGGCCCGTTTCGAACAGGCGCTGGCAGCGGCCCGCAAGGCGGCTGCCCGGCCGCTGACGGAGCTCGTCTGGCTGCAGCCCGTGAGCCAGGGGAAGGAAGCCACACGACTGTGCGTGGAGGCGGCCTTTGCCCATCAGTGGCGTGTGAGCGTCCAGGCCCACAAATATCTGGACTTGCGTTGACGCAGCCCTTTGAACAGGGAAAGGCACAACGAATATGAAAGGCGGCATGCACATGGCATGTCGCCTTTTTCTTTAGCTGGTGGCCGCAGCAGCAAAGGATTCTGGAACGTTAGGGACGACTATACCGGATGGAACGGCTGCCGAAAAGGGAGCAAGCCATGCCTGCCGATGTGGCTAGGCATCCGGCGATCAGCCGCAGCGTTTCGCCGGGGAAACGGGGCAAGGCTTATGGAGAGGCCATCCATAGTACAGGCAGAGGATACAGGAAGAGGGGATCTTGCCGGGGGGGCATTCCGCAGGCTTCCGGCATCCCGTTCGTGATGTGAAAAGCGTGCGCAAGGTATAGGCCTGTCCCCAGAACGAAAAAAAAAGCCACCCGAAGGTGGCTTGTCATATCCGGTGGAGCGCGCGCAACCTAGTGGCGCTTCAGGCGCTTCATCTCGTCCTGCATCAGTTCCAGGCCGACCAGGATGTTACGGCGCATGGCTTCCATGAGTTTTTCTTCATCCTTGTCGCGCATGGCGGTCAGGATGTCCTTGTGCTGCTGGATGAAGAGCGAGATGTCTTCGGGAGAATAGCGGCGGGTGTTGAGGAAACCTTCCACATAGTCCAGCAGGTGGCTGTCCACGGCCAGCAGATGGTGCATCCGCGAAAGAGAGTAGAGCTGCAGGTGGAAGTCCCTGTCTTTGTGGAAGAAAAAGTCGGCATCACGGGTATCGGCTAAGTCGCCGGCCAGCTGCTCCAGCCTGTCCATGTCTTCGGCGGTCGCCTGCTGCATGGCTTCCTTGGCCAGGGCACATTCCACCTGGATGCGCAGATTGAAGATGTGCTCAATTTCCTTGGAAGAGGGCGGCATCATGACGATGGCCCCCTTGTAGGGGATGTTCTGGACCAGGCCGGATTTGTCCAGGCGCATGAGGGCATCCCGGATGGGCCCGCGCCCCACGCCAAGCTTTTTTTCCAAGTCTACAAGGACTAGTCGGGTGCCGGGCAGGGCCTCACCGGACAGGATCATGTCACGGATCAAATCGTAGGCCGCCAGCGATTTGATGGTAGAAGCAGTACTCATGGAAACTCCTTCTGTAAGGTACATATTTTGATAAATAATTTATGAAATTATGTCAAATGGCCCGGGATGGCAAAAAAAGGAGGAAACTCGCCTGCATGGCACGTTTTTTTGCGGTCCGCCAGCAGGGCGGGGAAGCCTCCGGACATGCGTACAACAGGAGAACGCTGTCGGGGAGATATGTCCGGATACAAAAAAAGGGGCTTTCTCCTAAGAGAAAACCCCTGAATTTGCTGGAGCGGGAGACGGGATTTGAACCCGCGACTTCAACCTTGGCAAGGTTGCACTCTACCACTGAGTTACTCCCGCGCGGGATGCGGAACGATCCGCTATGGAAAGGACCTCATAAGAAGTCCGTGTCGGCTTGTGGAGCGGGAAACGGGACTTGAACCCGCAACCTTCAGCTTGGGAAGCTGACACTCTACCGTTGAGTTATTCCCGCCCGAAAGGGCAGTTTTTTATGGAGCGGGAGACGGGATTTGAACCCGCGACTTCAACCTTGGCAAGGTTGCACTCTACCACTGAGTTACTCCCGCACACTGGCACGGTATGTTGCGATCGTTTTTTATGGAGGCGACATCCAGATTTGAACTGGAGAATGGAGGTTTTGCAGACCTCTGCCTTACCACTTGGCTATGTCGCCTTATGTTGTGGAGCGGGAGACGGGATTTGAACCCGCGACTTCAACCTTGGCAAGGTTGCACTCTACCACTGAGTTACTCCCGCGCATATGCACGGCATATCCACCGATCGTTTTTTTTGGAGGCGACATCCAGATTTGAACTGGAGAGTGGAGGTTTTGCAGACCTCTGCCTTACCACTTGGCTATGTCGCCTCATTTGTTGGAGCGGGAGACGGGATTTGAACCCGCGACTTCAACCTTGGCAAGGTTGCACTCTACCACTGAGTTACTCCCGCTCAACGAAAGAGGGTTCTACGCTAGAGACCCCCTTTCTGTCAAGCAGCTTTTTTCATTTTGTCGAAAAATAAAAAATTTATTTTCCAACATGCTGCTTTTGTTAGCTTTATTCTGTAGGCCGCTTGTCGATGATACGCTTGGCCTTACCTTCGGAACGCTGGATGGAATGCGGTTCCATAAGGCGCACCTTGGTGGTGACGCCCAGGAATTCCTTGATGCTCTTCTGGATGGAGCTTTCCAGGCTCTGCAGCTTGCGGATCTCGTCGGCAAAAAGGGTCTCGTTCATCTCCACCTGGACTTCCAGGGTATCCAGGTTGTTCACGCGGTCCACGATGATCTGATAGTTGGGGCTCAGGTTCTGGTTTTCCATGAGCAGGGCTTCGATCTGCTGCGGGAAGACATTGACGCCGCGGATGATGAGCATGTCGTCGCTGCGGCCCCGGATGCGGGTCAAACGCACATGGGTACGTCCGCAACGGCAGGGAGTGTAATCCAGGCTGGTCAGGTCGCGGGTGCGGTAGCGGATCAGCGGGATGCCTTCCTTGGTGAGCGTGGTGATGACCAGTTCGCCCACTTCGCCCTCGGGGAGCTGTTCGCCGGTGACGGGGTCGATGATCTCGGGCAGGAAGTGGTCTTCCCACAGGTGCATGCCGCACTTGGATTCCAGGCATTCCATGGCCACGCCGGGGCCCATGACTTCGGAAAGGCCGTAGATGTTCAGGGCATTGATGCCCATTTTCTGCTCGATGTCCTGGCGCATCTCTTCGGTCCAGGGCTCGGCACCGAACACGCCGGTACGCAGGGGCAGGTCACGGAAGTCGATGCCCACTTCCTGGCCGGCTTCCCACAGGTGCAGGGCGTAGGAGGGCGTACAGCACAGGGCCGTGGCGCCGAAGTCGCGCAGCAGGTAGGCCTGGCGACGCGTGGCGCCGCCCGAGGCCGGGACCACCGTGGCACCGATGCGCTCGGCACCGCCGTGGGCGCCCAGACCGCCGGTGAACAGGCCGTAGCCGTAGGCCACATGCACGATGTCCGTCTGGTTGACGCCGGCGGCGGACAGGCTGCGGCCGGCCAGTTCGGCCCAGTTGTGCAGGTCGCGGGCGGTATAGCCCACCACCACGGCCTTGCCGGTGGTGCCGCTGGAGGCGTGCAGGCGGACGATGTTGTCACGCGGCACGGCGAAAAGACCGAAGGGATAGTAATTGCGCAGGTCCTGCTTTTCGGTGAAGGGCAGGTTCTTCAGATCGGCCAGGCTCTTGATGTCGCCGGGCTTGATACCGCTCTCGTCGAAGCGTTTGCGGTAGAAAGGCACATTGGCATAGACACGGGAGCAAAGGTCCTGCAGACGGCGCAATTGCAGGGCTTCGATATCTTCGCGGGGCAGCGTTTCCTTGTCGATATTGAAAATCACGGCGTTTCTCCTTGAAATCCTGAGTAGTCTATGGATGACGCAAAAGCCCCCCAAGGTCAAGATATCTGCTTGAAAAACATGGATAACATATTGCAATGCAATGTCTTTTTTATGCCCGGAACAATGCGCCGGGCCATCCCCGGCCCGGGCGGGATTGTTGCCCTCGGGTACGCTTTGAGGTATGGGAGGGACATGCAAAACCTTATCTCTACCCCCAAGAAATATTCGGAACTGCCTACGGCGGAAAAAATGGCCGTCATCAAGGCGTGGCTTGAGGAACACAAGGCTGTCGACGTGGCCGAGATCGACCTGGCCGGCCAGGGTGCCTTCACGGACGCCCTGCTGGTGGTCAGCGCCACCTCCGTGCGTCATGCCCAGAGCCTGGCGGACGGCGTCTCCGCCCTGTGCCATGAACAGAACTACGAATACCTGCGCATGGAAGGCTACAACACCGGCCAGTGGATCCTGGTGGACTGCAACGACATCGTGGTCAACATCTTCCAGCAGTCCGTGCGTGATCTTTATCAGCTGGAGAACCTGTGGGGCGCGGCTGCCGCTGCCCTCAACAAGGAGCCCCGTGCATGACCCCCACCCTGTTGCTCATCCTTGACGGCTGGGGCCTGACGGAAAAAGGGGAAGGCAATGCCCCCTGGGTGGCAGCCACGCCCCATCTGGATGACCTGATGGCGCGCTGTCCTCACAGCCGCCTTGCCGCCTCCGGGCGCGAAGTGGGCCTGCCTGCCGGCTATATGGGCAACTCCGAGGTGGGACACCTCAATATCGGTGCGGGACGCATCGTCTATCAGGACATGACGCGCATCGACGTGGCCCTTGAGGACGGCTCCCTGTTCCACAACCCCGTGCTGCAGGACGTGCTGGAAAAAACACGCCGCAGCGGCGGCCGTCTGCATCTGGCGGGCCTGCTCTCCGACGGCGGCGTGCACAGCCACATCAACCATCTGGTGGCCCTGTGCGCCATGGCTTTCGCCGCCGGTGTGCCGGTGCGCATCCACTGCTTCATGGACGGGCGCGATACCCCGCCCCAGAGCGGCGCCTCCTATGTGCGCAGCCTGCTGGAACAGATCGTCTCCATGAAGGACGTGCGTGTGGCCAGCCTGGCGGGGCGCTTCTATGCCATGGACCGCGACAAGCGCTGGGAGCGCGTGTCCGAGGTCTGGGATCTCATGGTCCACGGCAAGGGCCGCAAGGCCACGGATGCCGTGCAGGCTGTGGAAGATTCCTATGCCGAGGGCATCAGCGACGAATTCATCAAGCCCGTGCTGCTGGAAGGCGAGGATGCCTCCACCCTGCAGGACGGCGACGGCCTGTTCTTCTACAATTTCCGCGCCGACCGCATGCGCGAGCTTTCCCAGGCCTTCGTGGACGCGGACTTCACCGGTTTCGAGCGGGGCAGGGTGCCGCAGCTGGCTGCCGTGGCTTCCATGACGGCCTACGACGCCCACTTCCCCCTGCCGGTGGCCTTCCCCAAGGAATCCGTGACCATGGGCCTTGGCGAAGTCGTTTCGCAGCAGGGCATGCACCAGTTGCGTCTGGCCGAAACGGAAAAATACGCGCACGTCACCTATTTCTTCAACGGCGGTGTGGAAGAGCCCCTGCCGCTGGAAGACCGCATCCTCGTGCCTTCGCCGCGCGAGGTGCAGACTTATGACCAGAAACCGGCCATGAGCGCCCGCGAGGTCACTGACAAGTTCGTGGAAGCCTGGCAGAGCGGCCAGTACGACCTGGTGGTCTGCAACCTGGCCAACGGCGATATGGTGGGCCATACGGGCGTGCTCTCCGCCGCCGTGGAAGCCTGCACGGTGGTGGATGAATGCGTGGGCCGCATGGTGGCTGCCGTGGAGGCCCGCAAGGGCCGTATGCTGCTCATCGCCGACCACGGCAACTGCGAAGTCATGAAGGACGGAGAGGGCAAGCCCCAGACCGCCCATACCACCAATCCCGTGCCCTGCATCCTGCTGGATGCCTCCGGCAAGGAATGGCGCCTGCATGACGGCAAGCTGGCCGATGTGGCCCCGACCCTGCTGCGCATGTGGGGCATCGCCCAGCCCGAGGCCATGACCGGGACGCCGCTGGTGGAGGAAGCCCATGTCCGGTAGCCAGAAACCTTTGGAGCCTGTGGCTCCTGACGGCATGGAGCTGCTGTTCTTCTACCGCTGCCCCCACTGCCTGCGCCATGTACCGCTGGTCAACCCGGTGGAGCCGCGCAATGTGCGCTGCGACGGCTGCGGCAAGCAGTTCCCCATCATCCCGGTGGACGAGCACGGCCTGCATTATGTGCGCATCATGCTGGCCAACGGCAAGGCCGCTGCCAATCCCGACTATCTGTAAGCGTCGCCATACGGCCGGAGGAAAGTCCTCCGGCCGTTTTCTCTGCCGCGATGCTTTTTTCTCCACGCTACCAAATATACCGAGCAAACGACATGAAGATCTGTCCCGTCATCTTGTGCGGGGGCGCCGGTACACGCCTGTGGCCCCTGTCCCGTCGCAAGTATCCCAAGCAATTCATGGACCTGGGCGGCCATACGCTGTTCGAGGACACGCTGCAGCGTCTTGCGGCCGTGCCCGGACTGGCCGCGCCCGTGGTCATCTGCAATGAAGAGCAGCGCTTTCTTGCCGCCGCAGCCCTGCAGCGTCAGGGACTGAACGGCCGGATCCTGCTGGAACCGGAACCGCGCAATACGGCACCGGCCATCGCCGCTGCCGCGCTGGCCGTGACGGCCGCCTGTGACGTGGAAGACGGTGATCCTGTCCTGCTGGTCCTGCCTTCGGACCATGTGCTGGAGGATCTGCCGGCTTTTGCCGCTGCCGTCACACAGGCTGCGGAGTGTGCCCGCGAAGGGGCCCTGGTCACCTTCGGGGTCACGCCGGACCGCCCCGAGACCGGTTACGGCTACATCGAAAAGGGCGATGCCCTGGCTTCCGGTTTCGCGGTCCGCCGTTTTGTGGAAAAGCCCGCGCAGGAGGCTGCCGAGGCCATGCTGGCGCAGGGCGGCTATTTCTGGAACAGCGGCATGTTCGTGTTTCGCGCCTCCCAGTATCTGGCCGAGCTGGAAGCGCAGGCTCCGGCCATCATGGCCGCGGTGCGCAAGGCCTGGGCCCTGCGCCGGGCCGATTATGACTTCATCCGCCTGCATCGGGAATCTTTTGCCCACTGCCCCTCTGATTCGGTGGACTATGCCCTGATGGAGAAAAGCGCGCATGTGGCCATGGTGCCGCTGCCGTGCCGCTGGAGCGATCTGGGATCCTGGGAAGCCATCTACGAAAACAGCACGCAGGATGCGGAAGGCAATGCCTGCGTGGGCGATGTGATGGCCCAGGACAGCCGGGGATGCTACATCCATGCCGGGAGCCGCCTGGTGACGACGCTGGGCGTGAAGGATCTTGTGGTGGTGGAGACCGGCGACGCCGTCCTGGTGGCCGACAGGGCCCGCAGCCAGGAGGTCAAGACCCTGGTGGCCCGTCTTGCCGCCCAGGACCGGCACGAGCAGGAGATGCATCTGCGTGTGTATCGTCCCTGGGGCTGGTATGAGACCCTGGCCCTGGGCGAGCGATTCCAGGTCAAGCGGATCCAGGTCAATCCCGGAGCAGCGCTTTCCCTGCAACGTCACCGGCACCGGGCCGAGCACTGGGTCGTCATCGCCGGGGAAGGTCTGGTGCGCGTGGGGGACGAAGAGATGCACCTGCATGTGGACCAGTCGGTCTACATCCCCCAGAAGACCATGCATCGGCTGAGCAACGCTTCGGCACAGCCGCTGGAGATCGTGGAAGTCCAGACCGGTGATTACTTGGGCGAAGACGATATCGAGCGTTTTGACGACCGTTACGGGCGTGAATGAGCCTGAGATGGCCTGAGGCCATCACCAGATACCAAGGCTGCGGGAGAGTTCCCGCGGCCTTTTTTATTTTTGGGGTCAGCCTGGTGAGCGTCACGACGCGAAACGAAATGGCGGATGATTTGGAGGATGGCCCAGGGACAGGCATCAGGCAAACGTCCCCGATAACGTCTCGCAGTCCTTCAGAGCCCGTCTGGTATACGACGCAGCCAGATGGATGAAACGGATCTTTTTTGTAAGCATCCGGACGTTTTTCCTGATGTCACAGGGCGATCGCCGGACACAGGACAGGCCCGGAAAAAAGTTTTTTGGCGAGGAGGGGGCGAGGAGAGGACGCAGCTTTTGTCCACCAAAGGGGGCCTTTCCCTCGCCCGCAGGAAAACACGGGTGCAGACGGGTGCGTCGCAGTTCTCCCGCTTTTCTGCAGGTATAAAAAAGGGGGAGCATCGCTGCTCCCCCCAAAGATGACACATGGTCGAAGATTACTCTTCGTCGCCTTCCCACTTGATGAAGCCGGGATTGACGTTGACCATGGCGTTGACGATCAGTTCCACCAGACCGCCGTAGGCGAAGCTGTTCTTGGTGTACAGATCGCTGTGTTCCAGCATTTCGCGGATCTGGCCCTTGCAGTTGGAGCAGGGAGCGCAGATGTACTTCTTGGTTTCGGGGCCAAGGCAGTCCTTGAAGGCCTGGGCGATCTGCCACATCTTTTTACGGCCGGAGATGTTGCCGCGCCATTCGTCGATGTTCTGGCGGGTCATGATGGCGAAGCCGGAACCACCGCCGCAGCAGTAGTTGTCCACGCCGTGGCAGGGCATTTCGCGGAACTGCGGGGCGATCTTGTGCAGGATGTCGCGCTGGGGCTGCACCACACCCATCAGACGGACCACGTTGCAGGGGTCGTGCAGGGTGACGGGGAAGTTGTTGCGCGAGGGATCCAGCTTCAGACGACCGGACATGATGATGTCACGCAGGGTTACATAGCAGGATTCGCGGGGCACCTGGTATTCGTAGGGGATGACGCGGTCGGCGATAACGGTCATGGCCTTGTGGGCGTGGCCGCATTCGCCGATGACGATCTTCTTGGCACCCAGTTCCTTGGCGGCCTGCATGTGCTGCAGGGCGATACGGGCGGTCTGGGCGTCGTCATAGAACACGCCGTAGTTCACGCCGTCATAGGCCACGGCCTTGCTGGACAGGGTCCAGGAAAGGCCGGCTTCCTGGAAGATCAGGGAGAAGCTGGCGATGTTTTCGGGCCAGGCCATGACTTCGCCGGCGTTGTGGATCAGCAGGATGTCGGCGCCCTTCACGTCGAAGGGGGTGTGGATGCCCACGCCGGTGATTTCGGTGTAGTCCTCGTCGATGAACTCCACGTTTTCTTTCACCACGTCGGGGGTCATACCGGTGGAGGAGCCCACCTTCATCTGGTTGATGGTGCCCTTTTCGTGCAGTTCGCGGGGCGAGAAGCCCAGTTCCTGGCTGAACAGCTTGCGGATTTCGCGGGCGATCAGGCCGTTATCCACACCGATGGGGCAGGTCTGGGCGCAGCGACGGCAGAGGTTGCAGCGGTAGGCCAGTTCGCCCAGGCGGGCAACGGTCTTCCAGTTCAGGCCCATGTCGCCGTAACGCCATTTGGCCAGGGGCTCTTTCTTCACATACTGCTTGTAGATGCGGCGGAAGATTTCAGAGCGGTAGTTGGGGCGGTACATCTCGTTCTTGCCGGACATCTCGTACAGATGACAGGCATCGGAACAGGAGTTGCACTGGGCGCAGTAGTCCATGCTGGTTTCCAGCATGGGCAGGAAGGTCCAGTTGTTCTCCTTGCTGAACAGCTTACGCATACCGTCCAGGAAACGGTTGACCAGCTCTTCTTCTTCCTGGGGGGTCTGAGGCTTGGGGATGTTCAGCACGCAGACTTCGTCCAGGATGCAGGCCACTTTGGCCTTCTGCTCGTCGGTAACGGGGCGCCAGGGCATCTTGACGAGGTCAAGGCCTTCCACATCGGGGATGTCCTTGAGGTCGATGCTGACCATCTGGCCTTCGGCCGTGGAAATATCAGTCAAACGCAGCGTATCTTTCATGATGTACTCCCTAGTCCTTCTTGGGGGATTCGGTAGCGATGTCGAGCCAGGTCTTGGTGCCCTGACCGTTGATGTGGTCGGCAGCCCAGCTCACCTTGAACTGCAGGGCCTGCTTCATCTTCTCGTTGTTCTTCTGGCTGAAATCGGTGGGGGTGTCGCCCCAGCGGATGTCATGGTAGGTGAAGTACTTGAAGAGCAGGTGGCCCATGTGGGTCATGGGGATCCAGATCAGCACGAAGAAGCCGAACAGCATGTGGATCACGAAAGTGGTGCTGTTGATGTCGGCAAAGTTGAAGGTGAGCAGGTTGTAGATGAAGTCACCGGACATGCGGGCAAAGGAGGGGTTGAAGGCCCAGGCCACCAGACCCACCAGGGCGAAGACGATGAACACGCCCAGGTTGAAGAAGTGTTCGGGGGTGGAGTACTTGCGCAGGCCTTCGTCGTGCAGACGACGGCAGATCAGGCCGATGCCGCCGCCGATGATGCCGAACATGCCCAGCAGGCTGATGGCATTGATGACGTTGTGCACGAAGGTCAGGAAGCCGCCGTCGGGGTTCATGCCGAACAGGCGCAGGAAGGCGGCCACGACCAGGATGATGGTGCCGCCCATCAGCATGTACAGACCCAGGTGGAAGGGGTAGGTGCGGAACCACAGCTTGAGGTTATGGGTGAAGGTGGCGTGCAGGAAGAGCACTTCTTCCAGCAGGGCCTTGAGGTCGCCCATGTGGTCGATGTGGCGGGGCTTGGTCCACCAGTCGGTCTCTTCCATGAAGCTGCCGCCGTAGGAGCCTTTGGGGCCTTCATGCGGCACGGGGTAGAGCTCCCAGCGGACGTGCAGGGGGCTGGCAGCCAGATAGCCTTTCACCTTGATGGCGGCAGTCGCCACAAAGCCGATTACTGCAAGGTAGGCCAGGATGTAGAACAGAGTTGTCATGCGTTTTCTCCCATGAGTCGAGATGCCTGCGGCATCGTGGTTTCTGCGCATGACCGAGCCAGATCCGGTCATGAGCAAGAGGTGCAGCGCACCAGGAACCAACCTCTCCAGAACAATGCGCCGGGATCCTGCGGCTCGGATCATGCCGGGGCACGACCTGTCGCCGCCTGGTCTCAGGCGCGGAACAATTCCTGCCTTCTACCGTAAAATGCAGGAAATGCAAAGATGGCACGCAGATTCCCAAAATACTCCGACCTGACTATGTTTTCTTATTTATGTAATTATTTTAATGTGTTAATATGAATAAAGCCATGCTTTGCGCGTATGAAAAATTTTTTGACCTCCTTTTCACAACACGTCGGCTCCGGCGGAGGGGGATGCGTCTTAGCCAGCAGGTCTTCCCGGCCATGGCCGGGAAATTTTTCTCTCTTATCAGGAATTAGTCACAAAAAGAAAGATGGGAAGGGCTGCCATACATTTTGTTGCATTGGGGACGACACCACCCGGTCCCAGCCGCAGGGAGGAAGGCGCCGGGACAGCGGCCGGCAAGAGAGGCAGGGCCGGCGATGGCGAGAGGGCAGGGCGTGCTGCATACGGTCCTTCGGCCGATCAGCCATACATAAAAAAAGGGCGACCGCCATATGACGGTCGCCCTGATGTTCAGCAGAGGAAAGGGCCTACTGGCCCAGATCCACCAGCACGGGGTTCTCTTCCAGATCTTCCAGGAACTTGTCCGGACGTTCCTTCTGGTCGGGCACGGTGATGTCGCCGTGGACATACTCGCGATAGCCCGTACCGGCCGGGATGAGACGGCCCACGATGACGTTTTCCTTGAGGCCGCGCAGGTAGTCCATCTTGCCCTTGAGGGAGGCCTCGGTGAGCACCTTGGTGGTTTCCTGGAAGGAAGCCGCCGAGATGAAGGACGAGGTGGTCAGCGAAGCCTGGGTGATGCCCAGCACCAGCGGTTCGGCGGTGGCGGGCTGACGGCCTTCGGCGATGGCCTTGTGGTTCTCGGCCTTGAACTCGGCCTTGTCCACCTGTTCGCCCACCAGGAAGCTGGTGCCGCCGGAATCCAGCACGGTGACCTTCTTGAGCATCTGGCGCACGATGACTTCGATGTGCTTGTCGTCGATGCCCACGCCCTGGAAGCGGTACACTTCCTGGATCTCGTCCACGAGGTAGCGGGCCAGGTACTTTTCACCGCGGGTGCGCAGGATGTCGTGCAGTTCGGGCGAACCTTCGGTCAGCGGATCGCCGGCTTCCACGAAGTCGCCGTCGGCCACGGTGATGTGCTTGCCCTTGGGCACCAGGTATTCCTTGGAATCACCGATCTCGGGGGTCACCACCAGCTTGCGCTTGCCCTTGGATTCGCCGGCGTAGGACACGGTACCGGAGATCTCGGAGACCACGGCCATGTCTTTGGGCTTGCGGACTTCGAAGAGCTCGGCCACGCGGGGAAGACCACCCACGATGTCCTTGGTCTTGGAAGTTTCGCGGGGCTTACGGGCGATGATGTCACCGGCCTGGATGGCCTCGCCGTCCTTGACCATGATGATGGAGCCCACGGGCAGGCTGTACACGGCGGACGCCACGCTGTGCGGACGCTGCTTGACGTTGCCGTTCTCATCGCAGACCGAGATGGACGGACGGTAGTTGGTGGTACGGTATTCCATGATGGTCAGGGAGGCCTGACGCGTCACGTCGTCCACCTTTTCCTGCACGGTCTTGCCGTCCACGATGTCGGTGAAGCGGATGATGCCCTCTTCTTCGGACACGAAGGGTTCGTTGAAGGGGTCCCACTCGGCCAGTACGGTGCCCTTGGTCACTTCCTGACCGTCGGTCACATGCAGGCGGGCGCCGTTGGGCAGGATGTACTTTTCACGTTCGCGGCCCTGCGGATCCACGATGGTCAGCTGGCCGCTCTTGCCCAGCACCAGCTGGATGCCGTCACGGTTGGTAACGGCGCGCACGCGGTTGAGGATGACGCGACCGGTGTTTTGGGCTTCGAACTTGTTCTTTTCAATGGTGCTGGATGCGGTACCACCGATGTGGAAGGTACGCATGGTCAGCTGGGTACCGGGTTCACCGATGGACTGGGCGGCGATGATGCCCACGGTCTCGCCGGTGTTGACCAGGTGCCCGCGGGCCAGATCGCGGCCGTAGCACAGGGCGCAGATGCCGCGCCCGGCCTGGCAGGTGAGGGGCGAACGCACCGTGATGGAGCTCACGCCGTGTTCACGCAGCACAGCGGCCTCGGCTTCGTCGATGAGGGTGTTCTCGGGCAGCAGCACCTTTTCCGCGTCTTCGGGATCGTAGACGGGGTAGAGCAGCACACGGCCCATGGCACGTTCCCACACCGGGGTCTTGATGTCGCCGCCTTCGCGCAGGTGGGTCAGCTCGATGCCGTCCACCGTGCCGCAGTCGTGTTCGGAGACGATCACGTCCTGCACCACGTCCACCAGACGACGGGTCAGGTAACCGGAGTTGGCCGTCTTCAGGGCGGTGTCGGCCAGACCCTTACGGGCACCGTGGGTGGAGGTGAAGTACTGCAGCACCGACAGACCTTCGCGGAAGGACGAGGTGATGGGCGTTTCGATGATTTCACCGGAAGGCTTGGCCATCAGACCGCGCATACCGGCCAGCTGACGCATCTGGTCCTGGTTGCCTCGGGCACCGGAGGTGGACATCATGAAGATGGAGTTGAAGCTCTGGTTCTTCTCTTCACGGCCGGTCTTGGGATCCTTCAGGATATCGTAAGAGATCTCCTTGATCATTTCCGTGGAGACGTCCTGGGTGGCCTTGGTCCACACATCGACGACCTTGTTGTACTTTTCGGTACGGGTGATGATACCGTCGCGGTACTGGCGTTCGATGCCGTCCACCTCGGCCTGGGAAGCGGCCAGGATGTCCTTCTTGCGGGCCGGGATGATGAGGTCCTTCACACCGATACTGACACCGGCGCGGGTAGCGAACTCATAACCCATGTTCTTCAGATTGTCGCAGAGGATGACCGTGGCCTTGATGCCGCACTGGCGGTAGCAGTTTTCCACCAGCTTGGCGATCATCTTCTTGGTCAGCACCAGGTTGACGTTCTCGAAGGACATTTCCTTGGGCAGGATGTTGCTCACCAGCACGCGGCCGGGCGTGGTGCGGTGGGTCTTGCCGTCGGGCATGCGCACGTTGATGCGGGCGTGCAGGGACACGGCATCGGCATCATAGGCGGCTTCCACTTCCCAGGGACCGCAGAAGGTCATGCCTTCGCCCTTCTCGAAGCTGCGCTCGGAGGTCATGTAGTACAGACCCAGAACGATGTCCTGGGAAGGCACGATGACGGGACCGCCGTTGGCGGGCGAGAGGATGTTGTTGGTGCTCATCATGAGCACGCGGCATTCGATCTGCGCTTCCACGGAAAGCGGGATGTGCACGGCCATCTGGTCACCGTCGAAGTCGGCGTTGTAGGCCGAGCAGACCAGGGGATGCAGACGGATGGCCTTGCCTTCCACCAGCAGGGGCTCAAAGGCCTGGATACCCAGACGGTGCAGGGTAGGGGCACGGTTGAGCATGATGGGGTATTCGCGCACCACTTCCGAGAGGATGTCCCAGACCACCAGCTCTTCACGCTCCACCATCTTCTTGGCGCTCTTGATGGTGGAGGCATAACCGCGCTTTTCCAGCTCCGAGTAGATGAAGGGCTTGAACAGCTCCAGGGCCATCTTCTTGGGCAGGCCGCACTGGTGCAGCTTGAGGTAAGGACCCACGGTAATAACGGAACGACCGGAGTAGTCCACGCGCTTGCCCAGCAGGTTCTGACGGAAGCGGCCCTGCTTGCCCTTGATCATGTCGGACAGGGACTTGAGCGGACGACCGTTGGTACCGGCGATGGCGCGACCGCGGCGGCCGTTGTCGAACAGGGCGTCCACGGCTTCCTGCAGCATGCGCTTTTCGTTGCGGATGATGATGTCGGGAGCGCCCAGTTCGATGAGGCGCTTCAGACGGTTGTTGCGGTTGATGACGCGGCGGTACAGGTCGTTGAGGTCGGAGGTGGCGAAACGGCCGCCGTCCAGGGGCACCAGGGGACGCAGCTCCGGCGGGATGACGGGAATGACTTCCATGATCATCCATTCGGGCTTGTTGTTGGACTCCAGGAAGGCCTCGACGATCTTCAGGCGCTTGGTGAGCTTCTTCTTTTTGGTCTGGCTCTTGGTGGTCTCGCTTTCTTCGCGCAGTTCGGTGCGCAGCTTTTCCAGATCCAGCTCTTCCAGAAGGGAGCGCACGGCTTCGGCGCCCATGCCCACGGTCAGGGCGTCTTCGGTGCCGTAGTGGTCCAGGATCTGCAGGTACTGGTCTTCAGAGATGACCTGGCGGCGCTGCAGATTGGTCTGGCCGGGATCGAGCACGATGTAGGAATCGAAGTACAGGACCTTTTCCAGATCGGCCATGGTCATGTCGAGCAGGGTGCCGATCTTAGAAGGCAGGGTCTTGAGGAACCAGATGTGGGCCACGGGCGCGGCCAGTTCGATGTGGCCCATGCGCTCGCGACGCACCTTGGAGGCAATGACTTCAACGCCGCACTTTTCGCAGACGATGCCGCGGTGCTTCATGCGCTTGTACTTGCCGCAGTTGCACTCGTAGTCCTTCACGGGGCCGAAGATCTTGGCGCAGAACAGGCCGTCGCGCTCCGGCTTGAAGGTACGGTAGTTGATGGTTTCCGGTTTCTTGACCTCACCGTAGGACCATTCGCGGATGGCTTCGGGCGAGGCGATGGAAATCTGGATGGCTTTCAGGTTGCGGATGTTGGTCACATTGGCCGACGTGCCGCGTGCAGTGAAGAGATCGTCCAGGCTCATATATCTACCTTGCTTGTCAAAAGCTCGTTACAGTCGTTGTGGCGTATGGTTGACGCTCCGTCCCGGGGAATGGCGCTGCCGGGCACCGCGCGGTGGCGTGATGCCCGGCGCATCCATGAATTATTCCTCGGGGTCCTGGTCGCGCATGAAGCCGATACGCTTGGGCTTTTTCTTGCCGTCTTCCTGATGCAGGGTCACGTCGAGGCCCAGGCTCATGAGTTCCTTGACCAGAACGTTGAAGGATTCGGGCAGACCGGCTTCCAGGAAGTTGTCGCCCTTGACGATCTTCTCGTACATCTTCACACGTCCGGTCACGTCGTCGGACTTGACGGTGAGGAATTCCTGCAGGAGATAGGCGGCACCGTAGGCTTCCAGAGCCCAGACTTCCATTTCACCCAGACGCTGGCCACCGAACTGCGCCTTACCGCCCAGCGGCTGCTGGGTGACCAGGCTGTAGGGGCCGGTGGAGCGGGCGTGGATCTTTTCGTCGACCAGGTGGTGCAGCTTCAGGATGTACATGACACCGGTGGTCACGCGGTTCTTGAAGGGCACGCCGGTACGGCCGTCGTACAGGATGGTCTTGCCGTCGCTGTCCTTGCCGGCCTTTTCCATCCAGCCCCAGATCTCTTCTTCGGTGGCGCCGTCGAAGACCGGGGTCTTGGTCACGATGCCGTTGCGCAGCTTCTTGACCGAGGCGATGAACTCTTCGTCATCCATCTTGTCCACCAGCTCGCTGATGGCCGGGGAATCGAAGACGTCCTTGACCTCGTCACGCACCACCTGCAGGGCCGCGCCGGAATCCAGCAGTTCGGCCAGCTGGCGGCCAAGTTCCTTGGCGCCCCAGCCCAGGTGGGTTTCCATGATCTGGCCGATGTTCATTCGCGAAGGCACGCCCAGGGGGTTGAGCACGATATCCACGGGGCGACCGTCGGCGAAGAAGGGCATGTCTTCTTCGGGCAGGATGCAGGAGACCACACCCTTGTTACCGTGACGGCCGGCCATCTTGTCGCCCACCGAGAGCTTACGCTTGATGGCGATGTGGACCTTGACCATCTTGATGACGCCGGGAGGCAGATCGTCCCCTTCGGTGACCTTCTCGCGCTTGGAGTCATAGATGGCGTGCAGGTAATCCACCTGATGGTCGTAGTCCTTGAGCTGGTCGGCCACGATGTCGTTGACTTCCTTGCTCTCGAACAGGCCCTGCAGCTTCTTCACCGGGATGGCGTCCAGCTGCTCGCGGGTCAGGGCGACACCGGCTTCCACCAGCACTTCGCCCTTCTTGTTGCCGGGGACGCTGACGGCGGTCAGCTTGCCCAGCACATGGGGGGCCAGCACTTCGCGGGTGCGGTTGCCCAGAGCGCGCATGTGATCGGATTCCTTCTGATCCAGCACGGCGGTGTCGTGGGCCTCGATGGCCAGGGTGCGATCGTCCTTTTCACCGGAACGACGGTTGAACACCTTGACGTCGATGACCGTACCTTCCACTCCCGGGGGCACCTTGAGGGAGGTGTTCTTCACGTCGCGGGCCTTCTCGCCGAAGATGGCCCGCAACAGCTTTTCTTCCGGGGTCAGCTGGGTCTCGCCCTTGGGGGTGATCTTGCCGACCAGGATGTCGTCAGGCTTCACGGCCGCGCCGATGCGGATGATGCCGCTGTCGTCCAGGTTGCGCAGCATGTCTTCGCTGACGTTGGGGATGTCGCGGGTGATCTCTTCGGGTCCGAGCTTGGTGTCGCGGGCCACCACTTCGAATTCTTCGATGTGGATGGAGGTGAAGATGTCCTCTTTCACGGTACGTTCGGAAATGAGGATGGAGTCTTCGTAGTTGTAACCGCACCAGGGCATGAAGGCCACCACCAGGTTCTTGCCCAGAGCCAGCTGGCCTTCGTCGATGCCGGGACCGTCAGCGAGGATCTCGCCCTTCTTGAACACCTGACCGGGGTAGCAGGTGGGCTTCTGACCAAAGCAGGAGTTCTGGTTGGACTTGTGGAACTTCAGCAGGTCATAGGCGCGCACGCCGCCCTGTTTCTTGTACAGGTCGCCTTCGTAGGAGACCACGATGCGGTCGGCGTCGGCGTATTCCACCTTGCCGTCGGCCTGGGCCACGATGCAGGCGCCGGAGTCGCGGGCCACGTCGATTTCCATGCCGGTGCCCACCAGGGGCTTTTCGCTGCGCAGCAGCGGCACGGCCTGGCGCTGCATGTTGGAACCCATGAGGGCGCGGTTGGCGTCGTCGTGTTCCAGGAAGGGGATGAGCGCGGCCGAGATGGAGACCATCTGGCTGGGCGAGATGTCCATGAGGGTCACCTCGTCACGGGAGCGCATTTCCACTTCGCCCTTGACGCGCACGGTCACGAACTCGTCCAGGAAGTTGCCGTCGGCGTCCACGCGGGCGTTGGCCTGGGCCACCACCTGGTCGCCTTCGCGGGAAGCGTCCAGATGCACGATCTCGTCAGTCATGCGGCCATTGCGCACCACGCGGTACGGGGTCTCGATGAAACCGAAGTCGTTGACCTTGGCGAAGGTGGTCAGCGACACGATCAGACCGATGTTGGGACCTTCGGGCGTTTCGATGGGGCAGATGCGGCCATAGTGGGAGGTGTGCACGTCCCGCACTTCGAAGCCGGCACGCTCACGGGTCAGACCGCCGGGGCCCAGGGCCGACAGACGGCGCTTGTGGGTCACTTCGGACAGGGAGTTGGTCTGGTCCATGAACTGCGACAGCTGGGAAGTACCGAAGAACTCCTTGAGCACCGCAGCCACAGGCTTGGGATTGATCAGGTCGTGGGGCATGAGCGTGGAGATTTCCTGGATGCTCATGCGTTCCTTGATGGCGCGCTCCATGCGCACCAGACCGATGCGGTACTGGTTCTCCACCAGTTCGCCCACCAGGCGCACGCGGCGATTGCCCAGATGGTCGATATCGTCGGCCGGACCGTGGCTGTCCTTCAACTGCACCAGCACCTTGATGGCGGTGAGGATGTCGTTGTCGGTCAGGGTACGGGAATCTTCGGTGTCGGGCAGGCCCAGGCGCTGGTTGAGCTTGTAACGGCCCACCGGCGACAGGTCATAGTAATCCGGGCTGCGGAACAGGTTGTCGAAGAAGCTGGCGGCGATCTCGGCGGTCGGCGGGCTGGAAGGACGCAGACGACGGTAGATCTCTTCCTGAGCCTTTTCCTGATCGGGGATGCGGTCCTGCATCAGGGTGTCGCGGATGGAGGAAGAGGTGTCGGTGCCCTTGGTGTGCAGCACGGCGATACGCTCGATGCCGGCTTCGCGCATGCGCTCCAGCAGGCCGGGAGTGATCTCGTCGGCGGCTTCGGCCAGCACTTCGCCACTGCCGGGAGCGATGACGTCTTCGGCCAGGAACATGCCGTCCAGGGTGTCGGGACGCACTTCGATGGCCTTGATGCCCGCTTCACAGACCTGACGCCAGCCACGCTTGGTGATGGGCTTGCCGGCCTTGATGAGCACGGTGCCGTCTTCGGCCACGATGTCGGAGTAGGCGTTGTCCTTGCGGTACAGGGACTTTTCCACTTCCCACATCAGGGTGTTGTGCGGCTTCAGCAGGTAGTGCTCGCGGGTGTAGAAGTACTCCAGGATGTCCATCTTGCTCATGCCCATGGCCTTGAACAGGATGGTGGCGGGCATCTTGCGGCGACGGTCGATGCGGACATACAGGATGTCCTTGTGGTCGAAGTCGAAGTCCAGCCAGGAGCCACGCATGGGGATGACTCGGCAGGAGTAGAGCACCTTGCGGCTGGTGTGGGTCTTGCCGCCGTCGTGTTCAAAGATGATGCCGGGAGAACGCTGCAGCTGGTTGACGATGACGCGCTCGGTGCCGTTGATGATGAACGTGCCCTTTTCCGTCATCAGGGGCAGGGTGCCAAAGTAGATGCCCTGTTCCTTGATGTCGCGGATGGTGCGGTTGCCCGTGGCTTCATCGGTGTCATAGACCACCAGGCGCACCTTGATGTGCACCGGGGCTTCGTAGGTCAGGCCCTTGGAGATGCACTCGGCCTGGTCGTACTTGGGCTCGCGGATTTCGTAGCTGACGAATTCCAGGCTGGCGGTCTTGTTGAAATCTTCGATGGGGAAGACGGTGTGGAACACGCCTTCCAGACCTTCCTCCTTATTTCGATCGGCTTCGGCAACGCCTTCCTGCAGGAACTTGCTGTAGGAGTCGATCTGAAGATTGAGGAGGTGCGGAATGGGGAGAGTAACGTTGATTTTGCCGAACTGTTTGGTAAGCTGGCCCATGCGATACCTCAAGGTAGGTAGCGGTTGCGCTTCGGCTGCCGGCGTTGCACCGGAACGTCCGGTCGGCATTCTGCCCGTGCAGACCGCTGTGGACAGACTGCCAAAACGCCAGTCATGCCGCGATCCGAAGCGTACAATCTATATCTCTCAGTGGGATCCGGTTTTCACAACGCGCAAAAAGGACAAACGACACTTCCCCGCGTTGCCGGCAGGGGTGAGGCCGCTTGTCTTGAAAGAAAAGGCTATGCGCGTCGGGCGTTATCTACCAGAAAAACCAGATACTTCTCCCACAACAGTTTTGGAACGAAGAGACATACCGCAAAAGCATGGTTTTTGCAAGCACTTTTTCCGCAGCCCGGAAGCGCCCCGGAAGGGAGAGGGGGCGAGGGCGGGACGGCTGCCGTGAGCAGCCTGGGCAGTATCTACCATGCCTGTGCCGCCGGGGCAACGCCGAAAAAAAGAAACTCCGTCTTTTTTTGTATGGAAAAAGACGGAGCGTCAATGAAAAAAAGCAGGCTGCATCAAAAAGACACAAAAGGGAACCCGCAAGATACCGGCCGACTGTGGGCAGGCAATAAAAAAGGCGGGGTTTGCACCCCGCCTTCAAAAAGATCGGAAAAACCGAACTTACTTCACTTCGACAACAGCGCCGGCTTCGGTCAGCTGCTTCTTGGCTTCTTCGGCTTCTTCCTTGCTCACGCCTTCCTTCAGGGTGGAGGGGCAGCCGTCGACCTTTTCCTTGGCTTCCTTCAGGCCCAGGCTGGTCAGAGCGCGCACGACCTTGATGACGCCGATCTTGTTGGCGCCGGCTTCCTTCAGGATAACGTCGAATTCGGTCTTTTCTTCGGCAGCGGCAGCGGCGCCACCGTCAGCGGGGGCGGCCATCACCATGGCAGCGGCGGGAGCGGCAGCGGACACGCCGAACTTTTCTTCCAGTTCCTTGATGAATTCGGACAGTTCCAGGACGGTCATGTTGGAGATGAACTCAACAACCTGTTCTTTGGTCACGGACATGGTAAACTCCTAGCTCTTTGGCTAAAATTTGGTTGATTGCTTTTCTTGCTGCGAAAGCCTTAGGCGGCTTCGCCCTTCTTTTCTTCGATGGCCTTAAGCGCATAGAGCAGGCCGCGGAGAACGTTGGCGAACAGCGAAACAAAATTGGTGGGCACGGCGTTCATGGTGCCGAGCAGCTGACCAAGGAGCTGTTCCTTGGACGGCAGCTTGGCCAGGGCTTCAACCTGTTCGGCAGACATTTCCTTGCCTTCCAGGCTGCCGCAGCGCAGCTGGAACAGCTTGCTCTGCTTAGCAAAATCACTCAACGCCTTGGCCACCGCCACGGGGTCATCGAAACCAAGGGCAATGGCGCTGTTGTCGTGGAACTTGTCCTTGACAACGTCATGCGTGCCACCGGTAAAAGCGATACGGGCCAACGTGTTCTTGACGACGTAGAATTCGCCGCCAGCCTTGCGCAGGTTCACACGGAGGTTCGTCAGCTCTTCCACCGTCATGCCCTTGAACTCGGTCAGCACCGCAAAAGAAGCACGATCGGCATTCGCTTTGATCGCTTCAATGACGGCTGCTTTTTCAGACCTGGTCACGTGATACCTCTCACGTTCGGGGTTGCCGGGTGGAATGCCGAGCCAAAGATAAGTCTGGACAGGTGGATTAAAGGCCTTGCGGCCTGCCTGCCGTCTTCGACTCGAATTCCCTTGCCTTAGCCAGTAAATTCAAATGCGGGAATTGCTATTACTGCAATCCCCGCACGATGTCAACTAAAAAATGGGCTTAGCCTTCCAGGAATTTTTTCACCTGGGACATATCGATCTTGAAGCCGGGGCCCATGGTGGTGGACACAGCCATGGAGAGCATGTAGGTGCCCTTGGCGCCGGAGGGCTTCAGACGATTCACGGTTTCCAGCAGGGCCTTGAGGTTGCCCAGGATCTTTTCGGGACCGAAGGAAACCTTGCCCAGAGGAGCGTGCAGAACACCGGCCTTGTCGACCTTGAAGTCCACGCGACCGGCCTTCAGTTCGTTGACGGCCTTGGTCACGTCGAAGGTAACGGAACCGGTCTTGGCGTTGGGCATCAGGCCGCGGGGGCCGAGCAGACGGCCGATCTGGCCCACCAGAGCCATGACGTCAGGGGTGGCGACGGCGGCGTCGAAGTCCAGCCAGCCTTCCTTGACCTTGGCCACCAGGTCTTCAGCACCCACGAAGTCGGCGCCGGCGGCGGTGGCTTCGGCCTGCTTTTCACCCTTACAGAAAACGGCCACGCGAACGGTCTTGCCCAGGCCGTGAGGCAGGGTCACAGCGCCGCGCACCATCTGGTCGGAGTACTTGGGGTCAACACCCAGGCGGATGGCCACGTCGACGGTTTCGTCGAACTTGGCGAAGGAAGCGCCCAGGGATTTGCTCACAGCGTCTTCAACGCTCAGGCGTTCCTGCAGGTTCACGCCTTCGAGAGCTTTGCGAAAATTTTTGCCATGCTTGGGCATGTCTTTATCCTTTCGTTTTATCTCCTGCCACACATGGACTGCTCCAGGTCTGGCAGTACAATTGATCAACGAGGGGCAGCCAGGCTGCCGTCATCCGGTAAACCGGTCCCTACTTGATTTCGATGCCCATGCTGCGGGCGGTGCCGGCGATGGACTTCACAGCGGACTCAAGGGTGGCGGCGTTGAGATCGGGCAGCTTCAGCTTGGCGATTTCTTCCACCTGGGCCATGGTCAGGCTGCCAACCTTGTTACGGTTGGGTTCACCGGAGCCCTTTTCGATCTTGGCGGCCTTCATGATCAGCACCGCGGCCGGGGGGGTCTTGGTGATGAAGGTGAAGGAGCGGTCAGCGTAGACCGTGATGACCACAGGGATGATCATGCCCTTCTGGTCCTGGGTGCGGGCATTGAATTCCTTGCAGAAGCCCATGATGTTCAGGCCATGCTGACCCAGGGCGGGACCCACCGGCGGGGAGGGGTTGGCGGCGCCGGCCGGAATCTGCAGTTTGATTTTGGCAACTTCTTTTTTGGCCATGATGTTCTATCCTTATGACTGGAACAGCGCCCTGCGGCGCTGCTCCGATGCTAGCCCTTGGAAACCTGCACGAAATCCAGTTCCACCGGGGTTTGTCTTCCGAAGATGGAAACGGATACGCGCAGCTTGCCCTTTTCGTAGTTGACATCGTCCACGACGCCATTGAAGCCCTCGAAGGGGCCCTCGATAACCCGAACGTCGTCGCCGCGTTCGAAGTTGAACTTGGGCCGGGGGGTCTCCTGGCGACTTTCCATCAGCGAGAGGATACGCGCGGCGTCGCTTTCGCTCATGGGAGTGGGGCGGTTCTTACCCCCCACAAAACCGGTGACCTTGGGGATGGACTGCACCAGATGGCAGGAAAGATCCGTCATAATCATGCGGATCATCACATAGCCGGGGTAGAATTTGCGGGTACTGGTGCGAGGCTGCGAGCCGTTCTTGGAAGGTTCGATGACCTTTTCGGTAGGCACGACCACTTCCTGGATGAGGCCATTGTCCTCGCCGGAATCCATCATCGCCTTAATGGTCTTCTGCACGCGCTGCTCGAAACCGGAGTAGGTGTGCACGATGTACCAGCGAGACTTCTTCCCCAGTTCGGAGTTCTCGTCGATAACGGGAGTGTTCATATGTGCCTTCAGGAGAGGATGCTCTTGATGATGGCCGAAAGCCCCAGATCCACGAGGCCAAGCACGATCGCCATGACGGCAACAAAGCCCAGAACCGCAAACGTCGCTTTGCGCGTTTCCTTGAGCGTAGGCCACGTAACCTTACGCAGTTCGCCGCGAGAATCTTCGATATATTGCGCCAGGCGGGAGATGGGGTTGGGGGTCTGTTCGGTCTTGGAGTCGGCTTGCGCGGATTTCTTTACCATGGTGCTTCCCACAAGATAAAAAATGGCAGGGCAGGAGGGATTCGAACCCCCAACTTGCGGTTTTGGAGACCGCCGCTCTAGCCGTTAGAGCTACTGCCCTGCGTACCGTCAGGGGGGAGGGGTGCTCCCCCCTGCGGAAGTATTGTTACCTGGTTTCTCTGTGAAGCGTGTGCTTCTTGTCCCAGGGACAATATTTTTTCATTTCCAGACGCCCGGTGGTGTTCTTCTTGTTCTTCCGGGTGCTGTAGTTGCGACGCTTGCACTCAGTGCAGGCAAGGATGATATTCACTCTCATGGTACTACTCGATGATTTCGGTCACCACGCCGGAGCCCACGGTACGGCCACCTTCACGGATGGCGAAGCGCAGACCGGCTTCCATGGCGATGGGGGCGATCAGTTCCACCAGGAACTGGCTGTTATCGCCAGGCATGACCATTTCCACACCTTCGGGCAGGTTGATCACACCGGTGATGTCGGTGGTACGGAAGTAGAACTGAGGACGATAGCCGGAGAAGAACGGGGTGTGACGGCCACCTTCTTCCTTGGACAGGACGTACACTTCAGCCTTGAACTTCTTGTGGGGCGTGATGGACTTGGGAGCAGCGAGCACCTGGCCGCGTTCCACTTCGTCACGCTTGGTGCCGCGCAGCAGCACACCGATGTTGTCACCAGCTTCGCCCTGGTCCAGCAGCTTGCGGAACATTTCCACGCCGGTGCAGGTGGTCTGGGCGGTGGGCTTGATACCCACGATTTCCACCACATCGCCGACCTTGATGACGCCGCGTTCCACACGACCGGTCACCACGGTACCGCGGCCGGAGATGGAGAACACGTCTTCGATGGGCATCAGGAAGGGCTTGTCGATGTCGCGTTCGGGATCGGGGATGAAGTCGTCGCAGGCCTGCAGCAGGTCGATGATGCACTTGGCTTCAGGGGCGTCGGCGCTTTCGCATTCCAGGGCCTTCAGGGCGGAGCCGCGGATGACGGGCACGTCATCACCGGGGAAGTCGTAGGAAGACAGCAGTTCGCGCACTTCCAGTTCCACCAGTTCCAGCAGTTCTTCGTCGTCCACCAGGTCGCACTTGTTCAGGAACACGACCAGCTGGGGCACACCCACCTGACGGGCGAGCAGGATGTGCTCACGGGTCTGGGGCATGGGGCCGTCGGTGGCGGCCACCACCAGGATGCCGCCGTCCATCTGGGCGGCGCCGGTGATCATGTTCTTGATGTAGTCGGCGTGGCCGGGGCAGTCCACGTGAGCGTAGTGACGCTTGTCGGTTTCATATTCCACGTGGGCGGTGGCGATGGTGATGCCGCGTTCCTTTTCTTCGGGAGCCTTGTCGATCTCGTCGTAAGAAACGAAGCTGCCTTCGCCCTTCAGACCGGCGATCTTGGTGATGGCGGCGGTCAGAGTGGTCTTACCATGGTCGATGTGGCCGATGGTACCAATGTTAACGTGGGGCTTTTTGCGTTCGTATTTTTCCTTGCCCATTGTACGTCTCCCTGAGGATAAAATTTGTTGCGGTTACTGTACTTTCAACCTTGAGCATGGTTTCGAACGCCTGCTCCCGGTTTCTTGCCACTGCCCGCATAAGTCCCTGTGTTGTTGCCCAGGGAACGTGCTTTGACAGGAAAAAGGATGACTGGAAGGGAAAAATGCAGGAATGGAGCGGGAAACGGGATTCGAACCCGCAACCCTCAGCTTGGAAGGCTGATGCTCTAGCCGTTGAGCTATTCCCGCATCCTCGATGCGCGTTGTTTTGCAGGTCAGCGAACTGACCCCCGGGTTTCGGCATGGCCCGGTACTGCACCGTAGTTCCCGACAGTCTACCTGTCTCCTACAGCCAAGGCAGTTGTTAGCATGTGCCACACTTCTTATTCAGAAGTGGTGGAGGGGGGTGGATTTGAACCACCGAAGTCTTACGACGACAGATTTACAGTCTGTTCCCTTTGGCCACTCGGGAACCCCTCCACTCTGAGTTGCAAGCGATGTTGGCTTGCAAGATTTTCAGTCTGGCGTGGGCTTGTCCGGCTTTGCTTCCGGTGCCCTGCTGCCCCGTTCGGCTTTCGCTTTCGTGAGGCATTCGTCAGCAGCAAGGATGTGTTTACGGAAAACCGGCCCCTTTGGCAAGCACTTTTTTGCATTTTTTCGATTTTTTTTCGTTAAAAAATAAAAAATAAATAAAAACAATAGTTTATGAATATACCTAAAAGCCCGTTTTCCTTGCTTCAGGGGCTTTTATGGGCTTTTTCGATCAAGCGGGCTTTAAAAAGGGCCTGAAAAAGTTGTTTCAGCTCGTGCCGGATGCGTGTTTTGGGGACGTCAGGGAAGGTCTCGGCCAGCAGGGAAAGAGCCTCGTCACGTGAAAGGGGAGCGGAAAGCAGCTGCCAGACCACGGCTCCGGTGCCATCGAGACGGAAGATGTGGTTACCGTGGCTGTCCGTGAGGAAGATGCTTTGTCCTGCCTGCCGGCAACTCAGGCCCGGGCGTTGCTGCCACAGTGTCCTGCTGTCCCCCGCGTCGCCGGCGGGCTCGGCTGCGGGAGGCCGACCGGCTGAGGGACGAGCACAAGAGGCAGAAGAATCCGGCACGGGAGGAAAATCCGCGGGCAGGGGCGCAGCCGGGGGCAGCAAGGGCGCCTGCCGTGCGAGGAGCCCTGCGGCTTCATCCAGGTCATCATAGCGGAGGATGCGGCAGGGCAGGGCATCCAGCAGTTGCGAGCCCAGCCTGAGGACCTCCGGTGCACCGCCATCGGGGATCAGGAAACGGGCCAGCACGTTGTCCATGCCGGTGGCGGCAGAGGCGGGCAGAAGAACGGCCCGTCTGCCGGGCGTGCGTTCCAGCAGGATCACGGCATCCGGGGCGTGGCGTTCGCCCCAGGGCGCCAGATCGTCCGGGGAGGGGGCCAGATAGCCATAATGGCGATCACGTATGCCCGGGCGCTCGTTCATGAAGCGTTTCAGGGCAGGGGAAGAGGGCAGGGGCAGGCGCAGGCGGGGAGCTACGCCGAAGGAAAAGATTTTTCCCTGATGGAGACCTAGCAGGTCGTCACCGAGCCCCCGGGCGGCATCGGCCATGAGACGGGTGACCAGCGTGCTTTTCCCGGCGCGGTTGTCGCCGCAGAAAATCAGGGTGCGCCCATGCAGGCGCACGGCCGCGGCATGGAGGGAGATCAGGCGGGGGCAGGCATGGCAGCAGGCGGCCACCAGTTCGATGGCCAGGCTGCACAGCAGACAGGCCCGGGAGGGCTCGTAACGGGGAGCGGGCAACCAGGGTGAGCGCAGGCGATAGCCGCGTCCCTGTGGAGTGATGACCAGCAGGGGCGCAGTTTCGTGCAGGCCGGATGGCAGCATCCCGGAGATGGTCGGGAGCCCTGCTGGTTGCGGGGCGTGCGGCCAGAGCCGGAAAAAAGCATCCAGTGCAGGCAGCAGGCCTTCGCAGTCATGCAGTCGCACGGCTCCCGGCACACCGGCAAAAAAGACGTCCTGGCGCGCCATGCCTAGTAGCGATCCGGCCGGAAGCCCCCCAGGGCATCATTGAACGTGTCACGCAGGCGATCCCCGGCCTCACGATGCCAGCCTTCATTATAGCGGCCGTCGTAACGACCGTCGTAGCGGTCGTCATAACGGTCACGGTAATCATAGTTGCGGGAGGGACGGGAACGGCGGCGCGAGGGACGGCTGCGGCGGCTGCGTCTGGAGTAGCGGCTTCGCCGGGAATAATGGCTGCCGTGGGTATAGCGGCTACGGCGCCGGTGCGAGGGCCGGGAGTGGGCCTCGGCCTCATTGACGCAGAAAAGGACCGGCGTCGCATAGAGCAGGCCCGTGGCGACCAGACCGGCCAGGAAGGAACGGCGCTTGTTGCGGAGGCTGTCTTCGGAAGGGGCGGACGATTCTGTCTTCATAATGCCCTCCTGCCCGGGAGCGGGTCAGGTAAAAGTATCCTGAATAGCAGACGAAAAACGGCCTGTCAGAGATTGTGCCAGCAAAGCGGGGCCTTGCCAAGGGGGCGTCCGCAAGTCTGACGGAGCCAGTCTGCTGCGGCAGGCATGAGCAAAGCGTCAGGGCGTGGCATGGCCGTACGCCCTGTGCCGGCGTTGTTTCGGCATGGCCTCGTCCGCCAAAGGATGCGGCTTTGCAGGGCATCCTTCCGGTCTGCTTCCATGTGCCGCGGCCGGTGGATTGCCGGACATGTCGCGGTGGCTCACGCTGCGGGCTGCGTTCCCGGCAGGCGCGTCACGGCACGGGGCAGCATGTTGTCAGCAGGCCTGTTGCCGGGTCCGGGCCAGAAAGGCGTCGGCCTTGTGGTATTCCGGCTCATCCAGCAGGCTGGTCACGGTAAAGACCAGCAGGGAGAGGCAGACGCCCAGGATCACCTGCAGGGCCGACTGCT
This sequence comes from Desulfovibrio piger, assembly GCF_012843875.1. GTDB lineage: Bacteria > Desulfobacterota > Desulfovibrionia > Desulfovibrionales > Desulfovibrionaceae > Desulfovibrio. Next base: position 5,366 of record NZ_JABAFY010000010.1, on the reverse strand, counting down.
GCTCCCAGAAGGCGGGCAAGGGCATCCCCAGGAAGATGGCCAGATTGTACAGGCAGTAGGCCAGGCCGCAGAGCATGGAGCACAGGGCGCCCCTGCTGGTGCCGCGCCGCCAGAAAAAGGCCAGGACAAGCGGTACGAACACGCCGGTGGTGATGATGTCCGAGGCTATCCAGGTGATCTCGAAGATGGAACGGATGCGCAGGGAGATGAGGATGCCCACGGCCACGATGACCAACGTGGCCAGCCGGGACAGGCGCAAGCGGGTCTTTTCGTCGTAGCTGCCGGGGAGCAGGTCCATGACCAGGGTCATGGCGCCGGTGTTGATGAGGGAGTCCATGGTGGACATGATGGCCGCCGAGATGCCCACGAAGACCACCGCCGCCAGCAGGGGCGACATGGAGCTTTCCACCAGGGCGGTGACCACGCCGCCCTTGGGCAGGGTGTCGAACAGGACGATGCCCGCCATGCCGGTAAGGACCACGATCAGGTACAGCGGGATGTAGACGAAAAAGCTCATGACCGTCATGCGCCGGGCGTCCCGCGTGTCGCGTGTGGCCGAGATGCGTTGCCAGACATTGGCCTGGATCATCCACGAGCAGCCGAAGGTGATGACGTACATCAGGTATTTGGGGGCGCCTGCGGTCAGGCTCATGAATTCCGGCCTGCCGCTGCGGGCCGCCGCCTCGGCGATGGGGCCCAGACCGCCGCATTCCTGCATGGCCACCACGAAGACGGCCAGGGCGGACAGGAGCAGCAGCACGAACTGGATGATGTCCGTGAGCACAACGCCGCGAAAGCCTCCGAACATGGAATAGACCAGCACGATGAGCGTCCCGGCCAGCACGCCGCCCTCATAGCCCATGCCGAGGAAGGTCCCGAAAAAGTCCCCTACGGCCACCATCTGCGAGGCAGCGGAGAACAGCATGAAAAACAGGATCATCAGCGCCAGCAGCCGTGCCACGGGACGGGAATAGCGGGCCTCCATCATGGCCCCCTAGGTCAGATAGCCCACGCTGCGGATGGCCCGTGCCCCCAGGCCCATGAGCAGGGTGGCCACCAGCACGGGCTCGCCGTAGTACCAGAAGGCCCCCATGCCGTCGGCAAAGGCCAGATCCGCCGTGGACAGGGCCGAGCCCCCGCCCCACCATGAGGCGATGAAGGTGATGGACAGGGCCCAGAACGGCAGGCTGCGCCCGGCAAAGAAATAATCTTCCACGTCGCTGTTCTTTTTTTCCTTGAGGACGACCAGCAACAGGATGACAAAATAGAGGACGAGCCCGATAAGGGAAGCGGTCTTGAGCATGGGGATTCCGCGAATGGCTGAAAGTGGCGGGGCGTTGGGGACAGAGGATCAGCGGGCCAGATTGCGCAGGAGGCTGTCCAGCACAGCCATGCAGGCGGCCTGATCCGCGGGCGGGACGTCCTGCCAGAGCCTGCGGTGCAGTGCCGTGGAGATGTCCGTCTGGACATGGCGCAGGGCCTCGCCCCTGTCGCTCAGGGACACGAGCTGCACCCGTGCGTCCTGCGGCGAGGGACGGCGCCGGCAGTAGCCGCGCTCCTGCAGGGTATCCACCAGGCCCGTGACCGTGTTTTTTTTGCGGCCTATGCGCCGGGCCAGCGTGCTCATGGGCTGGGGGGATTCCTCGAACAGGGCATGGAGCACGGCCCCGTGGGCGGGCAGCAGATCGGTGATGCCGCGCCGGGCAAGTTCGTCGCAGATATGCTGGTTGGCCTGCTCCCGGATACGAGAAAGCAGGTCGATGATGTCATCAGGTGAGGTGGCAGGCATGGGGCCTCCGTGCAGGAATTCGGGCGTTTTTAGTTCGTGGGCGAACTAATGTCAACGGAAGAAGGGCAGCCGTCAGAGCTGCCCGATGGAATGCATCTTTCTTTTCCATTTTATGGAGCGGACAAGCGAGACAACAGGCAAAAAAGGAGGTCCTCATGGATAGGAACAGGCCTGTGTTTCCCTGTCCGCATTGCGGTTCCCGCCACACGACGCTGAGCCGGGCAAGCCTGTCTTTTCTGCCGGAGTGGCTGCGCCGTCTGTTGCCCGTATCCGGGACCTGTCCTGCGCAGGGCAGGATCATCCTCGCTTGCAAGGATTGCGGGAAAAGGTTCGTCATGTATATCATGTAGGGGGAGGGCCCCTGCCATGGCGACCATGTTTCCTGCTGATGTGACGTCGTTCCTGACGACCGGCGAAGAAGCAACGTACAGTTTTCTGCAACGCACGGCCCGGCCGGACGGCAAATTCCTGTGCTGGTACGCGCCGGACATCGAAGAGCGCGAGCCGGACTTCATCCTGCTGTCGCCCGATTGCGGCCTGGTGGTGCTGGAGGTCAAGGACTGGCTCATCGACCAGCTGCTGGAAGTGGACGGCAAAAGCGTGCTCCTGTCGGTCAACGGCCGGGAGGAGCGGCGCAAGCAGCCTTTGGCCCAGGCGCGGGAATATGTGGGCAGCCTGCTCACCCTGTTGAACAAGCACGCGCCCCGCATGGCGGACGGCAAGCCTTTGCTGCCCTGTCCCGTCACCGGCGGGGCGGTGTTGCCGCACATCAGCCGTGAGGAATTCCGGGCGGCCGGTCTGGGCGAGGTCATGGAGGAGGGCCGGATCATCTTCTGGGATGAACTGCACGAGGAGTCCCCGCTGCGGCGGGATGCCTCGGGCCGCAGTTTCGCGTGCTGGCTCGCGGAGCATTTCCCGCCCCTGTTCCCTTTCCAGCTCTCGGGTTCCCAGATCGACTGGCTGCGGGCCCGGATCTTCCCCGTGGTGCGGCTGGAACTGCCCGTACGCGGCGGGACGCATGCCTCGGCCCAGGACGAGACCATCCGCGCTCTGGACCGCGACCAGGAAAATCTGGCACGCGGCATGGGCGCCGGGAAACAGCTCATCATCGGGCCGTCCGGCAGCGGCAAGACGCTCATCCTGGCGCATCAGGCCTGGAACCTGCCGCGGGTGGACAAAAAGATCCGCCGTGTGCTGGTGACCTGCTTCAATCTGTCGCTGGTGGGCTACATCCGCCGCTTGCTGGCCCGCAAGGGCGCCAGCCTTGGCCCGGACGGGGTGGAGGTGGTGCCGTTTTACAGTGTTTGCGAACGTATCCTGGGCGAACCGCTGACCCATGCCGAGGAGAGCGAGTATTACAACATCATCGTGCAGGAGGCACAGGAGCGCCTGCAAGGGGAACATCCGCTCAAAGGGCACTGGGATGCCATCCTGGTCGATGAGGGGCAGGATTTTTCCCCGGAGATGGCGCACGTCCTGCTGGCCCTGCTGCCGCCGTATGGGGTGCTGACCGTGGCCCAGGATGAACAGCAATGCCTGTACCAGCCGGAGGACAGCGGCTGGGAGAAAATGGGCATCGCCGGTCTGCGGCTGCGCCGCCTGCAACGCCAGTACCGCAACACACGGGCCATCGCCCGGATGGCCTTGCGTCTGCTGCCGGAAGGTGAGCCCGTGCCGGAGCTGGCAGGGGCGGAAGGGGAAGCGCCCTGCTGGCTGCAAAGCGCCGATGCGCCTGCGCTGGTGCGCGACGTGGCGGATTCCGTGGCCACTCTGGTACGGGAGGGTGTGCCCATGAGCGAGATAGCGATCCTCTACGCCCATTCCCGCATGGAAGGGCTGGCGTCCAGCCTGCCGGAAAGCCTGCTGGAAGCGGTGGAGGCCCGGGGCGTCATGGCCCGCTGGGTGGCCCGGGATACGACCAGCAAGCGCTATTTCGACATCACCACGGACAGCGTCTGCATCTCCACCATCCACAGCGCCAAAGGTCTGGATTTTTCCCATGTCTTCCTGCTGGGCATGGATCGCCTCCAGCCGGAGAAGCCCCGCCAGCGGCGTCTGGCTTATGTAGGAATGACGCGCGCCCGGGAGCATCTGACGCTGGCTATTTGCGGCCGGGAAGGGCTCGTCCCCTTGCTGGCAGCGGCAGAGCGGTAGCCGCTTGAGAGCCGTCTGCTGTCCTTCAGATGCTGAGGGCAGGAGAGCCGGCCGGTGAAAAGCCCCCTGTGCGAAAGCCCTTGCCAAGCGGTCAGGATTCATCTAAAAGAGGAGAAATGCTGGTGTGGCTCAATCGGTAGAGCAGCTGATTTGTAATCTGCAGGTTATGGGTTCAAGTCCCTTCACCAGCTCCAGGAAAAAGCAAAAAGCCCTTACGGAAATCTCCGTGAGGGCTTTTTTGTTTTAGGCCAGCTTTCGGATACTCTTTTGCAGGGAGCTTCAAGTCATGTATCCGCAACGGAGCGTCATGACATGCGGGCTTGCAACTGCGCTCGAGCCTCCCCATTTCAATCACACACCCGTGAGGGGGGCGACCCGCAGCTCTCAATCAGGCAAACTATGCGCATCAGTTTCAATCCATGCATCCGCGTAGGGTGCGACATGATGTGCCAGCCGCGCCAGAAGCGGGGCTGATCGTTTCAATCCACGCACCCGCGTGGGGTGCAACTATACGACGCCCTCACCGGCCAGATTCCGCCCTGGTTTCAATCCACGCACCCGCGTGGGGTGCGACCGGCGATGGCGTATCGACAGTGGGATTTTTCGGGTTTCAATCCACGCACCCGCGTGGGGTGCGACGCGCCCTGCTGCGTCAAGATCAATCCTTGCGCCACGGTTTCAATCCACGCACCCGCGTGGGGTGCGACTGCGCAACATCCGGGGCAATCATCTGGCCCTGGTGGTTTCAATCCACGCACCCGCGTGGGGTGCGACGGACGACAGTTACCGCCGGAAATGAGGCAGGAGGGTTTCAATCCACGCACCCGCGTGGGGTGCGACAAAGACGCAATGGTTCGAGCAGTCCGCGACGGAAGTTTCAATCCACGCACCCGCGTGGGGTGCGACCCTATGGGCAGGCCGACCGCGACGTGCTGAAGTTGGTTTCAATCCACGCACCCGCGTGGGGTGCGACGTATGAACAATGGGAAGCACAGCAGCAGGAACAGGTTTCAATCCACGCACCCGCGTGGGGTGCGACCTGCGCGCGCCGGAAGCATCCACGGCCCTGACCATGTTTCAATCCACGCACCCGCGTGGGGTGCGACTTGGGTCCACATCTCCACCGGCGCGGCGCCTCGTGTGTTTCAATCCACGCACCCGCGTGGGGTGCGACGTCATCTTTGGTTCCGACGATGGACGCCAGGACATGGTTTCAATCCACGCACCCGCGTGGGGTGCGACCTGTCAGTGTCTTCGACAAAAAGACATTCCTTGCAATCGTTTCAATCCACGCACCCGCGTGGGGTGCGACCAATGCCGTTTTTCAGATGGCCGTGGGTAAAAAGGGTTTCAATCCACGCACCCGCGTGGGGTGCGACTTTCAGCTCGTCGATTAGATCACGGGTGAGGTCGAGTTTCAATC
>NZ_JABAFY010000001.1 GCF_012843875.1 Desulfovibrio piger | reverse complement strand
AAGAAAAGCTTGCGGGGAGGGAAACCTTTTTGGAAAAAGGTTCTCCCTCCCCGCGCCCCTCCCTTCCAAAAACTTTTACTGCTGGGCCTGCGTTTTGCCAGCGGGCCTGTGCATGGATGGGAATGGGGTTGCCTTGGCTGTGAAGAGGCTCAAATCGAAAATATTGTAAGGCAGCGGTGTCGCCATCGACATCCAGCGGAATAGTATTTGCGAATTTTCGGGCCTGGCAGGGAAAGCACACGATGGTATTTTATGGACCATCATGCCTTTTCAAGGCGTCCTTCCTCCTACCGGCTGTTGATGGGGCAGAATTTTTTCCAGAGCAGGAACATCCCTCAACTTGCGCCAGCCATAAAAAAGACTGCCTGTGATGCAGGCAGTCCTGATGAGCGGTTTTGGGGGAAGGAGGGGGCGAGGGGGAGGGAACAACTTTTTTCCGCAAGGAAAAGGGGTCCCCTCCCCCTTCAAAGGTTTTCCTAGTCCTTTTTCTGGTCCTTGAGCATCTTCACGGCGCAGAATTTGCCGCACATGGCGCAGACATCTTCATGCTTGTGGTCTTCGCGGCGCTTGTCCAGCTGCTGGGGATCAAGGGCGGCTTCGCGCATCATGTCCCAGTCCAGGGCCTTACGGCCGGCGTTCATGGTGGCTTCGCGGCGCACGGCACGTTCACGGCCCAGGGCTACCTCGCCCACATGGGCAGCCACGCGCGAGGCCATGACACCGGCGCGCACATCTTCTTCATTGGGCAGGGTCAGATGTTCGGCCGGAGTCAGGTAGCAGAGGAAGTCCACACCGGCTTCCACGCCCAGGGCGCCGCCGATGGCACCGGCGATATGGTCGTAGCCCGGGGCGCTGTCGCAGCACAAGGGGCCGAGGACATAGAGGGGAGCGTTGTTGGTCAGGCGCTTGATGCCCTGGATCTGGGTGCGGACCTGATTCATGGGCACATGGCCGGGGCCTTCGATCATGCACTGCACGCCCTGTTCCAGAGCATACTTGGCCAGACGGCCCAGGGTAATGACTTCTTCCCACTGGGCGGCATCACCGGCATCCACACCGGCACCGGGGCGCAGGCCGTCGCCCAGGGACAGGGTAACGTTGAACTGGCGGCACACGTCGATGAGACGGTCGAAATACTCCAGCAGGGGATTTTCCTTGCCGTTTTCCAGCATCCAGCGGGCCAGCATGGAGCCGCCACGGGAGACGACGCCCATGACGCGGTCCTGCTTGACGGCCATTTCCGCGCCGCGCTTGGTCAGACCGCAGTGCACGGTCATGAAGTCCACGCCCTGGCGGGCCTGTTTTTCGATCTCGGCGAACAGGTCGTCAGGCTGCATGCTGGCGATGTCCCGGTCATTGTCCAGGATCTGCTGGCCCACGGAATACATGGGCACCGTGCCCAGCGGGCGCGGGCAGGCAGCCAGCATGCCGGTACGGATGGCATCCAGATCACCGGCGATGGAAAGATCCATGACCGTATCGGCCCCGGCTTCCAGGGCCACGGCCAGCTTGCGTTTTTCGGTGTGCAGACAGTTGCACAGCGGCGAGGTGCCGATATTGGCGTTGACCTTGATGCGGGAAGGCTGGCCCACGACGATGGGCGCTAGGCCCGCGTGGGCGGGATTGCCCAGCAGGACCATGCTGCCGGCTTCGATGGCGCTGGTGATGGTTTCAGGGGCAAGGCCCTCTTCCTGGGAAAGGGCGGCCAGATGCTGGTCGAGAAGGCCGCGCAGGGCGGCGTTACGGGAGAGGATGGAAGACATGGGTTTGCATCCTTGGGTTTGGACGCAGGGCGCAAAAAAAGCCACAACCTGTCTTTCGCGGGTGCGGCTCAGCTTCCCTACGGCAGTGCGAACTGCGTCAGGTTCACAGGGTCTGGGACTATCCCACTCTCAGCCGTGCAACTGCCGTTCACGGCTCCCCTAGCTGGCGGGCACTGTAGCGGGCTTTGCTCCGGCTGTAAAGTACGCCCCCGGAGGCGCGGCTTGCAATAGCCGGGCAGCTGGACTAGGGTCAGGCGTCATCGCCCGGCTGCAGCGACCGTTTCTTCAGGATGGCGGCAGGCCGGGACCGATGTCTGCTCAGGGCGCCGGGCGGCCTGGCTTTCGCTGTTCATGCGGAGGCCGTCTGCCGGACGGATGATGCGTCCTGAGCCCAGAGGAGAGCATGCAGCGTAAACGTTATCTCACTCCCCTGACATGGCCGGCCATCTCCTTTGCGGCCATGATCCTGCTGGGGACACTGGCCCTGTGCCTGCCCGTCTGTCATGGCGAAGGAGCTTCCCTCTCCGTGGTGGATGCTGCGTTCCTGTCTACTTCCGCAGTCTGTGTGACCGGCCTGTCCCCGGTGGACATCAGCCAGGTGCTGAGCCCTGTGGGACAGGGCGTGATGCTGGTCCTCATCCAGGTGGGCGGTCTGGGCGTCATGACCTATACCAGCCTGATCTTTCTCCTGTGGCGCAAGCAGGTGCCCTTCACCAGCCGCGAGGCCGTGAGCCAGGCCCTGCTGGGCGGAGATTTCAATATGGGGCAGTTCCTCCTGCAGGTCGTGTGCATCGTCCTGGGCGTGGAGCTGCTGGCCGCGCTGGTGCTCTTCCTGCATGATCCGGTGTTCTTTTCTCCCTTCAGTGCCCTGTTCCATGCGGTCTCGGCCTTCTGCAACGCCGGTTTCGCTCTGGCGCCGGACAATATGGTCGCATTCCGGGAAGACGGGCTGGTCTGCACGGTCATCTGCATCTGCATCGTCCTGGGGGGCATCGGTTTCGGCGTGCTGCGGGAATGCCTGGGCATCCTGAGCCGGGGGCGTCTGGCGCCGGTGACGCGTCTGAGACGTCTGAGCCGCCTGGTCATCAATACCAGCCTGTTCCTCATCGTGGCCGGGGCGCTGCTGATCTTCGTGGTGGAGTGGCGTCGCGCCGGCAACGAGGATCTGGTGGGGGACGGCCTCCATCTGTTCCTGATCTCGCTGTTCCACTCCATCTCCGCCCGAACCGCCGGTTTCAATATGGTGGACATGGCCAACTGGAGCCACGCGAGCCTGATGGTCCTGATGGTCCTGATGTTCATCGGCGGCGGACCGGGGTCGTGCGCCGGCGGTATCAAGATCGTGACCTTCCGTCTGCTGGTGGGCTATGTGGTGGCCCAGGTGCGCGGGGATCGTCAGATCGTTTTCCACAAGCGGGGCGTGCCGCCGGAGAACCTGACGCGGGCCCTGACGCTCTTTTTGCTGCATACGCTGAGCATCTTCTTTTCCGTCTTTTTGCTGACCATCACGGAAAACGGCATCCTGCACCGGGTCGAGGGACAAAGCATGGCCTTCGTCAATTTGCTGTTCGAGGTGGTCTCGGCGCAGGGCACCGTGGGGCTGAGCGTGAACCTGACTCCGCAGCTGACCAGTGAAGGCAAGTGCATCCTGATATTCAACATGTTCGCCGGTCGTGTGGGGCTGCTCTCCCTGCTGCTGGCCCTGCGCAGCCTGCAGCCCAAAAAGGCCTATGCCTACGCGGAAAGCCAGCTGCCCGTGGGGTAACACCGGAGAAGGATAGTTTTGAAAGGACGCGGCCAAGACCGTGTCTGCGGCTGTTCCCGAAGCCGCCCCCGCGGGCGGCATCGGCGCCATCGTGACAAGGAGCCTGCATGGCAGAGAAAACTTTGGAAATCGGCATCATCGGTCTGGGGAAATTCGGCCTGCGCATGGCCACGACTCTGGCTTCCATGGGCCATACGGTCATCGGCATCGACATGGCCGATGCCCGTGTGCAGCTGGCCGAAGAGCTGCTGGATACGGTCTACAAGGCCGACGCCACCAGTCTGAGCGTCCTGCGCTCCCTGCATGTGCAGGATCTGGACTGGGTGGTCATCAGCGTGGGCGAAGGGGTGGAACAGTCCCTGAGCATCACGCTCAACGTCCAGGAGCTGGGCGGCCCCAAGATCTGGGTCAAGGCCTCCAACGAGGAACACAAAAAGATCCTGCAGCGCCTGCATGTGGACAGGGCCATCGTGCCCGAGATGGAAGCCGCCGTCATGGCCGCGCACCAGCTGTGCCATCCGGGCATGCTGGACCTGATTCCCAAATACGGCGGCATCGCCATCCAGGAGCTGCGCGTCGACAACTGGCACGGGCGCACGCTGGTGGACCTGAACCTGATCCAGTCCTTCGGGGTCATGGTCATGGGCATCCGTCCGGCAGGCGAGCGCGCTTTTCAGTTCGTCCCGCCGGCGCTCACCGTGCTGCACAAGGGAGACACGCTGGTGGTGGCCGGCCGGGCCGATGCCGTGCGCAAACTTGAGCCGTAACCTGATGGTTGCCGTTTTTGGCCAATAAAAAAGGACGCCTGGGGGCGTCTTTTTTCGTTCAACTGTCCAGCAGGGCCCGTGTCAGGATGGAAAAGCCCGACAGGCCGATGACGATGGCCAGCAGGCGCTGGAAGCTGGCCTCGCCGATCTTGCGTGCCAAGGGATAACTGATGACCAGGCCCACGCCGCAGCCCAGCAGACAGGGGATCAGGCCCTGGAGCACGGGCCCGGTGTAATAGCCCGCCAGGTATTGCATGAGGACCAGAGGCAGGGAGAGCCCCAGAAAGTACAGGCTGATATTGCCGCGGGTGCGGTCCTTGTCCCAGTGGGCCAGCTGGGCATACATGCCGATGGCCGGGCCGCCGAGGCCGCTCACTGCCTGGATGAAACCGGCCAGCGCTCCGCTGACGGAGCCCCAGAGCCGGGGCGAATGCAGGGGCCCCGGCCGGTGGGCCAGCAGGTGCCAGACCATGTGGGCCATGAGCATGATCCCCAGGCCCACCTGCAGGGCACGCGCGGGGATGAGCGGCAGCAGGGCCACACCCAGCAGGGCGCCGGGGATGGTGCCCAGGAGCAGCAGCCGAAGATCGGCCATGCGGTAATAATGGCGGAACTGCCAGCCCAGGATGGCAGGCAGCGGGATGCAGATGATGCAGGTGATGAGGGAGGCCGTCTTGATGTCCGTGACCAGCAGGACGATGGGCAGGGCGAAGATGCCCGCGCCCAGTCCGCTGATACCGTTGACGATTCCCCCCAGGGTCCAGCCGGTGAAGCAGATGAAAAATGATGCCCAGTCCATCAACTGGCTATACGGGGCTGTCTTGAGCTTGTAAAGCGGTTCGCCCGGCCTCTTTGTCCGGGGCAGGTGAAGGGCAGGGGCGTGCCCAGACCGGCAGATCGCGCCAGAAGGCCGTCAGGCGGCGTTCCTGGAGTTTCCAGTCAGGAGAGAAGCGGGCCAGCGTCTGCCGGTAGGCCGGGGAATGATCCATATGATGCAGGTGGCACAGCTCGTGCCAGCACAGGTGCTCCAGCAGGGACAGGGGCAGCAGGACGGCACGCCAGTTGAGGCTGATGCTGCCGCCGTCACGGCTACTGCAGCTGCCCCAGCGGCGGCGCTGGTCCCTGACAGTGACCCGGGCGACGGTGAAGCCGCCCTGACCGGCGAGCCGCTGCAGATAGGGGGGCAGCAGCTTTTCTGCCTGCCGGCGGCACCAGTGGCGCAGCAGCAGGGCGGCATCTTCCGGCGTGGCAGCGGCATAGAGCCGGAGTTCCTCATCCCGGACAAGGGCCAGCAGACGTTTGCTGCCGGCGCGCAGCAAAAGCGGCGGCTCTGTGCAGGAAGCGGCCTGGCGGCGGCCTTTGGACAGCGGCCCGTCGGAGATGATCTGCAGGGCCGTACCGCGCAGGGGAAGGAGAAGCTTTTCCGGCAAGACGAGCGGAGCGGGCGCGGGGCAGGCAGGGAGATGACGTTCCAGCCAGGGCAGGAACGAGAAGAGCAGGGCAGGCAAGGCCGTGGCGGGGATGCCGGCAGGCACGGTCAGGAGCAGGCCCTTGTCGGGGGACAGGCGCAGGCGCAGATTCCGGGCCCGGGCGGAAGGGATGAGGCGTGCCTCATGGCGGCTGCCGTCTGCCAGAGTGAACAGGACGGAGCGGTCGCCATCGAGGAGCTGGACGGAAGAAGGAGCGAAAAGGGGCTGCATGCCGTAAGCTTGCCACAGCTGTTGCGGGCCTGTAAACAGGGTAATAAAAACTATACGAATGATTTCAATGTGTTATTATAAATATAACTTGTTTTTTTATGGATTTGGCGTTATGCAGATGACAGGCAGCCCGATAATTTTTTTCGGGAAAATGGAAAAAGTGCTTGCATTCGCTAATAAGATTTATTATCAATAGCTCAACGGGGAACGGAACAAGACCTCCTCAACAACAAGCACACCAACAGAGCCACGGCTCGGGAGACAGCATATGAAATCTTTGAAAGGTACCCAGACCGAGAAAAACATCCTGACCGCTTTTGCCGGTGAATCTCAGGCCCGCAACCGTTACGACTTTTTTGCTGCCAAAGCCAAAAGCGATGGCTACGTCCTGGTCCGCGACATCTTCCAGGAAACCGCCCTGCAGGAAAAGGAACACGCCAAGCGCCTGTTCAAGTTCCTCGAAGGCGGCGATGTGGAGATCGTGGGTGCATTCCCTGCCGGCATCATCGGCGCCACCGAAGCCAACCTGCTGGCCTCCGCCGCCGGTGAAAACCACGAGCACACGGAAATGTATCCTTCCTTCGCCGCTGTGGCCGAAAAGGAAGGTTTCTCCGAGATCGCCGCTGTGATGCGCAATATCGCCGTGGCCGAAGCCTACCACGAAAAGCGCTTCCTGGCCCTGGCCAAGGACATCAAGGAAGGCCGCATGTTCATGCGTGAAAAAGCCACCGTGTGGCGCTGCCGCAACTGCGGTTGCCTGGTGGAAGGTACCCACGCTCCCGATCTGTGCCCGGCCTGTGCCCATCCCAAGGCCCACTTCGAAGAACTGAACTACACCTTCTAGTCCTTTCCTGACGTAGCCTGCCCGCTACAGTATGGATACCCGGGGCCGTGGCGATATGCCGCGGCCCCTTTTTCTATACCAGCAAAAAAGGCCCTCCCTTCGTGAAGGGAGGGCCTTTTGCGTTGCAAAGGAATATGCCTCAGGAGCAGGGCCGTCGCGGGGAGGACTTTTCCAGGCAAGGCAAGACCTGACAAGACGTCTCTGCCGGGATGCGGATACGACGGGCAGAAAAGCAGGCAAAGAAAAGCGGGCAAGCCCGCAGCTGGCGCGTCGCTGTGGTTGTCCGGCATCCCGCGCCCTTCCGGCATCAGGCAGCGCTCGGGAACCGTTTCACCCCCCTCTGCCATTTTCTTCAGGGCAGGCGCGGCCCCTGGCCCGAGAACAGGTCAAAGTTGTTGCCCAGGCGTCCGGCGCCATTGAGCAGGGTCTTGCTCAGGGAAAGATAGTCCGTGCTGCTTTTGCTGCGCAGCTGCCGTTCCCGGGCCTGGGATCCCTGGGCGGCATTGCGCTGGTTCCAGGCCTGGACTTCCTGATTGTAGGCCGCGCGTTCGCCCTGTTCTTCGATGGACAGGGCATCAAGTTCTCCTTTTTCCCGCAGGTCGAGCTGACTGTCCAGATGGCTGCCGCTGTCGATCTGCGCGCCCGAGGCCCCGGCCTGTGCCGCTGTTTGCCGACCAGCAGGGATGTTTCCTGACGTTTGCGCACCGCCTTGTCGTAACTATCTGCCCGGGTCTGCCGGGCTTCTTCTTCGGCCATGCGGGCATTTTCTTCAGCGATCTGCGCATTGCGCCGGGCCATGTCGGCGGAGAATTCCGCCTGTTTGCGCTGCTCTTCCTGACGGCTCACGGCACTCCAGGTGCCCACGGCGGTGCTGGCAAAGGTCACGGCGGCCCCCAGCAGGGCCGCGGTACTGCTGGCCACGGCCATCAGCGCAGCTCCTTGTGCCAGACGCTTTCCGTATGGCGGGCCCCCAGGCGGCGGTACAGGGCGTCACAGGGGCGGGAGGCCGGGGAACTGTACTGGACCACGTCCGCGCCGCGTTCCCTGAGCCCGGCCTCGGCTGCACGCAGCAGCTTCAGGACGGCCAGGCCCTTGCGGGCGGCCGGTGCCAGATACAGGCCATCCAGAGCGGCCAGACGTTTTCCCGGACGGTGCGGGCAATCCGTCAGGGTGAAGGCGGCGTAGCCCTGCAGGCTGCCGGAGCTGTCCCGGGCCGTCACCACATGCAGCATGCCCAGCCGCTCCCAGCAGGCATAGCGTTCCGTGTCCAGGGCGTAGACCTGCGGGCCGAACAGGGCGGCCTCGCTCTCGTCCCAGTGGGCCTGCAACAGGGGCGGCAGCTCCGGCAGCAGGCGTTCGAGCGGTTCACAGTGACAATGGATCATGCTCTCTCCTTGGTTCATATCTCCGCAAATTCCACATCCAGGCTCAGGGCCAGCAGGTGGAAGGGCAGGGGACGTTCCTGCACCAGCCAGATGGTGGCCGAGGGGCCGTGTCCTCCGGCGGGCAAAAAATCCACATCGCCGCTGAAAGGTTGGCAGGCCTCATCCCAGCGCCGGGGCAGGAAGGGGATGTCGTAAAGTTCGTCGCGGCCGGCTCCGTAGCGCCCGCCCACGCTGCGGTACAGGCGCAGGCAGCAGCGGCCTAGCGCCCGTTGCCGTCCCAGCGTGCTGCCGGATTCGCCGTTGCCTTCCACGGGCAGGGGCGACAGGACGGAGGCATAGGGCAGGCCTGCCTGGACGATGCGGGCGGCAAAGGGCAGCCGGATGCGGCCCTGCCGCACCACGCAGCCTTCCACGGGGCTCCCGTCCGCCAGCACGGCCAGGGACTGGCCTTCCAGATGGTCGAGCCCGTCCACGTCGTTGACCGCTTCTTCCCGGTGAAGGCTCAGACCGCAATCCACAAAAAAAGCTTCCTCCACAGGATCGCTGTCCTGCCACTGGGGGGCCAGACGTTCCAGACAGTAGCGGGTGCCGCCGTCCGCATCCCGGCGGCGGACCACCAGCAACAGTTCGTCGCTGTCCGGGCCGGAGATGCTGCACACGGACAGCACCTCTCCGGCCGTGGGATGGCGGCTCCAGCCCCAGATGTCGTGCTCCTTGAGATAAGTCAGGGCCAGCAGCAGGCCGTCGTCGCGTACGATCCAGAGCACGGATCCCGGCGTCTGCTGGTAGGCCCACTGACGCAGGCGGTGCCCTTCGAACAGATGCGGCGCCAGGATGGAAAGGTCATTGCCCGCATAGCCGTCTTTTTCCAGCGAATAGAACAGGTCGCGCACATGGGCGCCGTGGCGCTGCACATGCAGGATGGCATTGCCGATGATGATGGGCGCAAGGCCCGCGCTGCCCCAGTAGGACTGGGCCGTGATGGTGATGTTGCCCGGGGTGATGGCACTGCCGTTGCCGCTGGCCTTGTATTCGCTGCCCGAGGTGCCCAGCAGCAGGTCCCCGAAGCTGGCCGCCCAGGCGATGGCGTCGATGGAGCCGGACGCGATGAGGTATTCCACCGGGTCGTCGTCCTGCAGGGGGCGGGACTTGCGGAAGTTCTCGAAGTCCCCGCTGCGCGAAAGGTAGAAGGCCTGCGGGCTGTCGCGTGTGCCCGCCAGGACCATGCGCTGCTGGTGGAAGGCCACCACGGACGGGTTGTTGCCGTCGGCGAACGGGTCCCAGTCCTCGCGCGGGGTATCGGCGGTGTCTGCCTGATAGTTGTTGTCCGAAAATGTCGTGCCGCTGCTGACGCCGATGAAGCCGTAGTACCCGGCCTCCTCCCGGTAGATATTGTATTCCGTGGCGCCTTCCACGGCTGTCCAGGAGATGTCCGTGCGGTTGCCCACCACCCAGTCGGAAGGATGCTTGCCGTTACAGCTGCCCGCCTCCGAAGCCAGCGACTGCTTGCCGTTGGCGTCCACGGCCACGATCTTGTAGCGCAGCGTGTAGCCGAGCCCGGCGTCATCGTCGTTGTTGCCGCGTACGAACGTACAGCCGGGGGCTTGGGGAGCGGGCAGGCTGCTGTTGAGGGCCACGGCTTCCAGCGTCCAGCGGTACCCGTGGCTGCGGATGGCATTTTCCGGCAGGGGGGCCTCCGGCTCGCTGTCCGTACTGCGGACGAGCTTGTGCAGCGGATAGGCCGTGTGGGCCAGATAGACCGTATCCCCCACCTGGGCGGCGCAGATCTCCAGCAGATGCCGGGCCTCGTAAGGGGTAGGCAGCCGGGGAATGCTCCCTTCCTGCGGATCGAAGCCGTGGATGTCGGCGATGCTCAGGCCATTCCCCGAAAGGACGAGCACGAAGTTCTGTTCCGCCAGAGCATTGAAGCTGAAAGGCAGGAGCACGGCCTCGTCTTCGAGGCTGCCCAGGAATAGGGTCCCGGGGCGGCGGCGCACGTCGCCGTGCAGGCCGGGCAGCATGTTCTCCATGCATTGCACGGAACTGCCGTAACGGGAAAGGTCATAGCGGGCGGCCAGGATGGGGGAGACCTCGCCGCCGGTGAAGTTGTGCAGGGCTATGCGCATGGATCCTCGAAAAAGGTGGAGGTTGCGGGATGGGCAGGAGAACCAGGGAAAAGCCTGTGGGAGCTGTCCCGGATCGTGGGGAAAAAGGCAGCATCACAGGACGGGGAGGGGGAATGGGATCGGCCAGACGCAGGATGCTCGTGTTCACGTTGCCGCATCTGTCCCAGCCCGTATGCTTTCGGGCACGGGCCGTGACGGCATGTGCCGGGGCCGGTATCCGTTGCAAAGAAAATGGGCCGTTCCCGCATCCGCCGGGGCTCAGGCCGCGCTTGCTTCTTCCCACTGCCACAGGCCCGCCGTGCCCGGCACCCAGACGCAGGCGGGCATGTCGGCCCTGGCCAGCCAGAGCTTGTCTTCGTAGCTGTAGTAGCAGTCCTTGGTGACATCCATGCCGTAGAGGAAGGCGAAGGGATGTTCCCGGCTGCCGTCCGGCTCTTCACCGGTCTCCGGGTCCACGGACAGCGGGCGGTACACGGCCAGCAGCCCGGCGGCATCCGGGGGCTGGTTCTCGATGGCGGTCACTTCCTGCATCACCTCATAGACGATGCCCTTGTGGGCCAGGCGGTAGCCCTTGGCGTAGGTCCGTCCGGCGGCCCAGTCCGTGAACAGCCCGGCTTTGGCGAAGGTGGCGAACTCGGCGGCGGCGAAGGCGCCCGTCTGTACCATGTCCGCCTGCATCCGGGCCATGAGGATGCTGCGCGACTGCGCCCTGGCCTCGGCTACGGCCTGCGCGGCCAGCTCCTCGTCAGTGGGCGGGCGGTTGGCCTCTTCTTCCAGACGGGCCTTCTCTTCTTCCCACAGGGCCACGAAGGGGGCCACGCGCCCGGCGTAATCGTCGGTGGAAAGCTCCTCGTTGGGCAGTCCGTCGCCGGGCTCCACATGGCCCGCGCCATCGTGCCACTGGAGGGCGTGGAAGGTCTCGGACGTGATGCCGTCCAGGAACAGCACTTCCCCGTCCACAGAGATGATGCCGTCGGACGGGATGACGGTGACGTGTGTTTTCATGCTAGACCACCTTGATGAAGAAGTGCATGGCGAGATGCGGGTCGGTGTGCGTGCCGGATACCGAGCCGGACAGGGGATGCGTGTGGGAACCGTTGCCGCCCGTTGCGGAAGTACTGGAACTGCCGCTGTCGTATAGGTTCCCGCTCTCCATATACCGTCCTTTAGTCGATATGACGGCAGAGAACGGGTGCGTGTGGCTGGGTATCTGCGTTGTACTCAGCGTCGTGGCCCCGGTACTGCCGGAAAGATCCACAGCGACATCTTCGCTGCCGCCTTCCGTGCCTTCGGGCTCGGCTTCGCTGGCACCACGGATATAGCGGCCCCGCAGGTCAGGCACGGTGCCGTCCTTGCCGTCGCTGCCGCCGTCGCAGAGGATCCATTCTTCGCGTGCCTGCTCTTCTCCGGGCATGATGGCCCGGCGTCCGTCACTGCCGCCCGGCGTCGCGCCCCAGATGGGGACGGGCACGAAAGGCGGGAACATGTCCCAATAGTCAGGTCTGGGCACCCAGCTTGCGTCCAGCGTGCCGTCTTCCCCGGCCTGGGGCACGGTGTTGGCCGCCGCCGTGGTGCTGGCCAGCACGCCGCCACGCTGGGAAGCACTGGCCTTGCGGACGCGCAGTTTCCCATCTGTTTCGAGTTCAAGGCCGTCCTCGTGGCCGGTCTGGGGCATGACGCTGCCCAGGCTGGTAGGGGTGGCGATGGCCGACGCCCCGGAATCGCCCTTGGGGATGCCGAGATGCAGGATGCCGGTCTCCGGGTCATAGTCGCCGCCGGCGGGCAGTCCGGGATCGAGCGTGGACACCTCCACCTGCAATCCCAGGATGGACGCGGCGCTCTGGGCGGCCCTGTCCTCGCTCCCTGCCGCGGCCTCCGCGCTCTGGCGGGCTGCCGTGGCGCTTTGGGAGGCGTCGGCGGTACTGGCGGCTGCCGCTGCCCGGCTTTGGTCGGCGGCTTCTGCCGAGGCAGCTGCGGCCTGTGCGCTGGCTGCGGACTGCGAAGCGCTGGACGCTGCTGCGGATTCGCTGTCCTGGGCAGCTGCGGCGCTGGCCTGGGCGGTCTTTCCCGCCTGCAGGAGCTGTTCGGCCATCTTGATGGGCGTCTCGTCGCTGGTGGGGGGCAGGATGACCGCCCGCTGGAGCTGTTCCAGCAGCTGCTGGCGTTCGGCCGTAGCCCGGTCGAGGCCTGTCTCGATGACTTCGGCATCGAAGCGGGTCCCGGACACCAGGTCGATCTGCTGTTCAAAAGGCATGTTGCGGGTGATGGCCAGTTTCCAGCCCGCGGGCAGGGGAGCGCCTTCGTGGAGGTAGGTCACGCTGCCGCCGTCGTCGTTCAGGAGGGCGGTCCAGCCGCTGGCCGGGCGGCTGTTGCCGTCGGGGCCGGTCAGGGTGACGGTCAGTTGTTCCGTTCCCCAGACTTTGAAGGAAAAAGGAAAATCCGTGGCCGTACCGTTGCCTTCGAACAGGGCACGGCCGGGACTGTAAGGCATGGTCATGCGAACTCCCGGAAAAGGGGCGGACAGGGAAGGCCGCCATATAGTGAAGAGCGGGTATCGGGCCGTCAGCGGGCCTGCAACCAGCTGTCGGGCAGGGGCAGGGGGCGGCGCTCACTGGCATCGGACTGCCGGGCCTGGGGCAGGCTGGCGCTGTAGAGCTGTTCCAGCTCCGCGATCTTCTGCCTGTTGCTCTTGAGCAGCGGTGCCGCCAGCAGGCAGGCCAGCTTGCGGGCCAGCATGTGGGCGAAAAGGTCGTCGAACTGGTGGCAGTGGCGCACGTCTTCCGTATAGAGCAGCAAGGCCCGGCTGGCGCTGGTGAGCAGGATGGTGGCATCCCCGGCGGGATCCCGCGCCAGACAGAAGGGGCGCGGCAGCAGGCCTTCGTGCCGGACCTCATGCGCTTTGAGGCAGGCCTCGGGCAGGGCATAGGCAAAGCGGTATTCCTGCTCGAAGCCCGAGGGCAGGGCCACCCGGGCCAGCCAGGCCCGGCGCTGGGCAAAGGCCCAGGGGTAGTCGCGCAGGGCCTGCCGCCGGGCACTGTCCCAGTACAGGCGGCATTGCAGGGCCTCGGGCGTGTTCTCGTCCTCGGCGGCGATGCTGCGGGCGCCCAAAAAGCCCAGGGCCCGGTTCCAGATGGCGATCTGGGTCAGGGTCTCCATATGTCTTCCTTGTGATGGCATCAGGGAAAAGGGAACGGAGGGGGCTCCCCTACGTTGGGCAGGGGGGCGGGGCAAGCGTCCGCCCCGCCCCATGAATGAGGGGTCTGTCGCCCGCCGGTCGCGGGCATGATCCTGTCTCCGGTGCGGCGACCGGGCTGTGAGATGGCCCGGCCGCTCCCGGTGCAGGAAAAGGACTAGCGCACGCGCAGTTCCTTTTCGTAGGGGAAGTCTTCCTCGCGCAGCAGGGCCGCGAAGATGTGCCCGTCATGGCTGCCGCTCCCGGCCGGAGACAGCTTGAGGCGCAGCCAGCTCTTGCGCACGGCCTGGGGCACGAAGCGCCAGCCCAGGCGGGCGCCCTCGCCCAGTTCCGCCCCCTGGACGGTGATGGCAGCGCCGGGCACGTCCTGCCATTCGCCTTCGGCGCTGTCGGCTTCCTGCAGGGTCAGGGCCAGCGAGGTGGTCTGTTCTTTGGCGAAACCCCTGGTCACAGAGATGCGCAGCGGCATGGGCTCCATGCGGCCGGGCAGGCGCAGGGCCGTGAGGGGTACGGCCTTGCCGGTGCTTTCGGCACTCAGGGGACCTTCGAAAAGGATGCAATGACTGTCGATGATGGCCATGAGGACTCCTTGTTTCCTGAAAAAATGCATGGGGAGCGGACGTATGACGGCCGCAGGTCGTGCAGTCAGAGGGGAGAGCAACCGGGGGCGCCGGGACACGGTGGAGGCGGAGGAAGGGGAGCGCCGCTGCACGGACAGCGCATCCGCCCGGGGATCGTGCGTAAGGTCCCGGCATCCTGGCAGCAGCGGCAGCTCAGGGCGGTCCCCCCTTGGAAGGGCACGGCTCTAGATGGAAGCCTCGTCCGAGGCGATGGCGTCGCACTGGCGCACGGGGCGGCCGTGCAGCACGGGAACGGCCTTGGCATCGAAAAATTCGCCGTAGTGCAGCTGCACCTGCCCGGCGTCGGAGTTCTGGAGTTCCAGCGCGGTGATCACATCGGCGTTGGCGTACCAGACGGCTTTCTGGCGCAGATGCTGGGGCATGCGGTTCTTGGCTTCGATGGTCAGCTTCTGCAGATCCACGAAACCTTCCTCGCCCTTGCGCTTGCCCAGTGCGGCCACGGGCACGTTGGCGATGCGCACCACCCCGCGCCAGTCGCGTACGGCCAGACCGCAGCGCCAGTTGTATTTGTCGCCCGTGACCTGATATTTGCGGCCGTTTTCGTCCTGCGCCATGTAGGTCTTGAGATCTTCGTGGGAAAGGCCGCCGCGGCTGCCCTTGGGATAGATGCCGTGCACGGACTGCGGCCCCCAGGAGACCAGCCAGAGCGAGGTGCAGCCGCCGTCGCGGCCACCGGCGTCCAGCACGTTTTCGGCATCGCTGGCCGGGTAACGCATGGCCAGGCCGTTGAATTCGTCGGGGTTGCGGTTGCTGTCGCCATAGAACAGGGTGCGGGCCACCTTCTGGCGCATGGCCTCGGCAAAGGCGATGCCCTCGCTCATGCGGAAGGAGCGGTCACGGTCGCCGTACAGGCGGATCTCTTCCACATCCAGTTCCATGATGGCCTCAAGGATGCCGCAACCTTCCTTGACCTGGCTCCACTGGGACTTGGCGGGCGGCGTGCCCTGATAGAGGCGGCGCCAGTATACGGCGGGCAGGCCGGTGCGGATGCGCGTCAGGTGGCCGTCGGACTGGTTGGCTTCCATCCAGGGCACGTCATCCATGATGTCGTTGGTCTTGTTCATCAGCTCGATGATCTGGCCGGCCTTGTCGCCGCGATAGAACTGTTCCATTTCGGCCAGCGTGGCCACAAAACCCAGAGTGGCGGACATGAAGTCTCCTTGGCAAAGGTGGTCGGGAAGGGGCCGTCAGCGGCCCGGTACGAAACGAGGGAAAGGGGAAAATGCCGT
Organism: Desulfovibrio piger; assembly: GCF_012843875.1. Classification (GTDB taxonomy): domain Bacteria; phylum Desulfobacterota; class Desulfovibrionia; order Desulfovibrionales; family Desulfovibrionaceae; genus Desulfovibrio. The sequence continues at coordinate 135,930 of NZ_JABAFY010000001.1, read as the reverse complement.
GTGCCGGTTGGCGACCTGCATGGTCAGGATCGCTGCGAGCTCCAGCCCGCGTACATGCGTTCTTCCAGGGGCGGCAGGCTGCCGCCGCCTTCGCTGCCGGGCAGGCTGTCTTCCAGCAGACTGTCGGCCAGGCGGCTGAAGAAGCGCAGCACGGCCGGGTGGTTGCCGTAGCCGCTTTCTTCCAGCAGGCGGCCGATGCTCTTGTCCGTGTCGAAGCGGTCCAGGGCCAGCTGGGCCCGGGCCACGGTGGTGGCCAGATGCTCGCCGCCCAGCTGCGGATCGTCGGCCACTTCCTGCCGCCACTGTTCCACCTGCTGCTGCCAGCGGGCACGACGCAGGGCGTCGGTCTGGCGCAGATGGGCCTCCAGCCGGGCGGCGTCATCGGCTGCGGGCTGTTTTTTCTGCCCCTCGGCAGAGGACTGGCCGGGGGCGGCGGGCCGGCCTTCCTCCGGGCCGCTGCCCAGCAGGGGCGTAGCGGGGGACGTCCCCCCCTCGTCGGCAGGCAGGCCGTACAGACCGCTTTCCGGCCGGGGGGCCATGCGGCCTTCGTCAAAGATCGCTTCAGTTTCGGGCATCGTCTTCCTCCTGTGTCAAAAAAAGTCGGGGCAGGTGGGAGGGATCGGCCTCCTGCAAAAGGCGGAGCACGGCCACGCCCACATGGCGGCGGCCCTCCTCCCAGTAGATCTGTCCGGCCGGGGTCCCCGGTCCCGGACAGGCGGCGGTGAAGCAGAGCCCGGCCTGCAACAGCCAGCGCAGCAGGTCGCGCCCTTCCGCCGAGGTCATGAGACCATCCACGGCCCGGCACAGTCCGGCCCGCCAGCGCTGCTGTGCCGGGGAAGCGGGGGCAGGAGCCCCGGCGGGGAAAAGCCGGTCATCGTGCATCGTGTCCTCCTTCCGGGGGCGGCGTCGTGCCGCTCGTCTGCTGCGGCCGCAGGGCAGGGGCGGCCCCGGCGGCCAGGTTGGCCAGTACCTGCAGGACGGAGCTTTTTTCCCCTTCCACGGTCAGGTCGCTGTCGGCCAGGGTGTGTCCCAGGTCGGCGGCCTTCTGCAGCAGCTCCAGCTGCTGTTCCGTCTGCCGCGCTTCCTCGCGTCCGGCCCGCAGCCGGGCCCGTTCCTCACGGGGACGTGTCAGGTTCGCGGGCAGGCCGAGGCTTTGGGCATAATTGTCCAGCAGATTGTCCACATCCACGCTGTCCAGGGCTTCGGGCCAGGCCGAGGCCGCCTTGAGGGTCAGGGCCAGATACTGGTCCGTGGCGCTGATGCCCACCAGTTTCTGGGCCTGGGCCAGCAGGGAGACGAATTCCACCTTGAGGTGGCGTCCGCTCAGTTCCGGCGGGCAGGGGGGCAGCATGTCCAGGGCCAGCATGAGGCGGAAGGTGCGGTCGATGAGCGGGATCAGCAGCTCGTCATGCAGGCGTTCCAGCACGGGACCGATGAGCAGCAGCTTCTCTTCTTCGCGGGCGGCTATCTCGCTGGCCGTGACCTTGCTGCGCCCTTCCAGGATCAGGCGGAACAGGTCGTTGTAGAGCCCGGCCCGTATCTGCTGCTGCACGGCTTCCATGGCGGAGCGCGCCTGGGCCAGATCGGGCTTGACCTGCAAAAGGGGCGTGGCCACGGGCTGGTTCTGTCCGGGCAGGCTGTCCACGAAGTTGATGCCGCCGGGCGTCAGGTCGAGCCCCACGGAGCGCAGGCCCGCATGGACGCTCATGGGCGGGTCCACGGCTTTGTGGATGGCCTTGAGCGTGGTGATGCCCATTTGTTGCAGCATGCGGCAGTCGGGCAGGGCATCCATGGCGGGCGAGCGGCCATAGACATCGTTGGCCGCCACGTCCCAGCGCGGGCCGAAACCGGGAAAGCCCAGGAAGCCGGATTCCTTCAGGGGCACGACCTGCCCTTCCCGTCCTTCCAGCCAGTAGACCGAGGCCCAGGGCATGTGGCATTGCCCTGCCAGCCGGGGCCGACGTTCCGTGCGGGGCAGCACGGCATGGATGACCGCATGTCGCTGGTCCGGCGTGCGCCGGGCCGCCAGACGCAGGTTTTCCGGCAGGGCCTCCAGACCGAAGCTTTGCACCATCTGGCGCAGGCTCATGTGCATGCGGTGGAAAACCGTGTCCACCTGCCGGGCCGCGTCCGTATCCAGCACATACTGTCCGGCGCAGAGCGGCACGAAGCGGAAGCCGTGGCGCAGGTCGGCCAGTTCGAAGACGAAGGCCGTGCCGAAGGTCCCCAGTTCCGCATAGATGGTGTGCATGGCGTTGTAGAAGTTGCAGCGCTGCAGCACCACGCGCATGCGGGCCTCCACTTCATCCAGATAACGCTGGCCCGCGTGGCTGCGCGACAGTTCGGGATCGTCCAGGGCCAGCCGGAACCAGGGCCGGGCGGGGCTGGTCATGCCGCCCTGCAGGCCGGCGGCCAGGGTCCGCATGGCCAGGATGCCCGTGGCGTCCACCAAGGAGCGGTTGAGCAGGGGGCGGTCGTCCGGACTGTCATCGGTGCGGAAACGGGTGGGCAGAAAGTGCTCGGCCAGGCTCTCCCAGGCCGTGTCCCAGGGCGAGCGCCGTTCCAGCAGGGCCCGGTAACGCCGGGCCAGGGCCGGGACGCGCAGGGCAAGACGCTCTTCGGCTTCCGGCCGGTCTCCTGCAGGCAGCGGGGGCCCCTGATGCGCTGTCCCGAGCAGGGCGCGCAAAGCGGGGCGCTGTGCCGGGCGCATCCTATTGCCCCAGCAGGGTCTTGCCGCGGTTCTCCTGCGAGGCCAGCGGCGTGGTGTGGATGGATGCCCGGATGCCCGCGGCCTTGCTGGCCTTGTCCTTCTGGTTCTGGCGGGCGGCCGTGGCCGCTTCGGTGACGGGTTTGGGAGTGGCCGCCTTGGGGGCGGGCTGGACTTCCGGTACGCTGGGGCTGGAGGAGCCTCCGAATCCCATATGTCCTCCTTGGGGATGAAGGTTGTTTACGGATGGGCCCTGTGGCCGGATGGAGACATCTTTATGGCGCGCGCCAGCGTCTCCGGCGTGCAGAGCAGCTGGATGCCGTCCACATGGACGCCGCGCCGGGCCAGCCAGCAGGCGGCGGGCAGGCGTCCCGTGATGACGAAACCGCAGGCCGTGGCCAGACGCCAGGCATGGCGGTTGCTGACCGGGCACAGGCCCCAAAGCGCGCTGCTCTCCGTATGGCGGAAGACCCAGCGGAAAGCGGCACGGGCCAGCGGCACAGCCAGCGGGAATGCCGGGCGGAAGACCGTGAAATCGAATTCCCGGATCCGCCCGCGCCAGGGGCTGAACAATCCGCAGGCCAGCGCCGTGCCGTCAGGGGCCGTGGCCTGCAGGAGCAGGCGGCCGGGGGCGCTGACCAGATGCAGCCAGTCGTCTTCCCGGGGATGGGGCCAGGCGTACATGGCGCAGCCTGTGAGCCCTTCCCGGCACATGCGGGCGAAGAGGGCTTTGCGGCCCGCGTCGTCCCGGACGGCTTCCAGATGGAATGCGTCCTGCACGTCGGCCTGGCCGCAGGGCTGCGGTCGTGTGTTTTCCATGCGGGCTCCTGTTGTTGGGGGATTTGCGGGATAGGGGCGTGCGGGATGTCGTCGCAGTCATGACGCTGCCCGGGACGGGGGAGGAAAGCCAATCTCGACCGGCTTTCCCCTGCTTGGCAGGTCTCCCGGCACGGCCCTGTCACGGGCGATCCCGGCGATGGATCTTTTCGGGCCTGTCGATGGCACGGGGACGTGGAAGCCTTCCTTTCATCGCCCCAGTCCCAGCACGTCATAGCTGATGCGGGCCCGGGCCGGAGGCAGGGGGCGCTCCGGCGGGCGAAAGCCCGTGACCGCGTAGCGCAGGGCATCGGCGGCGTGGCTGGAGCCGTCATGCAGCGGGCCGGAGGAGAACTGTTCCTGCCGGGGCCGCCATTGCCGCCGGTAGGAGCGCAGGGCCGCCAGTCCGGCGGCGCAGTGACGGCTGTCGAACCAGAGGCGGGGCAGGGCGCGACGCACGGCATCGATACCGTCGGCCAGCGGCAGGGACGGTGCGATGTCGAAGCGGATGCCCAGACGGGCGGCGCTTTCCAGACGGCTCTGGCCCGTGCCCAGTTCCCGCACCCGGATGTCATGCGGGGCCAGGTGGCGACCGTAGCAGAATCCGCGTCCCGCAATGCCGTCGGCGGTGGCCGTTCCTTCCGGCCGGGCCTTGGCCGCCAGCACGGCCGCGTAATGGGCCAGCCCCTCGCCGCTGGCTTCGTAATAGTCCAGCATGCGCCAGTTGCCGGAAGGCTCCACCTGGAAGAACCAGATGGCCGTGGCATCATCCATGCCCAGGTCCCAGGCCGTATGCACGGGCAGGTCGGGGCTTACCGGCAGGGGGCAGATGCGTCCCGCCAGACCGGCGGCATCCAGCTGGGCGGCATAGTAGGCCCCGCGCACGGCGGCGGCGAAGGAACACTCGAATTCCTGCTGGAACTCGGCCTCGCTCATGCCGCGGCGGGCGGCGTCCAGCTCGGTCTGCGGCAGGTAGCCTGTCTGCGAGGCCGGGAAGCGAAAGCGTGACCAGCCCTCCGCCGCCCCCAGACTGCCCGCCAGCTGCCAGACATCGTGCAGCAAATTGTCACAGCCCTTGGGCGTGCCGCAGAACAGGGCCCGTCCCTGCCGGTCGGCCAGAGCGGGGCGCAGGATCTGGCTCCAGACCTCGCGGGGGATGTCGGCGGGCTCGTCCAGCACCAGATCGTCCAGATACAGGCCGCGCAGGGCCTGGGCGTTGTCCGTGCCGTACAGGCGGATGCGCGCGCCGTTGGGCAGGTCACAGCGCAGTTCGCCTTCATGGAAACGGGTACCGGGGATCACGCCCGCGAAATGCCGCAGATAATCCCAGGCCACGGCCTTGGCCTGCCCCAGATAGGGGGCGGCGTAGGCGGCGCGCCAGTCCGTACGGGAAGTACGCAGGGCCGCCCGCAGCAGGTCGTTGACGGCGGCCACGGTCTTGCCGAAACGGCGGTGGCAGAGCAGCACGCAAAATCGGGTGCGCTGCTGGTGGAAGCGCCATTGCAGCGGGCGCGGCGCATAGGGGATGATGCAGGGCGTTTCCATGTCGGTCTCGGCGGGGTTTAAAGGTTACGGAGGGCCATCTTCCGGCTCCTGTCCGGCCCAGATGACGCGCAGGGGGGCGGGGGGCTTCCGGTCGCCGTCCTGTGACGTGCCCTCCTGCTCCAGCGTGCGGGCAAGGGCGTGCAGTTCCTTGATCTCTTTGACGATGTCGATGCTTTTTTCCGAGACCTCGGCAGTGTCGAGATGTTCGGTCAGGCGTTGCAGGCGCTCGTGCAGGGCTTTTTCCAGGGCTTTTTTCCGGCGGCGTACCGGCATCACTGCACCTCCCGGGGAGGGCGGCAGTGCAGCAGGGCGGGCAAGGCGGCGCCGGGGAGCTGCTGCCAGCGGTCCTCCTGCCGCTCAAGATGCCGTTCCAGACGTTGCAGCAGGCGTTCCAGGCCGTAGAAGCGCGCTTCCTGGGCCTGCAACTGGCTGCGCAGGCGGCCTGCGTCCTCCCGCAGGGAGCGTACCTCGTCCGCCAGCGGCGTCAGGAGTTCCCGTTCCTGCGCCAGAGCCTGTTCCAGCAGATCGAGGCGGCGCAGCCACAGGGCTTCCCGTCGCTGTTCGTCCCGGCGGCAGCGCAGATGTTCGGCCTGCGGGACGAAGCTGCGGCGCAGGCTCCACAGGGCCCAGAGCAGCAGCCCCTGTACCAGGGCCAGCAGCAGGGGCAGGAGCGCGGCAGGCAGATGGGTGGTCATGGGCATCTCCGTGGTTCAGAAGGGCAGGCCCAGCATGCCGGCCAGCAGGCCCAGGATCTGGTCCAGGGCCGGGGGCGGCAGGTCGTCCAGCAGGTCGGGCGCCAGCAGGGGCAGGAGCAGCAGGCGCACGGGCACTTCCCAGCAAAAGAGCAGGGCCAGCACCCAGCCCAGGAAGGAACGCCATAGACGCAGCACACTGGAAGGGGCATTTTCCGTTTCCCGTTCGTTAAGGCGGATCTGGGCGGCCAGCAGTTCCTACCGTTCCCGGCTGCTGCCCGTCAGGTGGCGCAACAGCCGGGTGCCCAGATCGCGCAGCAGGTTCCACATCACTGCGCCTCCCGTTCCAGATCGGCCAGATGCTGGTGCAGGGCCTTCACCCTGTTGCGCCAGCCCGTCAGGAAAACCTTCATGGACGGGCGGGACGCGGCCAGACGGCGATAGAAGGCGTCCCGCAGGCGCAGGCTGCTCCGGGCCGCGTACCAGTCCAGATGCACGTCGGCCAGCGCGTTGGCCAGCTCGCGGGTGTCCGGGCCCATGATGCCGTCCTCGGCGATGGGTGAGTAGTGGTCGAGCTGGGTCTCGCCCGCGGCGTTCATGGCTTCCTGCAACTGCTTCACGGCCCGGCTGGCGCCCATGTTGACCGCGCCGTCATAGAGCGTGACGGCCAGCGGCAGGGGCAGGCGGTCGCAGCCCAGTGCCTCCCAGAAATGCCTGCGGAACAGACGGGCCGCCTGTTCTTTGGTACAGGCGCGGATGTCGTCGGCGTCGATGTCGCCGTCATTGTCCAGATCAAGGCTGAAGTAGTCGCAGTCCGGGCCCGTACGCCGGGGGCAGGTATCGCACTGCCGGGCATCGCGCAGACAGCGTTCTTTGGCCTGCCGGGCCAGATCCGTGACCCAGCGCAGGGAGATGCCGTGATTGGTGATGCCGCCGGGATCGGCTTCGTGGTCGGAAAGGCCGCCTTCCCAGCGGGCCGTGAACGTATGGGCCAGAGTGAAATTGTCGCGCATATGCCCTCCTGCATGGCGGTGGAATGATGGCGGGGCGGTGTCGCCCCCGTGAGGCCACCATGCCGGAAAAGGGCGCTGGCGTAAGTTTGAAGGATTTCAGTAGGGGAAGCGTCGTGGAGGGACAGGGGGGAAGGAGATGGTGCGGGGCCGGAGAGGGAAGAAGCCAGACAGGCACCCCGGAGAGGAGAGCCCGTGTACAGGCCTGCGGGCTCATCCGTCCCTGCCGGACATGCCCCGGCAAGGAGCAGCCTGCGGACAAAAAAAAAAACGGGAAAGGCCGCAGCCTTTCCCGTCCGGCCTGAAAGGGAGGTGCGGGGATCAGCCCTGAAGGGCGTCGCCGGGGGCCTGAAGGGCCTTGTCCGGCAGTTCGGCCTCCTGCTTGAGCAGCTGCCAGACGCGCCGGTCCGTGATGCCGTACCGGCGGGCCAGAAAGCGCACCTCGGCATTGCTGGAGGTACCGGCGGCGGTATGGCGGCTGAAGGCGCCGAGCAGCTCCCGCTGGCGCACCTGACGGGCGAGACGGGCGCAGCGGGGGATATACAGACAGGTGCCGCCGTAAGCCCCCAGCAGGCGGCGCAAGACGGGCTCGGGCAGCAGGGCGCGCAGCAGATGCCCTTCCGCCGGGAAGCGGCGGGGGATGCGCAGGGTCAGGCCGCCGCAGTGTTCCAGAAGCCTGTGCAGGGCGGCATCATCTTCCAGAACCTGGCGCAGCAGGCGTACGCTTTCGGGCAAAAGGGGCAGCAGGCTGTCCCAGTCCACGGGGTCGGCGGATCCGGCCGTGTGCCGGGGAAGCGTGGCAGGACTTCCACTACTGGACCACATGGCGGGCCTCCGGGGCCAGGGGACTGCGAGGGCGCTGGAGATGTACCTCCAACGGTTGTTCCGTGTCGTCCGCCCCTTGCCCGGCCATGAAGGTCCCGGCAGCAGGGATGGCTTCCGGGGCAGGCGGCATGGCATCGCCGGACTGGCGGGGAGCGGCCTGCATGTCTTCCAGCATGCGGGCGATGCGGCGCAATTGCGCTGCCGCCCAGAGCAGGGAACCCTCGGCGGGTTCCTCTTCACTGTCGGCGGACTGCGTCAGGAGACGCTGGAACTGTTCCAGGGATCGTGTGTTCATGTCGGCTACTCCCTTTCTGATAATGGCACGGTGTCCCGCAGCGGATCTCTGCGGAAAAGTTATGTTGCGGAAAAAGTTTTCTTTTGCCCGCAAAAGCGGGCCCGGGCTGCTGTATCCATTGCCATTAGCTACAGGTTGTTCTATGTTTGACAGCAGTCATAGCCGTACTTTTTACATGTTTTCTTTTTTCAATCAAAGGAAAAATTTTTAACTTTTCTTTTAAAAATATTTAATATCCTGTTTTTAATGAATAAAAAATTTGGAGCGCGCATGGAAGATAAAAATAGGTTTTCCTTTATCTCTACACAGGGCTTTGCCGAGCGCCTGCGCCGCCGTCGCCTTGGCCTTGGCCTGCGCAAGCAGGATCTTGCCGCACAGGTGGGGGTCAGCCTGACCACTATCCAGCAGTACGAGAACGGCCAGTTGCCCAAGGGGGAGTTTGCCGTCCGGCTGGGGGCGGCCCTGCGCTGTTCGCTGGACTGGCTGCTGGCCGGGCAGGGGAATGTGGAAGGGGCCCTGCAGGACCAGTGGGCCGGGCTGGTCATGGTGCCCATGGTGGAGGCGCGTCTTTCCGCCGGTACGGGGAGCTTCGAGACCAGCGGCGATGTGGTGCGGCACTATGCCTTCCGCGAGAATTTTTTGCGGCGCAAGGGCAGCCCGTCGCACATGGCTTTGCTGCGGGTCTCCGGCGACAGCATGGAGCCCCGCATCTGCCACAATGACGTGGTCCTTGTGGACCAGAGCCAGAAAGACCCGGTGCCCGGCCGCATCTATGCCGTGAGCGTGGAGGATCTGGTCTACCTCAAGGTGGTCAACGCCATGCCGGGGCGCCTGATCCTCAGCAGCTACAATCCTGCCTATCCGCCCATCGAGGCCTGCACCACCGACCAGCTGGCCGACTTGGTGCGCATCGTGGGGCGGGCGGTCTGGGTGGGGCGTGAGCTTGATTGACGGCACGTCCCGCGTACCTTGTTCGATTTGTTAAACATAGTAAAAGAATTTATTTTATTATCCTTTAAAATCAATACAATAACAAAAAATATGCATGGCGCAGGCGTTTTCTTGGCCTGCGCTGACACTTTGCTGACAGCCGCAGGCGCAGTGTGGAGATGCGGACAGGGCCCAGTCCGCAGGGGCCGGGACGTAGCCGTGCCCCCACCCGCAACTGTTACGGATGGCGGTCATGCCGCCAAAAGGAGATATCCCATGCGTCTGCTGCTTTCTTGTGTGATGGTTCTGGCTCTTGCTTTCCCCGCCATGGCTGCCCAGGGCGGCTTCCAGGGCCCGGGACAGGCTCCCGGCGGTTTCCAGGGGCCCACGTCCGGCGTCCAGGCCGATACCGTGGCCAAGGCCCTCAAAGCCTGGGACGACGCGCCGGTGATGCTGACGGGCCATATCGTGGAGCGTGTGGCCGGCAGCGATGACAAGTACAATTTCCGTGACGCCACGGGCACCATCGTGGTAGAGATCGACCATGAAGTGTTCGCCGGCCGTACGGTGACGCCCGCCGACCGGGTGCGCCTTTCCGGCAAGCTGGACAAGGAGATGATGGATCCCACCAAGGTCGACGTGAAGATCCTGGAAATCCTCAAGTAGTCTGACAGGCGGGCCGTGCGCTACCGGCAGGCGGCCCGCCAGCGGAGTCGTGATGCGAATTTTTTCTGTGCTGCTTCTGCTGGCCGCCGGCCTGTTTCTGCTCCCGCCGGGTACCGGTGCGGCGGGTTTCGTGGGCCCCGGTGTCTCGCCGACGCTGACCCGTGCGGCCGACGTGCTCAATGCCTGGGATGATGCCCCCTGTGTTCTGGAAGGCCATATCCTGGAAAAGATCCCCCGCAAGGACCGTTACCTTTTTGAGGACGAGAGCGGCCGCGTGGTGGTGGAGATAGAGCACGAGACCTTCGGGCACCTGACGGTCACTCCGCAGGACAAAGTGCGCCTGGTGGGGCATGTGGACTGGAGCTCCAAGCACCCCAATGAGGTGGAGGTGGACGCTCTGGCCATCATCCAGTGATGTTCGGGCCCTGCGGGGCCTTTCGGACGGCGGTCCATCCGCCGGGTTTTCCATTCTTCAGGGGGCGCACGGCGCCCCGTCCTTTTTTGCGGAGGTGCGCATGGTGCCTGTCTCTGTCCTGCTGGTGGAAGATAACGAGGACATCCTCGCCAACCTGTACGCCTATCTTGAGCCTTTGGGCTATGAACTGGATTGCGCCCGCAACGGCCGTACGGGCCTCGAGATGGCCGCGTCCGGCCAGTTCGATCTGGTGGTGCTGGACATCATGCTCCCCGGGCTGGACGGCATCAGCCTGTGCCGTGCCCTGCGCGAGGAACACGGCGTGCAGGTGCCGGTCATCATGCTGACGGCCCGTGATACCGTGGCCGACCGTGTGCTGGGCCTGGACGCCGGGGCCGACGACTACCTGGTCAAACCCTTTGCCCTGCGCGAGCTGGAGGCCCGCATCCGGGCCCTGCTGCGTCGGGGCCGGACGCAGGAGAGCGCCCAGGGCGGCGAGCTGCGTGTGGACGATGTCTGTATCGACGTGGCCGGGCACCGGGTCACGCGGCAGGGCCGCGAGGTCAAGGTGAGCCCCACGGGCTTCCGCATCCTGTGCGAGCTGGCGCGCCGGGCCCCCGCCCTGGTCCGCCGCGAGGAACTGGAGCGCCGCCTCTGGGGCGACGACCTGCCCGGCGGCAGCGCCCTGCGGACGCATATCCACGAACTGCGCCAGCATCTGGACAAGCCTTTCGGCAGCCCCGTGCTGCACACCATCTCCCATGTGGGCTATCGCCTCGGCCGTGAAGAGGAGCCCGGGGCGTGAGCGGCGGTTCCCCCATCCGGCGGCGTCTGCTGGTCTCGTTCATGCTGCTGGCCGCCGGTCTCGGCCTGACCATGGGCATAGTGGGCCTGCTCTCCTATGACAGGCTGGGCGCCCATCTGGTGGACTGGTACGCACGTCCGGTCATGAATGCCCTCATCGAGGCCGAGGAACGCTCGCGCCGTGCCGAGGACCGGGGACGGCACAACAACCTGGTCTATGGGGCCGACCTGGCGAACCTTATGGATCTGCGATTCCGGGTGGGCAAACAGATCCCCCGCGAATGGCATTCCCTGGAGCCCGGCCTGCACTTTTTCGACCGCATGGAGAATTTCGTCTTCCTCGAGGAGCACAAGGGCGTGCGTTACGCCCTGAGCGGGCACACGGGCCTGCTGGTGACCATCAAGGCCCAGCTGACCCGGGTCCTGGGCCTGTGCGCGGGCCTGGGCCTGGGCGTGGCGGCCCTGCTGGCCGTGCTGCTCAGCCGGCGGCTCACGGGCCAGCTGACCGATCTGACCCGTACCGTATCCCGCTGCCCCGTGCCCCGTGCCGGAGGGGATTATCCCGGCCTGCCGCCCTTGCCGCAGGTGGCCCTTGATGACGAGGTGGGCGTGCTGGCGCGGGCCATCGCCAGCCGCGAGGAGGCCCTGCGTCGTTTCGTGCAGCGCGAGAGCTTTTTCACCGGCGACGTGAGCCACGAGCTGCGCACGCCCCTGACCGTCATGCAGGGCGGTCTGGAAGTGCTGGAGCTGCAGCTGGAGCGCCTGCCCGGTTCCGAACGCTGTGCGCCTACGGTGGAGCGCCTGCAGCGCACGGTGCGCGACATGTCCGCCACGGTGGGCATCCTTCTGCTGCTGGCCCGCCGTCCCGAAAATATCGCACTCGAACCCGTGGATCTGGCCCTGCTGGTGCGGGACACGGCCCAGGGGCAGGACTGCTTTTCACTGGAGCTCCCCGAGAGCCGGGAAGTGCAGGCGCAGCCTGCCCTGGCGGGGATCGTCGTCAAGAATCTGCTGGACAATGCCCGGCTTTACTCGGAAAATGGCCGTGTTGCCGTGCGCCTGGACGAGCATGTGCTCCAGGTGCGCAATGCGGGGCGCATCCCTGAGGATCTGGACATCTTTGCCCGCGGGGTGCGTGCCCGTGCCCGGGGCGATGCCACGCCGGGCGGCAGCGGTCTGGGGCTCTCGCTGGTGCGCCGCGCCTGCGAGCAGCTGGGCTGGTCGGTGAGTTACCGGCACAGCGGAGAAAATGAGACACTGTTCGAAGTGTGCTTTGCTCCGGACAGTGATGGAGAACGTGTGTGAAGATCAGCATGAGCAAGGGCCGCCTGCTGGCCGTACTGGCCCTGCTGCTGGGCTGTGCGCTGCTCTGGCGGGGCTTTTTCGAGCCCGACAGGCAGCGCGGCATGCCGCAGGATACGCCGCCGGTGCGTGTGGCCACGGCCCTGGCGCAGGATATGCCCCATTTCCTCAACGGTCTGGGCACGGTGGAGCCGTCCAGTGACGTGCTGGTGACCAGCCGGGTGGACGGGCATCTGCAGCGCCTGCATTTTACGGAAGGTCAGTTCGTCCATAAGGGCGACCTGCTGGCCGAGATCGACCCCCGGCCGTTCGAGGCCGCTTTGGGCGAGGCCCGCGGCGCCCTGGCCCGCGATACGGCCCAGCTGGAGAACGCCCGCCGCGACCTGAGCCGGTATGAAAAGCTGGTGAGCGGCGGCCATATCGCCCGGCAACAGTACGACAACCAGCGCGCCCTGGTGCGCCAGTATGAAGGCACGGTACAGTCCGACAAGGCTGCCGTGGATTCGGCGGCCCTGCAACTGCAGTACAGCCGCATCACCGCTCCGGCCGACGGCGTGCTGGGCCTGCGAAAAGTGGACGAGGGCAACATGGTGCATGCCTCCGATACCGAAGGTCTGGTGCGCATCACCCTGCTGACGCCTTCCTATGTGCTCTTCACACTGCCGGAAAGCCGGGTGCCCCTGGTGGCGCAGCACTGGCGCGAGGCCCGCAAGAGCGGTGGTCGTCTGCTGGTCCAGGCCTGGGACCGCGAGCAGCAGGCCCTGCTGGCCCAGGGCTTTCTGCTGAGCATGGACAACCAGATCGATACCGCCACGGGTACGGTGAAGCTCAAGGCGGAATTCGCCAACGAGGACCACACCCTTTTCCCCAACCAGTTCGTCAATGCCCGTTTGCTGGTCACGGTCCTGCCCCGGGCCGTCACGGTGCCCACCGCCGCCGTGCAGCTGGGCAGCCGCGGCTCCTACGTCTATGTGGTGGACAAGGATACCGTCCGCCTGCGCGAAGTGACGCCCGGCGTGCGTACCGACAGCCTGACCGTCATCGACAAGGGCCTTGCCGCGGGCGAGGTCGTGGTGGTGGACGGTGTGGACCGCCTGCGTGACGGCCTGCGCGTGCGCGTGACGGCCAGCATGGAGACCCCGCGCGTGACCGTGCCTGCCACCGGGAGCGGGGAGTAGCTTCAGGGAGGGAAGAGGGATCCCGACACGGCTGCCGATGCCGTGACGCTGCGCCTTGCAGCCGTCATCCGGTGATGCGGGCGTGCGGCATGGTTCCTTCCCTCCGGTTCGATCCCTTTTCCGGCCGCCCGCCCCTTGGCAAAAAGGTCATGTGGTGAAAGCGCGGTGCAGGGGCCGCCGGGCATCCCTTCCCTTGCAGCGCTCCTGCCGGGGGGCGGTGTTGGCGCCGCCGTGCTCCTGCCCTCTGGGGCAGCGGCAGGCCCTTTCCCCCTTCCTTTCCCGGCCTCCCGTCCTTTCGCAGGGCAGGGGACCGCCGTTTCCCGCTGGCGGTCCCGTCGCCGTTTCCAGAAGACAGACGAGCAGCTCCATGAACATTTCCCGCATCTTTATCCTCCGGCCCATCGCCACCTCGCTGCTGATGGTGGCCCTGCTCCTTTCCGGGCTGCTGGCCTATCATTATCTGCCCATGGCGGCCCTGCCGCAGATCGACTACCCCACCATCCAGGTGCAGACCCTGTACCCCGGCGCGTCCTCCGAGGTCATGGCCGCGGTGGTCACCTCGCCGCTGGAACGGCAACTGGGCACCATGTCGGGCCTTGTGCAGATGACCTCCCTGTCTTCGGCCGGGGCTTCGGTCATCACCTTGCAGTTCGACCTTTCCGTGCCGCTGGACGTAGCCGAGCAGGAGGTGCAGGCCGCCATCAACGCGGCGGACAACCTGTTGCCATCCGACCTGCCCAATCCGCCGGTCTACAACAAGGTCAACCCGGCGGACCCGGCCATCATGACGCTGGCGGTCTACAGTGACGCCATGCCTCTGACCCGGCTGGAAGACCTGGTGGACACCCGGCTGGCGCAGAAGATTTCGCAGATCACCGGCGTGGGCCTGGTGACCCTGTCGGGCGGGCAGCGGCCCGCGGTGCGGGTGCAGGTCAATCCCTCGGCCCTGGCCTCGGCCGGGCTGACCATGGCCGACGTGCGCTCGGCCATCGCTTCGGCCAACGTCAACGACGCCAAGGGCAGCTTTGACGGGCCCCAGCGCACCAGTACCATCGATGCCAACGACCAGCTGGCCTCGGCCGAGGAATACGCGCGGACCATCATCGGCTACAGCAACGGCGCGCCCCTGCGTCTGGAAGATGTGGCCACCGTGGAGGAGGGCGCGGAGAACGCCCGTCTGGCCGCTTATGTGGCCGACGGGGAGCAGGGCTTCCGCCCGGCCATCGTCCTCTCCATCCAGCGCCAGCCCGGCGCCAACGTCATCACCGTGGCCGACAGCATCACCCGTTTGCTGCCGCAGCTGCAGCAGGCCCTGCCCGGGCATGTGCGGGTGCAGGTGGTGACGGACCGCACCACCACCATCCGGGCCACGGTGCACGACGTGCAGCTGGAACTGGTGCTGGCCGTGGTCCTGGTCATCGCCGTCATCTGGATCTTCCTGCGCAACGTGCAGGCCACCATCATCCCGGCCCTGGCCGTGCCCCTGTCGCTGGTGGGCTCGCTGGGCGTCATGTATCTGGCGGGTTTCTCGCTCAACAACCTGACCCTCATGGCCCTGGTCATCGCCTCCGGTTTCGTGGTGGACGACGCCATCGTGGTCATCGAGAACATCAGCCGCTATCTGGAAAACGGCTACAAGCCCCTGCAGGCCGCTCTCGTGGGGGCCGGGCAGATCGGTTTCACCATCATCTCCCTGACCCTGTCGCTGGTGGCCGTGCTCATCCCGTTGCTGTTCATGGGCGACGTGGCCGGGCGCCTGTTCCGCGAGTTCGCGGTCACGCTGGCCGTGACCATCCTCATCTCGGCCGTCATCTCCCTGTCCCTGACGCCCATGCTCTGCGCGGTCATGCTGCGGCCGGAGCGGCACAAGGAAGGGGAGGGCAATTTCTTCCCGGCCCTGCTGCGCTGGTATGAAGGCAAGCTGGACTGGGTGCTGGCCCACCAGCGCCTGACCCTGGCCGTGGCCGTGGGCACCTTGCTGCTGAGCGTGGCCATGTACGCGTTGGTGCCCAAGGGCTTTTTCCCCACGCAGGACACGGGCGTCATTCAGGGCATCGCGGAATTCCCGCAGGATACCTCGTTTGCGGCCATGGCCCGGCGCCAGAAAGAACTTTCCGACGTGCTGCTGGCTGATCCGGCCGTGGCCCGGGTGGCGTTCTTCGTGGGCGTGGACGGCATCAACCCCAGCCTGGCCACCTCGCGCCTGACCATCGACCTCAAGCCGCTGGAAGAGCGCGACCACCGCGCCCCGGTCATCGCCCGGCGTCTCATGGAGCGGGCGGACAGCCTGCCGGGCATGGATCTGTTCCTGCAGCCCGTGCAGGACCTGACCGTGGAGGACCGCGTCTCGCGCACCCAGTACCAGCTTTCGGTGGAGGCCCTCAGCGACGCCCAGCTGGAAGGGCGCATCCCGGACATCCTGGCGGCGTTGCGGGCGCGGCCGGAGCTGAGCCATGTGACCAGCGACCTGCTGGGCCGGGGCCGCATGCTCTGGCTGGACATCGACCGCGATGCGGCCAGCCGTCTGGGCGTGAGCATGGACATCATCGACAATGCCCTTTATGACGCGCTGGGGCAGCGCCTGATCTCCACCATCTTCACCCAGACCAACCAGTACAAGGTGGTGCTGGAAAGCGCTCCGCAGTTCCGGCGCGGCCCGGACGACATCGAAAAGATCTACGTCAAGGGCAGCGAGGGCAAGCCCATCCCGCTCTCGGCCCTGGTGCGCATGGAAGAACGCTCCGCGCGCCCTGCCACCATGCGGCAGGGCCAGTTCCCGGTGGCCACCATCTCCTTCAACGTGGCCGAAGGCTCCTCCCTGGGGGCGGCCGTGAGTGCGGTGGAGGAGACCCTTGCTTCCCTGGAGCTGCCTTCGTCCCTGCGCTGCCAGTTCCAGGGGGCGGCCCATGCCTTTGCCTCGTCCACGGACAATCAGGTCTGGCTGCTGCTGGCCGCCGTGGTCACCATGTACATCGTGCTGGGCGTGCTCTACGAAAGCTACATCCATCCCGTGACCATCCTGTCCACCCTGCCGTCGGCGGGCATCGGCGCCACGCTGGCCCTCATGCTCTGCGGCATGGAACTGGGCGTGGTGGGCATCATCGGCATCATCCTGCTCATCGGCATCGTCAAAAAGAACGCCATCATGATGATCGACTTTGCCCTGGAGGCCGAGCGGCAGGAAGGCAAGGATCCGCAGGCCGCCATCCGGCAGGCCTGTCTGCTGCGTCTGCGGCCCATCCTCATGACCACCATGGCGGCCCTGCTGGGGGCCCTGCCGCTGATGATCGGCTGGGGCATGGGCGCGGAACTGCGCCGTCCGCTGGGCGTGACCATGGTGGGCGGCCTCATCGTCAGCCAGGTGCTGACCCTGTTCACCACGCCTGTCATCTATATCTGGTTCGCGCGTCTGGCCGAGAAGCTGGGCCGCCGTGGCGGGGAGGCCGGTCATGAGCAGGCCTGAGGAGACGCCCCGGGCCGCCGCATCCGGCCGGGAGAGCGGTCACGCTCATGAAGGGCAGGATCTGGCTCTGGCCGGAGAACGGCGCAAGCGCTTCGGGCCGGAATTCATCCCCCTGAACCTTTCCGCGCCCTTCATCCGCCGGCCCGTGGCCACCACGCTGCTGACCATCGCCGTGACCCTGGCGGGCATGGTGGCTTTTTTCCTGCTGCCCGTGGCGCCTCTGCCCGAAGTGGACTTCCCCGTGGTCAGGGTGCAGGCCAATATGCCCGGGGCCAGCCCCGAGACCATGGCCTCCACCGTGGCCACGCCGCTGGAACGGGCCCTGGGCCGCATCGCCGGGGTGACCGAGATGACCTCCAGCAGCAGCCTGGGCTCCACGCGCGTCATCCTCCAGTTCGACCTGGACAGGGACATCAACGGCGCGGCCCGTGACGTGCAGGCGGCCATCAACGCCGCCCGTTCCACCCTGCCCACCATGCCGTCCAACCCCACCTACCGCAAGGTGAACCCGTCGGGCGCGCCCATCCTCATCCTGTCCGTCACCTCGGACGTCCTGAGCCGCACCCAGCTCTACGATGCCGCGTCCACGGTGCTGGCCCAGAAGATCAGCCAGATCGCCGGGGTGGGCGAAGTGACCGTGGGCGGCGGCGCCCTGCCTGCCGTGCGCGTGGACATCTCGCCCGATGCCCTGCACCGCACGGGCCTGAGCATGGAAGACGTGCGTGCGGCCCTGGCCGGGGCCAATGCCTTTTTGCCCAAGGGGCATCTGGAGAACGAAAGCACCTCCTGGACCGTGGTGGCCAGCGACCAGCTGCGCACCGCAGCCCAGTACCGCAAGGTCATCGTGGCCGAGCGCGGCGGTGTCGTCATCCGTCTGGGCGACGTGGCCACGGTGACGGATTCCAGCCAGGACATCCGCCAGATGGCCCTTTCCAACGGCAAGCCCTCCATCCTGCTCATCGTATTCCGTTCGCCCGGGGCCAACATCATCGAGACCGTGGACAGGGTGAAGGCCATGATCCCGCAACTGCGCTCCTGGCTGCCCGAAAGCGCGGATCTTTCCGTGCGCATGGACCGCTCCCAGACCATCCGGGCCTCGCTGCACGAGGTGGAGAAGAGCCTGTTGCTGTCCATGGCCCTGGTGGTGCTGGTGGTCTTCCTCTTTTTGCGCAACGGCCGCGCCACCAGCATCCCGACCGTGGCCGCGCCGGTATCGCTCATCGGCACCTTCGGGGTCATGTATCTGTGCGGCTACACCCTGGACAACCTTTCGCTCATGGCCCTGACCGTGGCCACGGGCTTTGTGGTGGACGACGCCATCGTGGTGCTGGAGAACATCGTGCGCCGTCTGGAGATGGGCGAAAAGCCCCTGCGGGCCGCCCTGCGCGGTGCGCGCGAGGTGGGCTTTACGGTCATCTCCATTTCCCTGTCGCTGGTGGCGGTCTTCATCCCCATCCTGTTCATGGGCGGCGTGGTGGGACGCCTGTTCCGCGAGTTCTCCGTGGTGCTGGCCACGGCCGTGCTGGTCTCCATGGTGGTCTCCCTGACCACCACGCCCATGATGTGCGCCACGTTGCTGCGGCCTTTCGATGAAGAGCTCGCCCGCCGCAGTGCCCGCCTGCGGGCGGAAGAGGGCGGACGGCAGGGGATATTCACCCATGTGGGGCGGTTGTGGGGCCGCTTCCTGTCCGCCATGCAGGAGGGCTATTCCCGCAGCCTCTATGTGGTGCTGGATCACTGGAAGCTGACCCTGACCGTGCTCCTGCTGGTGGTGGCGGCCAATGTCTGGATGTACGTCGTAGTGCCCAAGGGTTTCTTTCCCCAGCAGGATACGGGCGTCATCATGGGCGGCATCCGCGCTGACCAGAGCGCCTCGTTTCAGGACATGGAAGTCAAGCTGGCCCGGCTGGTGCGCATCCTCAGCGCCGATCCGGCCGTGGACCAGGTCTCGGCCCACATCTCGGGCGGCCGCGGCGGCGGGGGCGTGTTCATCTCCCTCAAGCCGCTGGAGGAACGCGGCATCAGCGCCCAGCAGGTCATCGGCCGTCTGCGCGGCAAGATGTCCTCGGAACCGGGGCTCCAGATCTTTTTGCAGGCCGCGCAGGACATCATGATGGGCGGGCGCAGCTCCCGCTCCCAGTACCAGTATACCTTGCAGGCCGACGACCTGGACAGCCTGCGCCGCTGGGGACGGCGTTTGCAGCAGGAGTTCGCGGGCATCCGCATCCTCAAGGACGTGGACAGCGACATCGAGGAACGGGGCCTGCAGACCCTGCTGACCATCAACCGTGACGCTCTGGCCCGGCTGGGCCTGACCATGAAGGACGTGGACGCGGCCCTGAACAATGCCTTCGGCCAGCGTCAGGTCAGCACCATCTATGAGGAAAAGAACCAGTACCGCGTGGTGCTGGAATATGCCCTGCCCTGGCTGGAAGGCGAGGATTCGCTGGGCAAGGTCTGGCTGCCGGGCAAGGAAGGGGCCGTGCTCCTGCTGGGCGTGGCCGAGGTCTCACCGGCCTTCGCGCCCCTTTCCGTGGCCCATCAGGGCCAGTTCGCGGCCGTGACCCTGTCCTTCAACCTGGCGGAGGGCGCGTCCCTTTCACAGGCGCAGGCGGCCATCGACGAGGCGCGCGTGCGCATCGGCATGCCGTCCACCATCGTGGGCAGCTTCCAGGGCACGGCCAAGATGTACAGCGATACGGTCAGGGAGCAGGTGCTGCTCATCCTGGCGGCCCTGGCCGCGCTCTATATCGTGCTGGGCGTGCTTTACGAGAGCCTCATCCATCCGCTGACCATCCTCTCCACCCTGCCGTCGGCGGGCATCGGGGCCCTGCTGGCCCTGCGGGCCTGCGGCATGGAGTTCAGCGTCATCGCCCTTATCGGCGTGCTGCTGCTTTGCGGCATCGTCAAAAAGAACGCCATCATGATGATCGACTTTGCCATCGAGGCCGCGCGCACCCGCAACCTGCCCCCGCGCGAGGCCATCCACGAGGCCTGCCGCCTGCGCTTCCGTCCCATCATGATGACCACGGCCGCCGCCATCCTGGGGGCCGTACCGCTGGCCCTGGGGCAGGGCGACGGTGCCGAGATCCGCCAGCCCCTGGGCATCACCATCGTGGGCGGCCTGCTGGTGAGCCAGCTGCTCACCCTGTACACTACGCCCGTGGTCTACCTGTGCCTCGACCGGGCCCGTTTGCGCTGGCGCCGGCGCTGGTGGCGGCTGCGCTACGGCGAACGCAAGGCGGCCCTGCTGACGGCGCTTTGCCGTCAGGGCTAGGGACTGTCTTTCAGCAGGAGGGGGGGGCCGGGCCATGTCGCGGCCTTCCGGGGGCATGGCCCTTGCGGCCGTCATCCTTGCGGCCTTCCTGCCGGCGTGTTTTGTACGGAAAGGGCGGCGCTGTGGAAGGCCCCACCTCCCTTGATGATTCCCTGTCCGGACGGCTCCTGTCCTTCTGATTCGGACAGGAGCTTTGTCTGCGCCCTGTTTCTGCCTCCGCAAGTCCTTTATTTTCACTCCGCAGATTGACGGCCCGCATGGGGGCTCCTATGCTGGGACGGCGACAGTGTCGCCAAAGAGACAGCCTGTGGAGGGAACATGAAAATCAGGGACTTCGGACTGGAGATCTTTTTTGGACGGTATGAATTCAGCGCGCCGTATCTGCTGGCGCAGTCGGACTGCGAGTCCCTGAGCATCCGCGAGTTGCTGGCTCTGGAGCCGGGCGCGCAGGAAGACTTTCTGGACACCTGGCTGGGCTACAGCGAGAACGACGGTGCTCCGGCCCTGCGGGAGGCGGTCTCCGGCCTGTACACGCAGTGCGGTCCGGAAAACGTGCTGCTGCATGTGGGCGCGCAGGAGGCCATCTTCGGAGCTCTCAACGTGCTGGTGGAGCCGGGCGAGCATGTGATCTGCCAGTTCCCCACCTACCAGTCCCTGTACGAGGTGGCGCGGGCCGCGGGCTGCGAGCTCTCCCTCTGGCCCCTGCATCAGGGCGAGGACGGCTGGTATTGCGACCTTGACGAGCTGGAGCGGCTCATCACGCCCAGGACGCGCCTGCTGGTGCTGAACACGCCCAACAATCCCACCGGCAGCGCATCTGCGAGCTGGCCCGCCGCCACGGCCTGCGCATCCTGGCCGATGAGGTCTACCGGGGCCTGGAAGCGCCGGATGCCGTGCCCCCGGCCTTTTGCGACATCTACGAACGGGCCTTTTCCGTGGGCGTGCTCTCCAAGGCCTACGGCCTGCCCGGCCTGCGTGTGGGCTGGATCGCCTCGCAGGAACGGGACGCCATCGGCGCCCTGAGCCGCTACAAGAATTATCTCAGCATCTGCTGCCCCACGCCTTCCGAAGCCCTGGCCCGCATCGCGCTGAAGCACGGCCCGGCCGTCCTGGCCCGCAACCGGGAGATCATCGCCCGCAATCGCCGGATCGCCGCCGACTTCTTTGCCCGTTACGACCACGTGTTCCTCCACAATCCGCCCCAGGCCGGTCCCATCGCTTTCCATGGCCTGCGGCCGGACTTCGTGGCCCGCTTCGGTTCCGCACTGGCTTTTTGCGAACACCTGGCCCAGTCGGCCGGTGTGCTGCTCCTGCCCGGCAATGTCTATGACATGGACGCGCCCTATGTGCGCATGGGCTACGGCCGCGCCAACTTTGCCGAGAACCTGGCCGTGCTGGACGGCTGGTTGCAGCAAAACGGTTAAGCTCAGGGAGGGAGTTTCCGGGAGGGAAGTCTCTTTCCCGCACCGTAAGGGGATCGCTTCCCCACCGCGCATTATGAAAAAAGGACGCCATGGCGGCGTCCTTTTTTACGGGGGCTCCAAGGGAGGAAGCGATCTGGATGGGGCCCCCGTCAGGCCGGGATGTCCCTAACTACGAGGCAGCGACGGGGACCTGTGCCCGTACCTGAAAGTTTTTGGGGAGAGGGGCCCGGGGGAGAGAGCTTTTGTTTGCAAAGAGTCTCTCCCCCGGAGTGTCTGTCATTCTTACAAGGGCGGCATCTCGCCTGCCTGGCCGCGTGCGGCTTTGTCCAGCCAGTCGGCCCAGCGGCAGCCGGTCTCGATGAGCCTGTCCTGCGACAGACGGGTGCTGTCATACAGGATGAGGGCCGAACCGCTCAGGGGGTTGAGCTCTATGTCCCGCACACCGTCCACACGCAGGAGGGCGGCGCGGGCTTTACCGGCGATGGCGGCGTCACGCAGGGCAGGGTGCCGGACGCGCACGCGTCCGTCCATGAAGCTGCGGACATATTTCACGAAGCGCAGGCTGTCGAGCATCAGGCGGCCTCCAGCTGACGGGCGTGGCGACCGGGCAGATGCGGCCGCATGGCATTGAGTGTCACGCCCAGGGTCGTCAGGTTATGCAACAGAGCCGAGACGCCGGGCGTCAGGATCATGAACAGGCCCCCGGCCAGGAACATGCTGTTGAGCAGCATGGTGGCCGCAAAGTTGATGTGGATGCGCCGCAGGGTGGCCCTGCCCAGCAGCCGGGCCGTGATGAGCCCGCTGAGGTCCGGCCGGGTGAGCAGCACATTGGCCACTTCGCGGGCCAGGTCGGCGCCGTCGCACATGGCCACGCCCACATGGGAGGCGGACAGGGCAGGCGCGTCGTTGATGCCGTCGCCCACCATGAGGACCTTGCAGCCCTGGGCGGTGAGGTCGGCGATGACGTCGGCCTTGTCGGCGGGCAGGACCTGCGAACGGTATTCCTTGAGGCCCAGCTTGCCGGCCACGGCACGGGCGGTACGCTCGTCGTCGCCGGTGAGCATGAGGATGCGGCGGAAGCCCAGCTCTTCGAGCTGCTTGAGGACCTGCGGGCATTCGGGACGCAGGGGGTCCTCGATGGCCAGGAACCCGGCCAGCTTGCCGTCGATGGCCAGATAGAGCAGCGAGCGTCCCATCCGGGCCTGGGCGTCGATCTCCGCCTCCAGGGGCGAAAGGTCGATGCCTTCGTCGCATTCGATGTAGTGGCGGCTGCCCACACGCACGGCCTTGCCGTACAGGGTGGAGGCGATGCCGTGGGCCACCACATATTCCACCTGGGCGTGCTCTTCCTCATGCTGCAGGCCTTCTTCCTGCGCGCAGCGGACAACGGCGCGGGCCACAGGATGGGGGAAGTGCTCCTCAAGGCAGGCCGCAAGGCGCAGGACCTCGTCCCGGTCATGACCGGCGGCGGGGATGACCTCCACCACATGGGGGCTGGCGTTGGTGAGGGTGCCCGTTTTGTCGAAGACCACGGTATCGGCTTCGGAAAGGGCCTCCAGGAAACGGCCGCCCTTGATGACCACGCCGTGACGCGCGCCTTCGCGCATGGCGGCCAGCACGGCCAGCGGGGTGGCAAGACGCAGGGCACAGGAATAGTCCACCAGCAGCACGGAAGCCGCCTGCATGGGGTTGCGGGTGATGAGCCACACAAGGCCCGCCAGGGCGAAGGTGAAGGGCACGGCCATGTCGGCCATGCGTTCGAATTTGCCCTGGATGCCTGCCTTGAGGGCCTCGGATTCTTCGATGAAGCGCACCACCTGCTTGAGGCGGGTGCCGTCGCCCACATGGGTGGCGCGGATGACGAGATGTCCCTGCTCCACCACCGTGCCCGAGTAGACGGCAGCGCCCTTGCTGCGGGCCACGCCCAGGGGCTCGCCGGTCATGCTGGCCTGGTTGACCACGGCCTCGCCGTCCTCGACGATACCGTCCACAGGGATGGAGCCGCCGTCGCGGACCACGACCAGATCGCCTTCACGCACATCGGAGAGCGGGACGCTGGTCTCCACACCATCGGCCAGTACCCAGACGGTATCCACGTTGAGCGCCAGGCTCTCGGTCAGGCTGTCCATGGAGCGGCGGCGCGTCCAGTATTCCAGGGCCTCGCCCAGTCCCAGCAGCAGGGTCAGCACGGTGACGGTACGGAAGTCGCGCCGCAGCAGGGAAACACCGATGGCCGCGGCATCCAGTACGTCGACATTGAGCTTGCCCTGGAGGAGCGAGGCGAGGCCCTTTCGCAAAAAGGGAAGGGCTCCCATGACACTGCTGGCCACACGCAGCTTGAACGGCAGGAAAGGACGGACGAAGAGGAAGCGCATCAGGGGGCCGAAACCGTGGGCCCCCATCTCGTCCTCATCATGGGCCGGCAGGCGGCTGCCGGAAGCGTGCCGTTCGAGGCTGCTTTCCAGCTCCTGGGTCAGGGTGGCCAGGACGCTGCCGTCATTGAGGGCACCGGCGTCCTGGGCAGCCAGGGAGCGGAGCACGTCCTGCCGGGCCTGCGCATGCCGGTAGAGCACGAGGACGCTGGGCACGCGCGGATTGACCCGCACGCCTTCCACGCCGTCGATGGCATCCAGAGTATCGGCCAGGATCTCGGCCTGCACCTGTGTCATGGGGCGGCAGGCACGCGCACGCAGCCGTCCGGCCCCGTTGGAGCAGCTCAGTTCATGAACCAGAAAAAAGCGCATGCGCGTGCCCTCATCAGGCCTGAGGATCGGCAGCTTCGGCCTTGCGCTTGTCAGCGGCCTGACGGGCTTCGGCGGCCAGATCTTCCATATCTTCCTTGACGGCTTCCACCTTGCTCATGATGGCGTCTTTCATGTCCATGCCGCGGCTCACCAGATCGGTGGCCAGGGGTTTGAGATCGAGCTTGCCGCGGGTGACGGCAACGGTGCCCACGACGCCCAGCGCCAGACCACCCAGGAAAAAGAGACCGTATTTCAGACCGTTGTTCATGCTTGTGCCTCCTTTTGCACAGGTAAAAGGATACAGAGGGCCATCCGGGCCATATTCTGGCACGGCCCGGACAGCAAAAGACGCACGATTGGGAGAAGAGAGGGGCTAGTTGGAGACGTCGACGGTGATGTGGTCGGCTTCGCTGTTGCGCAGGGTGACGGTCACGCCGGAAAGGCGCAGCGCAACGGGGTCTTTGAGGGGCGCGCGGCCCACGACGGAAACGGTGGTCCCGGGGATCAGGCCCATGTCCCGGATGCGGCGGCCCATTTCTCCGAGGGCTTCCACCGTGGCGATCCTGCCGCTCTGGCCGATCTGCATCTGACGAAGGCTGATGATGTCGCTCATGATCTTCTCCTTTGCTGGTACGGGCCCGGAGCAGGGACCGGCATACCTGCGCAGTACGATCCGGCCGGGACGATCCCGACCGGGCTTGGGGGGCGGCTGATCCGGCATGTCGAACCGCTACTCCGGGCTTGCAAAGAAGCATGGCGTAAACTAGGATGAGTGTCAAGAAAAAAGAAAATCACTTTCATTTTTCTTTTGACCTGTATGTAAAATTTTTTATCTTTTCATTTTAACCTTTTACCCCAGGAGTGCTCTTATGGAAGAAGCCTGTCTCGCTACAGGGGACCTGGCTGTCCCCGCACGGCCCGCGACCAAAAAGCTCAGCGGGCGCAAACTGGCCATGCGCATCATGCTCGGTGCGCTGGGGGCATCGGTGGTGCTGGGCTTTGCCGGCAACAAAACGGCCCATGTGCTGACCGGCGCCGTGTTCAGCGCCCTGCTGGCCGACCACGTCTGGAAGCGCCGCAAGGCCCTGTAAGGATCGTCACATGGAGCGTCCTTCCGACGGGAATGCGGCTTTGCCCGCTGCTTCGGGGGCGGCCGTCCCCCGGTGGAAAGCCCTGCTGGCCACGGGTATCCGGCGGCTGGCGGTCTGGGGAACGGGCCTGCTGGCGGCCCTGGTCGCCCTGCTGGCCCTGGCCCAGATCGTCTGCCTGGCCCTGTGTCTGCTGGCTCTGGTGGTCCTGGCCCTGTGTTTCCTGATGGCTTCCTATCCCGAGGAATGCCGCCAGTTCTGGCGCATGCTGCGGGAGACGCACGCGGAGGGACGCGGCAACGATTCCTGAACCTTGGGGGCGGCCGTTACGGCCTGGGGGGCCGGCCGCTCCGCCGGGGAAAGGAGCCCGCAGGAGGCTGCGGACAAAAAAAGACCCCCCGTCGGCGGGTGGTCTTTTTTCGTATCAGGGAGCGGGGGAGAGCCTATTCCTTGGGCTGGTCCTCGTCGGGCAGGTTGGCCGTCTCGTGCTGGCCCTGCAGCAGGTTGCGGTGACCGACGATGATGTGGTCGAGCACTTCGGGCTTGGCCAGGGCCGTGGTATCGCCCAGGTCGTCATAGACGTTGCCCGCGATCTTGCGCAGCATGCGGCGGATGACCTTGGCGGAACAGGTCTTGGGCATGGCTTCCACGAACTGGATGTATTCGGGGGAGGCCAGGGCGCCGATGTCGCGGCGCACGGTGTCGCGCAGCTTTTTGCGCACGTCGTCGCTCCAGGGCACTTCGTCACGGGTGACAACATAGGCGTAGATGCCTTCGCCCTTGAGGGCATGGGGCATGGGCACCACGGCGGCTTCCGCCACTTCGGGGCAGGAGGCCAGCACGGCCTCGATCTCGGCGGTGGAGAGACGGTGGCCGGAAACGTTGATGGAATCGTCCACGCGGCCCAGGATCCAGAAGTAGCCGTCCTCGTCCACTTCGGCGCCGTCGCCGGACTCATAGCAGCCGAAGCGCGAGAAGTAGGACTGGTACTTTTCTTCGTCGTTGTAGACGCCCTGCATCATGCCGGGCCAGGGCTTGCGGATGACCAGATGGCCGCTGCGGGTGGAGCCGTCGCCGTCTTCCTCGTCACGGGTGGCGCTGCCGCCCATGACGGCCGCGTCGATGCCGGGCAGGGGTCGCGAGGCCGAGCCGGGCTTGAGCTTGGTGGCGTAGGGCAGGGGGCTGATCATGGCACCGCCGGTCTCGGTCTGCCACCAGGTATCCACGATGGGCAGCTCGCTGCCGCCGATGTTCTTGTGGTACCAGTGCCAGGCTTCGGGGTTGATGGGTTCGCCCACGGAGCCCAGGATGCGCAGGGTGCGCAGGTCATAGCGTTCGGCCCAGGCTTCGCCCAGACGCATGAGGGAACGGATGACCGTGGGGGCCGTGTAGAGGATGTTGACGCGGAATTTTTCCACGATGCGCCAGTAGCGGTCCGGCTTTGGCCATGTGGGCACGCCTTCGAACATCACCACGGTGGCGCCCAGGGCCAGCGGTCCGTACACGCCGTAGGTATGGCCGGTGATCCAGCCCATGTCGGCCGTGCACCAGTAGACGTCGTCGTCGCGCATGTCGAAGACCCATTGCGTGGTATGCGCCGCATAGGTCAGGTAGCCGCCCGTGGAGTGCATGATGCCCGTAGGCTTGCCGGTGCTGCCGCTGGTATGCAGCAGGAAGAGCGTGTCGTTGGCGTCCATGGGCTCGCAGGGGAAGTCCACGTCCAGGGTGAAGTCCTCGATGAGGTCATGCCACCAGATGTCGCGGTTGGGGGTCATTTTCACGTCGTAGAGGTCGGCGTGGTTCACCACCACCACGTGGGCCACGGAGGGGCACTTTTCCAGGATGGGGTCCAGGTTGGCCTTGAGGGGCTTGATCTTGCCGGCGCGGATGGCGGCATCGGCGGTGATGACGACCTTGGCCTTGGAGCCCTGGATACGGCTGCGCACGCCGCCTTCGGCATAGCCGGAGAAGATGGCCGTATGGATGGCGCCGATGCGGGCACAGGCCAGCATGGCGATGACCAGCTCGGGGATCATGGGCATGTACAGGGCCACACGGTCTCCCTTGTTGATGTGCAGGGAGCTCAGGGCGTGGGCCACACGGCAGACCTCGGTATAGAGCATCTGGTAGGTGAAGCAGCGCACGTCCATTTCCTTTTCGCCCTGCCAGATGAGGGCGGCCTTGTTGCGGCGGCCGGAGATGAGGTGCGGTCGATGCAGTTGAAGGCGGCATTGAGCTTGGCGCCGGTGAACCATCTGTACTTGTGCCGCGCTTCGTCGGCCTCCAGTACCTTGTCCCAGCGCTTGAACCAGTGGATCAGCTGCGATGCGCGTGCACCCCAGAAGTCATTGGGGTCTTCCAGAGCTCGCCGGCAGATGGCGTCGGCTTCGTCCTGACCGCAGATCCACGCGGACGACTTGCCGTGCTCGGGGGGGGAGGTAGCTACGCTTCTCGGTTAAGAGAGTGGTAATCCGTTCCTGGGACATGATGGCAACTCCATAAGCTTAAGACTGCAAACAACAGTGGAAAATCATCCATGCTACCGGCGTAAAGTGATTTCTTACGGGCGTCAAGGGCCGGAAAACTGTTTGTGCTACCAGTTATTGTGGAGAAAAAAGGGACAAGGAGCTGAAACAGAGTGCAACAAAACGGCAGCAGGCACCGGTATGCATGGGAATGCTGAATAGTGAAAAAAATCCCAATCTGGAACGATTTTTTATGAAATTTTTTAAAATTTTTCCATATTCGGAACGAGAGCCTGCTTTTTGTGCAAAAAATGCATGGCGGCAGAGAAAATGACCGGCAGCACGGCCGGAAAATGAAAAGGGCGGCCTCATGACGAGACCGCCCTGAAAAGCAGGATGGAGATGGCGCAAGGATCAGTCCACGGGGCGCATCCAGCCTCCCTCCAGCAGGAGGGCGGCAAGACGGCTCACCGGCAGGCCCACCACCGTGGACCAGGAACCGTGCACGCTTTCCACCAGAAAGGCCCCCTGGCCCTGGATGGCGTAGGCCCCGGCCTTGTCGGCCGGTTCGCCGCTGCGCACATAGGCGCGGAGAACGTCTTCAGGCCAGGCATGGAAGCGGACGGCGCTGGTATCGGCAAAGCCCGCGCTGCTCCCGTCGGGGAAAAGGCAGCAGACGCCGGTGATGACCTCATGCTCGCGGCCGGAAAGGCGCCGCAGCATGTCCAGGGCGTCCGCATCGTCAGCGGGCTTGCCCAGGATGTCGTGGCCCAGGGCCACCACGGTGTCGGCGGCCAGGATCAGGTCGTCGGCCCCGGCATCCGCCGAGGCGGCCACGGCCCGCGCTTTGGCCGTAGCGGCACGCAGGGCGTAGGCGGCGGGCGTTTCCCCGTGTTCGGGGCGCGGTTCCACCCCGGTGGGACGGACGATGGTATAGGGCAGGCCCCATTCATCCATGAACTGGCGGCGTCGCGGCGAGGCCGAAGCCAGCACAAGCCGGATGCCGGGCCGCAGGAGGAAAAGGGGCTGGAGCGGGGCCGTGTTCATCGGCCCGCCTGATGGGGCCAGTTCTGGCGGGGCCAGTGGCGCAGCAGTTCCTTGCCTTCCATGTCGTAGACGTGGAAGCAGCCGTCCTCATACAGGCCGTAGCTGCGGGGGAATCCGCCCTTGGGCAGGCTGAGGGAGCCGGGGTTCCAGAAGTGCAGGCCGTCCAGGCTCTCGCCGCGCGGGATGTGGGTATGGCCGCGCAGGATGACCGTGCCCGGGGCAAAACCCGGCAGAGGCGGGTTCTCCGGCAGACGGTGGCCGTGGCTGGCGAAGATGCGCAGGGCGTCGGCCTCTATCCAGGCATTCTCCGAAACGGCGAAGGGCGTGAGCATGATGTCCACTTCGGCGTCGCAGTTGCCGCGTACGGCCGTGACCGGGCAGGGCAGATGGTTCAGGCGGTCCAGTTCTTCCAGCACGGAGCGGGTGTCATAGCCGCCGGGCAGGGGGTTGCGCGGACCGTGGTAGACCAGGTCGCCCAGCAGCACCAGCATGTCGGGCGACAGGCGTTGGGCCGTATCACAGAGGAAGCGCAGGCTGTCCAGCGAGCCGTGCAGGTCGGAAGCGATGAGCAGACGCATGGACGGCCCTAGCCTTTGTGTCCCTCATCCCAGCGGGCGCGCTCCACAGCGGCGTCCACCAGCATGATGGGGATATCGTCACGCACGGGATAGACCACGTTGCAGGCCGGGCAGGCCAGGCCTTCGGGATGCTCGGCAGAGGGCAGGGGCTCCAGAGAGCCCATGCAGCGGGGGCAGGCCAGAATCTGCAGCAGTTCCTGTGTGTTCATCATGATGTTTCCTTGTCTTTGGGGGCAGCGGCCCCCTGTTTTGCGAGGGCAAAAGCATAGCTTTTTGCCGTCCGTTCTTCAAGACAAAGCTGCCGGGACGACCTGCGGGAAAGCGTGACCTGACGGGCCCTGCGGACCTTGCCACGGGAGTGCACAGCTTGCTTTTTTTTCATAAAGTCGTAGTTTACTTGAAAAGAAAAAGATAACTGTCAGGGATGAAAGCATGCAATTCATTGATTTACATACGCATTCACAGGCCTCTGACGGAACGGACAGCCCCGGGCAGCTCGTGCGTAATGCCCAGATCCAGGGGCTGGCGGCGGTGGCGGTGACCGATCACGATACGGTCTCCGGCCTGGACGAAGCCGAGGCGGCAGCCCGTGACCTGGGGCTGGAATTCGTGCGTGGATGCGAACTGTCGACCAGTACGGAGCTGGGCGAGATGCATATGCTCGGCCTGTGGCTGCCCCGGGATCTGGCTCCCCTGCAGGACAGGCTCCAGTATCTGCGCCGCAAACGCAGCGAGCGCAACGTCCGCATCGTGGAAAAGCTCCAGGGCCTGGGCGTGGAGATCGAGCTCGACGAAGTGCTGCACGAGGCCCGCGGTGAGAGCGTGGGGCGCCCGCACATCGCTGCCGTGCTGGTCCGCAAGGGCTATGTGAAGGACGTCAGCGAGGCCTTCAAGGAATATTTGGGCTATTACGGCCGCGCCTATCTGCCCAAGGAGGTCCTGCAGCCCGAAGAGGCCGTGGAAGTCCTCTCTTCTCTGGGGGCCACGGTCTGCCTGGCCCACCCTATGCTGCAAAAGCTGCCCGAGGGCTGGCTGGAAGCCTTCATCGAACGCCTCCTGCCCTGCGGGCTCACGGCCATCGAGGCCTATCACAGCGAACATTCCGAGGCCGCTTCCCGGCGCTGCCTGGAGCTGGCCCGCCATTACGGCCTGGGCGTCAGCGGCGGCTCGGACTATCACGGTACCAACAAGCCCCGTATCCGTCTGGGCAAGGGCTACGGCTCCCTGCGCGTGCCCTACAGCGTGCTGGAAGAGCTGCGCGAGATGCGCGCCCGGCGCGGCCTGCCCTGCTAGGGCGTGGCGACCTGTCCGCAGTTTGCTTGTGGGGGAAGGGAAACCTCTCATCTCCGCTGTCGATGCCCGTAACGCTCCTTCGTCGTTAACGGGCACGGCCTGCGGCTGCCTTCGCTCGCTGCTCGCGCGAGTTTTTTCCCTTTCCCCAAGCCCCATCCTTTCCCCAGCGCGCTTTTTCAGATGGGCGCTGGCTCATGCGGCGGGCATCCTTCTTTGGGGATGTGTGCTGGCATCCTTTATTTCATTGGAATACAACGGAGAGTTGCGTTGAAAGGCCCGGGGAAAAGGGGGGCTTGAGGAGGCTCACCCCTCTTTCCGTGAGCCTCATGCGGCCCGTATGTGCAACGGGGCCGGTGGGTAGCGTCTTCATGGCGGGAGCGTCCTGCGCGGCCATGCTGTGCCCTTCCCGTTCCCGTGCCTCTGGTTATTCTGTCCGTATCTGTCTGCCGCACATCTTCCACTGTCGGCGGATGCAAAAAAGCGGGGCCCTCTTGAGAGGGTCCCGCTTTTTTCGTCAGTGATGGTCAGGAGCGGCTAGACTTTGCCCATGCCGCAGCACTTCTTGTACTTCTTGCCGCTGCCGCAGGGGCAGGGATCGTTGCGGCCCACGCGGGGCTTGGCCTTGGCGGGCTGGTTGCCGGCATCCGTGGTCTGGCTGCCGGAGTAGGCCAGGTCGTCGTTCTCCTTGTGGCGCAGGCTCAGGGTGGGCTTGGCCTTGGGGGCTTCCTGCTGCGGAGCTTCGGCCGGGGCATTGCCCTCTTCCACGGCGTCCTCGGCAGGGGCGGGTTCGGCGGGCTGCACATGCACGCGGGTCAGGGCGCGGAACACGCCTTCGCGGATCTGGAAGAGCATGGACTGGAACATCTCGAAGCCTTCACGCTTGTATTCCAGCTTGGGGTCCTTCTGGCCGTAACCGCGCAGGCCGATACCGTCACGCAGGGCGTCCATGTTGCGCAGATGTTCCTTCCAGGTGCGGTCCAGTTCTTCCAGCAGGAAGTAGCGCAGGATGTCCTGGTACAGGGGACCGGCTTCTTCGCGCAGCTGCTGGAAGATCTGGTGGATGCATTCCTCACAGCCGGCACGGTCGGGCACGGGAGCATCGGCCGCCAGCACGCGGCCCAGGTTGAAGACGTCGGCCAGACGGGCCTGCAGGGCCTTGCGCAGCTCGATGGCCGTATCGGTATCGGCCTGCTCCAGCGGCGTGTAGGCATCGTCCAGGATATCGTTGCGGAACTCGCTCAGCACGGGTTCCAGATCTTCTTCCACCATCATGTCGCGGCGCAGGGTGTAGATGACCTCGCGCTGCTGGTTCATGACGTTGTCGTAATCCAGCAGGGTCTTGCGGATCTCGAAGTGGTGGGCTTCTACGCGCTTCTGGGCGCTTTCCACGGCGCGGGTGACCATGGTGTTCTCGATGGCTTCACCATCCTTGAGGCCCAGCTTCTCCATGAGGCCGCTGATGCGGTCGGAGCCGAACAGGCGCATGAGGTCGTCTTCCAGCGAGAGGTAGAAGCGGGAGGAACCGGGGTCGCCCTGACGGCCGGAACGGCCGCGCAGCTGGTTGTCGATACGGCGGCTCTCGTGGCGTTCGGTGCCCAGGATGTGCAGGCCGCCCAGTTCCAGCACGCCTTCGCCCAGCACGATGTCCGTACCGCGGCCGGCCATGTTGGTGGCGATGGTCACATGGCCCTTCTGGCCGGCCTGGGCCACGATCTCGGCTTCACGGGCGTGCTGCTTGGCGTTGAGCACGCTGTGCGGGATGTTGAGCTTTTTCAGGCGCTGGGAGAGCATTTCCGAGGTCTCGATGGAGATGGTGCCCACCAGCACGGGCTGGCCCTTTTCGTACAGCTCGCGGATGGCCTCGATGATGGCATCGTACTTTTCCTTGCGGGTACGGTAGATGAGGTCGGGGTAGTCCTTGCGCTGCATGGGCTTGTTGGGCGGGATGGAGACCACTTCCAGATTGTAGATCTGGTGGAATTCCACGGCTTCGGTATCGGCCGTACCGGTCATGCCCGCCAGCTTGTCATACATGCGGAAATAGTTCTGGAAGGTGATGGAGGCCAGGGTCTGGTTCTCGGCGGCGATGGTGACGTTTTCCTTGGCTTCCAGGGCCTGGTGCAGACCGTCGGAATAGCGGCGGCCGTCCATGAGGCGGCCCGTGAACTCGTCCACGATGACCACCTTGTCGTTCTGCACGATGTAGTCCACGTCGCGCTTGAAGACGTGATGGGCCTTCAGGGCCTGCAGGATGCAGTGCTGCTGGGTGATGTTGGCCGGGTCGAAGAGGTTGTCCACATGCAGCAGGGCTTCGCAGTGGGCCACGCCTTCCTCGGAGAGCATTGCGGTGCGGGCCTTCTCGTCCACGGTGTAGTCTTCGGGGCCCAGCTGGCGCACGATCTGGTCCATGGCGCGGTACATGCCCACGCTTTCGTCGGAAGCGCCGGAGATGATGAGCGGGGTACGGGCCTCGTCGATGAGGATGGAGTCCACTTCGTCCACGATGGCGAAGTTGTGGCCGCGCTGCACCAGCTGCGTGGCGTAGAACTTCATGTTGTCGCGCAGATAGTCGAAGCCGAACTCGTTGTTGGTACCGTAGGTGATGTCGGCGCCGTAGGCTTCCTTGCGGGCCTGGTCGTCAAGACCGTTGACGATGACGCCCACGGAAAGGCCCAGGAAGTTGTAGAGCTTGCCCATCCACTGGGCGTCGCGGGTGGCCAGGTAGTCGTTGACGGTCACCACATGCACGCCCTTGCCGGAAAGGGCATTGAGGGCCACGGGCAGGGTGGCCACCAGGGTCTTGCCTTCACCGGTCTTCATTTCGGCGATCTTGCCGCGGTGCAGCACGATGCCGCCCACCAGCTGCACGTCATAGTGGCGCATGCCCATGACACGGCGGGAGGCTTCGCGGACCAGGGCGAAGACTTCGGGCAGAAGGTCGTCCAGGGTGCGTTCACCGGCCTGCACCTGCTGGCGGTATTCCGCCATGCGCTGGGCGAAGTCCTCGTCGGCCAGTTCCTGCATCTGGGGTTCGAGCGCGTTGATGCGCGCCACGATGGGGCGCAGGCGGCGCAGGTAGCGGTCGTTCTTGCTGCCGAAAATCTTTTTGAAAATGAAACCGAACATGCGTTCTCCTCGTTTGGCGGGATGGCCTGCCCCGGGGCAGGCGCGCGACCGTGTGCATCCTGAAAAAAACGGACGGGCCGTGCGTGAAAGGGCCCGGCACCGGGGGCCGGGCGTCACAAACGGTCGCGCATGCCGTAGAAGTAAGGTCAAAACACGGCTTTGGCAATGCACCGAGGGGGAAAAATGCCCTCACGGACAGGAGAAAGCGCGTCTGGCGACCAGCTGGGGCGGGGGAGGGCTGTGGGGAAAAGCTGCAGCAGGCTGCCCAGCGGGAGCGGGATCTTCATTGGGCAGGGCCGGACTTGCCTGCCTGCGGGAAGAGCCGGGCCGGGGAAGATCAAGGGGAAGGCCAAGGGGAAGGGAAGAGCAGGAGGGAGGGGCTTCCCCGTTAAAACAGGGGCCTCTTCTTTAAAGAAGCTTGCCCGCAGGCCCTGCCTGTTGAGGCAGGAAACTGCGGGCGATACGGGCAGCCACGGGCATCCGAAGCTTCTGCCGCTGTCACCATCGTCCTTGCGGGCAAGGGCGGCCGCGGTTCCGTGCGGATGCGGCAGCAGGGCAGAGGGCTCCTCCCTGAACGGCACCGGTCTAGGCTTCCGGGCCGTGTTCCTGTTTGATGACGGCTTCGGACTTGATGCGGTCCAGCAGCTCGGCAAAGGTGGCTTTGACGTTCTCGCGGATGTCACCGGCCACCACCAGCAGGAGCAGGTCGTCACCGGGCTGCAATTCCCCTCCATTGGCCTGGGCCACGATGGCGAAGATGCCGGGGCGCTGCTCCATCTCATGACAAATGGCGTCCATCTTGGCCTGGTCATGGCTGACGGTGATGGAGCTGACCGGCGCATGATCCTTGCGCGACCAGCCGCGGACAACGCCATTGTGTACCAGCATCATGCCCACATGGTCGGTGAAGCCGGGGCGGGCCTTGAGTTCCTGCAAAACCTTGTTGACGTCCATACTGACTCCTTTGTCTGCGGTGCCGGATCGGTCCGGCGCAGGAGCAAGCATACACGGCCCAAGCCCGTGGATAAAGGGCGGACGGCGCGGAAAACAGCTTTTTGTGCCAATCTTCATCTTATAATACGCTGGAATGATTTGAGAATAAAAAATATTACTTATTTTTGCGCTAGGTATTGATTTTTTAATTAAGAATCATTACTATTCAAAAAAGCACATGGAGGAGTATATGAACCGCCTGCAAGATTATGCTCTTTATGATATTTCCTGGAACCTGAGCCCTGAACACGCCGTGACCATGTACCTCGAATGGGGCAACAACGACTGGCACTCCGAATATCCGCCCGTGCGCTCCAAGGAAGATGTGTCCCACTACTTCGTGGTGGACAGCTGGGGCAAGGAACCCGTCATCCGCCTGGTGCGCCGCAACTCCGAAAACGCTGAAGACCTGTTCACCATGCCGCTTCCCCACCACCTGCTGTCCGAATACGAATCCGTGCACGGCAAGTGGCGCGGCATCAGCGAACCCACCCCCGCCATCAAGAGCTGGCTGCGCCACGAACTGGGCCAGTAGACAGCTTTGACGTCATAACGAACCTTTCTTCTTCATTCCCTCCTCAAACCCATAAACCTCCACACCAAACGCACCAGACAGGGCCCCGGCAACGGGGCCCTTCGTCTTTTGGGGGCCGGGATACTCTATGTCATCCCGGCCAGGGCAGTTGCCCGCGGGCTCTGCGAGAGGGGCGGCGGGGCACGATGGCCTGTCCGCATCCCTGCCCGGACGGAAGAGCCGCAGCGGAGCGGTCGACCGTTCGCAAGCTTCCCCGGACGGCGGACATAAAAAAAGCCGGTGGCTTTGGCCACCGGCTTTTTCATATCTGTCAGGCGCGTGCCTTACTTGTTGGTCTTGAGGAAGTTCTTGGCACGGGCCGCTTCGGGCGAGTTGGGGTACTTCTTGATGAGCTCGTTCATGCGGGCCTTGGCGGCGGCCTTCTGGTTCATCTTGCTGAAGCAGATGCCCTGCTTCAGGTAAGCGCCCGGAGTACGGTTGCTCTTGGAGAACTTGGTGATGACCGTGTCGTAGGCCAGGGCGGCGTCAGGGAACTGGTTGCGCTGGAAGTAGCACTCGGCCAGATAGTACTGCGCGTCGGGAGCCATGCTGTGCGTGGGATAGTTCTTCATGAAGTCGGCGAAAGAACGCTGGGCCTCATCGTACTTGCGGGCCTGGAAGGCATTGAGGCCGGCGTCATACAGGGCCAGCGAGATGTCCTTCTTCGCAGCGGGCTTGGCTTCGGGCTGGGGCGTGGGCTGGCCCCAGGTGCTGCCCGCAGCGGCCGGAGCGGCGGCAGGAGCAGCGGCGGCATCACCGTAAGGGCCGGTAGCCAGACCGGCGGCGGCACCGGCTGCTGCACCGGCAGCGGCACCAGCGGCGGGCGCGGCATAGGGGTTCTGCTGGGGCTGGAACAGGGGCGCATTGGCCTGGGGCGCGGCGGCATGGGCCGGAGCGGCGCCACCGGCGGCCATGGGCTCGCCCAGGTTGAGGTTGAGGGCCATGCTGGTCTCCACCTGGCGCAGGGCGGCATCATGGGCACGCACGCGTTCAGCCAGGGCAGCGGCACCGCCCACGTTCTTCAGGTCGTCCACCAGGCCCTTGAGGGTGTTCAGTTCCTGGCGCATGGCCTGCACCTGGTTCCAGACTTCGGCCTGGGCAGGCTGCATCTGGCGCAGCAGGGTATCGTGTTCCTGCACGCGCTGCTCAAGATACATGCTTTCGTTGGCAGCGTTGCTGCTGCCCTGACCCACGCAAGCGCCCAGCATGGCGGTGGCGCAGATCAGGCCACACAGAGGAAGAAGACGTTTGCTGTTCATAGAGTCTTGGTCTCCCGTTTTAAAGTTTTTCACCGGCGTGCTTGCGACCGGCGAAAATATAGATCAGGCCCCCCAGCACAGGCAGGAAAACAGCGATGACCAGCCAGATGGCCTTTTGCTGGAAGGATGAGAAGCGGTGGTTCCAGATATGCCAGATGCTCCAGAGGTTGGGCAGGATGGGGATCAGGGCCACCAGGACGTGCCACCAGGCAAAGGTCATGATTTTTTCTCCTTGCTCTTTTCCGGGGCTTCCGGGGTGCGCCAGATGACGATGCAGGCCAGGAAGGCACCGACGCAGATGGCCATGTCCGCCACGTTGAAGGCGGGCCAGTGCCACTGCCCCACATAGACATCCACAAAGTCGATGACCGCCCGAAAGCGGATGCGGTCCACCAGATTGCCCAGTGCGCCCCCCAGCACCAGCCCCAGCCCGGCACTGAGCCAGGCATTGAAGCGGGAGCTGCGCAGCAGGGCCACGATGGCCACGGCGGCCACCACGGTCGCGCCCAGGAACAGCCAGAACTGCCACTGGATGTCGGAACGGTTCAAAAAGCCGAAGGCAGCGCCCCGGTTGTGGACCAGCACCAGATCCAGCAGGCCGGGGATGACCGTCACGGGCTGCAGGGGATCGATGGCGGCCACGGCCCACCACTTGGTCAGCTGGTCAAGGACCAGCGCCAGCAGGCCGTAGCCGCCCAGGATCGTATATTTGCGCATTACGCCTCAGGCAGTTCCGCCATGACCTTGGCACAGCGGGGGCAGAGGGTGGGGTGCGTGGGATCGCTGCCCAGTTCGGTGCTGTAGATCCAGCAGCGTTCGCACTTTTCACCGGCGGCCTTGGCCACGCCCACGGCCAGACCGGCCACTTCGGCGTCCTGCACGGCGTCGGCCGGAGCTTCGGCCAGGGGCGCCAGATGCAGCTGCGAGACGATGAAGAAGGCGCGCAGGTCGGTGTGCAGGCCTTCCAAGCGTTCACGCAGTTCGTCGGCCACATAAAGGGTCACGCTGGTATCCAGCGAATGGCCCACCACGCTGTCGCGACGCAGGGGCTCGATGGCGCGGGTCACGGCGCCGCGCACGGCCAGCAGCACGTTCCAGTCGTCGCGCACGCCGTCTTCCAGCAGATAGGGCTTGCTGTCCACGGGCGGCAGGGCAAAGACGGTGGGCACGTCGTCGCGCAGGTCGTTGGGCAGGTGGTGGAAGATCTCTTCGGCGGTGAAGGACAGCACCGGGGCCATGTCGCGCACCAGCATGCAGAGCAGGTGGTATAGGGCGGTCTGGGCCGAGCGGCGTTCCTTGCTGGCGGGAGCGGAGGAATACAGACGGTCCTTGAGGATGTCCAGATACACGGCCGAGAGGTCGGTCACGCAATAGTTGTGCAGGGTGTGGTAGACCTTGTGGAAGTCGTAGGTCATGTAGGCATCCTGCACGCGGTCATGCACCTGGGCGGCGGCATGGAGCGCGTAGCGGTCCAGAGGCAGCAGCTGGTCCAGGGGCAGCAGGTCGGCGCGGGTCAGGTCGTTGATGGTGCCCAGGATGAAGCGGCAGGTGTTGCGGATACGGCGGTAGGCATCCACCAGTCGGCCCAGGATCTGTTCCGAGATGCGGATGTCTTCGCGGTATTCCACCGAGGAGACCCACAGGCGCACGATCTCGGCGCCGTACTTGTCGATGAGTTCCTGCGGGGCGATAACGTTGCCGATGGACTTGGACATCTTGCGGCCGTCGCCGTCCACCACATAGCCGTGGGTCAGCACGGCCTTGTAGGGCGGATCGTTACGGGTGCCTTCGGCCACCAGCAGGGAACTGTGGAACCAGCCGCGGTGCTGGTCCGAGCCTTCCAGATACAGGTCGGCAGGCGCGGAGAGCTCGGGGCGGCTCTCCAGCACGGCGGCGAAGCTGGTACCGGAGTCGAACCACACGTCGAGGATGTCGTCTTCCTTTTCCCAGTGCTGGCCGCCGCAGTGGGGGCACTTGAGGCCTTCGGGCACGATCTCTTCCAGGGGCGCTTCATACCAGTAGTCGCAGCCCGTGGGGTGCTTGGCGAAGCGGTCGGCCATCTCGTGCATCCACTTGGCGTCGTTCCAGGCTTCGCCGCAGTCCTTGCAGAGCAGGGCCATGATGGGCACGCCCCACTGACGCTGGCGCGAGATGCACCAGTCGGGACGGGACTCGATCATGTTGTAGATGCGGTCGCGGCCCCAGGCGGGGATCCACTGCACCTTGGTGTCGATGGCGTTGAGGGCCTTCTTGCGCAGGTCGTTCTTTTCCATGCTGATGAACCACTGGGTGGTGGCACGGAAGATGACCGGCTGCTTGCAGCGCCAGCAGTGCGGGTAGGAGTGGCTGATCTTGGCGGTCTTGAGCAGGGCGCCCACTTCGGTCAGCTTTTCGATGACCTTGGGGTTGGCTTCAAAGACGTTGAGACCGGCGAAAAATTCCACGGACGGCAGGAAGCGGCCCGCATCGTCCAGGGGCGAGTAGACGTCCAGCTTGTAGGCCAGGCCCACTTCGTAGTCCTCGCGGCCGTGGCCGGGAGCGGTGTGGACGCAGCCGGTACCGGCATCCAGGGTCACGTGGCGGCCCAGGATCAGGGGGGACTGGCGGTCATAGAAGGGATGACGGGCGATGAGGCCTTCCAGCTCCTGACCGGTGGCGCGGCCCACCACGGTCACGTCTTCCCAGCCGAAGGACTTGGCGCAGCCTTCCAGCAGCTCTTCGGCCAGCAGGTACTGGCAGCCGCCGGTCTCCACCAGCACGTAGGTGAACTCGGGATGCAGGCAGACGGCCATGTTGTCCGGCAGGGTCCAGGGCGTGGTGGTCCAGATGACCACATAGGCGCGGGACGGATCGGCGCCGGGGATGCGCTGGGCCAGGGCGGCGTCGTTGAGGGCGAAGCGCACGAAGATGGAGGGCGAGGTATGGTCGCCGTATTCCACTTCGGCTTCGGCCAGGGCCGTATGGCAGGAGCAGCACCAGTAGATGGGCTTCTTAGCGCGCACCACACCGCCCTTGTCCACGAACTTGGCCAGTTCGTGGGCCGTGGCGGCCTCATAGGCGGGGTTCATGCTCTTGTAGGGATCGTCCCAGTTGCCCAGCACGCCCAGGCGCTTGAACTCCTTGCGCTGGATGTCGATCCACTTGCCGGCGTAGTCGCGGCACATCTTGCGCACCACGTGGGCGGGCAGGGTCTTTTTCTTTTCCTTCAGTTCCTGTTCCACCTTGTGCTCGATGGGCAGGCCGTGGCAGTCCCAGCCGGGCACATAGTGGGCGCGATAGCCCTGCATGTTGCGCGACTTGACCACGATATCCTTCAGGATCTTGTTCAGGGCCGTGCCCATGTGGATATGACCGTTGGCATACGGCGGGCCGTCATGCAGGACGAACGCACCCTTGTCGGTGCAGTTCTCGATCATGGCTTCACAGGCTTTGGTTTCTTCCCACTGCTTGAGCTGCTGGGGCTCGCGCTGGGCAAGATTGGCCTTCATGGGGAAGGCGGTCTTGGGCAAATTCAGGGTTTTTTTATAGTCGCTCATGCTGGCTCCTCAGGCAATGTAAAAAGCGCCTAAGTTTCGGCAAATACGTTTGTAAAGTCAAGGAAAGGGCAGCAGGAAAGGCCGCCCTGACGCGCTTTTCCGCCGGAAAACGCAGCCGGGGACACGGCCGCTGCCCGGCACATGCGGATGCGGGCTTTTCCGGGTGGGCCAAAGGCCCCGCCGGAGGCAGGGAAAGCTGGCGGAAACGGCCGCGGACGGCGGAGAGGGGACAGGGGGGCGGGAGCGTACTGGTGAATGGCCGGGCCCAGCTGCAGGATGATGAAAAGGGCTTTCCCACGGGAAAGCCCTTTGCTGTCGCTGCGGATCAGAACAGGGGTTTCTGCCCTTCGATGGCCTCGGCCACCTCGCGCAGGGCCGCCAGGCTCTCCTGGGCCTGCTCAGGGGTGAGGCTGTGCAGGGCGAAGCCCGCGTGGACGATGACGTAATCACCGACCTTGGGCGGCTCGGGCAGCAGGAGCATGGAAGCGGTAAGGTAGGTCTGGCTTTCGCCCACACGCACGCGGGCCATGCCCTGTTCCTGGAGTTCGACCACCTGGGCCGGAATGGCAAGACACATGACTCTTCCTCGATGGTTAACAGGTACTGTCGGGATCGTTCCCGGCGTATTGGCGGGACAGGCGCAGGATCTCCTTGCGGACCTCGTCCAGATAGGCGGGGAAGCGTTCCTGCACGACGGGGGAAAGCTCCATGCTCCAGGAGGTGTAGTCCGCGGGCTCCATGCCCATGACGGTGAGGTTGGGGCGGGAGCCGTGGAGCATCTCGGCCATGCGCAGGGAATCCAGCAGGTCGATATCGTGGATGGAGAGGCGCTGCTTCTCGTTGTCCACCAGCTGGTTCTCGGTCAGATGATAGACCGTGCCGGGTCCGGCATGGCCATGGACGATGTCCAGGATGAGCACATGGGCAAAGCCCTTGAACAGATAGAAGACATCCTGGGTGAAGGTACCCGCTTCCATGATGGTGACGTTTTCGGGCCAGGATTCCCCGGCCAGGGTCTGGGCGGCGTGGACGCCGACACCGTCGTCGGTGAGGAGCAGGTTGCCGATACCCATGACAAGCACTTTGTCCATACTATCCTCGGTACAGGAGTTGCGCCCGCTGGGGGCGGGATGTGGTGTCCGCCGTGCCCGGTGCCGCATGGGCGCCGGCCGTGCAGGCGCGGATGCCCCGGCAGGGACGGATCACGGACAGGCGACAGCATAGCAGCCCGGCGGGGCAGCCGCAAGGGGATGGCGGGGAAGGGAGGGATGCCCGGCGGATGGAACATGCTCCCGGGCGAGCAATACTCCCCGGGCGAGCGCCGGAGCGCAGATACGAAAAAGGGCGGGGTCACCCCCGCCCTTTCGGTTTGTGTGGTTTGCGTACGGCCTAATGCTCGTCGTCGTCACCAAAGAGCCAGGGGCCCTTCTTGGGGAACAGCATGGTGTTCCAGTAGAGAACGTAGACGGGCAGGGTCACGAACATCATGACGTAGGCCCAGTTCTTGGTGTAGAGGAAGTAGTCGTAAAAGGTATGGAATTCCATGATTTTCCTCCTGTCCTAGTGGGCGTCCTTGAAGTCGGGGTGTTCGTACAGCACCGGCATGTGATAGACGATGAAGCGGTACACGGTCACGATCAGGGTCACCACGAAGATGGAGATGCACACTTCCCAGATGCTGGGGAAGTAGCGCTCGTCAGCGGGCAGGGCATAGTTGAAGGCGATCATGGACACGTTGAAACGGTTCAGGACGATACCCAGCACGGCGTTGGCGGAAGCGAAGCGGCAGAGCTTGATGTTGCGGTCGCGAGAGCCCTTGGCATACAGCAGAGCGGGCGTCAGCACGAAGAACAGCATTTCCACCAGCCACCACAGACCGTAACCGGTGCAGAGGTAAGGCAGGTTGGCCTGGACCAGCATGTCGATGAGCTTCAGCATGAAGTAGCCGAAGAGGATGAAGGCACCGGCCTTGGAGAAGCTGAAGACCACTTCGTCAGTTTCGCGCAGGTGGGTCTCGTCCATGTAGTGGTGCACGCCCTTGTGGGCCCACATGCCTTCAAAGATGACCATGGAGCAACCGGCAGCCATGGAGCTGACGAAGAAGAACATGGGCATGAAGGGGGAGTACCACAGCGGATGCAGCTTGCCGGGGGCGATCAGGTAGAGGGCGCCCAGCGAGGACTGGTGCAGGGTGGACAGGCACACGCCGAAGATGGTCAGGATGATGGTGCAGCGCACCACGACCTTGCGCCACTTCTTGAGGAAGGGGAACTTGCAGGACAGCCATTCCATGGGAGCCACCGAGAATTCGATGAACAGCACGGTCAGGTAGGTAGCCACGCACAGACCCACTTCGAACAGAACGGAGGTGGTGCCGGGGAAGAAGAACATGTAGGGCAGACGCAGCGGGTGACCAAGGTCATACAGCAGGGCGAACACCACGAAGGCGTAGCCCAGGAAGGCGGTGGTCACAGCGGGGCGCACGGCCGAATGGAAGTGCTTCATGCCCATGACGTAGCAGGCCACGGTGGTGAAGTAACCACCGGCGGCCAGACACACGCCGCAGAGCAGGTCGAAGCCGATCCACATGCCCCAGGGCATGGTATCGGACAGGTTGGTGATGGAGCCGATACCCTGGGTGAAGCGGATGAAGGTCAGTACGAAGCCCACGACCAGGATGACCGCGGTGATCATGTTGCCGGGGCGACGCAGGGAAAACTCACCAAGGTTGAACAGTTTGTCCTTGGTGGGGATCACGATTTGGTGCTGGGACATTTACTTATCCTCCCCGTGCTTGCAGCCGCAGCAGCCGTCGCAGCCGTTTTGAGCTTCACGGGCCTTGAGGGCCTGGATCATGGCCTTGCGGGCCTCATCGGCGGCCACGGGACCCTGATTCTGCTCGATGCTGCGCACAGCGGCGTCCATGGCGGCCGTCACATCTTCCTTGGCGGTCTGGACGGTCTTTTCCTGGGCGGCCTTGCTCATGGCCTCACGACGCTTGGTCATGCCGTAGGCGCCACCGAAGAGGATGGGCCAGAAGGCGATGATCATGGGCACGGCACCCAGGGCGCCGTAGGTCAGTTCACCCATGGGACGGTTGCCCAGGTGGGTGTCCAGACCCAGTTCCTTGAAGGTATGGCCGGCATCGGCCGTACCGGCGGCCTTGACGGCCGACGGGGTCGGCTTGGGAGCCAGGACCATCCAGGCGGTACCGCCGGCGTCCCATTCGCCATAGATGTAGTCCACGTATTTGCCGGGGTTCTCGGCGATACGCTTGCGGGCGATCTTGATGAGGTCGGAACGGCGGCCGAAGGTCAGGGCGTCCATGGGGCAGGCTTCCACACAGCCGGGCAGCTTGCCTTCCTTCAGGCGGGGTTCGCAGAAGGTGCACTTCTGGACCAACGGGTCCCAGGCCTCGTCGTATTCGAAGCCGGGCACATAGAAGGGGCAGGCGATCATGCAGTAACGGCAGCCCACGCACTGGGAACCGTCGTAGGTCACGCTGCCGTCAGGCTGCTTCTGGAAGCATTTGGCGAAACAGGCGGAGGCACAGGCCGGGTCGTTGCAGTGGAAGCACTGCAGCTTG
This sequence comes from Desulfovibrio piger, assembly GCF_012843875.1. Taxonomy (GTDB): domain Bacteria; phylum Desulfobacterota; class Desulfovibrionia; order Desulfovibrionales; family Desulfovibrionaceae; genus Desulfovibrio. The sequence continues at coordinate 92,292 of NZ_JABAFY010000001.1, read as the reverse complement.
CGGAACACGGGCTTGCCGCCCACTTCGTACTTGTTGACCACCGTCCAGGCATCGGCGGAGGTACGACGATGCTTGTCACAGACGGAAAGGTCGGTGAAGGGCTTTTCGGGCTTGGGCAGGTTGTTGACCTTGTTGCAAGCCTCTTCGCAGCTGCGGCAGCCGATGCAGCGGGTGGTATCGTGCAGGACGCCGTAGCTGTCTTCATAGTAAGGGAACATATGGGTGCCGCCGGCCTTGGCCACTTGTGCCGTGCCCAATGCGGAAGCGACGCCAGCGCTGCCCAGGATGGTCAGAAATTTTCTACGATCCATAATCGTACTCTCCAGCTAGTTGGCGTTCTCGGTCGCACGCGGCTTGTGGCAGGACGCGCAGGACGTATCGAGGGGACGGGCAACGTCCATGCCGTCATGGCAACCCATGCACTGCAGATGATACGCGGCCTTCAGCGTGGGACGCTCGGGCACGCGGGGATCGATCTTGGCGGAGTGGCAGCTGCCGCACTTGGGCGGAGTGGCCGACAGGGGGCTGCGATGGTGACAGGTGGCGCACAGGATCTCGGGTTCGCTGTGGAACGCCTTGGCCAGATTGTCGCCTTCAATGCGCTTCATGAGCGAAGAGACGTGACGACGATGGTTGAAGAGGTTGGGCTCGAACTTGTCGGACAGGCTGCCGATCTCCACCTTGTAGGGGCAGGCTTCGGGGGCCAGGTAGTCCACGGGCTTGCGTTCGGCGATGGTGGCTTCGGCCAGGGCGACGCGGTCCTCGGCGGACAGCTTGCCGGCCACGCCCAGCTGGTACTGTTCGGGGGTCATCTTGGAGGTGACCACGTGGCAGACGCCGCACCACTGGTCGTCACGCTTGGGAGTGACGATCTCGTGGCAGCCGGCGCATTCGCGGCGTTCCTTGTACTGCTCTTCGTGGCAGCTCACACAGCTCTTGGGCGTGACGCCATCCTTGCGCGGGGCAATCTTGGTGGCGTGCATGGCGCGCTCAAGGTTGATGAAGTTGCCCTCGGCTTTGCCTTCCACGGTATGACAGGTGCTACAGGCCACCATGTCGCCCGTGTGATGACAGGCCGTGCAATCGTCGATTTTGTCGACGTGAGCCTGATGGTTGAATGTCACCGGCGTCATGCTGGCGCCCTTGGGATTGGGCTTTTCGCTGACCGGAAAGAGAACCGTGGCATTAGGCATTTCCGCGTCGGATTCTTCCAGACCCACCGCCACAGCGCGGTTGGCTTCGGGAAGCATCAGACAGGCCACGCCGGCCAAGGCAATCACCGCCGCCAAAAGCAGTGCTTTACCGTTCCTCATGTGCTCGTCCTTTTGAAACAGACTTTTCCCCATTCTCCCGCAGCGTGGAGCCGCGGGCGTCCTCCGGCTCTCATGAGCCAAACACACCAATAATGTGTGGCAAGTTATCGCAGGCACAAGGCCACGTCAAGGGGAGGTCGCGAGCAGAAAAGCTTACTTGTACGCTGGTATTGGGGCATCCGGGCTGGAGAAAAAGGGGACCGCGGCGGGAAAAATCCTTGCGGCTGGCCCTGTTTCGGGAACGGATCAGGCAAAGAAGGCGGGAGCGGGTGGGAGGGGAGAACGGGCGGGATGTCAAGAAATATTTTGAGAAATCTCTTGTGACACGCGTCAAAAAGGGGGCTCCAGAGGCCGGGCCCTGCTCTCTGCGGGGAAGGACCTCCGTACGGGCATGAAAAAAGCACCATACCGCGGCCGTGCCGGGCATGGTGCCGTGATCTGTCTGCCGGCTGGGGAGGGGAGAGCGGGCGTCCGCCCGCCCCGGTTCAGCAGGCCTGCCGGGCGGCCGCCAGCAGGCCGTCCAGATCCTGCGGGGCGAAGAAGCGGGCCTCGCTGCGGGCCCGGAACCAGGTGCGCTGGCGCTTGGCATAGGCGCGGGTGTTGTGCAGCCAGAGGCGGCGGCATTCCTCCAGGGAAAGCTCGCCGCGCAGATGGGCCAGCACTTCGGCGCAGCCGATGCCGGACCAGCCGGGGGCCGCGGCATCGTCACAGCGCCGCCGGGCGGCGCGGGCCTCGTCCAGGGCCCCCTGTTCCAGCATCAGGTCGATGCGGCGGGCCAGGCGGGGCGTCAGGGCATCCAGCTCCATGTCCAGCACCAGCAAGGGCCCGGCGCAGGGCGGTTCGGGCATGCCGTGCTCGTGCCACCAGCTGAAGGTATGGCCGGTGCCGGCCAGCACTTCCAGGGCACGCACGATGCGCTGGCGGTCATTGGGATGGATGCGGGCCGCGTAGGCGGGATCTTTGGCGGCCAGTTCGGCATGGAGGGCCGCCGGGCCCTCCTCGGCCAGCCGGGCCGTGAGGGCGGCGGTGATGGCCGGATCGATGGCCGGTATCTCGGCGATGCCGTGCAGCAGGGCCTGGAAGTACAGGCCGGTGCCGCCCACCAGCAGGGGCACATGGCCCCGGGCCAGCACGGCCTTTGCCTCGGCCACGGCCTGGTCGGCCCAGCGGCCGGCGCTGATCTTCTGTTCCGTGGGCAGAAAGCCGTACAGGTGATGCGGACAGCAGGCCTGTTCCTCGGGCGAGGGCTGGGCCGTGATGAGCGGAAAATCGCTGTAGACCTGGCGGGAGTCTGCGTTGATGACCTCGCCGCCCAGGGCTTCGGCCAGGGCCAGGGCCGCAGCGGTCTTGCCGCAGCCCGTGGGGCCGGCCAGACAGATGACGGGCAGGGGCGCGGCCATCTTATTTGTTGACGCGGAAGCCGCCGTAGGGGGCGGAGAGGCAGGGGGTGGCCTGACGCACTTCGCCGCGCTGGTACTTTTCCATCAGGCGCAGGCGCACGTTCTCGGGCACCAGGCCCACGATGTCGGCGCCGTGGCTGGCCGCGGCCTTGACGATGGTGGAGCTGATGAACAGCCACTGGTAGTCGGTCATCAGGAACACGGTCTGGATGTCGCGCTGCAGGCGGCGGTTCATGAGGGCCAGCTGGAATTCGTATTCGAAGTCCGAGACGGCGCGCAGACCGCGCAGGATGGCACAGGCCCCGCGCTTGGCCGCATATTCCACGGTCAGGCCGGTGAAGGGTTCCACCAGGATGCGGTCGTCGTCGCCCACGGCCTCGCGGGCCATGGCCACGCGCTCTTCCTGGGAGAAGAGGGGGAACTTGGGCGTATTGTCGGCCACGGCCACCACGATCTGGTCGAAGACGGCCAGGCCGCGGCGGATGAGGGCCAGATGCCCATTGGTCAGGGGGTCGAAAGTGCCGGGATAGAGTGCCAGTTTCATGCGAGTGTCCATATCAGTATGCGGGTTTGACCAAAATGGCGTTCCACCAGCAGTTCCAGACTGTCGGGAGCGGCCACGACGGCGTCTTTTTCGATCTCGGCGCAGATGAGGGCGCCGGGCGCCAGCCAGTTACGTTTGAGCAGGCCCTGCAGGGTGGCGTTGAGCAGGTTCTTGCGGTAGGGCGGGTCCAGGAAGACCAGGTCGAAACAGCCCATGGGCGTATTGTTCAGGGTCTTGCGCACGTCGTCGCGGATCAGGCGCACGCAGTCCTCCACGCCCAGCTGGCGGATGTTGTCGGCCAGGCAGCGGGCGGCCACGGCGGAATTCTCCACCAGCACGGCCAGCTCGGCGCCGCGGCTCACGGCTTCGAAGGCCAGGCTGCCGCTGCCGGCGAAAAGGTCGAGCACGCGCGCCCCTTCCCAGACCACGCCCCGCGAGGTGAGCATGGAGAACAGGGATTCGCGCGTTTTGCCCATGGCCGGGCGGTAGCCTTCGCCCTCCACGGTCTTGATGCGTCTGCCGCCCAGTCTGCCGGAGATGATGCGCATGGTTTTTCCTGTATTTTCTGTGCCGTGGATGAACGGCGGTTGGCTGTACAAAGGGTGCCCTCAGGGCAGGGAAAAGACTTGTACCTGCGGGGCGGCCCTTCCGTCAATGGGCGGCCGGGGCATCCCGTAAAGCGCGGAAGGGCGCGGCCCCAAGGCCGCGCCCCGTAAGACGGTCACATGCGGGAAAGGAGACGGGTCAGGGCGTAATCCATCTTGGCCAGGGCGTCCTGCAGTTCGGTCTGCTGGACCCAGGGGCTCTGCTCCACGTCGGCCAGCTTGCCCTTGAACATGCCCCACTTGCGTTCCACTTCGCCGGTGAGGAAGTCCCAGTTGATGCGGGGATGGGCCAGGGCCTCGTGCTGGACGGTCTGGGCCACCTGATGGCCTTCGAGGATCATCTCTTCCATATAGCCGGGCACCAGCGGGGTCACACCGAACTTTTCCTTGATCAGGCCGGAAAGGGTGGTCTGGGCCTTTTCTTCACCGTGGACCAGGACCACGTTGGCCTTGTCGTGGACCAGGGGCTCCAGCCAGGAGAGCAGCTGGTCCTGCCCGGCGTGGGCGGAGAAGCCGTTGATGGTGTAGATGCGGGCGGCGATGTCCATATCTTCACCGAACAGGGTGATCTTGCTGGCTTTTTCCACGATCTTGCGGCCGGGGGTGCCCACGGCCTGATAGCCCACGAAGACGATGCTGGCCCCGGGCTTCCAGATGTTGTGCTTGAGGTGATGGCGCACACGGCCAGCGTTGCACATGCCGCTGGCCGAGATGATGATGGCCGGGCCCTTGTAGTCGTTGATGCTCTGGGATTCTGCGGCATCCAGGGTGTAGCGAAGGTTGGGCAGCTCGAAGGGGTCGTCGCCCTGGTGCAGCATCTTCTGGGCGTCCTCGTCGAAGAGCTCGCGGTTGCGGCGGAAGACCTCGGTGGCGCGGATGGCCAGGGGGCTGTCCACGAAGACGGGCATGTCCGCGGGCAGCTTGCCCTTGCTCTGGAGGATGTGCAGACAGTAGAGGATCTCCTGCGTGCGCTCCACGGCAAAGGCGGGGATGATGACCTTTTCGCCCTTGCTGTAGCTGTAGGCGATGGCGTCGGCCAGTTCCTGGTCGCTGATGTCCTCGTCCTTGTGGTTGCGGTCGCCGTAGGTGGACTCCATGAAGATGTAATCGGCCTTGGGCGGGCTTTCGGGGTCGCGCACGATGAGGGCCTGGGGACGGCCGATGTCGCCCGAGAAGATGATGCTGGTGGTCTTGTCGTCCTCGGTCACTTCCAGGCGCAGGGAGCCGGAGCCGAGGATGTGGCCCGCATCATAGTAGGTGACCTTGATGCCCGGGGCGGGCTCGAAGTCCTCATGGTAGGCCACGGGGTGCAGGAGCTCGGCGGTCTTGAGGGCGTCCTCGGTGGTGTACAGGGCTGCGGGCGGGTTCTTGAGGCCGCGGCGGCTGTACTTTTTGGCTTCCCACTGGGCTTCCATCTCCTGGATGTGGGCGCTGTCCTGCAGCATGATGTCCAGCAGTTCGCTGGTGGCCTTGGTACAGTAGATGGGCTTGCTGAAACCTTCGCGCACCATGAGGGGCAGCAGACCGGAATGGTCGATATGCGCGTGGGTCACGAGGATGAAGTCGATATTGCCAGGGGCGTAGGGACGGGGATTGCGGTTGCGCTCCTCGATGGCCTTGTTGCCCTGGTGCATGCCGCAGTCGATACAGAAACGCTTGCCGCAGGCCTCTATCATATAACAGGAGCCGGTAACGGTCTGGGCAGCGCCGAGAAACTGGACTTTCATGGGATGCTCCGGGGTGATGTTCTGCTTGCCGGATGCAAGCGGGGGATTCTTCACTATGCGCTTCCTGCCCCGGAAGCGCAAGGCCCCATAAACCTTTGACGGGCTGTTCCGGGCGGTTTAAGATGAAGATTCATTCTTCTTTTCTGCGATCCTCGCAACAAGGAGGCTTTCATGGAGATCCGGCAGAACGTCATCGACGATCTCAATGCCATGACCACGGAGTCCTGGCGCACTATCCGCATCATGGCCGAAATGGTCCAGGCCCTGGATACCCTGAACAAGCTGGGCACCAACTGCGTGTCCATCTTCGGCTCGGCCCGCTCCACCTCCGACACGCCCGAATACCGGGATGCCGAGCGTCTGGCCCGGATGCTGGTGGAAAAGGGCTTCGGCGTCATCACCGGCGGCGGCCCCGGCGTCATGGAAGCGGCCAATAAGGGCGCTGCCGAGGCGGGCGGCGTTTCCGTGGGCCTGCACATCGAGCTGCCCCACGAACAGGGCTGCAACCAGTATGTGAAGACGCGCTGCAATTTCCGCTACTTCTTCACCCGCAAGTTCATGTTCGTGAAGTACGCCATGGCCTATGTGGTCATGCCCGGCGGCATGGGGACCATCGACGAACTGTCCGAGGCCTTCGTGCTGGCCCAGACCGGACGCATCCGGCCCTTCCCCATCATCCTTTATAATTCTTCCTACTGGGCGGGCCTGCTGGAGTGGCTGCGCACGAGCATGGCCAACGGCGGTTTCATCAACCGGGAAGAGATCGACAAGCTCGTCACGGTGTGCGACACGCCCGAGCAGGTGGTGGAGCATCTGTGCAAGATCGTGATCCTGTAAGCAACGGGGCGCTGGTACGCCCCTGCGGCGGGCCCGTGCCTTCCGCGCCGCCGGGCTGGAGCTGGGAGTCCCTCATGCGTCTGGCCCTGGACGAGGCGCAGCAGGCCGCCCGCGAGGACGAAGTGCCTGTGGGCGCGGTGCTGGTGGCGGCGGATGGCCGTCTGCTGGCCCGCGCCCACAACCGGCCCGTGGCCCTGCACGATCCCACGGCCCATGCCGAGATCCTGGCCCTGCGGGCCGCCGGGGCCGCCAGCGGCAATTACCGTCTGGGCGGCGGGGTGCTGGTGGTGACCCTGGAACCCTGCGCCATGTGCGCCGCGGCCCTGGTCCATGCCCGGCTCGCCGGGGTGGTCTACGGGGCGGCCGACAGGCTGGCCGGTGCCGTGACTTCCTGCACCGAGACGCTGGACCAGCCTTTCTTCAATCACCGGGTCTGGCATATGGGCGGCGTGCTGGCCCGGGAAAGCGTGGACCTGTTGCAGGACTTCTTTGCCGGACGGCGGGACTGACCCCGCTTTTTTTGCGGGTACGCCCGCGTACGGGACGACGATGCTGGAGATCATCGCTTTTTGTTGCGGCGCCCTGGTCATGGTGCTGGAGATGGTGGGCGCGCGCGTGCTGGCCCCGCATGTGGGCACCTCGGCCGTGGTCTGGACCAGCCTCATCGGCGTGGTGCTGGCCTGTCTTGCCGTGGGGGCCTGGCTGGGAGGCCGCCTGGCCGACAGGCACCTTTCCCGGCGGGGGCTGGCCTTCATCCTGACGGGAGCTTCTCTGGGCAGCGCCCTGGCCGCCGGGACGCACCGTCTGGTGGGGGAGGCGCTGAGCGTCGCCATCACGGACATCCATCTGGCCGCCGTTGCCTGTGCTCTGGGCATCCTGGCCCTGCCCGCCCTGTGCTGCGGCATGATCAGCCCCTACATCATTCGGCTGCGCATCCGGGACGTGGCCACGTCCGGCGCCACGGTGGGGCGGCTGTACGCCCTGTCCACGGCGGGCAGCATCGTGGGCACCTTCCTGGGGGGCTTCGTCCTCATCTCCTTCTTTGCCAGCGGCACCATCCTCTGGGGCGTGGCCCTGGGCCTGCTGCTGCTCTCGCTGCCGGCCGAGCCCTCCCGTCCCTGGGGGCGGCTGGGCCTTGTGCTGTTGCTGCTCCTGCTGGCCGTCTGGGACCGGCAGTTCCGCCGGACGGAAGGCCCCCTGATGGTGGAGAGCCCCTACAACTGCATGCTGATCCACGAGAGCCGCGACAGGGGCAGGCCGGTGCGCATCCTCTCCACGGATCCCGACTACAGCCAGTCGGGCATGTATCTGGACGACCCTGACGAGCTCTATTTCGACTACACCCGCTTTTATGCCCTGGCCGTGCTGGCCCGTCCGCAGGCCCGGGACATCCTCATGCTGGGCGGGGGCGGCGGCTCCGTGCCCAAGTGGCTGCTGTCCGGCAAGAGCGGGCTGGACGCCGCAGACCTGCGTCTGACCGTGGTGGAGCTGGATCCCGGCATGAGCGCCGTGGCCCGGCGCTGGTTCTTCCTGCCCGGGGACGACCCGCGTCTGCGCCTGATCCATGCCGATGCCCGGACCTTCCTCAACCGGCAGCGGGAACAGTATGACATCCTGCTGGTAGACGTGTTCAACTCCTGCTATTCCATCCCCTTCCATCTGGGCACGCAGGAGGCCTTTGCCGCCATGCGCCGTGCCCTGCGCCCCGGCGGCGTGCTGGCCATGAACGTCATCGCTGCTGTGGAAGGCGAGGACGGCCGCCTGCTGCGGGCCATCCATGCCGGGCTGCAACGGCATTTCGCCCGGGTGGAGGTCTTTTGCGTCACCGATCCCGGGCATCCCGGCCAGTTGCAGAACCTGATGGTGCTGGCGTTCAGCGACGCCGCCACGGCCGCGGCCCTGCGTGACGGCCCGGGGCATTCGCCGGAGATGGCGGCCATGCTGGCCTGCCGTTATCGTCCTTCTCTGCCGGTTACGGAGCCCCTGCGTGACGACTTCGCCCCGGTGGAACGTTTCGCCCTGTCGCTGCTGCGGCGTCCCTGAGCCGGAGAGCTCGTCCTTCTTCTGTGATTTCCTTGATGTGGTCAGGCCCGTTGCGGCAGGTCGTGCCCTTCGTCACTTTCTGCGGCGAGAGGGCGGCACGGCCATCCGTTTTGGGGAAAACGGCAGGGGGTAGGGGCCCATACTGCGCGGAGCCGGGAAAGCCGCATGCGTCTGTGCGGGCCGCAGCCATGCCCGCCCAGGGGGGGCAGGCTTGCCGTTTGGCCCCGAAATGCGTAGATTGTGCGCCATGAGAGGGATGGCACGGCCCCGGCGGCCCGTGCAGACTCTTTACTTCAACCGTGCACGTCCCGGGTGCGCGTTCGCAAGGAAGGCAGTTTTGAGCGAATCCATCGATGATCTCACAGTGGAGTATGAGGAGAACGGACAGATCATCCTCAAGGAACTGGACAAGATCGTCCTGAGCAAGGGCGCCTGGACCACTATCCTCTTCCGCTATCAGGAGTGGAAGCCGCAGACCTCGTCCTACGGCCCCGACAAGTATGTGATCCGCCGCTACAAGAAGGTGGGCGGCGAATACCGGCAGCAGAGCAAGTTCACCATTTCCAGCGCCGATCAGGCCCGCAAGATCGTGGACGCCCTGCAGACCTGGATCGGGGAGGCCGAGCAGGAAAAGTAGCCGGGACAGTCTGTGCCTTCCCAGAGGTGCTGTTCGAGGAAAAAAGGGCGCTGCACATGCAGCGCCCTTTTCGTGTCCATAAGGGATGAAAAAAGGACCGTCGGAAAAGGGCGGTCCTTGATGGGACGGGATGCGGGGGAGCAGTCCCGCCCTCGCGGGGGCAGAAAGGAAACCCGGCAGCATGCTGCCGGTCATAAAAACATGGAAGAAGTATAGCCCTTTGGCCGGGCAAGGCAATGCCCCGGGCCCGGAGTGTACAGTTTGATACACAGTTACGGCAGGCAAGGCGGTATACGGGCATCGCGTCCATCCCGGGAAGGAGCGGGGCCGTGCCTTGCCATGTGCCTGCGTTTGGGAGGGCCGGTGCCGGTCGCGCTTCTTTCCGGGCAGTTCTTCCGCTTTTGCGTCCCGGCCCTATCCGCCTTGTCGGGACCGTCGGCTGCGGCTATACAGAGGGGGTATCAGGCTGAGGTGCCGCCGCAGGGCCCCGGTACGGTCACGGCAGGCGGCGGTGACGTTGGGCAATCTTCAACTTCTGGAAAATCCTGTGGAAAAATGTTCCTTGCGCGAACTGCTGGCCAAAGCCTCTCCCTTGCGTTCGGGGGACGTGCTGGCCGGCATCGCGGCCGAGAATGAGGAGGAGCGCATCCGGGCCCAGATGGCCCTGGCCGATGTGCCCCTGAAGCGTTTCCTGTCGGAGTGCGTGGTGCCGTACGAGACGGACGAGGTCACCCGGCTCATCATGGACAGCCACGATGCGCAGGCCTTTGCGCCGGTCAGCTCCTTCACGGTGGGCCAGCTGCGCGACTGGCTGCTGACCCCTGCCGCGGACACGGCGACCCTGACGGCCCTGGCGCCGGGCCTGACCCCGGAGATGGTGGCCGCGGCCAGCAAGCTCATGCGCATCCAGGATCTGGTGCTGGTGGCCTCCAAGTGCAGCGTGGTGACGCGCTTTCGCGATACCATCGGCCTGCCGGGGCGTTTTTCCTCGCGCCTGCAGCCCAACCACCCCACCGATGACGCGCGCGGCGTGCTGGCCTCCGTCATCGACGGCCTGCAATACGGCTCCGGGGACGCGGTCATCGGCATCAACCCGGCTTCGGACAGCCTGCCCGCCATCGGGCGCCTGCTCCGCCTGCTGGACGATGTCATCGCCCGTTACGACATCCCCACCCAAAGCTGCGTGCTGACCCACGTCACCAACACCCTGGAGATGATCCGGCGCGGCGTGCCCGTGGACCTCTGCTTCCAGTCCATCGCCGGTACGGAAAAGGCCAATGCCAGTTTCGGCATCTCCCTGTCCCTGCTGGACGAGGCCTGGGACGCCACCCTCTCCCTGAAGCGCGGCACGGTGGGGGACAACGTCATGTATTTCGAGACCGGGCAGGGCAGCGCGCTTTCCGCCGGGGCCCACTTCGGCGTGGACCAGCAGACCCTGGAATGCCGCGTCTATGCCGTGGCCCGGCGTTACCGTCCCCTGCTGGTCAATACGGTGGTGGGCTTCATCGGGCCGGAATATCTGTTCAACGGCAAGCAGATCATCCGTGCCGGTCTGGAGGACCATTGCTGCGGCAAGCTGCTGGGCCTGCCCATGGGCGAGGACGTCTGCTACACCAACCACGCCGAGGCCGACCAGGACGACATGGACATGCTCCTGACCCTGCTGGGCGTGGCGGGCTGCAATTTCGTCATGGGCATCCCCGGTGCCGATGACATCATGCTGGGCTACCAGTCCACCTCCTTCCACGATGTGGCCTGGCTGCGGTGGGTGCTGGGCAAGCGGCCCGCACCGGAATTCGAAGCATGGCTGGAGCGCATGGGCATCCTGTCCGCCGCGGGCGAGCTGCTGCCGCCCGGTGAGCGCCGGGGCATGGCCGCTCTGGGCCGGGAACTGGAGGAGGGCGGCCATGGCAACTAGGCAGGATGCGCTCGCGGGCGCCGCGCCCGCCATCGTGACGCCGGACCCCTGGGAAGAATTGCGCCGCTTCACCGATGCGCGTATCGGTCTGGGCCATTGCGGGGTGAGCCTGCCCGTGAAACGCTGGCTGGAATTCCGTCTGGCCCATGCTCGCGCCCGGGATGCCGTCATGACGCCGCTGGATGAAGAGCAGGTGCGCGCCGATCTGGCCGCCCACGGTCTGGAATGCCTCTCCCTGAGCAGCGCGGTGGCGGACAGGAACGAATATCTGACCCGGCCGGACAAGGGGCGTCGTCTTTCCGTGGCTTCGCGGCAACTGCTGGATGCCTGGATGGACGCGCATCCCGGCAGTGCGCCGGACGTGAGCGTGGTCATCTGTGACGGCCTGTCCGCACGGGCCGTGCACGAGAACGCCGTGCCCTTCGCGTCCCGTTTTCTGGAAGAAGCGGCCGCTGCCGGGCTCAGTGCCGCGCCGGTGGCTCTGGTGAAGTTCGGCCGCGTGGCTGTGGGCGACGATGTGGCGGCCCTGCTCAATGCGCGGCTGGTGGTCGTGCTGGTTGGCGAACGTCCCGGCCTCAGCTCGCCCGATTCGCTGGGCGTCTACATGACCCACGCGCCCACGCCCGGTCTGACCGACGAGGCCCGCAACTGCATCTCCAACGTGCGCGCCGCGGGCCTGCCCGTGGAGGAGGCCGTGCGCAAGCTCTGCTATCTGGTGGAGAATGCCCTTGTCCGGCGCCTGTCCGGTGTGGATCTCAAGGACGACGTGCCGCCCGGCTATCTGCCGTTCGCGGAGACGCGGGCGTTGGGATAGGGAAGACGGAGAGGCCCGGCAGGACGCCGGGATATCTATGAAAAATGAAAAGGCAGGTTTCCGCGAAGGGAACCTGCCTTTCAAATATTGGTGGGCCCACCAGGACTCGAACCTGGGACCTGCCGGTTATGAGCCGGAGGCTCTACCAACTGAGCTATAGGCCCACGAAGGAAGCGAACTATAGCCGGAAGGACACTAGGCGGTCAAGCCCTTCCGGCAGGGCTTGAGGGCCGGGCTCCGGCGGGGACAGCCGGGCGGGCCTGTGGCGGTTCCGCAAAAACGAACGGGGCTGCCCGCATGTACGGACAGCCCCGCAACAGGCAGGTATCGCAGCGGGGGCGCTACATGGCGCCGCCGGCGTTGAGCTTGCTGATCTGTTCGTCCATGGCCTTCTTCAGGGGCGCGGGCAGGCCCATGATGTCCACGTTGAGGAAGCCGCGCACGATGGTGGAGGTGGCTTCGTCCTCGTCCAGGCCGCGGGCCATGAGGTATTCGATCTCTTCCTGGGCGATCTTGCCCACGGCGGCTTCGTGGGAGAGTTCCACGCCGTCGCGGCAGCTGTCCAGTTCGGGGATGGCATGCACGCGGCCGCCGCCCACGATGAGGCCCTTGCACTCCAGATGGCCCTTGACCGGAGTGGCCGAAGCGCCGATGAAACCGCGGTTGATGATGGTGCCGCCGGTGGTCAGGGTGCGGGAGATGATCTCGCCGCGGGTGTGGGGCGCGTTGAGGTGGATGGCGCTGCCGCTGTCCACGTAGGAGCCCGTGGGCGTCACGATGACCGAGTTGAAGGTGGCCACGGCGCCCTCACCGTTGAGGTCGATGCGGGGATAGGATTGCAGGCTGCCCACGCTCTTGAGCAGGATGTAATTGTTCTGGAACACGCCCCCGGCTTCCACCACGCCCGCCGAGCGCGGCCGCACGGTGGTGGAGTCGCCCCAGTTGTGGATCATGGTGAAGGTCAGCTTGCCGCCCTTTTCCACATAGTATTCGGTGATGCCCAGATGCGCGGCATCATTGCTGTGCTGGGAGGTGGCGCAGCCGCCCAGGATGTTGAGCTCGGCGCCTTCTTCCACCACCACGATGTTGTGCACGGCCTGTCCGGCGGCATTGCCCTTGATGAACATGCAGGACTGCACGGGCTGGCTGATCTTCACGCCCTTGCGGGCACGCACGAAGTAGCCGCCGTTGAGGTGCTCGTAGGCCATGCGGGTGATCTCGTCCTTGTTGGGATCGAGCAGCTTCCAGTAGTACTGCGGCAGGCCGTCGAACTTTTTGAGGGCCGCGCGGATGTCCATGAGGTCCAGGCCTTCCTGCCGGGTGGTGCAGTGCACGTCGGCATGGTTGAGCTGCATGAAGGCACCGCTGACCTTGGTGTCGTGCACGTCGATGCCGGCCAGGACCAGGCGCTGCTGGTCTTCCTGGGGCAGACGGGTCAGATCTTCGATGGGGGCGGAGTTCTCACCGCCGCTGAAGTTGAAACGGGAAAGGTCGATGCTGCTCATACCAGGGGAGCCTCCGCGATTTTGCCGAACATGTCGCCGGCCAGGCAGCGCAGGCATTCCTGGTAGCCGTGCTGGGCGATATGGTCGAGGATGACGCGCGGGCGCGCTTCACAGCAGAGCTTGCCGTGATACATGACCTGTCCGCGGTCGGCGTTGACGTATTCAAGGATGTGGCCGGTGTGGGTGATGATGAGCCCGCTGGTGGAACGCTGGCGACCCTGCTCGCGCAGGGTGGCGCTACAGCAGTCGGGCACGCCGTCCAGCAGCTTGCGCACGGTCTTGCCCACCAGGGCCATGTTTTCCAGGTCCACGCCGGATTCCGGCTCGTCGAAAAGCAGCAGGTTGGGCTGCTGGGCCATGAGCTGCAGCAGCTCGGAGCGCTTGATCTCGCCGCCGGAGAAACCGGCGTTGACGTCGCGGTCCAGGAAGGTATCGAAATGCACGCGCTTGGCCATGGCGGGGATGTCCATCTTGCGGCCGCGGCCGCACAGTTCCACCATCTTGCCCGTGGGCAGGCCGTGGATGGTGGGCGGGCGCTGGAAGGACATGCCGATGCCCAGACGGGCACGCTCGTACATGGGGGCGTAGGTGATGTCGTGGCCCTTGAAGATGATCTTGCCCCGGGTCACCTCGTAGCCGGAAAAGCCCATCAGCGTCATGAGCAGGGTGGTCTTGCCGGAGCCGTTGGGGCCGAATAGGATAAAGGTTTCGCCCGCTTCCACCTTCAGGTCGATGCCCTTGAGCACCGGCGTGCCGTGGACGGAAACGTGCAGGTCTCGGATCTCAAGCATTGTTTCCCTCAATTATGCCGGAAGTCCTCCCCCTTGCGGGAGCCCGGCAGGCTTTCTAGTCCTGGGGGTCGGTTTCACCCAGATATTCCATGACGTCGTAGTGCACGTGGTCCAGCACATGCGTCAGGTAGGAGACGCATTCGTCGCCCACGGCATGGCCCAGCAGGTCCACGATGAACGCGGCGCGCTTGGCGTTGACAAGGGCGACATTGCCGGGATCGCCGTCGTCGGGGATGGCGCTCACGGCTTCGTGGAAGGCCACGAGGTCATCTTCGGTCAGGTGCTTGATGGGCTGGGGTTCGTCATTGATGTAGGGGACGCCTTCCCGCAGTTCCAGCATGACGGGATTGCCGTGCATGATCGCGATGCAGACTTGCATGATATTGATACCTCGCTGTGAAGTTGGGGGCATAGTGGCAAACTTGGACAGGCATGTCCAGTAGGGCCCCTGTTTCGGAACGCGTGCTCGCTGCGGGCCGGCGGACCTTTCCCCCGCTATAAAGATGGGGTCGCGGCGGCAAAAGGCAAGGCCGCTTCCGGCCGGGCTCCAGGATTTTCGGGCAAAAAAAAGACCGGGGCAGGGCCCCGGCCTGGAAAGGCGTGCTCAGGCTAGCTCAGCTGGGAGATCAGGGTCTCCTTGATGGAGTCGATGGTGCCTTCGCCGTTCAGTTCGATGTACTTGGTCTTGCCTTCGGCGGCCAGGTTCTTGAAGAAGTAGGCCGCGGCCAGGGTGCCGTTCTCGGTGTTGTAGTAGATGTCGTGACGCTTGTTGATGGCGGCTTCGTCCTGGTCGTCGGAACGGGTGGAGAGCTCACCGCCACAGACGCGGCACTTGTCACCGTTGGGCTTGATGGCGTCGATGAAGATGTTGTTGGGATGGTTGTTGTTTTCCTTGCACAGGCGACGGCCCATGATGCGGTTCTTGGCGATCTCGCGGGGCAGCAGGATCTCGATGACGTAGTCCAGTTTCAGACCTTCGGCCTGCAGGGCTTCCCACAGTTTCTGGGCCTGCACCATGTTGCGGGGGAAGCCGTCCAGCAGCCAGCCGTCCTTGCCCTTGGTCTTCAGGGTCTCCAGCACCATGGGGATGGTGATGTCGTCGGGCACCAGGTCGCCGCGATCGATGTATTCCTTGGCCTTCTTGCCCAGCTCGGTGCCGCCGCCGATGTGCTCACGGAAGATGGCGCCGGATTCGATGTGAGCAAGATTGTACTTAGCCTTGACCAGGTTGCCCTGGGTGCCCTTGCCGCTGCCGTTGGGACCAAAGATGAGGATATTCATGGCGCTTCTCCTTATTGAGACGGACCGTTGTTGGGTTTGTGCAAAAAAGAACAGATAGAGCCTGTCTACCCTTTGCAGGCGGTTCTGTCAACGGGGGCGGGGAAAGTGCAAGGCCTTTTCCGGCAGGGGAAGGCCGGTGGGACCGGAACGAAAAAGGCCGGGACGCGGGATCAGCGGAACAGGTTCCAGGTGCCTTCCATGACCCCGCCCAGCAGCTCGAAGATGCCGTGGGTCAGGCTGGTGACGGCGTAGAGGATGGCCGTCCCTGCGCTGACCGAGGTCTTGGGATCATGGAGCTTGCCGGTCACGCGCACGGGGAATTCCTGCATGCGGTCGGTCTTGACGAAAAGGTTGCAGTCCAGGTCTTCGTTGTTGAAGTCGATGCGGCCGCCGCCGCGCACGCGCATCTCGGCATCCTGATACAAGATGTTGCTGCTGCGGGCCACACCGCCCTGCATGTTGCCCGAGGCGCTGAGGCGCTGGAAGCGGGTGGGCTTGCCGCCGGGCCGCCCGGCCTTGTCGCGGTTCTGGTAGCTGCCGTTGATGATGGCCACGCCCCAGGTGCCGGAAAGGGCCGCGGGCATCTGGCCGCTGCCGGTCAGGTGGGCGCTCATCTCCGATTCCACCGAGGCCAGCCCCCGCACGGCGCGCTTGTCGTTGCGGTCGTTGCTGGCGGCGTCGAGGTTGATGTTCAGGGCCCTGACCTTGGTGGTGTAGCTCAGGCCCCGGTCGAAGCGGAAGTCGCCCGAGGCACGCAGGCGCGAATTGTAAAAGTTGCCTTCCAGCGCAGGCACGGAAAGGTGGCCGTCCTTGAGACTGAAGCGGGTGGTCATCTGCTGCATGCGCAGGCGCATGAAGCGCACCCTGTCCACGCTCAGGCTCCCCTGGGCATCGAAGGCCTTCATGAAGCGCAGGTCCCAGGGAGCGCCCGGGGCCTTGCTCCGTCCCTTGCTGCGGGCCTGGTCGGGGAACATCTCCGCCAGCAGGCGGTCCAGATCGAAGTCCGCGGCATGCAGGCGCAGGTCCAGTTGCGGGGTACCGCTCCAGTTCACGGCAGCTTCGCCGTCCACCTGCTGCCAGCCCAGGCTGCAGCGCAGGTCCTTGAGGCGCAGGCTGTCCGGGGTACCGGAGGCCGTGCCCTTGAGGCGCAGGCTGTTGAGGGAGGCGGGCAGGGAGGCGGGCGCACTGCCCCGGATCTGCCGGAGGCTGTGCTTCAGGTCGCGGGCGGCAAGATCCACGTTCCCGCCCCAGGTCAGGCCGCTGCGGCCGTTGCTGACGTCCAGATCGCCCTTGAGCTGCAGGCCCAGCGCCGAGAGCGTGGCCTTTTTCAGCTTCAGCCCGGCAGGGCCCGCACAGCTGAACACGCCGTCGGCATCCAGATCCATGCCCTGGGGCAGCAGATCCTTTTCAAGGGACGGCAGGTGCAGGCGCAGGGAACCGGGCAGATCCTGCCAGGCCACGAACTCCTTGCCGCCGAACCAGACGAGGCCGTCCAGCTTCTGGGTCAGGGAAAGATCCTCACCCTCCAGCGAGGCCGTCCAGCGGCCTTCGAAACCGGCCCGGGCCGGAGTGGGACGCAGGTCGCGGCGGGCGCTTTGCAGGTCGAGGCGCAGCGAGAGTTTTTCGAAGGGCAGGCTCTTTTTGCCTCCGGCGGGCAGCAGGCCCTTGCTGCCGTCGGCCGTGACCGTGCCGCGCATGCTCTTCAGGAACACGTCCAGGTCGCTGCCCCGGCTGGTGATGGCCGCCTGGGCGGACAGCATGCCGCGCCGTACGGGGATGAGGTCGAAATCCCTGACCAGCTTGCTGCCGTGGACCTTGTCCAGGCGCAGGTCGATGTCGAAGGTGGGCATGTCCGAAGGCCCGCCGATGGCGCAGCGGCCCTTGAGGCGGCCTTCGTAAAAGTCGCCCGTGGCCCGGATCACGGCCGTGCCGTTGCCTGCCTTGTCGGGGGTGCCGGGTTCGATGACCACGGCCGCGCCGGTGATGGTCACAGGGCCGTAATGCACGGTGCGGGCATTGAGGCGGATGTCATAACCGATATCCAGGTCCGTGGCGGGATCGGGCGGCGGCAGCGGTGTGGAGCGCGAGGCCCGCAGGCTGGTCAGGGGCCCGTGCGGGAAATAGACCTGCAGGGGCAGGGTGCCCACGGCTTCCGGGATGGCCCGGCCCAGCGTTACTTCCGGGGCGGTCAGGTCAAGGGCCACCACCGGCTCGGCCCAGCGGGCCACGCCGCCGGAACCGGTAAAGCGCGAGCCCGAGGCATGGGCCACGATATAGGGCACGCGCAGGCCTTCAGCATCCAGTTCGAATTCCAGAAGACTGTCCGTGATGTTGTCCAGGGCCATCTGAAGGCCCGGGGCCAGATCACGGGCAAAGCCCAGCCAGCGTGTCAGGCTCAGGCGGTGGGCCTGCAGGCTGCCGTTGAGGACGGGGCCCCGCTGTTTGTCGAGGATCAGGTTGCCGTCGAGGGTGGCGCTGTCTTCGCCCAGTTCCAGCCGGATGCGTTCCAGGCGCACGGGCGGGCGCGTCCCTCCCGCAGCGGGCAGATCGGGCTGGGGGGCCACCTGGGGTGCGGGAACTGTCTTTGCAGCGGCGGCATCAGCGGCCGGTGAACGGGGGGCGGACGGGGCAGGAGCCGTTGCGGGACCTTCCTTTCCGGCTGCGGCCAACTCCTGCGGATCGGGCAGGAAGACCTCGCGCAGCATGCGCCGTACCGAGGCCTGCGGCGCGTTCCTGTCCTGCAGCAGGCGGCCGGCCACGGCAAAGGGGATGGGCTCGTCGTCCTGCATCAGGTCGCCCTGGATGTCATGATCCAGCTGCCAGCCCGCGGCCGTGGCCGTGAAATCGAGGTTCATGCGTACGCGGGGCAGGTGGGGCGGCAGATGCAGCAGGGTACGCAGGCGCAGGCGGGGCGTATCGCTCAAAAAACGAAGCGGACGGCTGCGGCCTTCCACGAGCAGGTTTTCCAGGTCGAGCACGGGGATCTCTTCCCCGGCGGCCAGGTTGCGGATCAGACCTGCCTGCAGCTTGCCGCGCACGTCCTGAAGACCGCGCAGATGCAGCACGCAGGAAAGGTTGCCCGCGCGCAGGGAAGAAGCGTCCTGGGCCTGGAAGGAGAAATTGCCCTGGTCTATCTCTATCTGGAGGGTACCGGGCAGCAGGCCGTCCAGCCGGGCCAGCCCTCCCGTATCGCCGCTGCCGCCCTCGGCGGCGGAGCCCAGCTTGCGCAGGTCCAGCGTGGGCAGCGGGAGGCTGCCGGAGAGCACGGGATTCTGCAGGGCCACGTATTCCAGTTCCAGCCGTCCCTGCAGCAGGGCGGTCAGGCGGGGGCGCAGGCGGGCCGTGCGGACGGAGATGTCCAGCTCTTTGATGCGGATGCGCACGTCATCGGCCTGGATGGCCGGAGGCAGCCAGGAAAGGCCGATGGACCTGACATGCAGGTGGAGGCCCGTACGCTGGGTAAAGTCTTCCAGCAGGGCATGGGTGATGGCGACGGAATTGTGCTGCACATAGACCATGGCCGCGCCGGCCAGCAACAGGATGCCCAGCAGCAGGGCTGCCAGACAGCGGAGGAAAAGACGCAGGCGGCGGGATGGTTCGGGCATGGCAGGAAGGCTGCTTGACGATGAAAAGGGGCAAGGCTAGGTTGACGAAGCGCTGTCGCGGCGTGCGCGGAAGGCACGACAAAAGCCCCGCCGGAGGGAAAAGCCCGCTTCCGGGCAAAAAACGGAACAGCCCTAGCGGCTGCTGTCCATGTGCAGGTCCAGGCCCGGGTCCACCACCGGCGTGCGGGGCGCGGCCTTCTTGGCCGCAGGCGCATCAAAGCTCAGATGCAGCAGGGGATCCTGTGCGGCAGGCGTGGCCTGCACGGCCGTTTCGGCCAGTTTGGGGGCAGGGCAGCCCAGGGCATCCAGGCGGGCTTCCATGGCGCGCAGCAGCACGCGCATCTGGGCGTGTTCGTCACGCAGGGCGCGGTTCAGGCGTTCCTGGCTGCGCAGCATGTAGAATTGTACGGCAAGCATGCCGAGAAAACAAAGAAAAATAAAGAGCATCAGGGAAAACATGGGGCGGCCTCGCGGATATTCTGGCGGCCGTCGTGCCCATGTTTCCGGGGCTGGCCGCAGCTCCGCTTATATACATTCGGACGCGGCAGGGCAAGATGCCGCAAGGAAGGAAAATGGCAACAGCAAAGATCGAACCGCATATGGTCATGGCCGATGCCCAGGGCAACATCTATGATGATCCCGACCTGCTCATGGTCTGCCGCCGCGGCGAGGAATGGGGCACGCCCCGTCCTGACGAACTCATGCCCCTGCCCGAGGAGAGCGAGCTCTTCCTCCTGCCCGGACGCCGGGCCGTGGGCCTGAACCCCGAGACCGGCGAGATAGAGTGCACCGAGGATCTGGCCGTGGCCGCCTTTGCCGCACCGGCCCATACGCTCTCCGCCCATCCGGCCTACACCAGCGATGCCGACGCCCCCCTGCTGCCCCTGTTCGCCTATGGCGCCGTGGGCTTCGCCAAGGGGCGCTTCTACATCTGTGCCCGCAAGGTGGATGCCGACCAGCGTCAGGAGTTCCGCCACATCCCGCGTTCCCGCATCGAAAAGAACGTGCGGGCCCTGCTGCGCCAGTTCCCCAAGAACCGTCTGGTGGGCCACATCCTCGAAGACTGCGTCATGAAGTACGACTGCCCGGCGGCCCGCAACTTTGCCCTGGGCCGTTTCGAGGCGCCCCTGCCCAGTTCGCGCACCTGCAATGCCCGTTGTGTGGGCTGTATCTCCGAGCAGGACAAGGATTCGCCCATCAACGTGACGCCCCAGTGCCGCCTGACCTTCACCCCCACCCCCGAGGAACTGGTGGAAGTCATGAGCTTCCATGCCGGCCGCGAGACGAAGACGCCCATCTATTCCTTCGGGCAGGGCTGTGAGGGCGATCCCCTCATGAATCCCGACCTGCTGGTGGAAAGCGTGCGCCTGTTCCGCAGCCGGGGCGGCGTGGGCACGGTCAACTGCAATACCAACGCCTCCCGCACCGAGGCCGTGGAGCGTCTGGCCCAGGCGGGCCTCTCCAGCATCCGCGTCAGCCTCAACAGCGCCCGGCCCGAAGTCTACGAGCGCTACTACCGCCCCCACGGCTACAGCTTCGACGACGTGCGCCGTTCCATCGCCGTGGCCCGGAAGAACGGCCTCTGGGTCTCGCTGAACCTGCTCTTCTTCCCCGGGGTCACCGACAGCGAAGGAGAACTGGAAGCCCTGGCCCGTCTGGTGGGCGAGAACGGCGTGAGCATGATCCAGTGGCGTAACCTCAACATCGACCCCGAATGGTATCTGGGGCTCATGCGCGGCATCGACCACGGCCCCATCATGGGCCTCAGCCTGTTCATGAAGCGTCTGAAAAAACTTTGCCCCTGGCTGCGCTTCGGCTACTTCAACCCCTATGTGGGCGAGAAGGCCGAGCTCACGGCCCCCCTGCCCGGGCAGTGGCAGATGCCTGATCTTTCCGTGGCCGACGCGCCCCTGGCCGGGCCCGCTTCGGAAGAGGCCGCCGGGGAGGCGGACGCGGAAGCTGGAGCATAGTTTTTGGCGGAGGAGGCCGGGTATTTTCCGGGGGAGGAGGGCGCTTTTGAAAAAGCGTCCCCCTCCCCCGGGCCCCCTCTCCCCGTAAAACTTTTGCTCCGGTGCGGATGGCAGGTCCCCGTCTTCGGCTTGCAGGGAGCGATTTCGTTTCGTCATCGGGGAAGGGGAGAGCGCGAGCGTCTCCCGTGCCTAAAAGAGAGGACGCTGCCCGGAGTAACGGCAAGACGGCTTCCGGAGCATGGCATCGTCAGGAACGGCGCAGGGGCGGACGGTGCAGCACGCGGACGGGAGGCTCATCCGTGAGGCGACGGAGGCGTGGATCCCGGGTGAACGGACAGGCTCAGGGCAGGTACGGATAACGGGCGGATATTCCAGCCTGTTTCCCGGGCGGGATGTTTTTGATGGGAAAAAGGATGTTTTTAGTCGGAGATAAATATTTTTCGTCGGGAGACGGTCTTTTGCTTGACGCACGTCCTGTTCTTCTATAGCTTCTTTTTGAAATTGAATTTCTTTTTCTAAACATCCAACGGCGGCCATGCCGCCAGGGAGTTGTCATGAGCAAAGTCCTGATCGTTTTTGGTTCCAGCACCGGCAATACCGAGGGCATCGCCCAGAAACTGGAAGAGATCATCGCCGCCGCAGGCCATGACGTCACGCTGAAAAACGCCGCCGACGTGGATGCCGACGGTCTGGCCGAAGGCTATGATGCCGTGCTGCTGGGCTGCTCCGCCTGGGGTGACGACGAGCTGGAGCTGCAGGACGATTTCATCCCTCTTTATGAGAACATGGAAGCCATGGGCCTTTCGGGCGTCAAACTGTCGGCGTTTGCCTCCGGCGACAGTTCCTACACGCATTTTTGCGGTGCGGTGGACGCCATCGAGGCCAAGGGCAAGGACCTGGGTGCGCAGATCGTGGCTGAGGGGCTGAAAGTGGACGGTACCGTCAGCGATGCCCCTGATGCCGTGCAGGAATTTGCGGCTGCTGTTCTGGCAGCATTGTAGCCGCAAAGGGACCCCGGCCTTCGCCGGGGCGCGTCCTGTGCCTTGCGCGGAGTCTGGCCATGGACTCCGCGCTTCTTTTATGTCCTGTCCCGCCTTCAAGAGGCCTTGGGCATCCCGGGCCTTGCCAGCCGCAGGCAAACATCGTAGCGTGCCGCCATCATCTTTGTTGTGGAGGTCTGTATGGCGATTCTTGTTTGCGGCGGTGCGGGCTATATCGGTTCCCACGCGGTCCATGCCCTGGCAGCGGCCGGGCAGGAAGTCGTGGTGGTGGACAATCTCCAGACGGGCCATGCCGCCGCCGTGGCGGGCAAGGCTGCCTTCGTGCAGGGCGACATCCGCGATGCCGCCTGTCTGGACGGCATCTTCCGCCGTTTCCGCATCGACGGCGTCATGCACTTCGCCGCCGATTCGCAGGTGGGCGAGAGCATGGTCGATCCCCTCAAGTACTTCAACAATAATGTGGGCGGCATGCAGAGCCTGCTGGAAGCCATGGTCCGTCATGGCGTGGGCCGCATCGTGTTCTCGTCCTCGGCGGCGGTCTACGGCGAGCCCGACAGCGTGCCCATCAGCGAGGATGCCCCCACCCGGCCCACCAATCCTTACGGGCACAGCAAGCTGATGATGGAGGCCATGATGCGCTGGGTCTCGGTGGCTCATGGCATCCGCTATGTCTCCCTGCGTTATTTCAATGTGGCCGGGGCCCTGGCCGACGGCAGTATCGGCGAGGACCACAGCCCCGAGAGCCATCTCATCCCTCTGGTCCTGCAAGTGCCGCTGGGCCGGCGGCCGCATATCACCATCTTCGGTGATGATTACGCTACGCCCGACGGGACCTGCATCCGCGACTACATCGCCGTCACCGACCTGGTGGACGCCCATATGAGGGCCCTGGACCATCTGCAGCGCGGCGGTGATGACCTCATCTGCAACCTGGGCAACGGGCAGGGCTTTTCCGTGCGCGAGATCGTGGACTGCGCCCGCAAGGTGACCGGTCACGAGATCCCCGTGGTCATGGGGCAGCGGCGCGCGGGCGATCCGGCCCGTCTGGTGGCTTCCGCCCGCAAGGCGCAGCAGGTGCTGGGCTGGCAGCCGCAGCTGGGTGTGGAGGCCATCATCGAATCGGCCTGGCGCTGGCACCGGGAACATCCGCACGGTTACGGCGAACGGCAGTAAGACGGCATCCTGGCGGGGCGTCCGCCATGCGCCGTTCCTGTGGCGGAGGAACCGTGCAAAGGACGGTAGTGGCAGGCTGGCCTGCCAGAAAAGACAACGTTTTATCCGGGGAGGCATGAGCCTCCCTTTTTTTATGGCCTCGCGCGGGCTTGCTTTTCTTTTGAGGCGCCGCTATCTTAATATTGATAACTTGTGCTGATAGGAGGTGCCATGTACGGCTATCCCTGCGCGCGACGCGCCTTTTCCTTTTTCATCCTGATGCTGGTCCTGGTCCTTTCCGGGACCGGTGCCGCGGCTGCGGAACTTTCCCGCCCCACCTTTGACCCCTTACGGGAGAAAGCCCCCATGAATAATGACGGATTCCGGATCATTGCCCGCGGTGATGCCGCGGTGCCGCCCCTGACGCCCCGCGAGGCGGACATCATCCTCCGCAAGGCCACGGAAGCCCCGTGGTCCGGTGAGTACGAAAAAAACACGGCCGCCGGGACCTACCTGTGCCGCCAGTGCGGCGTGGCCCTGTACCGTTCTTCGGACAAGTTCGATTCCGGGTGCGGCTGGCCCGCCTTCGACGATGCCCTGCCGGGCATGGTGCGTCGCCAGCCCGATGCCGACGGCCAC
Organism: Desulfovibrio piger; assembly: GCF_012843875.1. Classification (GTDB taxonomy): domain Bacteria; phylum Desulfobacterota; class Desulfovibrionia; order Desulfovibrionales; family Desulfovibrionaceae; genus Desulfovibrio. The sequence goes on along the minus strand of NZ_JABAFY010000001.1, from coordinate 68,510 downwards.
CGGGTGGAGATCGTCTGCGAGCACTGCGGCGCCCACCTGGGGCATGTTTTTGAGGGCGAAGGCCTGACGGCCAAGAACACCCGCCATTGCGTCAACTCCCTGTCCATGCGCTTCGCCCCTGCGGGCAGCGAAAAGGAAAAGCTGGGCCTGGCCCTGTACGAGCAGGTGCGCAACACCCAGGTGGCCGTGCTGGCGGGCGGGTGCTTCTGGGGCGTGGAAGATGCCCTGAGCAAGCTCCCCGGTGTGGTGGACGTGCGGTCCGGCTACACGGGCGGCCATACCGACCGGCCTTCCTATGAGGATGTCTGCCGGGGCGATACCGGCCATGCCGAAGCCGTGCTGGTGCGCTTCGATCCCAAAAAGATCAGCTATGAGGCCATCGTACGCCGCTTTTTCGAGGTCCACGATCCCACCCAGCTGGACAGGCAGGGCCCGGACGTCGGCAGCCAGTACCGCTCCGCCATCTTCTGGCTGGACGAGTCCCAGAAGCGGACGGCCCAGAAGCTCATGGATGAGCTGCGCGGTCTGGGCTATGACGTGGTGACCCGTCTGGAAAAGGCCGGGGCCTTCTACGAGGCCGAGGCCTACCATCAGGATTTTGCCCGCCGCACGGGCCGGGGCGGCTGCCATCTGGCCGTGCCCCGCTTCGAGCGCCGTGCTGACGGCAGCCCGCGCTAGGGAACTGGCCGCATACCCATAAAAATAAAAGGCAGGCACGCCGCGATGGTGTGCCTGCCTTTTCGTGTTTTTGTTTTCAGGGAAGGCGGAATTGGGTTTGCGCCATCTCCCTTGAAGGGCTGCCGTTTTTTTGTGCCTGATGCTGTGCGGAGGAAGGGGTTCCTTTTTCGCCAGACAACGGAGATCCTCCCGCCGGACAAGGCCCCTTTTTAGGCCTTGATGCGCCGGACCAGCGGCGCCAGGCAAAAGATGGCCACGCCCACCACCACGATGGGCGACAGGGCCCAGCGCAGATCGAACTGATGGGAAAGGAAGCCCACCATGGGCGGGCAGCCCAAAAAGCCCAGGAAACTGAGGGAAGAGACCAGCGAGATGGCCACGCTGGGCGGCACGCGCGTGGACTTGCCCGCCAGGCTATAGCAGAGCGGCACCACGGAGGCCATGCCGAAGCCCACCAGGGCCAGCCCCGCCGTGGCGGGCAGCAGGTCGGGCCAGAGCAGGGCCAGGCTCAGACCGGCGGCGATGCAGAGGCCGCTCAGCTGGAGCACGGGCGTGACCCCGAAGCGGTTCACCAGACCGTCGGCCAGCAGGCGGCCCGTGACCATGGCACACATGCAGGCCAGGTAGCCGGCGCGGATGAGGCTCTCGCCCGGCTGGACCACCTGGGCGAAATAGACGGAGCTCCAGTCATACATGGCGCCTTCCGTGGCCATGCTGCCCAGGGCGATGCAGCCGAGCAGGGTCAGATAGAGGTCGGGGCGGAAGGAGCGCTTCCCGCTTTCGGGCGCTGCGGCGCCGATGCGCACTTCCCGGGGCATGGTCCAGGTGCGCAGGCAGCACAGCGTCGCCAGCGTGATGACGAAGATGGCGGCAAAGTGGGGCAGGGGCGCCACGCCCAGCGGCGCCACGATGGAGCCGATGATGCAGCCGGCCACCCCGCCCAGGCTCCACATGCCGTGGAAGGTGGCCATGATGCTGCGGCCGTAAAGGGTCTCCACGCCCACGGCCTGGGCATTGAGGGAGATGTTGAGCATGTTGTTGGCAAAGCCGAAACCCAGCAGGGCCGCGGCCAGCCAGTGCGGGCTTCCGGCCAGGGCCAGGGAGAGCAGGGCGCAGGGCATGAGCATGAGCCCCAGCATGATAACGCGGCGGCTGCGGAAGCGGCCGATGAGCCAGGCCGTGGGCGCGATGGAGAGCATCTCGCCCAGAGGGGCGGCCAGCAGGACGCTGCCCAGGGCCGCGTCGCTCATCTGCAGGGCGGCCTTGATGTCCGGGATGCGGACGGCCCAGGAGGCGAAGACCATGCCCATGACGAAGAAAAAGGCATTGATGGCGGTACGATAGAAGGCCCGGGGCGTACGCGGCAGGATGCGGGCCGCGGCCAGGCGGGGAGTGGAGATAGTCAGTTCCATGACGTATCCTCGATGAAAGCACTGGCGCTCTCCAACAGGACTGTTTGAGCGCACAGGCAACATCTATGCGCATTGCCTCGCCTTGAAAAGTGTTTTTTTTGCGGGGAGCTCCGGCGGGCATGCCTGCTGCTCCTGCTCGGATCCGGCCGTCCGCTCTCCTGGGGATTCAGAGCGGGAGCCCGGCATATCCCGGCTTTCCTGCGGCGCGGACGTTGCATCCTGCGCCGGGCTTGCGTATGGGGAACGGCATACGGAGGTCGTCATGACAAAAAAGATCGTTTCCTGCCTGTTTGCCCTGGCCCTGCTGCTGGGCTCTGTCTTCCCGGCCGCAGCTCTGGAGATCCATATCGACAACAGCCAGGCCCTGGGCGGGAGCCTGGCCCTGCGGTATCTGCGCACGGACGGCGTGTGGGTCACGAAAGGCTGGGTGAACTTCGGTCCGCACAGCAAGCAGACCGTGACCCTGGAGACCTGGAAGCCCGTGTTCTACCTGCATGTGGAAGTAGGCGGCGGTGCGTCCGTGGAGCTGCCGGGCGAAAAGCACCGCTTCTGGGTGGTGCGTGATGTCTTCGAGCTGGAGGGGGATGCCCGCCCGGCGCGTGGCCAGCAGGCGGATTTCATCAAGGTGGAGGTGCGGGGGGACGATCCCCGTTTCACGCTGCGCTTCTGATCCGGGCCGCCGTTGTGGCGGACAGGACAGCACGGCCATGAGCGTGCCGCAAAAAAGGCAGCCTTTCCGGTGACCGGAGGGCTGCTTTTTTTGACGGATGATCTTTTCCGCTAGCGGCAGTTGCAGAGCGTCCTGTCGCGCAGGGAGGGCAGGCGGATGCCGCCGCGCGTCAGCTCCAGGCGCAGTTCGGCAAGGCGGCGTTCGATGGCGGCGGGCAGGCGCACACCGGCATGACGGGCCCAGACCTGGGGCGAGACGATGTCCACGCCGCCGTTGGCCAGGTCATAGGTGATGATCTCGTTACCGGCAAAGGCCCCCCGGGCGGTGGCTTTGACGATCTCGAACACGGCGCGGTCGGCCCGCTTGACGATGCTGGTCAGCATGAGCTTGGGCGCCAGGAATTGCTGGTCCTTGTCCACGCCCACCAGGGGACGCCCCTGGGCTATGGCCGCTTCCACGGCGCCCAGTCCCGCACGCCCGGCCAGCACGGCCAGGGCATTGATGTCCAGCCCCAGCAGTTCTTCGGCCTTGGCGCGGCCTTTTTCAGGGGAGCTGTAGCTGCCTGCCACGCCGTTGATGACGCGCGCGCCCGGGCTTTCCAGCCGGACACCTTCCACAAAGCCGTTGAGCATGGATTTCAGCTGCGGGTCGTCTTCCCCGGCCAGCCAGCCCAGGGTCAGTTCATCACCGGCGGCGCGTGTCCGGGGAGCGGGCAGCAGGCCGTGCCGGTGCAGCTGGGAGAGCAGGGCACCGGCCAGGAAGGCGGCCTGCTCGTCGGCAAAGGTCACGCACATGATGTTGGCGGCGCGGATGCCCGTATCGATACAGCCGAACTTCGTCTGCCGGAAGTTGGCGGCATTGTTGCGCAAGATCTCGTGCAAGCGAGCCCCGGAGAGCAGGACGAGGTCGGCCTGCCGGGCGGCGGCCCGGAAGATGCCCTCCTGCGTCAGGCCGTTGCTGCCCTGGGGCGGGGCCACCACGACGGCCGTGCGGACGCCCAGCTCCTTCCGGGCCTGCTCCAGCCCCTGGCGCAGCAGATCGTTCCAGCCCCGGTCGGGGGCCGCATCTTCCAGCAGCAGAGCTACGCGCAGGGCCGGGGCCTCGTCGGCCGGAGCCGCCAGGACGGAGGAGAAACAAAAAACGGACAACAGGACGGACAGGCACAGCAGCCGGGTGATATCAAAGCATTTTTTCATGTCAGGCTCCCGGCGGCATACTAGCAGGGGGCCGGAGAGGCCACAAGCGCCCGGGGAGCCGCTTGGAGAAAAATTGAGTAATCGAACAATTTGCATAGTAAAAAGATTGTATTTTACAACATGCTGTTTTTAAATGATAAAAATAATAATATGAAAGATTTTCTGCTATTTTTGAGGCTTTTTTCCTGTCGTTGGGCATTTTTCTGTGAAAAAAAGCACTAGGCAAGCTGTGAAACTTGTGCTAAGTCTCCTGCTCAGGAAACGTGTACTCGTGTTTCGTCCCTGCGTATGGGTTGCGCAGGGGCGGGATGCAACTCCTTGGGACATTGCTTGGAAGGATACGTTATGTCTGCATACGAGCTGCCTGCATGGCTTGACACCCGGTTCATCGAAAACGCGCTCAGTCGTACGGCTGCACCGGACAAGGCGGAGCTTCGGGATATTCTGGACAAATCTCTGGCTCTGAAGTCACTGACCATTCAGGAAGCGACGGCTCTCATGCGGGTGACGGATCCCGAAGACGTTGCCCTGATGATGAAAACGGCGGATGCGGTCAAGCAGAAGGTCTATGGTGACCGTATCGTGCTGACCGCTCCGCTGCACATCTCGAACCATTGCGGCAGTGAATGCCTTTATTGCGCCAATCGCAAGAGCAATACGCTCATCCAGCGCAAGTACATGACCTCGCCCGAGATGCGCGAGGCCGCCGGCAAGCTGATCCGTCAGGGCCACAAGCGCATCGTGCTGGTCTCCGGCCAGCTGCCCAATGCCGATGTGGAATACCTGGCCGAAGCCATCAGCATCATGTACACCGTGTTCGACGGTCACGGCGAAGTCCGCCGCGTCAACGTCAACGTGGGGCCGCTGAATGCCGACCAGTACAGCGTGCTGCTGGATGCTGACGTGGGCAACGTCCTGATCTATCAGGATACCTACCATCCCGATTACTACAAGGCCGCCCATGTGGCCGGGCCCAAGAGCCATTACGAAAAGCGCCTCAACGCGCCTGAAGTGGCCCTGGGCGCCGGTGTGCGCGATGTGGGGCTTGGCCTGCTGCTGGGCCTTGCGCCCTGGCAGTTCGATGTGCTGGCCACCATGCTGCATGTGGCCCATCTCAACCGCCTGTTCGGTGCCGGCGGCCACACCATCAGCATGTTCCGTCTGCGTCCTGCGCCGGGCAGCCTGTTCGTGCCCCCGCATCCGCTTTCGGATGACGAATTCCTGCGCTGCGTGGCCATCATGCGTCTGGCCGTGCCCCATGCGGGCGTCGTCGTCACCACGCGTGAGCCTTCCGGCCTGTGGCGTGACGCCTGTAGCAGCGGTGTCTCCCAGGTGTTCACGGGCAGCGTGGGCAGCGCTTACGAGACCTGGAGCGAAAAGCCCGGTCCCGACGGCATCCCCTTCCCGCTGGGCGAAGACACCCATCTGGACGAAGTTGTGCGCTTCCTTATGGAAGAGGCCGAGCACCTGCCCTCGTTCTGTACCGCCTGTCCCCGTCTGGGCCGCAGCGGTGCGGACTTCATGAGCATGGTGCGCGAGTGCGGCATGCGCAGCCAGTGCAGCCCCAACTCCATCGCCTCTTTTGAAGAGTTCCTGCTCAACTACGCGACGCCCTTTACCCGCGAAGCGGGTGAACGCCTGATCGCCCGCAAGCTCCCGCAGATGAGCGATGTGGAGCGCGGCGCGGCAGAACGCCTGTTGCAGAAGGTCAAGTCGGGCCGCATGGACGAATTCATCTAACAGGCAGCGGCCAGGGCCGTTCTTCAGCGAAACCGCCGCCACCGACTGCCAGAAGGCAGACGGTGGCGGTTTTTTATTTTTGTTGGCATAGTCCGTTATCCTGTTTTGCCCAACCCGGGCCATAGACAGGAAAAAAAGGGAGACGCCGTGGCAAAACTCACTGACCGTATCTTTTTTGACAAGCAGGACAGGGACATCCTCGTCCTGGTCAACCGTATCCTTGAAGCGCCCAACGTGCCCTCGCGGGACAATCTTTTCAATCCCGAGCTGCATCCCCACGGCATCAAGGAGCTGGTCACCTCTCCGGCCTCCCGCATGGCCTATGCCGTCATCAACCTGCTGCGCAATCTGGAGGTCGGCGGCTCGCGTGACCGCCTGCTGGCCCTGCAGACCCTGTATGACGAGGTGCTGACCAGCGCCCATTCGGCCCTGCGCCGCAATACCGCCCGTGCGCTCATGCAGATCATGAAGGACATGGTACGCGCCCACGGCGACGAGACCCGTCAGCTCATGCTGGCCCATGACTTCCGCAGCACCGCCCTGGGCACGCCGCGCGTGGTGCGCCGCATGCTGGCGCGCTACCATCTGCCCGAGATGCCCGAAGCCTGGAACCAGCTCGCCTTCGACGACCATGTCTATGACGTGAACACCAAGGGCCGCAAAACGCCCACCCACCTCATCATGGACGCTTGGATCAAAGGCCTGCGTTCCATCACGGTTGTCTACGACAACAGTGTGGATCTGGAGGCCGCCACGGAGGTCATCCACGCTTCGGGCATCGTGGGCATCTCCGTGCGTATCGGCCTGGAGTTCAGCGTGCCCTTCTATGACCGTTTCGTGAATCTGGTCTGGATGCCGCGCGGCTTCAGCTCCGGCAAGGGCTTCCTGGACTTTTTGCGCAGCCCGCAGATGCGGGAGATGCTGGAAAAGGGGCGCGAAGTGCTGCACTGGCGGCGCGAAGTGGCCCTGCACACCCTGGAAGTCTGGAACGAGGACGAGCGTCCCCGTCTGGAGCAGCTCTGGGGAGTATCCGTGGCGCCCATGGGCCTGGAGGAATTCCTCGACTTCGTGGGGCGTGGCCATGCCTCCCTGCTGCGTCTGGCCGAATACCTGCACAAGCACATCCAGCCCAGCCTGCGGGCCCGGGCCGAGATCCTGCGTGCCCGGCATGACGATCCCGAGGCCATGGAAGAGTTGCAGCGTCTGGACAATCTGGGCCCCGACGATGTGCAGGCCCTGTGGCTGAACCCCGGCCACAACCCGCGCATCCCCAATACGGAGCAGCCGGGCGCCTGCGACAACCTGCCGGAATTGATGTGCATGAGCGCCCAGAAGCTTTCCGCCTATCTCAACGGGCTTGCCACGGGCAACCGTCTGATCCTGGGCACCGAGGGCCTGAGCGTGGAGGACGTGGTGGAGCTGCTCTGGGACTGCGAGGGGCGCATCACCCATCTGGAGCTCTTCAACATGAAGAGCTGGGTGGAAGGGCACCTCAACAATATCGCGGCCATCAACGAATTGCAGCGCGTGCTCAACCAGGGCCTTGCCCCGCGCATGAAGCAGATGGTGCGCCAGATGATCCGGCAGATGGAGATGACGGGCGACGACGAACGCCTGGAAAAGTTCCATGCCATCCTGCGCGACATCCCCAAGCTCTGGGCCGCATACCGCCACGAGCCTCTCAAGTCGCGCCTGGGCAGCAATTCGGCCAGCCGTTCGCGCTCGTACGGCATGGGCCTGGCCATCCGGGAGACGCTGCCGCGCCGGGCCCTGCTGGCCATGAAAAAGTCGGGCAGCCAGCAGTCTGCCATCCCCATCTATTCACCGGTGGAAGAGCAGATCCGCTACAACGAGCCGGAGACCCCCTCGCCCGGGCAGCGTCTGCTGGCCCATTTCCGCTTTTTGCCGGGCTGCGACCATCTGGGCATGGAACGCCGCCGCGTGTGGCGGGCGGCCAGTGAGGATTGCCGCGTCAGCAACCGCGGCAACATGGTCAACCTCGGCGGCCTGAGCCCCTTCCGCGGTAACGGTCTGACCGATGCGCCGCAGGGGGAGGAGGCCCGGCCCGACGGCCAGTACCTCAACAGCAGCCTGAGCAACTGGCTCAAGGTGCTGCTGGGCTTCATCCCGGCCTTCGTCTCCTTCATCTATACGCAGGACTGGTGGTTCCTGGCCTGGTTCGGCACCTTCATCTGGTTCGGCATCACCGGTGTGCGCAACGTGGTCCAGATGGTCATGGCGGCCCGCGGTGCCAAGCGCAGCACCCTGACCCACTGGAAGGAGCACGTCAGCGTCAAACGCATCTGCGATTCGCTCATGTACACGGGCATCTCGGTGCTGCTGCTGGAGGTGATGATCCGCGTCTGGCTCTTGGAGGACTGCTTCGGCGTGACAGTGGCGGAACAGCCCGTGGTGGTCTTCACCGTGCTGAACATCGTCAATGGTTTCTATATCTTCGCGCACAACGTCTACAGGGGCTTCCCCCGCGAGGCGGCCATCGGCAACCTGTTCCGCAGTGCCTTGGCCATCCCGGTCTCGTCCCTGTATGACTTCATCCTTTTCCACCTGCTGCTGCTCTGGGGCATCGCCGATCCCCATCTGTATCTGGTGCCCAGCGCGGCCGTCATCTCCAAGATGGCCTCGGACACCGTGGCAGCCATCATCGAGGGCTACGCCGACAGCCAGGTGAACCTGCGCATGCGTCGCTGGGACTACGAGAGCACCATCAAGCGCATCTTCGACTGCTACACCCAGCTGGAGCTGCTCTTCCCCCGCGAGGACGCCCTGATCTGCCTGGCCCGTCCCGGTGGCCTGCGCGGACGTGGCGGTGAGGAGGCCCAGCGCCTGGAGCGCATCCTCATCATCTGCGCTCTGGACCTGATGTATTTCTGGTTCTACCAGCCGCGCGCCCAGGAGGCTTTCCGGCACAAGGTGCGCTCCATGGCCGAGGCCGACAGGGCCGTGCTGCTCAGCGCCCAGCTGGTGCTGATGCGCGAACGGGAGGTGAGCCAGTTCCTGGTGGACGGCCTGCTTGGGCGCAACTTCTCGAAACCCCTGGCCTTCTTCCTTGACAGGCGCAAGGAATACCTGCGCCTCATGGCGCGCATCTGCACCCTTTCAAAACCCCGCGAAGCCCCGGCCTGCCCGGTTCTTTTCGGGGAGGACAAAAAAAGTTGAATCTATTTTATAAAATCTTATTGCCATGGCGGGGCTGGTCGCGTATGTTGATTCCAGTACATCCATAAACGTTTCCAAACCGGGCTCGGACGGGGATCCAGACCGTTCAGATGCCCAAACCAAGGAGTTGCACAATGAGCACGGATGTCAAGAGCATGCATATGGGCCAGATCACGTCCTTCTTCATCCCCACCGTGACTCTGGTCGGCCAGAACTGCTCCACCCAGATTCCCGATCGCCTGAAGAGCCTCGGCGGCAAGAAGCCACTGATCGTCACCGACCAGGGCATCGTGGCCGTGGGCATCCTGAAGCAGATCACCGATATCCTTGACGCCGCCGGCATGCAGTATGCCGTGTACGACAAGACCGTGCCCAACCCCACGGATAAAAACGTTGCGGAAGCCACCGAAGCTTACAAGAGCAACGGTTGCGACAGCCTGATCACCCTGGGCGGCGGTTCTTCGCATGACTGCGGCAAGGGCGTCGGCTTCGTGGTCGGCAACGGCGGTACGATCCACGACTACGAAGGCGTGGACAAATCCAGCAAGCCCTTCCCGCCCTATGTGGCCGTGAACACCACCGCTGGTACCGCCTCTGAAATGACCCGTTTCTGCATCATCACCGACACCTCCCGCAAGGTGAAGATGGCCATCGTCGACTGGCGCTGCACCCCCAGCGTCGCCATCGACGACCCGGTCCTGATGATGGGCATGCCTCCGTCCCTGACCGCCGCTACCGGTATGGACGCCCTGACCCACGCCGTGGAAGCCTATGTTTCCACCGCTGCCACTCCCATGACCGACGCCTGTGCCGAAAAGGCCATGGAATACATCAACCGCTACCTGCGCCGCGCCGTTGCCAACGGCAAGGATATGGAAGCCCGCGAAGGCATGTGCTACGCCCAGTACCTGGCCGGTATGGCGTTCAACAACGCCAGCCTGGGTCACGTGCACGCCATGGCTCACCAGCTGGGCGGCTTCTATGACCTGCCGCACGGCGAATGCAACGCCATCCTGCTGCCCCATGTGTGCGAGTACAACCTGATCTCCAGCCGCCGCCGCTTTGGCCGCATCGCCAAACTGCTGGGCGAACGCGTGGACGGCCTGAGCCCGACCGACGCTTCGCAGGCTGCCATCAAGGCCATCCGCATCCTGTCCAAGGACGTGGGTATCCCGGAAGGCCTGATCGCCCTGGGCAAGAAGTACGGCAAGGAAGTGAAGGAAGAGGACATCCCCACCATGACCGCCAACGCCCAGAAGGACGCCTGCGGTCTGACCAACCCGCGCATGATGAGCGACGCCGCTGTGGCCGCCATCTACAAGGCCGCCCTGTAGTCCTCGCTGCATAGCTGCATAATGGAGGCCCCCGGGAAACCAGGGGCCTTTTTGCGTTTTGGGCTTTAGCTTGTCGGGCGGCACGACGCGAAATGAAAAACCACCCGCATGGCAGGTGGTTTTGAGACGATGGCCGGAGTGTTTCCGGCTGTTGGAGATGGCACGGACACGGCAGGGCGATATGCCCCGCTGCGGGGGCCGCTGCTTCTCCCGCCGCAGTTTTTCAGAGGCGCATGCCGGAAAAAAGCGGAGAGCAGGGAAGGGGGGCTCTTTGTCCGGCAGGGCTCCCCCTGTGATGCGGCATCACGCGAACATCCCCGGCCGGGCGGCACGGCAGACGGCCCCGGCCACGGCGTCAGCGGCCAGGGCCCCCAGCAGGAGCTCATTCCAGGGGCCGTGCCCTTCGGGCAGGGGCTGCTTGCTGGCCAGCGTGAACACGATATCCCCGTCGAAGAGCATGTGCGCGGGGATGATATGCCGGGCCAGACCGGTGGCGGCCATGCGGGCCAGACGGCTGCACTGGGTCTTGTCCAGGGGGACGTTGGTCGCCACTACGGTGAGCACGGTATTGCCGGCAGGGACCTGTCCGGCCAGAGCGTCCAAAGCCTGCGCATGGGGCACAGGCGTGCCGTCAGGGAAGCGCCCGCCGGCCAGAAAGTTCCCCCGGGCATCGTAGACATTGCCCAGCGCATTGAGGACCACCAGGGCCGCCACCCGTATGCCCTCCCGTTCCAGGCACAGGCTGCCCAGACCGCTCTTGTCCGAAAGATCCAGCGGTTTGCCCGCTGCATCCTGGCAAAGGCAGAACAGGCGGCCGCAGCGGGCCCCGCAGGCTGCCCCCACAGCGCCTTCGGCCAGCGGTGCCGCCGAGGCCGCCCGGGCCGCGGCATAGCCCATGTCCGCATCGGGCAGCACGCCGGGCCGGGCATTCATGTCCAGATCGTAGATGACGGCCCCCGGGACGATGGGGATGACACCGTGCGGCATGGCGAATCCGTGTCCCTGTTCGCGTAAAAAGCGCATGACGCCGTCAGCAGCGGCCAGTCCGAAGGCGCTGCCTCCGGCCAGCAGCAGGCCGTGCACTGTATCCACCTGTGATTCGGGCCGCATGAGTTCGGTCTCGCGGCAGCCCGGGGCGAATCCGGGCACGGCGATGCCCGGCGTGAAGCCCTGCGGGCAAAGGATGGCGGTGCAGCCGGTATGGTTCCGGTCGTCCGTGGCGTGGCCTGCCAGCAGGCCGTCGATGGCGGTCAGGGTGGTATTGCTCATGGGAACTCCTGTGGCGGAGGTTGGCAGCTGCGCCCGTGCAACCATACGGCTGCTGCCGGGAGAGGGCGCATGGGACAAATCTTTCATGTTCACGCGGAAAAGGAAAGCCTCCCTTGTGGGGGATGCGGTCCGCAGTCCGGGCCGTACCGGGAAGGGGAGGACGACAGGCCTTGTGCGGGCCGGTCGCCAGGTACCGGTCAGGAGTGGAGACATTTTCGGAGGAAGGGGCGGACATTTGACAGAAGAAGCCAAAGATCCTCCTGGGCGCATCCCGGTGCCAGAGAACGACAGAGCCCCGCGCGAACGCAACGTTCGGCGCGGGGCTCCTTGTTTTTCGGCAGATGCCGCGGATCAGGCCAGCATGTCCAGGAAATACTGGTGCAGGCGCAGGTCCGGGGTCAGTTCGGGGTGGAAGGACGTAGCCAGCACATTGCCCTGACGCACGGCCACGATGCGCTCGCCGCGGTCGGCATCCAGACGGGCCAGCACCCGCACGCCTTCGCCCACGCGGCTGATGAGCGGCGCGCGGATGAACACGGCCCGCAGGGGCTCACCGGCCAGACCGTCGATGTGCAGGTCGGTCTCGAAGCTGTCCACCTGACGGCCGAAGGCATTGCGGCGCACGGTGGCGTCCAGCACGCCCAGACGCGGCTGGTCAGAGCCTTCGATCTCCTTGCAGAGCAGGATCAGGCCCGCGCAGCTGCCGTAGACGGGCATGCCGTCCAGGATGCGCTGGCGCAGCGGCTCCAGCATGTCCCATTCCACCAGCAGCTTGCCGATGGTGGTGCTTTCACCGCCGGGGATGACCATGCCCTCAAGGCCTTCCATGTCCTTGAGCTGGCGCACTTCGCAGACATCGGCGCCCAGACGGCGCAGCGCTGCGGCATGTTCGCGGAAGGCCCCCTGCAGGGCCAGGACTCCGATGCGGGCCATGCTACCAGCCCCGCTCCTGCATGCGTTCGGCCGGCGGGATGGTGGAGATGTCGATGCCCACCATGGGTTCGCCCAGGTCGCGGGAGATCTCGGCCAGCAGGGCGTAGTCCTTGTAGTTGGTCACGGCCTGCACGATGGCGCGGGCACGCTTGGCCGGGTCGCCGGACTTGAAGATGCCGGAGCCCACGAACACGCCGTCGCAGCCCAGGTGCATCATCATGGCGGCGTCAGCTGGGGTGGCGATGCCGCCGGCGGCAAAGTTCACCACAGGCAGGCGGCCTTCCTTGCGCACGGCCATGCAGACTTCCAGGGGAGCGCCGTTTTCCTTGGCAAAGTTGGCCACTTCAGCTTCGGGCAGGGAGCAGAGCACACGGATCTCGTCCATGACCTGGCGGCAATGGCGCACGGCTTCCACCACGTTGCCGGTGCCGGGTTCGCCCTTGGTGCGGATCATGGCCGCGCCTTCGGCGATGCGGCGCAGGGCTTCGCCCAGGTTGCGGCAGCCGCAGACGAAGGGCACGGTGAAGTCGCGCTTGTCGATATGATAACGGTCATCGGCGGGGGTCAGCACTTCGCTCTCGTCGATGTAGTCCACGCCCAGGGCCTCAAGGATGCGGGCTTCCACGAAATGGCCGATGCGGGCCTTGGCCATGACGGGGATGCTCACCACTTCCATGATGCGCTTGACGATGGTGGGATCAGCCATGCGGGCGATGCCGCCGGCGGCGCGGATGTCGGCCGGGACGCGTTCAAGAGCCATGACGGCGCAGGCGCCGGCTTCTTCGGCGATCTTCGCCTGTTCGGGGGTGGTCACGTCCATGATGACGCCACCCTTGAGCATTTCTGCAAGACCGGTCTTCAGGCGAATGGTGCCCTGTTCCATATCTTCTACTCCTTCGGCACCGCCGTGCGGTGCGCTAAGTTGCGTGGGGCCGTTTAACGGCCAGAAGCGCGTTATATGCCATATCGTCGTCAGTGACAATAATCCGGGCCCGTCCTGCGCCTTACGGCAGACAGGCCGTGCCCGTCCGGGGGAAGGCCCGGAGCCTGTTCTGACAGGATGGACGGCGGTTTTCCATGTCCGCACGCACAGTCTGCGGTCTGCATCGCCGTTGCGGCAGGTCGGGGTAACGGCAGGCACCGGAAAAGATCGGGGCCTCCCTGAGGAAAAGCTTTTCCATAAATCATGGCGGGGCAGGGGAGCGCCGGAGATGTCAGGGTATGACGGCTTTGGCCTTGCAATCGTGTCCCCCTGTGGCGTATGCTAAAAACTCCAGCTTAACCAAGGATGATACATGTCTGCACTCTGTATCCGTGTCCCCGCCCTGCGTGGTCCCCTGCCCGGAGAAGCACTGCTTTTGCCCGCGGAAGGGTCCTGTCCTGTCTTGCGTCTGTGGCCCGGTCTGCCGGAAGAATTTTCCCGTCCTGCCGCCGGAGGGCTGACGGCGTCCGGCCGTCGTGCCGTGACCGTCGCGGCCCCGGCTCCCGAGGGGCCGTGGCATATGCCGGAGGATCTGCCTTTTTCGCCGCGTGAAGCCGCGGCCTGTCTGGACGACCTCCAGCGCATGGGGGATGCCGCCCTTTCCGGCCAGCCGGTGGGGACTTTGGGCGCCGACGTGGGCCGTGCCCGCCGCAACAGCGCGGAAAGCGCCCTGCGTGCCGGCCTGATGGCCGACGGCACCCTGGAGACGGCCCAGGCCCTGGAAGCCGCCCGCGAAGAGCGGGAAAAGGCCTGTGCGGCCCAGCGCATGCTGCTCTGGAGCTGGCTGCAGGAAGAGCGTCTGGCCGAACTCCAGGCCCTGAGCTCCAGCCTGAGCAGCAGCAATGCCCGTCTGCAGGCCGCACTGGACATGGATCCCGCCGATCTTGACGAGACGGCCCTGCTGGCGGGCGATGCCCGCGACACGGAGGCCGCCCTGGCCACGCTGGCCACCCTCAACAGCCCCGTGCATGTGGACGATTCCCTGCTGCCCGCCTGGCCCCGTCTGCTGGACGCCGTGGTGCGCTTTGCCCCGGCGGACTGCCTGCTGCTGGCCGAGGGCCGCATGCGTCGCGACCTGCTGGACGGTCAGGGCGAGCTGGAGTTCCGGCCCCTGCCCGACGACAGCCCCCTGCGCCTGTGTGATGCGGAAGGCAACGCCGTATCCCTGTTGCAGGCGCGTGCCCCCCTGTGGCGCATCCTCGGGCGTCCGCGTGCGCCCCGCTGCTGCCCCGGCTGGCAGGAAGAACGCACTGTAGTGCTGCGCGGGGACGACTGATGGGCAAACTTTTCCCGCACGGCCTTACCGGCATCATCTTCGACTGTGACGGGGTCATGATCGATTCCCGCGCCGCCAACGCCATCTTTTACAACAAGGTGCTGGCGGCCCTGGGACTGCCGCCCCTGACCCCGGAGCAGGATGCCTATACGTTCATGGCCACGGCTCGGCAGGCGCTGGAATACATCGTGCCTCCCGAGATGCATCAGCGCATGTATGAAGTGGTGCGGACGGAGGTCATCTATTCGCGCGACATCGTTCCCCTGCTGCAGATCTATCCCGGTTACCGGGAATTCCTTGAGCTCGCGCACAGTCACGGCATGCGTCTGGCCGTGCATACCAACAGAACTGCGGAAGGGATGCAAAGGGTTCTGGACTTTTTGGCGTTGCCCTCCTATTTTAATCCTGTAGTCACGGCGACGGAAGCAGCCCCCAAGCCCGCCCCCGATGGTGTGCGGCTGATCCTTGAACAGTGGGGGGCCGATCCTGAGCAGGTGCTTTTTGTGGGCGACAGTCCCAACGACCAGAAAGCCGCCACCGCCGCAGGCGTCGTGTTCGCGGCCTTCGGCGGGGAATTGCAAGGCCCGCTCGCGGCAGCCGGTTATGACGAACTGGCCGGGCTGCTGCAAAATGAATGGGAGTAGGCATGTTTTTTGTACAGAATGTCATCCTGGCCGTGGTCGATCTGCTGGCCATAGTCCTCAATCTGTATTTCTGGGTTGTCATCGTGGCGGCCGTGCTTTCGTGGGTGCGTCCCGATCCCTACAACCCTGTGGTGCGCGCGTTGCGCACCCTGACGGAACCCGTGTTCTACCGGGTGCGGAAATGGTTGCCCTTCACCTATACCAACGGCATCGATTTCTCGCCTGTGGTGGTGCTGCTGGTCATCCAGCTCATCAACCGCATCGTCATCGCATCACTGGCCCAGTTTGCCGCTACTCTGGTGTAGCAGCGGTTTGTCGTAACGGGCGCCATGCCGGGCGCCGAACATCTAACGCTGGAGATTTCTTATGGATCAGCATGAAATTGAACTCATCGAACAGCTACTGCCCACTGATCCGGAGCTGAAATCCCTATGGGAAGACCACGTCATTTACAGCAAGCAGGTAGAAAAGCTGGAAGCCAAGTCTTTCCGTACCCCCACCGAGGAACAGACCCTGAAGCAGCTTAAGAAACAAAAACTTGAAGGCAAAACCAAGCTCATGGAGCTCTTGGATAGCCATCGCGCCGGAGCATAACTGCTGGCGCAGGAGTTGACCCTATGGAACTCACAGGTGCGCAGATTCTCCTGGAATCCCTTAAAAAAGAAGGTGTTGATGTACTGTTCGGTTACCCGGGCGGTGCTGTGATTGATATTTATGACGAGTTGCCGCGGCATCCGGAACTGAAGCATGTTCTGGTGCGGCATGAACAAGGGGCTGTGCACGCGGCTGATGGCTATGCCCGTGCCTCCGGCAAGGTTGGGTGCTGTCTGGTCACTTCCGGACCCGGCGCCACCAATACCGTTACGGGCATAGCCACAGCCTACTGTGATTCCATTCCGCTGGTCGTCTTCACGGGACAGGTCCCCACGCAGCTCATCGGTAACGACGCCTTCCAGGAAGTCGATATCGTGGGCATCACCCGTCCCTGTACCAAACACAATTTTCTGGTGAAGGACGTGCGCAACCTGGCCAAGACCATCCGCCAGGCCTTCTATCTTGCGCGCTCCGGTCGCCCCGGGCCTGTCCTCGTGGACCTGCCCAAGGATATCATGCAGGCCCGTACGGAATTCGTCTGGCCTGAAGATATCTTCATGCGCAGTTACAATCCCACCTACAAGCCCAACCTGAACCAGCTGCGCCGTACGGCCGAAGAGCTGGCCAAGGCCCGCAAGCCCATCATCCTGGCGGGCGGCGGCGTCATCATGGCCAATGCTTCGGAAGTCCTTTGCGAGCTGGCCCACGAACTGAACATCCCCGTGGCCACCACGCTCATGGGCCTGGGCGCCTTCCCCGCCAACGGCGACCTGTGGCTGGGCATGGTGGGCATGCATGGTACCTACGCTGCCAACATGAGCATCAACCATGCGGACCTGCTGGTCTGTGTGGGCGCGCGCTTCGACGACCGTGTGACCGGCCGTCTGCAGGACTTCGCCTCCCATGCGCGCATCGTGCATATCGATATCGACCCCACCTCCATCCGCAAGAACGTGGAAGTGGACGTGCCCGTGGTGGGCGACTGCCGCCAGGCCCTGGAAGGTATCCTGGAGATCTGCCGCGCCAAGATGGCCGATACCGACTGGTCGGGCATGCATGCCGACTGGCTGCAGACCGTGCATGAATGGAAGGCCAACCATCCGCTGGCCTACAACAAGAACGGCCACATCAAGCCGCAGCAGGTCATCGAGACCATGTACTCCATCACCAAGGGCGATGCCATCATCGCCACCGAGGTGGGGCAGAACCAGATGTGGGCCGCGCAGTTCTATACCTTCACCAAACCGCGCACCCTGCTGACCAGCGGTGGTCTGGGCACCATGGGCTACGGCTTCCCCGCGGCCATCGGCGCGCAGTTCGCCTTCCCGGACAAGCTGGTCATCAACGTGGCCGGTGACGGCTCCATCCAGATGAACATCCAGGAACTGGCCACCGTGGTGCAGAACAAGATCCCGGTCAAGGTGGTCATCCTCAACAACGGTCATCTGGGCATGGTCCGCCAGTGGCAGGAACTCTTCTACAATCGCAACTACAGCCATACCAATATGGAGGCCCAGCCCGACTTCGTGAAGCTGGCTGAGGCCTACGGCGCCGAAGGCTACCGCATCAGCAAGCCCGAAGAGCTGGAAGACGTGCTGCGCAAGGCCCTGACCTCGCCCAACCCGGCCTTCATCGACGTCATGGTTGAGCGCGAGGAAAACGTCTATCCCATGGTGCCCGCCGGGGCCGCCCTGGATGAGATGCTCTTGGTGTAGAGGAGGGACGCCATGCAAAGACATGTTCTTTCCGTGCTGGTGGAGAACGAGCCCGGTGTGCTCAGCCGCGTGGCCGGCCTGTTCAGCGGCCGCGGCTTCAATATCGATTCGCTCAATGTGGCGCCTACCCTGGAAGAGGGCGTTTCGCACATGACCATCACCACCTACGGTGACAGCCAGATCCTGGAGCAGATCATGAAACAGCTCCACAAGATCGTGACCGTCATCAAGGTGACGGATTTTGCCGACATGCCCGCCATCGAGCGCGAGATGATGTTCGTCAAGGTGCAGGCCGAAGGCCCCGCCCGCAGCGAGATCCTGCGTACCGTGGAGATCTTCCGCTGCAAGGTGGTGGACGTCAGCTCCAGCGAGATGACCATCGAGGCCACCGGCGACCACGACAAGCTGGACGCCATCCTGAGCCTGCTGCACCGCTTCGGCATCAAGGAAGTGGCCCGCACCGGTTCCGTGGCCATGCGCCGCTCCAAAAAGTGTGAATAGCATCCCCGGCGGCGGGATCGCGGACGGTCCCCCACCGGAAGATGACGGCAAATTTGCCTGAGGGATGCCGTGACGCTTGACATTTGCGCCACGGCATCCCAAATAGAAGTTTCCCCCTCGGGAATACCGAGTATTTTTCCATTGAAAAGGACAAGAGCCATGAAAGTTTACTATGATCAGGATGCCGATCTTTCCGTCTTGAAAAACAAGACTGTGGCCATCATCGGTTACGGCAGCCAGGGCCATGCCCATGCCCAGAACCTGCGCGACTCCGGCGTGAAGGTCGTCGTGGGCCAGCGCCCCGGCGGCGCCAACTACGAGCTGGCCAAGCAGCACGGCTTTACCCCCGTGTCCGCTGCCGAAGCTGCCGCTCAGGGCGACCTGATCATGATCCTGCTGCCTGACGAAGTGCAGGCCGCCGTGTACGAAAAGGACATCAAGCCCAACCTGACTCCCGGCAAGGCTCTGCTGTTCGCCCACGGCTTCAACATCCACTTCAACCAGATCGTGCCTCCCAAGGACGTGGACGTGTTCCTGATCGCCCCCAAGGGTCCCGGCCATCTGGTGCGCCGTACCTTCACCGAAGGCGGCGGCGTGCCCTGCCTGGTGGGCATCCAGCAGGACGCCACCGGTGAAGCCCTGAAGGTGGCCCTGGCCTACGCCAAGGGCATCGGCGGCACCCGCTCCGGCGTTATCGAGACCAGCTTCCGTGAAGAGACCGAAACCGACCTCTTCGGCGAACAGGCCGTGCTGTGCGGCGGTATCTCCGCCCTCATCAAGGCCGGTTTCGAAACCCTGGTGGAAGCCGGTTACCAGCCCGAAATGGCTTACTTCGAGTGCATGCACGAAATGAAGCTGATCGTTGACCTGATGTACGAAGGCGGCCTGTCCCGCATGCGTTACTCCATCAGCAACACGGCTGAATACGGCGACTATGTGACCGGCCCCCGCCTGATCACCGACGCCGTGAAGAAGGAAATGAAGGCCGTGCTGAAGGACATCCAGAGCGGCAAGTTCGCCCGTGACTTCATCCTCGAAGCCCGCGCCAACTATCCCATGTTCATGGCCACCCGCCGCAACGAAGCCAACCTCCAGCTGGAGCAGGTGGGCAAGGAACTGCGCGGCATGATGACCTGGCTGAAGAAGGACAAGAAGGACTAGTTCCGCTGTCCGTCATGACGCTCACAAAGGGGGACTTCGGTCCCCCTTTTTTGTTTCGGAGGCCGGGCAGGGGCGTTGAAAAGAAGGCCTGTGATATGGCCGTGCGGGCAGCGACCAGCCTCCGGGACTTCCCGCGGCAAGACAGCGGGAAGGACAGGCTCCGTCCCTGTTCCGGGAGGGAGCGGCCCTGTCCGGCCGATGACCAGTGCATCCCGCTACGATGAGACAAAGGGAGGAAAACTGTGGCACCGGATACGGCATTCTATGACCAGCGCGCGGCCAGCTACGCTGCGGCATCCCATGATATGGACCTGCGGCCTCTGTATGCCCGTTTTCTGCCGCATGTGCGCCCCGGCGGGCTCATCCTTGATGCCGGTTGCGGCTCGGGGCGGGACGCGCTGGCTTTCCGGCAGGCGGGCTTCCGGGTGGAGGCCTTCGATGCTTCGCCGCAGATGGCCCGGCAGGCAGCGCTCCTGCTGGGGCAGGAGGTGCCCGTGCTCTGCTTCGAAGACGTGGCATGGCAGGAGCGTTTCGACGGTATCTGGGCCTGTGCCAGCCTGCTGCATGTGGCCCCGGCGGATCTGCCCGATGCCTTGCGGCGTTTGCAGCGTGCCCTGCGTCCCGGCGGCGTGATGTTCTTCAATTTCAAGTACGGTCAGGGGCAGCGCCACAGCCCGGACGGTCGTTGCTTCACGGATATGGACGAGGCCGGTGTCCGGGCCCTGCTGGATGCGCTGCCGGAGCTTTCCTGCCTGGATATGCGGACAGGGGAGGACGACCGTGCGGCGGAGCTGCGGGAACGCTGGATCCAGGTCCTTGTCCGGCGCATCCCCTCTTCCGATTGAGGCGGCCTGCTCAACAGGCTGACCGGAGGGGAGCGGCGTCCGCCATACCGGCATCTCTATCGCAGCTTCCCCAACAGTCGCCCCTGTGACTTGCAGACGGAAAAAACACCCGCTCCGGCGGGTGTTTTTCGTTTAGGGCAGGGGTTGTCTTATTGCTGCCCGTCGTAACGGCTGCAGCCTGTCACTGCCTGGCCTGTCCCCATCCCGGTGCTTTGTGATCGTCCCTGAGCGACCCGGGCCGCTGCAAAACAAAAAAGTCCATCCGCAAGGCAGATGGACATACTGGTGCTTGGGGAGAGGAAGGGCGTTCGAGGGGAGAGGCCCCTTTTTGCCGCAAGATGCGACCGGATGGCGGCCGCAAGGCCGTGCCCGTTGCGACGCAGGAAGTTACGGGCATCGACAGCAGAGCGAAAGGGGATCTCCTCTCGATCTAAAAGCAATGGCGGCCTACACCGCCCAGCAGGCAACGCTGTGGCCGTTCTCGCACCGGGCCATAGGGGCGCTTTCAAAGCAGCGCGGCAAGGCTTCGTCGCAGCGCGGGGCAAAGGGGCAGCCTTCAGGCATGTTGTCCAGGCTGGGGACGCTGCCGGTGATGGCGGGCAGGCGCTGCATGCCCATGGCCGCACGTCCCGGTGCGGAGCGCATGAGCCCGCGCGTATACGGATGCAGGGGATTGCGGAACAGCTCGGCCGTGGGAGCGTGTTCCACCAGATGCCCCGCGTACATGACGCCCACGTTGTCGGCGATACGGGCCACCACGCCCAGGTCGTGGGTGATGAAGAGCACGGCCATGCCGCGCTTGCGGCTCTGTTCCGTGATGAGGCTGAGTATCTGCCCCTGGATGGTGGCGTCGAGGGCCGTGGTGGGCTCGTCCGCCAGCAGCAGATCGGGCTTGCAGGCCAGGGCCATGGCGATCATCACGCGCTGGCGCATGCCGCCGGAAAGCTGATGGGGATAATCGTCATAGCGGCTCTCCGCCGCCGGGATGCCCACCTCGGAGAACAGGCGGATGACCTCCTGCCGCGCCTCGCTGCGGGACAGGCCCAGATGCAGGCGCAGGGGCTCCGCGGTCTGCATGCCTACCTTCAGCACCGGATTGAGCGAGGTCATGGGCTCCTGGAAGATCATGGCGATATGGCGGCCCCGCAGGGCGCGCATCTCTTCCAGGGGCATGGTGCGCAGGTCGCGGCCGCGGAACAGGATACGGCCGCTGATATGGGCATTTTCGGGCAGCAGATGCAGGATGGCGCGGGCCGTGAGGCTTTTGCCGCAACCGGATTCGCCCACCAGGCAGGTGATGCCCGCCGGGGGCAGGCTGAGGCTGACGGCGTGGACGGCGGGCAGGATGCCGTCGTCCGTGCTGAAACTGACGGAAAGCTGTTCCAGAGTGAGGGTATCGTCCAGGTTCATGGGCGGAGTGTTCCCCGGCTGTTGGGTTGGGCGGCCGGTCCCCGGCAGGGTCCCGGCACGGCGGGTTTGAAAAAGGGAAGGAGTCTTTCCTTGCGGAAACGGCTCCTTCCCCCGGATGTCGTCGAGGTGACGGCGGATCAGCGTTTGACGCGCGCCTCGCGGTACTGGATGTAGGCCTCGCGCACGGCGATGTACGGGTCCACGGCGATGCCGCTCAGGCTCTCGTAGGTGGGCAGCAGGTCGTCCAGGGCATTGAAGCGCAGGTAGAGCTCGGAAGCCGTGGCCAGCTCCCAGGGATGGACGAAGAAGAAGACATCGGTGGCGCAGTCGCCCACAAAGCCGATGCTTTCACGCACGGAGCTGGGGCCCAGGAAGGGCCAGACGATGTAGAAACCGTGCCCGATGCCCCAGCGGCCCAGGGTCTGTCCGAAATCCTCGCCGCCGGGATCGATGTCCACCAGGATCTTCTTGGTGCTGGCCACATCGGCAAAGCCGCCCAGGCCCACGGTGGTGTTCATGCAGAAGCGCCCGAATTCCACAAAGGCTTCCTTGACGCGGAACTGCAGCAGACTGTTGATCATGCGCTTGGGCATGAGGATGTTGGCATAGAAGTTTTTGACGCCGCCCCGGATGGGCTGGGGGACGACGGTCTCGTAGAAGTTGTAGACCGGCTTGGCGACATGCAGGAAGAAGATGTCGTTGAAGGCGAACCAGAAGCGGTTCCAGGGCTCCAGCGGGTCGGCGATGCTGGTCAGGGGCTCGCTGTCGTAATCATCCAGGGAATCCCCGTCAGCCAGCTGCTCATGGGCATAAGGATGCACGGAGATGGCCCCGGCCGGCATGGTGGGGCTGCTGCTGTCATACAGGCTCGACGGCGCGTGTTCCGTGGCCGGAGCGGCCGGAGCGGCACCGGCGGGCACGGCGCACAGGAGCGTCAGCAGCAGGAGCGGGACAAGGATATGGGGACGCATGCTGTCTCCGTTTGGCGGCTATTTGCCGACCGGCTGCTTGCGCACTTCGTCGGCCTTGGCCTTGACGCGGGCGATGAGCTCGTCAGGGGTGCCGCTGGTCAGGATGTCCTGGAACTGGGTGCGGTAGTTTTTGACCAGGCTCAGGTTCTCCACGATGATGTCATAGACGCGCCAGCTGTTGTCCTTGGCCATCATGCGATAGGCCACGGGCACACGGGTACCGTCCTTCATGGTGATCTCGGTGCGGACTTCCACACGGGTCTTGGCGGCATTGGCGATCTCGCCGGTATAGGCCACCTGCTCGCCGTTATAGCCGTCCACCTTGTTCAGATACGTGGTCAGCAGCAGGTCGGCAAAGGCATTGCTGAAGCTCTTTTTCTGGGCGGCGGAAAATTCCTTCCAGCGGGGGCCCACCGTACGGGACGAGAATTCGCCGAAATCGAAGATATGGTAGACCTCGTCCTCGATCTGGCGGCGCAGGGGCGGCCGGGTGGCGGGGTTCACATAGTCGGGGTTTTTGATGCAGTCCAGCACACGGCTGATGGAGACCTCCAGGGCCTTGCGGGCCGGAGAAGCTTCGGCCGCGTCGGCGGCGGGGGCAAAGCCGGGCAGGGACAGGCAGAGGGTGAGGGCGGCAGCGGCCAGCAGGCCGAGCACCGTGCGACGGTTGTTCATATTACACACCTCCCAGGGCGTATTTGCTGATAAGGGATTCGATGTCCACGGCGGATTCCGTTTCTTCCAGGGTGTCCCCGGAAGCCAGGATGTCTTCGGAGCCGCCGGCAGTCAGGTTGACGTACTTGTCACCGATAAGGCCGCTGGTCTTGACCGAGGCGATGGTATCGGCGGGCAGCTGCAGGTCCTTGTCCAGGATCAGGACCACGCGGGCCTGACGCCGGGAAAGGTCGTCATCCAGCTTGATGGAGGCCACACGGCCCACGGGCACACCGGCCATCTCCACGTCGGCGCCCACGCGCAGACCGGAAACGGAGTTGAAGTTGGCCACAAGCTCAAAGCCCTTGCTGTCGAAGACCTCCATCTTGCCGAGCTTGATGGTCAGGTAGGCCACGCAGACAAGGCCCAGCAGGACGAAGATGCCGACAGCGGTCTGGCGGAAAGAATTCATGGCAATTTCCTTGTGCGGCAATGCCGCGCTATGGTTATACGCCCGGCAGGGGCAATCTTCAAGGTGCGTCCGCAACGATATACGGCAACATTCGTTGGCGGCTCGCCGGGTATCAGACGATGGATGCGGCGGCACGGCCCCGCAGCGCAGCACAGGGCAGAGGGCCGCCGGCCCCGCCTAGGTCCTGAACCATTTGTCCAGGGCGGCGCTCACGCGCGGGTCGGCAGGGGCGTCGGCCAGGCTTTCCTCGTCGCCGCCTTCACGGCGCAGGAACTGGAGCAGGTACGGGTCCCGGCTGGCCTCCAGTTCCGGCAGCGTACCGGAAAAGATGGCCCGGCCCTCGCGCAGCACCAGCACATGGTCGGCGATGCAGCGCAGGCTGGCCAGGTCGTGGCTGACCACCACGATGGTCATTTCCGGGTACTGGCGGTGCATGGCCTGCAACAGGGCATCCATGCGCGCTGCCGTGATGGGGTCCAGGCCGGATGTCGGCTCGTCACACAGCAGGATGCGCGGCTCGGCGATGAGGGCCCGGGCAAGGCCCGCCCGTTTGCGCATGCCGCCCGAAAGCTGGTTGGGGAAATAGTCGGCAAAGTCTTCCAGCCCCACCATGCGCAGGACGCGCAGCCCGGCTTCGCGCAGGACGTCCTTGGGCAGGCGCAGATGCTCGCTGAGGGGCAGGCAGACGTTCTGCACCAGGGTCAGGGCGCCCAGCAGGGCACCGTCCTGGAAAAGCACGCCCATGCGGCGGCGGATGCGCCGGGCCTCGGCATGGGGCAGGCTGAACAGGTCCTGGCCGCCGATGCGCAGGTTGCCGCTGATGGGCCGCGAAAGGCCGATGATGTGGCGCAGCAGGGTGGACTTGCCGCAGCCGGAGCCCCCCAGGATGACGGAGACCTTGCCGCCGGGCAGGGTGGCGTTGATGTCATGCAGCACGGCGTGGTCGCCGTAGCCTACGGAAAGGGAAGAAAAAGAGATGTCCCAGGCGTTCATGGTCACCTACAGCAGGAAGGAGGTCAGCACATAGTCGGCCACCAGGATGAGCACGCAGGAGATGACCACGGCCGAGGTGGTGGCGTTGCCCACGGCTTCGGGGCCCACACTGTCACGCCGCATGTGGGTGGTGTAGCCCTGATGGCAGCAGACCGTGGCCACCAGCAGGCCGAAGACCAGGGATTTGATGAAGCCCCCGGCCACGTCGTTCATGGTCACGGAGCTGGCGATGCGGTACAGATAGGCGCCTTCGTTGATGTGCAGCATGAGCACGCCGGTGAGGTAACCGCCGATGATGCCGATGGCGTCGAAGATGGCCGTGAGCAGGGGGAAGGCCAGCAGCGAGGCCACCAGGCGGGGGCTGACCAGATAGGCCATGGAGTTGATGTCCATGACGTCCAGGGCGTCGATCTGGTCGGAGATGCGCATGACGCCGATCTCGGCCGCCATGGAGGAACCGGCGCGTCCGGCCAGCATGATGGCCGTGAGCACGGGGCCCAGTTCGCGGATGAGGCTCAGCGAAACGGCCGAGCCCAGCATGCCCACGGAACCGAACTGGACGAGGGTATAGTAACCCTGCAGGCCCAGCACCATGCCGCAGAAGATGCCGATGAGCAGGATGACGAACAGGGATTTGTAACCGATGACGTACAGCTGCTGGATGGTGCGGGGAACGATGCGGGGACTGGTGAAGATATGGCGCAGGCCGTCGAGCATGAAAAGGGTCACGGCGCCCAGACTGTCCAGCATGCGCAGCACAGCGGTGCCCAGCCGGTTGCAGAACGTCAGGATGCTGCTCATAAAGGGTAACACGCCTCACTAGCGGGGGCGGGGTTTGCCGCCTACCCGTTTTTTGGATTTTTGCAGGGGAGAGCCGAGCCGCATGCGTTGCAGCTCTTCTTTGAGGTTGGCGGCATCCAGATCCGTGCCGCGCATATGGACCATGACCAGGGTCAGCTTGCCGCTTTTCTGGCCGCGTGTGCGCAGGCCCTGGCCTTCCAGGCGCTGGCGCAGGCGGTCGGCGTCGTCCACATTGCGGAAGGCCGCCACCTGGAACACGAAATCATACAGGGGCGCGCCGTTCGTCGCCGCCTGGGGCTTGGCCGGGGCCGCCGTTTTTTCGGAAGCGGGCTGGGCCGCGCCCTTGGGGGCATTGCCCCAGGCCGCCAGTCCGTTGTCCGAAGGCTTGTTGAAAGGATACGAGCTCTTGGCGGCAGGGGCCGCGGCCGGTGCGGCGGATGCGTTGGCAGCGGCAGCGGGGGCCGCAGCGGCATCCCCGTCGGGAGCGGCAGGGGCGCCGCCCACGGGCTGCCGGCTCAGGTCGGCCAGTTTGTCGCGCAGGCCCGCGTCTTCGGAACCGGCCATGGCCTTGTCCATCTCGGCCAGGGTCTCCCTGTCGGGACGGCCGATGCCGGTCAGTTCCCGCATCTCTTCGCCGGGGTTCTGGCCGTGGCCCACCATATAGCCCATGAAGAAGGCCCAGCCTATGCAGGCCAGCATGACGATGCAGACGGCCCCCGCGGCCAGGGGCGGCAGCGTGAAGCTGAAACCGCCCTTGGGCACAGCGGGAGCGATACGCTGGCGGATCTTTCGCAAAGGCTGGGCCATAGGATCTACATGGCCTCGGGAGCGCTGACGCCCAGCAGATCAAGGCCGTTGCGAAGCACCTGGCTCACGGCGCGCAGCAGGGCCAGACGCGAGAGGGTGCGGGCCGTATCGTCGGCCAGCAGCACCTGATGCTTGGCGTAGTAGCTGTGCAGCATACCGGCCAGATCCATCAGATAGTGGCTGACGTGATGCACGGCCAGGGCCTGGGCAGCGGTGGCCACCATGTCCTCGAAACCGGCCATCTTGCGCAGCAGGGCCATGTCTTCGGGGGTGTCCAGGGCTGCCAGCAGTTCGTCCGTGGCAGCGGCGGGCAGGGTGATGCCGCGTTCCTCGGCACGGCGCAGCACGGCGCAGATGCGGGCGTGGGCGTACTGTACATAGTACACCGGGTTGTCCAGGCTGCGCTGCTTGGCCAGCTCCAGGTCGAAGTCCAGGCTGGTGTCGCTCTTGCGCGAAAGGAACATGAAGCGGGCCGCGTCGGCGCCCACTTCCTTGACCACGTCGGCCAGGGTCTCGAAGGTGCCGGCGCGGGTGGACATGCTCACGGGCTTGCCGCCCTGGAGCAGGTTCACCAGCTGGATGAGCACCACGTCGAAGCTTTCGCGGGGCTTGCCCATGGCGGTGATGGCCGCGCGCATGCGGGGCACGTAACCGTGGTGGTCGGCGCCCCAGATGTCGATGAGCCAGTCATAGCCGCGCTGGAACTTGTTGTGGTGGTAGGCGATGTCCGAGGCGAAATAGGTCAGGCTGCCGTCGGACTTGCGCAGCACGCGGTCCTTGTCGTCGCCCAGGGCCTGGGTGGCGAACCAGAAGGCGCCGTCCTTGTCGAAGGTGTGCCCGGCTTCGGTCAGGGCGTCGAAGGCGGCCTTGACGGCGCCGCTCTCCACCAGGGTCTTTTCCGAGAACCAGTGCTGGTGCTCCACGCGGAAGTCGGCCAGGTCGGCCTTGATACCGTCCAGGATCTCGTTCATGGCGCGTTCGTAGCAGCGGTCCTGACCGGCCTGGTCTTCCATGTCGGGCAGGCGGGGATCTTCGGCCAGCATCTCGCGGGCGATATCGATGATGTAGCTGCCGCGGTAGTAGTCTTCAGGCCATTCCACGGGACGACCGGCCAGTTCCTTCACGCGCAGCCACACGGAAAGGCCCAGGATGCGCATCTGGCGACCGGCGTCGTTGATGTAGTACTCGGTCTCCACGT
Source organism: Desulfovibrio piger (assembly GCF_012843875.1). Taxonomy (GTDB): domain Bacteria; phylum Desulfobacterota; class Desulfovibrionia; order Desulfovibrionales; family Desulfovibrionaceae; genus Desulfovibrio. The sequence continues at coordinate 41,077 of NZ_JABAFY010000001.1, read as the reverse complement.
CGAAACCGGCCTTGCGCAGCAGGCGGGCCAGGCTGTCGCCCACGGCGGCGCCGCGGCCGTGGCCCACATGCAGGGGACCGGTGGGGTTGGCGGAAACGTATTCCACCAGGGTCTTGCGGCCCTGGCCCACGCTGCTCTGGCCGTAGGCGGCACCGGCGGCTTCCACTTCACACACGGTCTTGCGCCAGAAGTGCTGGCTGAAGGTCACGTTGCAGAAACCGGGGCCGGCCACTTCCACCTTTTCGATGTCGGCGCAGCGCTGGGGCAGCTTTTCCACGAAGATCTGAGCCAGTTCGCGGGGATTCTTGTGGGCCTCGCGGGCCAGCAGCATGGCGATGTTGGCGGCCAGGTCGCCGTGTTTGGGGTCGCGGGGCGGTTCGATGACCGCTTTGGCGGGCCAGTTGAGGCCCATCTCTTCCACAATGTCCATGAGGGCAGAGCGCAAAACGTCGGTAGCGCGCATGTATTTTATCTCCTGAGGCGGGGCTCGCGCCTACGCCGAAAAATTTTCCACGCTTTCGAGGCTGTTGACCAGTTCCACCCGCAGTTCCTGGCGGGCGGCCTCGTCCAGATGATTGAGACAGGCGGGCACCATCTTGCCCAGCACGGCCTTGGGACCCACTTCGACCCAGCGGCGCACGCCGTCGGCGTACTGGTTGCGCACGGTCTCGATCCAGAGCACGGACGAGGTCATCTGCTTGAGCAGGCTTTCCTTGGCGCTTTCGCCGTCGGTGACGGCGCGGCCGTGCAGGTTGCAGTAGACCGGGAACTGCGGCTTGCGCCACACGGCCTTGCGCAGCAGGGGCTCCAGCTCGCGGGAGGCCTTTTCCATCATGGGGCTGTGGAAGGCGCCGCTCACCTTGAGCTCGATGGCGCGGCCGCGGTGCTCCTTGGCCTTTTGACAGGCCAGGGCCACGGCATCGCGGTGACCGCTGACCACGAACTGGGCCGGGGTGTTGTAATTGGCCACGATGAGCAGGGCGTCGGCTTCCACGGCGGCCTCGCGGGCCAGGGCCTCCACGTCTTCCTGCTTCATCTTGAGGATGGCGGCCATGCTGCCGGTGCCGTCGGGATCGGCCTCGGCCATGAGGCGGCCGCGCAGGGACACGATCTGCAGCACGGTCTCGGGATCCAGCACCTCGGCGGCGGCCAGGGCGCTGAATTCGCCCAGGCTGTGACCGGCGGCGGCACAGGGGCGCACCTTGCCCGCCAGCTCACGCCAGAGGTTGATGTTGACCACGGTCAGCGCGGGCTGCAGGGCGCGGGTGTCGCTCATGGCGGCAGCATCGCCTTCCCAGTAGATCTCGCGCAGCGGCAGGCCGCTGATGGCTTCGGCGCGCTTCCAGAGCGTCATGGCTTCGGGACGGGCTTCGGCCAGCTCCCGGCCCATGCCCGCTTCCTGCGAGCCCTGGCCGGGAAAAAGCAATGCACACGATGTCATTTTCATAGCTCCAAAAATGGATTGGCAAGCGGTATAAAGTCGTCTTTTTTACGACAGAGCGCCAGAGCTTGCAAGTCCCGCCGCCAGAGGCTACACAAGGCCCATGAAGCCCAACGCGAAACACGACGACATCTCCCTGTCCGCCCTGGCGCGATGCGCCCGGGAGGCGGGCGTGACGGTGCCCGAGGCGGCCCTGCCCGGGCTGGCGGAATATCTGCAGCTGCTCTGCCGCTGGAACAAGGCCATGAACCTGGTGGGCGCGCATCACTGGCGCGACGCCATGCAGCGCCTGGTGGCCGACAGCTTCCATCTGGCGACCTTCCTCGACGGCCTGCCCCTGCCCGAAGATCCCCTGTGCTGGGATCTGGGCTCCGGTGCGGGCCTGCCCGCCATCCCCCTGCGCATGGCCTGGCAGCGCGGCACCTGCTGGCTGGTGGAGGCCCGGGAGAAACGGGCGCTGTTCCTTTCCACGGTGCTGGCCCGCGTGCCCCTGCCGGGGACCCATGTTTTCCGGGGCAGGGTGGAGCACTTTTTCCCCAAGCAGGCCCGCAAGGCCGACTGCATCACCAGCCGGGCCTTCATGCCCTGGCCGCAGCTGCTGGAGCTGGTGGCCCCGCATCTGGCCGATGACGGCATCGTGGTGATCCTGGCCCGCGAGGAGCCGCCCGCCGCCGGGGACATCGACGGCTGGGCGCTGGTGGGGTCCTTCGCCTACACGGCCGACAACGTGCACCGCTGGTTCTGGGCCCTGCGCCGGAGAGCCGAAGGATAGTTTTTGAGGGGAGGGGCTGCCCACGCGGGAGGGCCCCAGGCTTTTCGCCTTTTCCCCGCACGTTTCTTCGTATCCCCGGGATGCGTCCCTTCTTCTGCCTGAAAACTCTCTGCCACAAAGGAGAGCACGCATGACGGACAAACCGGTCTCCGTCTATTTTACCGCTGAGAACCGCACCTTCTGGCTGCACGGCCTGTTCTGGGGCCTGGTGACCCTGGGCCTGGCCTTTGCCCTGCGCATGCTGGAATGGCCCTGCTGGCAGAACCCGGAGTACCGTCTGGGCTCGGAATGGCTGCTGGCCACGCACGATGCCTACCACTGGGTGGCCGGTGCCGAAGGTTTCGGCCATGCGGTGGGGCACCCCATGGCCGTCATGCTGCGCGGCATGGCCGATCTGCTGGGGACCTATCCCGCAGCGGTGGCCTTCTGGTTCCCGGCGCTGCTCTCCTGCTTCGTGGCCGTCATCGTCTACGCCTGGGTCTGGGCCCTGGGCAGCATGGAAGCCGGTGTGGCGGCGGGCCTGCTGACCAGCCTTGCGCCGGGTTTCCTGGCCCGCACGCTGCTGGGCTACTACGACACGGACCTGGTGACCCTGTTCTTCCCCCTGCTCATGACCCTGGCGCCTGCCTGCTGGGCCATGCGCTACATGCTCCTGCCCCAGCTGATCCTGAAAAAGCTCATCGTCGGTTCCGGCTTGGCCGCGGCCAGACGCCTTTGGGGCAGCTCGCTGGCCGAGCAGGACCTGCGCCTGGGCAACCCCCTGCGCTGGCAGTGGGTGGTGCTGCTGGGCGTTTCCGGCGTCATCTCCTGGTGGACGCAGGAATGGCACTCGGTCTTCCCCTATCTGACCCGCTACAATGTCTGTCTGCTGGCCTTCATGAGCCTGGTCATGGCGCCGCGCGGCCGCCGCAACCTTCTGCTGCTGGGCTCGCTGGCCTACGCCCTGCCCACCCTGGGCGGCCCCCTGTTCTTCGGCTTCAGCGCCCTGCTCATGACCGCGGGCTGGACGCGCGCCCGTCAGATGTACCGTTTGCGCCAGTGGCTGTGTCGCCCCTGGGTCCTCATCCTCCTCTGGCTGGGGGTGGGCTCCCTCTTCCTGTCGGGCGAACTGTTGCAGACCATCACCCACCAGCTTTCCCTGTACATGAAGAAGGCCGAGGTCTCGGGCGGCAGCGGGGCGCTGGCCCTCATCTATCCGCCTGCGGGACAGGCCCTTACCGAAGTGCAGGACCTTGGCCTGCTGGCCGTGCTGGCCTATTTCCATCCCTGGCACGAGGCCGCGGCCCTGGGCCTGCTGGGCTTTGTGTGGGTGATCTTCCGCCGTCCCGGCGCGCTCTTCCTGCTGCCGCTGGCGGCGCTGGGCCTGCTCAGCACCAAGATGGGCGGCCGCATGGTCATGTTCGGCGCGCCCATCGTGGCCGTGGGCCTGACCCTGCCCCTGTACTGGATGCTCCAGCGTCTGCTGCGCAAGCTGCGCCCCAACGTGACGGGCATCCTGACCTCCGCGCTGCTGCTGGCGCTGCTGGTGGCCCCCTTCGTGAACATCATCCCGGCCATGTCGCAGGGCCCCATGATCAACCGCCGCCATGCCGAGATGCTCAGCCGGGCCCAGACCGTGGTGCCCAAGGATGCCACGCTCTGGCTGTGGTGGGACTGGGGCTACGCGGCCCATCATTTTGCCCACCGCCTCACCATCGCGGACGGTGCCCGCAATGCCGGAGCGCCGCTCTATCTTTCGGCGGCGGTGCTGGGTACGGACAATCCCCGTTTCGCCCGTCAGCTCATCCGCTATACCAGCCAGTTCGCCAAAGGGCGCGACCCCTTCGACGAGGAGGTGGCCAGCGAGGTCTTTGCCGGACTGGACGCCCAGCAGGCCCAGGACCTCATGGACAAGCTGCGCTCGCCGGAAACGGCGCTGGTGGAAGGCGAAGGGCGGCAGTTCGTGACGGTCAGCTTCGAGATGCTGCGTCTCGGTTTCTGGATCAGCAATTTCGGCAACTGGGATTTCGTGACCCGGCAGGGAGAGGGCGCGGCCCTGTCCATCCTGCCGCAGGCCGTGGCCTACAATCTGGACAAGGGCGAGGTCCTGCTGGACGACAGCGCCACGCCCATCCGTCCGGCGTCCATCAGCGTGTTCGAGGAGACGGGCGTCACCCGCCGGGACTACATCCAGCAGTGGTTCGACAGCCATCCGCGGGCCACGGCGGCCCAGCGGCAGGAATTCCTTTCCGGACGCCGCAACGTGCACTTCTTCTTCAACCGCATCACGGACGAGAAGCTGGCCATGGATGCCAACCTCTACAATTCGCTCATGGTGCGCCTGCTGGTGGGCAATCCGCAGGATCCGGCCATCTCGCCCTATTTCAAGCTGGTCTACGACAACGTGTTCTGCCGTATCTACGAAGTGCTGTAGGGAAGGGCGGACGTTGAGGGATTCTTGAGGAGAGGGCAGACCTCTCCTCAAATCTCTTGGCCTTCCCCAGCGTGTTTTGTCTGGAAAAGAGGAAGCGGATGCCGGGGGAGCCCCGGTCGCGGGGATGCTTTTTGCCGGACAAAGCCGTCCCTTTTGGCATGGGCGTGTGACCAAAGACGGTCTGCAGGGCCGTGTCCGTCGCGATGGAGAGCGCCGGGGCATGGACGGCAGAGGGGCGAGCGGAGGCGGCTCGCGGCAAGGCTCCTCTGGAGATGAAGCGCATGGTGGGGAGGGGCGCTCCTCCCCGGCGGATTTTTCAGACAAGCGCCCGCAGGCCGCATCAATGATGGTAGGGTACCTTGCGGATGATGCACTCCGCGCGGTAGAGCTGCTCCAGCAGGAGCACGCGGGCCAGCTCATGGGGGAAGGTCATGCTGCTGAGGCTGACGAGCTTCCAGGCGCGCTGGCGCACGGCCTCATCCAGACCGTAGGCGCCGCCGATGATGAAGCAGGCGCGGCCCATGGCGTTGTTGTCGATCTTTTGCAGCAGCTGGGCCAGCTGGGGCGAGGTCATGGTGATGCCGCGCTCGTCCAGCACCAGGGGCACGTCCTGCGGGCCCAGGGCCTCCAGCAGACGGCGGCCTTCCAGCTCGTTGCGCTGGGCCTGGGGCAGGGCGGGGTCCCCGTCCCGGACTTCCACACATTCCAGACGCCGCCAGCGGTTGATGCGCTGGCTGTAGTGGGCGGCGGCGTCTTTCCAGAACGGTACTTTCAGTTTGCCCACACTGAGCAGGCGCAAGGGTTTCCCTGTCATGATTCCTCGATCGTTGTGTCAGATATCCACGGCGGAAGACGCCGCCCGCAGACTGCGTGATGGCGGCGTGCTGGCCTTTCCCACAGAGACGTTCTACGGCCTGGGCTGCTGTGCCGACCAGGCCGTGGCCGTGGCGCGAGTGTATCAGGCCAAGCGCAGGCCCGTCCATATGCCTCTGCCCCTGCTGGCGGGCAGCCTTGACCTGCTGCGCCCCTATGTGACGCTGGAGCAGGCTCCCGAAGCGCTGCTGACGGCCTTTTGGCCCGGCCCGTTGACCGTGGTGCTGACCGCCCGGCTGACGCCGCTGGAAGGCCGTCGGCCCCTGGCGCCGCAGCTGGTGAACCCCAAGGGCAAGGCTGCCGTGCGCCTGACGCCCCATCCGTTGGCGGCGCAGCTTTCCCGTCTGGCCGGGGCGCCCCTGACGGCCAGCAGCGCCAACATCAGCGGCCAGGCGGCCGCCCGTGTGCCTGAGGAGCTGGACGAACGCCTGCTGGCGGCCCTGACCGGGCCCGACGACGGCGTGGTGGTCAGCGGCCCGGCCCCGGCAGGCGGCGTGCCGTCCACCATCGTGGAGCCGCTGGCCGGTACGGACCTGCGCGTGCTGCGTCTGGGGGCCGTGAGCCTGGAGGCTTTGAAGGCCGCGGGCTTCACGCCGCACCTGGCCTGAGCCCGCTCCGCCGCCAAAGGCGGAAGGCGCATCCCGGAGCATCGGAATCCCTGTCGAACATGGAGCTTGCGGCCAACATGCTGCTGGCGTACCATGCGCCACTGGAGGCACCCATGCAGAAAGAACTCACCTGTCCCGCTTGTGGTCACAGCGTCATCCAGTATCTGAACCCCGCGCCCACCACGGATGTGGTCATCTATGATCCCGAACGGGGCGTGGTGGTCATCGAACGTGTCAACGAGCCGCACGGCTTTGCCCTGCCGGGAGGCTTCGTGGACGACGGCGAGCAGGTGGAACATGCCGCCGTGCGCGAGATGCGCGAGGAGACCGGCCTCGATGTGGAGCTGCTGGGCGTGCTGGGGGTGTATTCGCGCCCGGATCGTGACCCGCGCCGCCATACCATGAGCGTGGTCTTCGTGGGGCGTCCGCGTGATGCGGCGGCCCTGAAAGCCGGGGACGATGCGGCCCGGGCGGCCTTCTATCCTCTGGACAGGCTGCCGCAGCCCATTTGTTTCGACCATGCCCGCATCCTGGCGGACTTCGGCCGCTGGCTGGCGGGAGAACGTACGCTGGCGCCGGTGGAACCGGCAGGGGAGGATGACTGATGGGCTACCGTAACCTTCAGGAATGTGTGGCCGATCTGGAAAAGGTCGGGCAGCTGCGCCGTATCGACGTGCCCGTGGACCCGCATCTGGAGCTGGCGCACATCCAGCGCCGGGCCTTCCGCTCCAAGTCTCCGGCCCTGCTGTTCACGCGGGTCAAGGGCTGCTCCTTCCCCATGCTGGCCAACCTTTTCGGCACCACGGAGCGCCTGCACTACATTTTTCGCGACAGCCTCGCCGGGGTGGAAGCCGTGCTGGCCGCCAAGGCCGATCCGGCCGCGGCCCTGAAGCATCCCCTGCGCAGCCTGCGGGCCCTGCCCGCGCTGCCGCACATGCTGCCCCGCCGCACCTCCAAGGCCCCCGTGCTGGAGAACCGCTGCGCCCTGTCGGCTCTGCCCCGTCTGGTGGGCTGGCCCATGGACGGCGGCCCCTTCATCACCCTGCCGCTGGTCTACAGCGAGGATCCCGCACGCCCCGGCCCGGATGCCTCCAATCTGGGCATGTACCGTGTGCAGCTGGCGGGCAACGACTACGCCGCCGACGAGGTGGGCCTGCATTACCAGATCCATCGCGGCATCGGCGTGCACCATGCCGAGGCCCTCAAGCGGGGCCAGAGCCTGCCGGTGAACATTTTCGTGGGCGGGCCGCCGGCCTTCACCGTGGCGGCGGTCATGCCCCTGCCCGAAGGCCTGTCGGAACTGCGCTTCGCGGGCCTGCTGGGGGGCTGCCGTGCGGCCATGCATTACAGCCGCCGTCTGCCCCTGCCGGTGCTGGCCGAGGCGGATTTCTGCATCAGCGGTCACATCCTGCCGCACCTCAAGCCCGAAGGTCCCTTTGGCGACCATGTGGGCTACTACAGCCTGAAGCATGATTTCCCCGTCCTGCAGGTGGAGGCCGTGCATCACCGCACCGGCGCCATCTGGCCCTATACGGCCGTGGGACGCCCGCCGCAGGAAGACACGGTCTTCGGCGACTTTATCCATGAGCTCACCGGCGCGCTGGTGCCTCAGGTCTTCCAGGGCGTGCGCGAGGTCCACGCCGTGGACGCCGCCGGGGTGCACCCCCTGCTGCTGGCCCTGGGCAGCGAGCGCTATACGCCGTACGAGGTGCAGCGCCGCCCGCGCGAACTGCTGACCGCCGCCCTGCACATGCTGGGCACCACGCAGACGGCCCTGGCCAAATACGTGCTGGTGGCCGCGTATGAGGATGCGCCGGGACTGCGGGCGCGGGACGTGGTGGCATTTTTCCGGCATCTGCTGGAGCGTACCGATTTCGAGCGCGACCTGCACTTCATCACCCGCTCCACCACGGATACGCTGGACTACACCGGTTTTGCCCTCAACGAAGGCTCCAAGCTCATCTGGGCCTCGGCGGGCGAGAAGCGCCGGGAACTAGCGCTGGAAGTGCACGACCTGCCGTCGCTGCCCGAAGGCTTCGGCGACGCCCGCTGTGCCGGGCCGGGCATCCTGGTGCTGCGCGGCCCCCGTCATGAGCTGGGCCGCAACGAGACCGACCCGCGCATGGAGGAGCTGGCCGCCTGCCTGGCCCACTGGCCGCAGCGCGATGCCTTCCCGCTGGTGGTCGTGGCGGACGATGCCGCCTTTTGCGCCGCGGACTTCGACAATTTCCTCTGGGTGGCCTTCAGCCGTTCCGATCCCGCTGCCGACGTCTACGGCACCGGGGCCGTGGTCCGCGCGCGGCACTGGTCCTGCGAAGGGCCGCTGCTGCTGGATGCCCGCATCAAGCCCTTCCATGCGCCCGCCCTGGAGGAAGACCCCGCCGTTCAACGCCGTGTGGATGCCCTGGCCGCGCCGGGCGGCCCGCTGCACGGCCTTATCGAATAAGGATCGTCTATGAAGATCGCCCTCTTGCAATGCAATACCGTCACCGGTGACGTGGCCGGCAATGCCGAGCGCATCCTTGCCGCCGTGCGTGAGGCCGCCGCCCAGGGCGCCGACCTGTGCGTCACTCCCGAGCTGGCCCTGTGCGGCGTGGCCCCGGGCAGCTATCTGCGCGCCGAGGACTTCGCCGAGGGCTGCAAGGCCGGGTTGCAGATGCTGGCCGATGCCCTGCAGGACGGGCCGCCCCTGCTGGTGGGCGCGCCGGTGGCCAGCGTGTACGCCTCGGGCCTGCTCTCCAATGCGGCCATCCTGGTGCAGAAAGGGCGCTGGTCGGTGGTCTCGCGCAAGGTCTACCAGACCTACGGGCAGGACAGCGAGGCCCGCTTCTTCGACCGGGGCGTCTCCTGCGGTATCCTGGCCCTGGACGGCTGGCGCCTTGGCGTGGTGCTGTGCCAGGAATCGGCCACCGAGGACGGCGCCTTCTGGAAGACCCAGTACGCCAGCGGCCACAACCCGCTCATGGAGCTGGTGCAGCGCGGTGTGGACGCCATCGTCCACATGGCGGCGGTGCCGTTCAGCAAGGGGGTGCAGCGCCTGAGCGAGCAGATGCTCTCGCATGTGGCGGCGCGGCATCATGTGCATCTTTTTTCCGTCAACATGGTGGGCGGCAACGACAGCCGCGTGTACAACGGCCAGAGCCTGGCCTTCGATCCCACGGGGCAGATCCTGGCCCGCGGCAAGGCCTTTGCCGAGGACGTGCTGCTGGTGGACACCGCGGGCAGCGGCGGCATCGTGCATCCGCGTCCCGCCTGCCTGCCCGAAGCCATCTGGGACGCCCTGACCCTGGGCGTGCGGGACTTCGTCCGCAAGTGCGGTCTGGAAAAGGCCATCGTGGCCCTTTCCGGCGGCATGGATTCGGCCCTGGTGCTCTGTGTGGCTGCCGAGGCCCTGGGCGCGGACAACGTGACGGCCGTGCTCATGCCGTCGCCCTACAGCAGCGAAGGTTCGGTGACCGACTCGCTGGAGCTGGCCAAGAATCTGGGAGTGCGGACCCTGACCCTGCCCATCGAGCCGGTCATGGAGAGTTTTTCCGCGGCGCTGGCGCCGGGGCTCGACCTGTTCGAGACCTTCCCCGGTGACACCACCTTCGAGAACCTGCAGGCCCGCATCCGGGGCATTATGGTGTCCTCGCTGGCCAACCGGGCGCGGGCGCTGGTGCTCAACACGGGCAACAAGAGCGAGTGCGCCGTGGGCTACAGCACCCTGTACGGCGATACCGTGGGCGCGCTGGGCGTCATCGCCGACCTGACCAAGACCGAAGTCTACACCCTGGCAGGCTGGTACAACCATCACCGTCAGGCCACCATCATCCCGCAGGCCATCTTCGACAAGGCCCCCTCGGCCGAGCTGCGGCCCGGGCAGAAGGATTCGGATTCCCTGCCGCCCTACGACGTGCTGGACCCGGTGCTGGAGAGCCTGATCTTTGCCGGGCAGACGGCGGCCCAGCCCCAGGAAGCCGACGAGGGCCTGCGCAAGGAAGTGCGCCGCAAGCTGTTCGCCGCGGAATTCAAGCGCCGTCAGGAGCCGTTGGGCCTGCACATCAGCCGCATGCCCTTCGGCACGGGCTGGCAGGTGCCGGTGGCCGGGCGCTACCGCATGCCGTAGGGGCGCGTGCTATCCGAGGAAAAGGGGACGCGCCGCAAGGCGCACGATATTTGATACCAAGGGAAGGCGGCTGCGGGAACGAGCATGGCCGCCGGAGCGCTCGCAGGAGCGCAGACAGACATCATTCGCATCTGGAGGAGAGACCATGCCTGAAGCACCAGAGAAAAACCTGGCTCTTGACATCGTTCGCATCACGGAAGCCGCCGCGCTTTCTTCGGCCCGCTGGCTGGGCCGCGGCAACAAGGAGGCCGGTGACGGCGCCGCCGTGGACGCCATGCGCAACAGTTTTTCCACCCTGCATGTGGACGGCATCGTGGTCATCGGTGAAGGCGAAAAGGACCACGCCCCCATGCTGTACAACGGTGAAAAGGTCGGCATGGGCGACGGCCCGCAGCTGGACGTGGCCGTGGACCCCGTGGAAGGCACCAGCCTGCTGGCCTATGGCCGTCCCAATGCCATCTCCACGGTGGCCGTGGCGCCGCGCGGCAGCATGTTCAACCCCGGCCCCAGCTATTACATGCAGAAGCTGGTGGTGGCCCGCGAGGCCCGCGATGTGATCGATCTGGACGCCCCGGTGGACGTCAACCTGCACAACGTGGCCCGCGCCCTGGGCAAGAACGTGCAGGACCTGGTGGTCTTCGTGCTGGACAAGCCCCGTCACAAGAAGCTCATCGAAGACATCCGCAGCACGGGCGCCCGCATCCAGCTGCATACCGACGGTGACGTGGCCGGCGCCCTGATGGCCGTGGATCCGCGTTCCGAAGTCGACGTCATGATGGGCACCGGCGGCACCCCCGAAGGCGTGCTGGCGGCCTGCGCCATCAAGGGGATGGGCGGCCAGATCCTGGCCCGTCTGGATCCCCAGTCCTATGTGGAGAAGGAAGCCATCAACGAGGCCGGCATCGACATCCGCGAAGTGCTGACCGTGCACGACCTGGTGCGTAGCGATGATTGCTTCTTTGCCGCCACGGGTATCTCCGGCGGCGATTTCCTGCGTGGCGTGCGCTACAGCGCCCGTCATGCGGTGACCCATTCCCTGGTGCTGCGCGGCAAGACCGGGACCCTGCGCTATGTGGAATCCTACCACAATATGGACAGGCTCTCCAAGATCAGCGCCGTGCAGTACTAAGCGAGGCTTGTTGCTTGATGAGAAAAACAGGATGCCAAGGCTGGCTGGCCAGCGGGCTGCTTTGCGGCCTGCTGCTGTGCGGCCTGACCGTGGTCGCCCCGGTGGACGTGGAAGCGGCCGCCGTGACGACGGTCTATGACGGGCAGAGCCCGGTGGAAGAAAAGGAACTGCTGCGCTTTCTCGATGTGCTGCCCCAGTTCCGCAGCTGGGCCCGTGAGAACAGGATCGAGGCCCATCCCGTGGCCCGCAGGGGCAAGGCGGATTTCCTCTATCCTGAGGATGCCGCCCGCTGGGTGGAAGCCAAGGGCTGGGATGCCCGGCGCTTCTTCTGCGTCATGGGCCGTATGGCCGCAGCGCTTGTCATCGTGGAAGACGGCAATGACTTGCAGGCCCGTCCCAAGGATATGCCCGTCGTGGACAAGAGCGAAGTGGAGCTGGCCCGCAAGCATCTGGGCAGCCTGCTCAAGGTGAGCATGCCTGACGAGGGCATGTCCCACTAGCATCGCAGGCCCTGCCTGCTGTTCTGAAAAAAAGGCGTCCGTCCCGTGAGGGATGGGCGCTTTTTTCATGCCGTTTGGCTTTGTTCCGTTTGCATCCTCCCTGCTGGCAGGCGGATGTGGAGCGTCCTTTTCTCGCACGGCAAGGCCTTCAGAGCCTTAGCGGCGGCGACGGACGGAAGCGCCAAACGAAGAAGAGCTGTCGCCCAAACAGAGGGCGGGACTGGTGGCCTCCCTGCTTTACAGTACGATATGGAGACAGGTCCGGTACGTTCGCATTTGTTGGTGTGGTGTCGTGTCGCTTAGGGGAGATCCGCCATCTCGGGCGGCATCCTTTCCGTATGTTTGCGGATACGTCGTCCGGCAGGGATAAAGAGATGCTGTCACAGTCCCGCTGTCCGAAATGTGGGGCGGCAGGCAGCCCGACAGCAGACAGGTGCGGGAGTCTTTGTCGAAGCTGGCGGGTGGAGTTCCCGCTGGGCAAGGAAACAGGAAACGCAAAAGGGGAGGGCCTTGGCAGGCTCTCCCCTTGTTTTTGGTCTATGGACGGGCGCTTACTGGACCGGAACGGCTTCCGGCGGGATGGGCGTGCCGTGTTCGGGGCCCGCGGGCAGGGTCTGCACGGCGGGCGCCTCCTGCACGGGTTCGGCAGGCTGCGCGTTTTCCGCAGGCGCGGGCGTACCTTCCGCGGGAGCGGGGGCCGCAGCCTCCTCGGCCGGGGCAGCCTGCGTTTCCGCAGGAGCGGTGGCTTCCGGCGTTTCCGGGGCCTGGGCGGCTTCAGCCGGAGCAGCGGCCTCAGGGGCCTGGGCGGCTTCAGCAGCGGGCGTTTCCGGTGCGGCCGTTTCGGCAGCAGCTTCGGGGGCCGCAGGAGCCGTGCTTTCCTTAACAGCGGCCGGAGCGGCAGGGGCAGCGGCGTTCAGGGGCTGGGCGGCGGCGAGCTTGAGCTCGGCATGTCCGGCCAGCTGGGGAGCCAGCCACAGGTGGGCAGGCTGGGCCAGGAGGATGGCGAACAGGGTGCAGACCAGCAGGGAGCCGCCGGGCCAGGCGCGGCGGGTGAAGCGGGCCAGCAGCACGGCAAAGACGATGCACAGGCCGCCCAGGACGGGCAGGGCATCCAGACTGGTCAGCAGGGCCTCATACTGCTGGGGGATGGCCAGCGAGGTGGACGTGCGGAGCCATTCCAGCGCCACGGGGAAGTGCAGGGCGGCCAGCAGCATGCCCGCATGCAGGAAGAGCAGGGCGATGACCAGATAGAAGAACTTGCTGCCCAGGCTGCCCATGCGGACCAGGGCGCGGCCCAGCAGGATGGCCAGCAGGCAGAGCGCGGGCGTGGCACCGGCAAGGCCGGAACCCAGCAGGGACAAGGGCAGGGAGAAGAACAGGGCGATCCAGAGGAAGGAGCTGCCGCTGTTTTCTTTGCGGCTGGCTCGCAGGGTCTTCCAGCTGGTGGCGAACACGCGGCCCCAGTTGACGCCGGTGACCACGAAGAGCCAGGGCAGGAGGCCGAGCACGGCCAGCGCCGGGGCCAGCCACCAGAAGGCGGGCAGGGGCCAGGGCAGGCTGATGAACTTGCCCGACACGGCCTGGGCGTAGCCTTCGGCCTGCACCCAGAAGATGATGGCGGCGGCCCAGAGGGTACCCAGCAGCAGGAGCAGGAGGAAGCCCGCCAGCGCGTCCAAGCGCTGGGCGCGACGGATGCGCCAGGTCCAGAACAGGTGGACGAGGCTGGTCAGCAGGGGCAGGATCAGGAAGACCAGGCCGCCGGTCAGCGCGGCCAGACCGGAGGTCAGGAAGGCCAGCGGCAGGGAGATCCAGGCGTGTTCCTTTTTCCAGCCCATGCAGAAAAAGGCCATGGAGAGCAGGCACAGACCGGTGGCCAGCCCCTGCGGGCCCATGAAATGCGCCAGCTGCGGGAACAGCAGGCTGGAGAGCAGGATCAGGCCGGAGGCCAGGGCGGCCTGCGGGCCGAAACCGGCGGCACGGCTCAGGGCCCAGGTGCCCCACAGACAAGCCAGCCCGCCCAGAGCGGCGCCCGCCGGCCAGACGAAGGCCGAAAGCTGCGGCACCATGCGGGCCACCAGGTCGAGGGCGGCCAGCATCCAGACGAAGACGGGCAGCTGGGCATCACCGTTATGCAGGGGCGCGAACCACTGTCCACTGGCCAGCGCTTCTCGGACGGTATCCATCAGTTTCATTTCCGGCGGGCAGTACAGACCGCCGGTCAGGAAGGTGGGCCAGAGCTGGCAGGCCAGGAGCAGGAGCAGGGCCAGGGGGCCCATCTTGGCCAGTACGGCAAAGGCCTTCTGGGCAGGCCCGGCTTCCAGCACGGCCACCGGCGCGGCGGGAGCGGCCGGGGCTTCTGCCTGCGGGGCGGGCGCCTGGCCTTCTTCCGGCAGGGGAGCTGCTTCGGCTGCCGGGATCTGTTCATCCATCGCAGCGGGCTGCATGGTGGCCAGACCGCGACGTCCGCTGCGGGGCGCTTCGGCCATGGCGGCATCGGCAGCGACGTCCTCCGCAGGGGCTTCGCTGCCGTCGGCCTTTTCTTCGGCGGTGACGGCAGGCTCGGTCGCGGGTACGGGCCGTGCAGCCTCGGCAGGGGCCGCAGGCGCTTCCCCGGCTTCCATGCTCAGGGGCGCTTCGGGCGTCTGGTCCGCGGCAGGGCTTTCCACCGGCGCGGCAACGGGCGCGGCGGGAGCGGCCGGGGCGTCCTCAGCCTGCACGGCCTCTGCGGCGGGCATGGGGATAGGGGACTCTTGCTGCGGGGCGGGCGCCGGTTCCGGGGCCACAGACGCTGTGCCGGGGGCCGGGCTCTTCTGGCCGTCGGCAGGGGTGGGGCGGCTTACCCGGGCCCGGGCCTCTTCATCCAGCTGGGACCAGGGCGTCATGCCCATGGGGATCTCCTCTTCAGGGCAGGCCAGCTTGCTGGCGGCATCGGGATTTTTTTCTGTCATGATGGCTCCTTGGGCGATGCGGCGGCTCCGACCAGATAATGCCGGGCAGAACGGCCGTTCAGGGTCACGGTCAGACCTCCCTGGACAGCCAGGGACGTCTGTTCAACGATATCTTGCGCTGCCCCGGAAACGGGCAGGGGGATGCGAAGGGTGGCGCTGTCGCTGCCGAAGTTGGCGGCCAGCACCCAGCAGCTGCCGTCAGGCAGACGGGTGACGGTGGCCAGAGTCCCGGCAGGGCCGCTGACCACGCGCAAAAGCCGGCCCCGGGCCACACCGGAGACGGCGCGGGCATGCAGCAGCCGCGCCATGATGCTTGCCGGGCTCCGGGGCAGGCGCAGCTCTTCCGAAAGCGGGCCAAAGGCCAGGGGCGCGGGCTCCACTTCTCCGGCTGCGGTCTCCGGCTCCAGAAGGGGGACGAGACCGGCGCTGGCAGCCGTGCCCGGCGTGGACTTGGGCAGGGGCAGGGCGCCCTGCAATTCCTGCGGGCTCACGAAGGCCAGACCGGGCAGGCCCACACGCCAGGCAAGCAGCAGCAGGCAGGCTTCTTCCAGTTCCGTGTCGCGCCGGTCGCGGGCGGGAACGGCATCGGGCTTGCGCCCAAGGGCTTCCCGGGCCAGTCCGGCGGGCGTGGTGGGCCAGAAATACTCGTCGTCATGCAGGCCGGCAAGACGGCAGGCACGCTGGAACAGGGCCTCGCCACCGGGCAGGTCGCGCAGGGGACGCCAGTCCACGCCCCGCCACTGGTGCAGACCGCGGGCCAGACCTTCCTGCCGGACACCGCTGTTCATGGACTGGCGCAGCAATGTGGCCAGAGGCGCGGCATCGCCGGTGAGCAGGGCATATTCGGCGGCGGGGCTGGTGACGGTATCGCGGGTCAGGTCCACGGGGGCCCGCTGGATAAGGGGCGTCAGCGACGGGGGCAGGATGTCGGCCTGCATGGCCCAGCCGCCGTAGCGGTGGATCTCGCGGGCAAGGGCATCCAGGGCCTCCAGACCGGGGGCCAGCTGGTCACGGGGGGAGGGCGCTCCGCCGTCGGGCGGCACGTCCAGGCCCATGATGGCTTCAAGGTGCAGCCCGGCCAGGGTCTGCTGCTGCAGGCCGGTATGGCGGATGACGGCGGCGGAGAGCACGCGCCGGGCCTGTCCCGAGGGATCCTGCCAGAGCAGCACGGGGCGCAGCACGTTGCCCGCATAGCGGTAGAGCCAGCGCCGGGGCTTGCCGTCGGCCCCGCGCACTTCGCCGGTGACGGCCCAGCCGCCGGGCGTGGCCCAGGGCAGGCTGTCGCGCAGCAGGGCCGGGGGCAGCAGGCCCTTGTCGGTGAGGGCGCGGCATTGCCGGGCGTTGAGGGGGAGGCATTCCCATTCCTGGGGCGAGGCGGGCAGCGTGCTCCAAAGAGAGGAGGGGGCCTCCATCATGGCGTACAGACCGCTGAAGCGGCTGGCGTGGCGGGCCTGGAGGAAAAAGTCCGGGCCCAGGCCTGTGGCGGCCGGGGGCAGGGAGCCGCCCAGCTGGAAGCCGCTGGTGGCGGCACGGGCGTTGAGCCGGGCGAACTGTTCGTCATCGCCGCTGCGGGCGTCGAAGGCCAGGGACGTGGTGCCCGTGCCGAAATCGGGGCGGAGCTGGTTGTGCCAGAGGGCGCCCTGTTCCTGGGACGGGGACAGGTAAAGGCCGGAAAAGCCCATCCGCCGGAAGGCTTCCAGTGTGCCGGAGCGGGCCAGGGACTGCATGGCCGTGGCCTTGCCCCGCAGGGTGTGGGGATTGACCTCCAGCCAGCAGGGGGCGGCATCCAGCAGCAGGGGCAGGCGGTCATTGCTGCCGCTGTTGCCCCACAGGCGTTCCGAGCCCGAGACCTCGGCGGCCAGGTCGTCGGCATTGCCCAGCATGGACTGGCGTTCCAGCCACTGGATATAGCCGGGATCGGCGCGCAGCAGGCTGCCGGGGGCCCTGTCGGGGCGTTCCGTCCCGGACAGGAGCATCGGCTTGCGGCCGTGCGGGCCCATGACCTCCTGCGAACAGGCGCAGAGCAGCAGGGCCAGCACGACCGCCAAAAGCCGCCAAAGGGCAAAGGTCGCTAATGGGCGGCCTTTTCTTCTTCCTTGGCCGCGTTCCACAGCTCGTCCTTCTCATCCAGCGACAGGTCGGGGAAGTCCTTCCCCTGCTGCCGGGCCAGTTCTTCCATGCGGGCAAAGCGGCGCAGGAAGCGGGCCGTGGCCAGGTCAAGGGCTTCGCTGGCCTTGATGCCCTTGCGGCGGCCCATCTCGGTGATGCTGAAGATCAGGTCGCCCAGTTCGTGCTTCTGGGCTTCGGCGTCGTCGCCGGCGGAGGCGTCCAGCCATTCCAGCCATTCGGCTTCCACCTGCTGTTCCACTTCTTCGTCCTCGGGCCAGGTGAAGCCCACGCGGGCGGCCTTGGAGTGGATGCGGTAGGCCTTGGTCAGCGGCGGCAGGCTGGAGGGCAGGGAGTCGAACAGGCCCTGGGGCTTGCCTTCGGCATCGGTGTGCTCGGCGCGCTTGATCTTTTCCCAGGTCTTGAGCTGCTCGTCCAGATTGTCGAAGGTCACGTCACCGAACACATGAGGATGGCGGCGCACCATCTTGGCCCGGTTGTTGTTCAGGGCGTCGTCCAGGCTGAACTGGCCGCGCTTCTGGTACAGATGGGCCACGAAGAGCAGCAGGAAGGCCACGTCGCCCAGTTCTTCGCACACGTCGGCCGTGTTGCCGGAGCGGATGGCGCTGACCAGCTCGTGGCTTTCCTCGATGAGGTATTCGGTCAGGCTTTCGGGGGTCTGCTCCTTGTCCCAGGGGCAGCCGTTCTCGGCATCGGTCAGCCGTTCGATGACGGCCTGCAATTCTTCCAGAGCGCTTTTCATGAAACTGTTCCTTGTGGAGGGTTAAAGTCCGAAACGGCTGATGAGGTCAGGCGGCAGCCAGCCGCGCACCTGGCTTATCAGGGAATTGAAGTAGGGCAGGGCGCGCGAATGGCGCAGGAACTCGGCATCGCCGAAGAGCTTTTGCAACAGCAGCAGGACCACGGCGCAGAGCAGCACGCCCTTGGCCAGGCCCAGCAGGCCGCCGGTGAGCTTGTCGATCCAGCCCACGAAGGAGAAGGCCAGCAGCTTTTGCAGCAGCCGCGCCAGCAGGCCAACGGCGATGAGCACGCCCAGGAAGAGCAGCACATAGCTGGCGATGTTGCGCCAGGCCGGTTCGGTGATGAAGGTGAGGTGCGGGGCCAGCACGGTGTGGAAATGGTGGGAGACCCAGAAGCCGCCCACGATGGAGATCAGCCCGGCGACCTCGCCCACGAAGCCGGTCCAGAACCCGCGGGCCGCGAAGGCCGTCAGGACCAGCACGATGATGACGTCGAAAATATCCTGTCCCATAAGCTTCCTGTAGGAAAAGATCCTCCTGCGGCCGACGGGGCGGCAGGGTCGCGGGGCGCCGGGATCTCCGGCAGCCTGCGGCGGGCCGCATCCGTGCGTGCAGGTACGGGCGCAGCATAGCAAAAGGGGGGGCAGGACACAATCCGTCCGTCTGTACAGATGGGGGCCGATACGCTATGCTTGCGGGATGGATACGCGATTGGGAAACTTGCTGGAACAGGCCGGACTGGCCTGCAACAGTACGGAAGCTCCGGCGGCGGAGACCGCTCCCGGAGCCGAAGAGGAAAGCCACGGCCTGACGGCCTACACGCCCTTCATCTCCGTGCGGGCCTGCGGCCGTTTGTGGCGCCTGCAGCGCGCCGCCGACCTGGAGACCCTGTGGAACGCCATGCTGGACGATCCGCAGAACTTCGAGGACGAACGTCTGCCTTACTGGACGGAACTGTGGCCGTCCAGCATCGCCCTGTGCCGCTGGCTGGAAGAGCGCCGCGCCGAGATCGCCGGGCGCCCCTGCCTCGACCTGGGCTGCGGCCTGGGCCTCACGGCCATGGTGGGCCAGTGGCTGGGCGCGCAGGTCATCGGCATGGACTATGAGGAAGAGGCCCTGCACTTCGCCAGCCTCAACGCCCGGCACAACGGGGTGTCCTCGCCCCTGTGGACCGTCATGGACTGGCGGCAGCCCGCCGTGCGGCCCCGCAGCATCTTCCGCCTGTGGGGCGGCGACATCATGTACGAAAAGCGCTTCGTGGCGCCGGTGATGCACTTCCTTTCCCACGTGCTGGCCGACGACGGCGCGGCCTGGGTGGCCGAGCCCGGGCGCGGCGTGTACGAGGCCTTCTTGCAGGCCCTGCACGGCGGCGGTCTGGAAGGGCGGCGCGTGTTCACCGAGCGTGTGGAACCCCTGTATGCCCAGCCCGTGCCCGTCACGGTGGCCGTATGGGAGATACGCCGCCGCGTCCGGCCCGCGTAGGCCCGGATCGTGGGCCCTGGAGCCCTCCCGCCCCGGTAGCCGGCCCCCCGTTGCCTGCGTGAGGGGCTTGTCCCCGCAAGGCATGCGGCAACATGCGCAGGCAGGGGCCTTTTGTATCCCTTGCTGCAGCGGCCCGGCATGACGGGCGCGCACCTGTGGCCGACATCCGGCCTGTCCGCCCCTTTCCCGGCACGTTTTTTCGTGAAAGGCGCCGCTCCGGCGGGCAGGGGCGGGGAAAGGCCTCTGGATTTTCAGGAAGATTTTGCTAGATTCACCACCGGGCACCGCCGGACGGTGTCCCGGCCGCATGAGGCGAACAATGGGAAAACTGACACGTTTTGGTGTTTCTCTGGATGAAGAGCTGCTGGAACCTTTCGACGCCCTGTGCGCCGTCAAGGGCTACAGCAACCGCTCCGAAGCCATCCGTGACCTCATCCGCAAGGCCCTTGTGGCCGAGGAGTGGCAACAGGCCGACGGCCAGGGCGCAGGCACGCTGACCCTGGTCTATGACCATCACAAGAACGACCTGGCCCGCCGCCTGACCCAGATGCAGCACGACGAGCATGACATCATCATCGCCACCCTGCATGTGCATCTGGACCATCACAACTGCCTTGAGGTGCTCATCCTCAAAGGCGAGGCCGCCCGCGTGCGGGCGCTGGCCGACAAGCTCATTTCCTGCAAGGGTGTCAAGCACGGCACCTTCAGCGGTACAACTACAGGACAGGATCTCGCATAATGGAAGACGTGCAACGCCATGCCCCCAAGGTTCCCATCAATATCGACCGCGTCGGCATCCGCGGCATCACCATGCCCCTGCTGGTGCGCGACCGCGCCCAGGGCAGCCGCCAGACCGTGGCCCGGGTGGACCTTGGTGTGGATCTGCCCGCCTCGTTCAAGGGCACGCACATGAGCCGCTTCATCGAAGCGCTGGAAGAATGGAACGACGAAATCAACTACCAGTCGGTGCGCCGCCTGCTGGCCACGGTCAAGGAACGTCTGGAAGCGCGCCGTTCCTATGTGCGCTTCTGCTTCCCCTATTTCGTGCACAAGCCCGCGCCCTCGTCGGGCATCAAGAGCATCATCTCGTATGAATGCCGTTTGACCGGCGAGCTGGACGAGAAGGGCCAGTCCTTCCTGCTGGAAGTGGACGTGCCCGTGATGACCGTGTGCCCCTGCTCCAAGGCCATCAGCCGCGAGGGCGCGCACAGCCAGCGCACCATGATCCATCTGGCCGTGCGCATGTCGGGTTTCAGCTGGATCGAGGAATTCATCGAGATGGCCGAGGCTTCGGGCTCGTCCGCCGTCTACACCCTGCTCAAGCGCGAGGACGAGAAATACGTCACCGAGCACGCCTTCGCCCAGCCCACCTTCGTGGAGGACGTGGTGCGCAACGTGGCCCAGCGCCTGACGGAGCACGAGCATGTGCGCTGGTTCCGCGTGGAAGTGGAGAGCATGGAATCCATCCACAGCCACAACGCCTTTGCCTGCATCGAACGCGACCTGCGAACGCAGGACGAACAGGCCTAGCCCACACCTGAGGAAGCCGGGAGAGCCCCGGCTTCCTTTTTTTGCACGATACTGCGGTCAAAAAATTTTTCCCAAAAAGTTTTTTACACTTGACAGCAGCCTGTGCTAATACTCTCAAGCCCAAGTTTCGTATGGCCTTGGGGCAGGGCAGGCTGTCCGGCCGTCGTCCTGTCCCCCTCAGGGACTGTCCCTTTGCCGGCGGCATGCGGGGCTTTTCCCTGCCGCCCGGGCCCTTCCCCCCGTTTTTGGTTGCGATTTCTTACCCCGGAGAAAGCATGCGTCTTGTCCCAAGACTGCTGATACCCCTTGCCATGGGCCTGCTGGCCCTGAGCGCCGGTTGCGCCTCCCATTCCGGGTCCGGCTCTTCCGGTTATCCTGAAGAATCCTGGTATGCGCAGCGCCAGCGCGCGGCGCAGGAAGCCCGCTTCCGCCGTTCCTATGAAGCCGTTTTCGATGAAAGCGCCGAGGAGGGCGGTCCCCGGCAGGCCAAGGCCGTGCAGGTGGCCCGTTCCGCCATCGGTACCCCCTATGTGCCCGGCGGGCGCAATCCCGGCGGCTTCGACTGCTCCGGCCTCGTCCAGTGGGCCTACAAGAGCGTGGGCATCAACCTGCCGCGCACGGCCCGGGAACAGTCGGCCGTAGGCAAGCGCATCACCCGCGTGGAAGACATGCGCGCCGGTGACATCGTGGCCTTCCACCATCCCCGCCGCGGCTACCACACCGGCATTTATGTGGGGGACGGGAAATTCGTCCACAGCCCCCGTCGCTGGACGCGCGTGCGCATCAACAGCCTTGACGACCCGTATTTCAGAACTACCTTCATGGGAGCCCGGCGCGTGGAAGGCAGCGACGCCTTCAGTGCCGAGGAACTGCGCATGGCCGCCTATGCCGAAGAGCAGGCCGTGCGCGAGATCTCGCACAGCCGCAGCAAGAGCAAGGCCGGTGTCAGCCAGAAGAGCTCGCGGGACAAGAAGAGCAGCGTCAAGAAGAACAACAGCCGCAACAAGAGCAAGAGCAGCGTCAGCCGGAAGGACAGCAGCAAGAAGAGCAGCGTCAAGAAAAGCAGTCGCAGCAAAAGCAAGAGCAGCGTCCAGAAAAAGAGCAGCAGCAAGAAGAGCTCCGGCAAGCAGGGACGCAATACCAAGAAATAGTCCGTCCTTTCGTCCGCAACGGGAGGGCGGCATGACCCGGGCCCCGGGCCCGGCATATACGGGAGTCGATCATGCTTCCTCTCATGAGCCCCCAGGATGTCAAAAGGAAACTGGAAGCCGGCGAGATCCGGCTCGTGGACATACGCGAACCTGATGAAGTGGAGTCCCTGCGCATCGAAGGCGCGGAGATCGCCCCCCTGTCGGTCATCCGCTGGCAGGATTTCCGCCCCGTGACGGACAAGCCCGTGGTCTTCACCTGCAACTCGGGCCGCCGCACCAAGAACAACAGCGACCTTCTGGAACAGCTGGCCGCCGGTGAGGCCTGGCAGATGGAAGGCGGGGCCACGGCCTGGGACAAGGCCGGTCTCCCTGTGGTGCGCAGCCGCCGCAGCCTGCCCATGTTCCGCCAGATCCAGATCGGCGCGGGCGGCATGGTGCTGCTGGGCCTGGCCCTGAGCCTTGCCTGGCCCCAGTGGCTCTGGCTGAGCGCTTTCGTGGGCGCGGGCCTGGTCTTTGCCGGGGTGACGGGCTTCTGCGGCTTGGGTCTTTTGCTGGCCCGCATGCCGTGGAACAAGAAATAGTCTCCGCGCAGACAGATTTTCCCAAAGGGGAAGGGCGCTCCTGTCAGGGGGCCCTTCCCCTTTCGTTCATATCCTTCATGATACACAGACGGCCCGTACGGGCGTTTTCGGAGGCGGCATGACCATCCCCTGCGCACTGCCCCGCAGCCTGCAAGCCTATCGTTACCATCCTGCGCCGTCAGCCTCTTCCCGTCCCGTGCGGGGACGGCTGGCCCCCAGCCCCACGGGCTACATGCATCTGGGCAATGCCTGGGCTTTCCTCCTGGCCTGGCTGGCGGTGCGCAGCGCCGGAGGGACGCTGGTCCTGCGCATGGAGGACATCGACCCCCAGCGTTCGCGTCCCGAATATGCCCGGGCTCTGGTGGAGGATCTGCGCTGGCTGGGGCTGGACTGGGACGAAGGCCCGGCCGTGGACGGTATCATCCCGGACGAGGGCGACATGGCGGAGCAGGGCCCGTGCGGACCTTATTTCCAGAGCGCCCGCGCGGCCCTGTATGATGCGACGCTGGATGCCATGGACCGTGCCGGGCTGGTCTATCCCTGTTATTGCACCCGCAAGGAGCTGCGCCAGCTGGCCGGAGCCCCCCATGTGGATGATGCCGGGGCCCCCTATCCCGGTACCTGCCGTCATCTGAGCCCGGAAGAACGGCGCCAGCGCGAGGCACAGGGGCGGCGTGCCTGCCTGCGCCTGCGCTGCCCCGAGGGACGTTTCCATTTTCAGGACGGCCTGCTGGGTGAGCAATCTTTCACTCTGGAGGACTGCGGCGGCGATTTTGCCCTGCGCCGTTCCGACGGCGTGGTGGCCTACCAGCTGGCCGTGGCCCTGGACGACGCCCTGATGGGCATCACCCAGGTGGTGCGGGGCCGCGACATACTGACGTCCACGCCGCGCCAGCTGGCCCTGCTGCGTCTGTGGGGCTTCGAACCGCCCGCCTATGCGCACATCCCGCTGCTGCTGGACGGACAGGGGGAGCGGCTGGCCAAGCGCCATCAGAGCCTGGGGGTGCGCGAGCTGCGCCGCCAGGGCGTCACGGCGGCGGAGATCGTGGGTGTGCTGGCCCGTCTGGCAGGCCTGCGCCCGGACATGCGACCGCTGGCGGCAGCCGAGCTGCTGGCAGATTTCCGGCTGGAGCGCCTGCCCCGGCAGGACGTCTGCCTACGGGACCTGCCCTGTGTGCCGGACTGGCTGCGGCCCCTGTGCCTGCTCTGCTGACGGGCGGATTTGTCTTTTATGAAAAAAAACGCTATCTTTAGCTTTTGAAATTTTCTTGCCCGTTGTCGGGCTGGAGGCAATATGAGCAAGGTTCTTGATAAGGCCTTTCTTGAAAGTGTGTTCCCTCCGGAACGCACTGAGGCTTTTTTCGACGCACTGTTCGGCGGCGCTGAGGAAGGCGCTTATGACATCGTTCTGGTCTGCCGCTCCGAAGGAGAAGGGAAGGCGGAACTGGCCTTTGAGCTGCATCAGCGTCCCGGAAAATGTCTTGCCTGCAATCTGACCTACGGACTGCCGCAGGTCTTCCAGCGCCATCCCATCCTCAATGTGGCGGGCGTGGCCCGTGCCGTGGCGGAAAAACTGGGTTGGCCCGGCGACAAGGTCCGCTGGTGGCTGGGCCATACCGAGGAAGTCAGCCGCAGCCTGCACGTCATCCCCCTGTATCTGGAAAGGACTGCGGACTGATCCCGGGGCCGGGCATATTTCCGCTTGACAGTCTGGCCATATTTTGACACAACAAGCCGTCCGCCAGCTTAGCTCAGTTGGTAGAGCAGCTGATTCGTAATCAGCAGGCCAAGAGTTCAAGTCTCTTAGCTGGCTCCATAAAAAATAAGCCCTTACGGAAATCTCCGTGAGGGCTTTTTTTGTGCCCATGTGACATCTTCCTGCCGGGCCTTTCTGTGAGGTATCCCGGCAGGACGGCAAATGATCCATCTTTTGCGCATGGTCATGACGCCAGATCTGGCCGGGAAAATGCCCGGTCAGCACGCCAACGAAACGACATTCCGGTTCAGACTATTCCCCGTTTGCCTTGGCGCATGACACGCCGTCCTGCGCCTGCTGTCGTGACCGGCAGGGACACTCGCGGCAGGCCCTGGTGGAAAGCGTGGATATGTTCGGTGCTTTCCTCACTGTCTTTGGACGGCAGGGACCGCAGGTGGAAAAAAGTGCTTGAAAGATGAAAAACAGAAACGGTTGTTTATTATAATCGGTCAATGATACACGCAGGATAACAAAAAAGAACAAAGAATTTTCACATGACCCGCGATCTGGAACGATCCCGCAGCAGGATGGGGCATTCACTGCCGGACAGTGTCATTGCAACCCTGAGAGGTACGTCATGCTAGTGTGTCCCACCTGCGGTTTTCCGGGAACGATCTATAAATGTGATGTTTGCGGTGATGTCCGTTGCAACGGCATACGGTGAGCGCCGGAGGCCAGCGCGGTGCCTGCGGTACCACCAAGAGCCCCTTTGGTACGGCAAACCGGCTGTGCCCGATGGCCGTTGCCATGTCTGCCCCAAGGGGAAGTACAGAAAGATCTAGCGTTTACCGGGTCTCCGGCTTGCGGGCCATCGGTGAACAATGCCGCATCCGGGAACGAGAGGTGCCGTGAGGTGCGCCGTCGTGATGGTGGCAAACGCTCCGCCTTGGCGCTATCTTTGTTCCCGGACAGGCTGTCCAGGGCTGGAGGCTGGTCTCTGCGGCCACGTCCAGCTTTTTTTCTTTGAAGTGCGCCATCCCGGGGATGCAGCCTCCCTGCTGGAGAAGAACGGGCAGGACGTTTCCATGAGGCGCCGTGTATCAAGGAGATCGATCATGCTGGGAGCCATCATCGGTGACATGGTGGGTAGTCCTTACGAGTTCCATCCGTGGCAGGGAGCTGCGGAGGCCTTTCCTTTATTTTCTCCCTGTTCCCGTTTCACGGACGATACGGTGATGACCGTGGCCGTGGCCCGGGGGCTGATGCAGGCCTACGGGCAGGAACAGGCCTGCCGGGAGGCCTTCATCGACGCCATGCACGAATATGGCCGTGCCTACAGCCGGGCGGGCTACGGTCAGCGTTTTTTCCGCTGGATCGTCACAGGCAGCCGTGAGCCGTACAACAGTTTCGGCAACGGTTCGGCCATGCGTGTCTCGCCCGTGGGCTGGGCCTGTGACAGTCTGGAAGAAACGGAGCGTTATGCGGCCCTGAGCGCCTCCGTGACGCATGACCATCCCGAAGGCATCAAGGGGGCCTGCGCCACGGCCGCAGCCATCTTCCTGGCCCGGGACGGTGCCGGGCGGGATGCCATCCGTGACTATGTCTCTTCCCGCTACGGGTATGATCTGGCCCGCAGCCTGGCCGAGATCAGGCCCGCGTACCGTCACAAGGAGAGCTGTCAGGAGTCCGTCCCCGAAGCCATTATCGCCTTTCTGGAAAGCCGTTCCTTCGAGGAGGCCGTACGCAATGCCGTCTGGCTGGGCGGTGACAGCGACACGCAGGCCGCCATCGCCGGGAGCATAGCCGAGGCTTTTTACGGCGGTGTGCCGCAGGATCTGCGGGAGGCGGCGCTGGCCCGCCTCGATGACCGTCTGCGCGGCGATGTGGCTGCCTGGTACCACTGGCTGTCGGAGCACAGGGGCATCCGGCTTGACAGGAAGGTCGATCCTGTTCAGGAACAGAAGACAGCCGTATCCGCAACAGGGAGGGACATCATGGAGACCATGCCGAAAGCCGGGATGACAGGACAGTGGGAAACGACGGTGGAAGAAGGCCTGCTGGCCGCGCAGGTGGGCAGCGGCGAGGTCCGGGTGCTGGCCACGCCCATGATGATCATGGGCATGGAACGGGCCGCCATGGAAGCTGTGCGTCCCTGCCTGCCCGAAGGCTTGACCAGCGTGGGCACCCGTGTGGACATCAGCCACATGGCGCCGACCCCCTGCGGCATGAAGGTGCGCTTTGAGGCGAAGCTGACGGCGGTCTCGGCCAACGGGCGCGGCCTGACCTTTGCGGTGACGGCCTATGACGAAGCAGGCCCCATCGGAGAGGGCACCCACGAGCGCGTGGTGGTGGACAGGGAAAAATTCCAGAGCCGCGCCCAGACCCGCGGCAAGCATGAATAAAATGAAATACTGCGCTATCTTGCTGTGCTGCTTCCTCTGGGGGGCCGTGCCCGTCCTTGCCTCTCCCCTGGGGGCGGACAGTTTCTTCACGGTGGACATCCCCGAGGGCTGGACCATCGAGGCCCAGGACAAGGGCTCCGTGACCATGCTTTCCCCGGATGCCGGCATCATGGTGAGTCTGGTGACGGGCCTCAACGGTACGCGCAGCCGCGCCGACATCGTGGAGGAGTACCGCAAGATGCTGGATGCGCCGGATGTCCGGCCCCGGGCCGATGATGTCTACGAGATGCAGGGCCATGCGGGGAACATCCCCATGCGGGGCGTGCTGGCTCTGGGAGCTGACCGGCATGTGCTCGTCCTGCTGGCCGGGAAGGTGGATGATGCCCAGGCCCAGGCCATCGTGGATTCGCTGGCCCTGAAAAAATAGACTGCTTCCGTACCGCTTCCTGCTGGGGCGGGACAGCGATCGCAGGCGCAGGAGGACTGCTCTTGACGGGGCAGGAAAAGACCGTTTGGGTAAAAAGACCGTCGTCCGTGGGATGGCGGTCTTTTTTTATGGCAGGAAGGCCCATGTGCGGCTGGTTTCGTCAGGTGGCGACTCGTGGGAGAGAGGGCGGGCCCGGGGCATGTCTGCTGCCGTCTCATATGCAGCAGAACTTGACGGGCCTGAGGAAAGGGCCGCAGGGGCATCCGTGGCCGGAAAAGCCGTTGTCCTGCGGAAAGGCGGCTCCCCGGCCCCTTGTGGGGCGTGTGTAATGGGTATATGCTCCAAAGATTCCGCCTGCCTCTGGCGTGAGCAGGCGCACCGTTTTTACAAGGGATGTTTTCCATGTCGAATCATAGCGAGTACCTGAACAAGGTGTTGTTGAGCCGGGTCTACGACGTGGCCGTCGAGACCCCGCTGGATGAGGCCGTGAGCCTTTCCCGCCGCCTGGGCAACCGCGTGCTGCTCAAGCGGGACGACCTGCAGCCTGTGTTTTCCTTCAAGCTGCGCGGCGCCTACAACAAGATGGCCCGTCTTTCTCCCGAAGAGCTGCGCCGCGGCGTCATCGCCGCCTCAGCCGGCAACCATGCCCAGGGGGTGGCCCTGGCCGCCCGCCGTCTGGGATGCGAAGCCGTCATCGTCATGCCCGTGACCACGCCCGCCATCAAGGTGGATGCCGTGCGCCGTCTGGGCGGACAGGTGGTGCTGTTCGGTGAGTCTTTCAGCGATGCCTGGCGGCATACGCTGGATCTCATCAAGGAGACCGGCTACGTGTTCATCCCGCCTTTTGACGATCCCGATGTCATTGCCGGACAGGGCACCATCGGCATGGAGATCCTGCGTCAGCATCCCGACCCCATTCACGCCATTTTCGTGCCCATCGGCGGGGGCGGACTTGCCGCCGGCGTGGCCGCCTATGTGAAGAACCTGCGGCCCGAGATCCGCGTCATCGGCGTGGAACCCGTGGACTCCGACGCTATGCGCCGTTCCATCATGGCCGGGCATCGTGTGGAGCTCAAGGACGTGGGCTTGTTCGCCGACGGCGTGGCCGTGAAACTGGTGGGCGAGGAGACCTTCGCCCTTTGCCGCGACCTGCTGGACGACATCATCACCGTGGACACGGACGCCATCTGCGGCGCCATCAAGGATATCTTTGAAGATACCCGCGTGGTGGCCGAACCGGCCGGTGCGCTGGCCCTGGCCGGTCTGCGTGCCTATGCCCGCGCGGGCAACCTGCGCGACACCACCCTGGTGGCCGTGGTCAGCGGCGCCAACATGAATTTCGACCGTCTGAGCCATGTGGCCGAACGGGCGCGCTTCGGTGCCAACCGCGAAGCCCTGCTGGGCGTGACCATCCCCGAGAAGGCGGGCAGCTTCCGCCAGCTGGTGCAGGCCATCAGCAGCCGCAACATCACCGAGCTGTGCACCCGCTTCGCCGACCCGGTCAACGCCCATGTGCTGGTGGGCATCGACATCAAGAACAGCGACGAGGTGGCCTCCGTGCTGGAAGACCTGCGGGCTGCCGGTTTCAGCGCCTGCGACCTTACGGACAACGAGCTGGCCAAGCTGCACCTGCGCCATATGGTGGGCGGCAACGCGCCCCAGGTGCACAACGAGCGCCTGATCCGCTTCTTCTTCCCCGAGCGGCCCGGTGCCCTGCTCAATTTCATGGACGCCATGCGCGTGACCTACAACTTCACCCTGTTCCAGTATCGCTACCACGGGGCGGACTTCGGCCGCGTGCTGCTGGGGGTGGAAGTTCCCGAAGAGCGGCGCGAGGACTTCGAGGAGTTCCTGGCCCGCGTCGACCGCATGGGCTACCCGCATGTGGATGAGACCGACAACCCGGCCTACAAGATGTTCCTGGGCTGGCATCACGACAACTAACTGATGCCGGTCTGCACGGACAGACCATGATGCTTGTCGGGAGGCCGCTCCTTCGGGGGCGGCCTCCTGCTGTTCACAGGCCCCGGAGATCCCGGCGGCAACAAGGAGAGCGCGGGAGGGCTGAGAGAGACCCGGCAGCATGGCTCCTTTGCGGACAATCGGGAGGCCTGCATCGGCCCTCCCCGGGCCGGAGGGAGCTTTTCTCGCCTGTCCCTGCCTTCCGGGCCGTCGTCATTGACAAGCCGGGACAGTTGGCCGAACATGGACAAAACCGGTATCGTCAACTTTTTACCGTCTGGCAGGACGCTATGATTCGTATTCAGGAAATTCTCGACAAGGTGGCGGCCAACAACCATGATGCCAATCTGGAGCTGATCCAGAAGGCCTATGTGTTCGCCGCCACAGCTCACGCGGGGCAGACGCGCCTTTCGGGCGAGCCCTATCTGTCCCATCCGCTGGCCGTGGCCTATACCCTGGCCGACATGGGCTTTGACGAGCCCACGGTGGCGGCGGGCCTGCTGCACGATACGGTGGAAGACACCGGCACCACCATCGAAGAGATCGACGACAAGTTCGGCGAAGACGTGGCCGACATCGTGGACGGTGTCACCAAGATCAGCATGATCGTCTTCGAGAACAAGGAAGAGGCGCAGGCCGAGAACATCCGCAAGATGATCCTGGCCATGAGCCACGACATGCGCGTGCTGATGGTCAAACTGGCCGACCGCCTGCACAACATGAGCACCCTTGATTTCCAGAAGCCCCACAAGCAGCGCCGCATCGCCCAGGAGACCATGGACATCTACGCGCCCCTGGCCAACCGTCTGGGCCTGTACCTGCTCAAGCGCCAGCTGGAGGACCTGAGCTTCAAATACCTGCGGCCGGACATCTACAACCAGATCGACCACTGGCTGGACGCGCATCAGGTGGTGGAAAAGCAGATCATCGAAAAGGTGGTCTCCCTCATCCAGGATCTGCTGGCTTCCAACGGTCTGGAAGGGCAGGTCTACGGGCGCATCAAGCACAAGTACAGCATCTACAAAAAGATGCAGTCCCAGTCCCTGACCCTGGACGAGATGCACGACATCATGGCCTTCCGCGTGCTGGTCAAGGACATCCGCGACTGTTACGCGGTGCTCGGTCTGGTGCACTCGCAGTGGAAGCCGGTGCACGGGCGCTTCAAGGACTATATCTCCATGCCCAAGGCCAACGGCTACCAGAGCCTGCATACCACGGTCATCGGGCCCGAGGGCGAGCGCATCGAGATCCAGATCCGTACCGAAGAGATGCACCGGCAGGCCGAACACGGTGTGGCCGCGCACTGGCTGTACAAGGAAAAGGGCCGGGTCAACTCCAAGGACCTGGAACAGTTCTCCTGGCTGCGCGAAATCTTCGAGCGCCAGGGCGACGAAGCGGACTCGCGCGAGTTCATGCATTCGCTCAAGCTGGACCTGTTCAAGGACGAGGTCTACGTCTACACCCCTGCCGGTGACGTGAAGGAACTGCCCGAAGGCGCCACGCCGCTGGACTTCGCCTTCCACATCCACAGCAAGGTGGGCCATCATTGCGCCGGGGCCAAGATCAACGGCCGCCTCATGCCGCTGGGCACGCCGCTCAAGAACGGCGACATCGTGGAGATCATCACCGATCCTTCGCGCAACCCCAATCGCGACTGGCTCAAGATCGTCAAGACGGCCCGCGCCCGCAGCCGCATCCAGCGCTACCTGCGTACCGAGGAACGCGCCCATGCCCTGGCCCTGGGCCGCGACATGCTGGAAAAGGAAGGCCGCAAGGTCAACCTCAATGTGGCGCGCGCCCTGAAGGACGGCCAGCTGGCCATCGTGGCCCAGGAGATGAACTTCGAGAACGTGGACGAGCTGGTGGCCTCGGTGGGCTATGCGCATATCACGCCGCGCCGTGTGCTCAACAAGCTCTATGCCGTCCTGCATCCCGATAATGCCGCGGCTGCGGAACCGGCCACGCCCACCATCAAGGAAAGCAAGGAAGCCGCCAAGCGCAAGAGCGACGGCGTGGGCATCTCCGGCTGTGACGGCGTGCTCATGCGTTTTGCCAAGTGCTGCAACCCGGTGCCGGGGGACCCCATCATCGGTTACATCAGCCGCGGCATGGGCGTCACCGTCCACCGTGCGGACTGTCCCAATGTAGCCAATATGGAGCCGGAGCGCCTCATCTCCGTGCATTGGGACGGCGAGGAGGAAAAGCCCTACGAGGCCGGCATCTTCATCCTGGCCCAGAACCGCAGCGGCGTGCTGGCGGGCATCGCCCAGCTCCTGGCCCTGCAGGGCATCAACATCACGGCGCTGTCTTCGCGGGCGCTGGTGGACGGCCGGGCCGAACTGCGCCTGACCGTGGAAGTGTGCAACGCCACCCAGCTCTATGATGTCATCGAGGCCATCCGCGGCCAGTCCGGCATCCTCGAAGTGGTGCGCGATACCGAAGAAGCCTAGCCCATCCCGCCCGGCTGCCGTGGCGCAGCCTTTCAGCGAACATACGCAGGGGACACCGCAAGGTGTCCCCTTTTTCGTGGGCCATCCCGCGACAGTTTTGGGCAACTATTTGCCAGGAACAGGTCTGTACCCGGCAGCCGGGGCGGCGTATCCCGGTAAGCACAGGACAAAGGTCCGTTGCCCGGACGGGATCTGCCGGAAAAGGGCGGAGCCTTCCGGTCTGCGTCGACGGGGAGCAGGAGGCATCTTTGCGTTGCGTTCCCCGGTATGCGGCAGCGGGCCGTCTTTCTCATGCCGGGGCATCCGGCACAACCGTTGAAGATATCGTGGGGAACACCATGGACAGGATGCAGAAAGCGGAAGCGTACAGGAAGGAATTGGGCAAGACGGGGGCCCCGGCACTGGCCGGGACGGATCCCGAACTGGCGGCTATCCGGGAGCGCCTGGAATACGGCGAGATCGCCGGACAGGGCTGCCTGGATGCGCGTCGGCGCCGCCTCATCACCCTGGTCGTCCTGGCCGCCATCCAGACGCCGGAGGGGATAGGGGAGGAGACACGGGCCGCCCTGCATCAGGGCGTGCGTCCCGAAGAGATCCGCGAGGCCCTGTACCAGTGCGCGCCCTATATCGGCTTCCCGCGGACGGAGGCGGCCCTGCGCCATGCGGATGCCGCCCTGGAGGCCGCCGGTATCGCCCTGCCCCTGCCTGAAGGCGGCACGGTGAGCGAAGAAGACCGCTTTGAAAAAGGCCTTGCCGTACAGACCGGTATTTTCGGGGATGCCATCAGCAAGATGCACGCTTCGGCCCCTGAAGGACAGCGAGAGATCCTCGTCCGGCATCTTTCCGCGTTCTGCTTCGGCGACATCTATACGCGCACGGGGCTTGATCTGCCGCTGCGGGAGCTGCTGACCTTCTGCATCATCAGCGCGCTGGGCGGCTGTGAGGCCCAGGTCAAGGCCCATGTGCAGGGCAATGCCGCCGTGGGCAACGGCAAGCAGCTGCTGGTGGATGCCCTGCTGCAGATGCTGCCCTGCATCGGCTTCCCCCGCACGCTCAACGCTCTTGCCTGCGTCAACAGCGTGCTGCCGGAGGCCTAGAGCACCGGGCAGGAGGATAGTGTCACCGCGCGCCCCGGCTGTGTTCCTGTTGCCGGGGCATGCGGGAATGACGGGATGGTCTTGAGGTCAGGAAGGGCGCGGCCCTACGAGGACGGGCCGCACCGGCGCGGAACAGGGTCGGCCCGCGGACGGATGACGCGGACGTATCCTAAAGGCCGCCCGCCCCGGCTTCGCCCAGAGGCGCAAGCGTGCGTTTCCGCTGGATGTCCCGGTGGGGCGGTTCGCCGAACATGCGTTTGTACTCCCTGCTGAACTGGGGCACGCTCTCATAGCCTACGGAAAGGGCCGCCGAGGCCGCGCGCATGTCTTCCATGAGCATCAGGCGCTGGGCCTCGTGCAGCCTGAGCTGTTTGAGGTATTGCAGGGGGCTCAGGCCGGTGACGGTCTTGAAATGACGATGGAGCGTGGACAGGGACATGCCCACCTGCCGTGCCAGGCTCTCCATGCGTACCGGGGCCCCCAGATCCCGGCGCAGGATGGAGACGGCCTGCAAGACCTGGCTGTTCTGCGAGCCTTGGGCATAGAGTCCGCGCAGCACATGGCCCAGGGGCCCGATCAGCAGCAGATAGTGCAGCTCCTGCAGGATCATGGGGGCGCGGATGGCGATCTGCTCCGGCTTGTCCAGCAGCTCGGCCAGGCGCAGCACCGCTTCCAGGAATTCCGGTTCGGCATCCGCCACGGCGACGCCGGGGCCGTCTTCCTGCGGCGTTTTGCCCGCAGGCCGCATCCTGAGCATGAGGTCCGTCAGGATCTGCCTGTCCAGATAGAAGAAGAGGGAGAGGAAAGGCTGTCCGGGAGCCGTATCGAAAAAGGAAGACGAGCTGGGCATGTCGATGCCGGAGACCAGAAACTGGCCCCGTCGGAAGACGAATTCCTGCGAGCCGATGAGCGAGCGTTTGCTTCCCTGGACGATGACGGACACCAGCGGTCTTTCGAAGCAGCGGTCAGGTGCGGGCGAGTCCTCCCGCCGGACGAGCACCAGACCGTCGATGGAGCTGGGGCGGATCTCCGGGGCGGGGAGGTGCCGCATCAGGATGTCTTTCAGGGCGGCAAGGATATCTTCTTTGATGGACAGGGCTGAGGATGCCATGAGGACCTCCGGTTCGGGCTGCCTGTCCAGTGTAACCAACAGACGGCAGGGAGAGAAGACGCCGCCAGTGGCGTCCGCGGGCAGACGGCACGACTGTGCAAGAGCGCCGGAGGGGATGTGTTTCCCCAGCCTCAGGAAGGCTCTGTCTTTGCAGCGGTACACGGCGCAGTCCGTCCGCGGCTGCCCGGCAGTGTGGCCGCACCTCCGGCGATACCGGCCGGGCGTGACATATAACGATCAACAAAAGGAAACGACCATGCAGGAAAACAGGGGGCCTTTCGCCCCGGGCGGTGCCAACACGGCCTATGCCCGCTACTTTGTCGGCAACAGTTACCTGAACATGCTTTCCACCGAAGGGGTCGTCATCGGTAACGTGACCTTCGAACCGGGATGCCGCAACAACTGGCATATCCATGAGGCCGCCAGCGGCGGCGGGCAGATACTGCTCTGCACCTCCGGGCGCGGCTGGTATCAGGAGTGGGGCAAGCCCGCACGAGAACTGCACGCGGGCGACGTGGTCCACATCCCCGCCGGGGTCAAGCACTGGCACGGCGCGGCCAGGGACAGCTGGTTCGTGCATCTGGCCGTAGAAGTCCCCGGTGAGGGCTGCCGCTCCCAGTGGCTGGAGCCTGTCAGCGAAGAGGAGTATGCCCGTCTGCCCTAGGCAGGAGCATCTTGCATCCGGTGCCCACGGCGCCGGATGAGCCTGCCGGCAGCCGCCGGAAAAAGGAGGCCGCCGCTGTTCCTGCAAAAACAGCGGCGGCGGAGTGCGCGCGGGAAGGAGAAGCACGCGCGGGAAAGGGGCGGATGGCCCGCCCCGGGAGGACTAGAAGCTGTAGGCGAAGATCAGCTGGGCCTTCCAGGCATCCTGCTTGGACCAGTTACGATCGCTGACGTAGCTCTTGTCCCAGGTGTCCTTGTCCATCATGTTGATGATGTAGCCGAGCTCGAGATTGGCTTCCAGGTTCTCGTAGATCTGCCAGGAGTTGACCAGGTTGAATTCCAGCAGACCGTCGTTGGTGGTCAGATAGGGACCGTCCTGGGCGGCGGTGGTGTCGTCCCAGGCCACGGCGGAACCCATGTATTTGACCATGGAGGGGCTGTTGGTGCCGCCCCAGTAGGCCACACGGAAGGTGTGCTTGAGGTCTTCCACAAAGCTCACGTCCGCGATCTGCAGGCCCACGCCCCAGGTACCGGCGTAGGTCAGATTGTTGTCGTAGAAGTTGTAGCCGGTGCCCCAGGCCAGGTTGCCGTCACCCATGAAGGATGTGAAGTTGCCCGCGCCGGCGATGGAGGGCAGGCGCTCGGAACCGTTCTTGACGTTGCCGTCGTCACCGGAGGCATACCAGCCGAAGATGCCGGGGGTGCCCCAGTCCATCTTGTATTCCACCAGGGCCTTGACCAGCCAGCCTTCACGCTTGCTGTTGCCGCGCACCCAGTCCGTACCGCGCTTGAGCACGTCATAACGGCCCATGGCTTCCACATAGCCGTAATTGATGTCGAATTCGATGTTCAGGGGGTCGAAGGCCGTGATGGCCACGGGCAGGCCGGCCCAGAACATGGAGCCGTAGGCCTTGCCGGTCTTGCCGAGGGCAAACTCGTTCATGCCGGGCAGGTAGCCGGGCAGGGTCACGTCCAGCGCGCCGTCGGCCGTACCCACGCCGCCTTCATTGAAGCGGGTGTTCTTGCCCTGCATGCCGTACATGGCCCAGGGGGTCAGCTCCACACCGTCGAACTTCAGGGGCAGCATGAGGGCGAAGAGGTCCATGTTGTCCAGATAGTTGTTGTAGCCGTTGCCGTAGGCTTCACCGTCGGCATTGGTGCCGGTGTAGTTGTCGTTAAGCGGACGCATCCAGAGGGCGGTCAGGCCCACGTTGTCGTTGAACTGGTAGCTGGCGACCACGGCGGCGGCGTCACCGTCCATGATGGCGGAACCGCCGGCCACGTTGGGCAGGGCCACGGCCTGCAGGCCCATGCGGAGCTTGAGGTCGGTATTGGGCACCATCCAGTCGATATAGGCATTTTTGACCTTCACCACCTTGCCGTCGGCACCCAGGGCGCCGCCGCTTTCGGCATTGCCCCACATCTGGTCGCCGATCTCGAAGAACACCGTACCGGACAGGGATTCGGAGGCCACGGCATCCAGCTGCAGGCGGACGCGCTGACCGGCGTTGAAGGTATCGTCGTGGTGGTACTTCTTGTTGTCCACATCCTTGATGAGGCTGCCGTCACCAAGGCCAAAGCCCACCAGCCATTCGCCGGAGGCTTTGAAATCGATGGCTTTGGCGCCGCTGGCGGCCCCCAGGAGCATGC
The DNA here is from genome assembly GCF_012843875.1 of Desulfovibrio piger. Classification (GTDB taxonomy): domain Bacteria; phylum Desulfobacterota; class Desulfovibrionia; order Desulfovibrionales; family Desulfovibrionaceae; genus Desulfovibrio. Next base: position 5,216 of record NZ_JABAFY010000001.1, on the reverse strand, counting down.
TGGCAGCCAGCATGAGGGTAAGAATTTTTTTCATGACCTTCTTCCTTACTGTTTGAGGTTCACATCCATCAGGCAACAGCGGCGCCCCCCGACGCCACAGCCGCCCGGGCCGTATTCCGCGCCTTGGCGCGGGCTTTTTTGTCCTTGCAGCGGCAGTTGGGGCAGGTGCCCTTGCAAACATGCTTTGCCTTTTCAGGGACAATGAGGACCTTGTTGCCGCTCGTCGCCAGCTCGAAGCCGCGGGAGCCTTTGTAGTGGATGCGCTGCGGCGCGATGGAAGGCTGGGGCGCACCGCGCAGGGCGGCGGCCGCCGCCGGCTGGATGCGGGTCACATGGCGCACATCGATGAAGAATTTGTTGCAGTCGTTGCTGTGGCAGCGCATAAGGTTCAGGATGGCACGGGCCTGTTCCAGATCCAGATCCTCGCCGGTGGCGATGTGCAGGTTGTTGGCACTGCGGCGGAAAGAGATCCGGGTCTGGGGAAGGTTTTCCAATCTCGGCATGGTGGCTCCTGTGGTAATGTGTTTTGTTGGGGCAAACATGCCATGATTGAAAAATGATGTCAACGGAATTGAAAATTGTTTTCAATTTATTTTGCCTTTGAAAAATAAAAAGGCAATCATCTCAAAAAGGTAGCGAACCTGTGCCGGCTTATCTCTGCGTATAACGCAGAACAGGGCCAGCATCGATCCCGGACTGCGTGCCCCTACCGGTCAGCAGGGAAGAAAAGCGGCGGTACGGGATTTGCGATACCTTTGTTAAAGGAACCACAGCACTGCTGCCTGCCGCCGCAGATCACGTCAACGCCGGTTCAGGATCGGGGGGGCCCGGCGGGGATCCTGCGTGCGTATATCTCGAAAAATCTTTTATTTTGCGCTATGGTGCGCGCACAGGAAGGCCTCTGGAGAAGATCATGACGACAGCCACAAGCCGATATTTTGCCCTGCTGGCCCTGACGGCCGCCCTGTGGGGCGCCCAGCCGCTGCTGGTCAAGATCACCATGCGGGAGCTGAACCCGTCCACCATGACCGCAGTGCGTTATCTGCTCATGAGCATCACCTTTTTCGCGCTCATGCGCTGGCGGGGGCTGCCGCTCCTGCCGCCGCTGCGCCTGATGCCGGCCCTGCTGCTCATGGGCATCACCGGTGTGGCGCTCAACAATATCGCCCAGTTCACCGGTCTGCAGCTCTCCACGGTCAGCAATGCCACTCTCATCGCCACGACCACTCCGGCCGTGACGGCACTGGTGGCCCTGATCTTCCTGCGCGAACGCCTGCTGCCCATCGAACTGCTGGGGATCCTGCTTTCCGTGGCAGGGGCGCTGTTCCTCGTCAGCAAGGGACAGATAGACGTATTGCTGCATATCTCCTTCAACAAGGGGGATCTGCTGTTCTTCACCGCCCAGCTGGGCTGGGCCGTCTATTCCCTGACGGGCTTCCGCGTCATGCGCCATCTTCCGCCCCTGACGACCACGGCCTGGGCCGGGCTGTTCGGGACGGCGGGCACCTTCATCTACGCCGCGCTGACCGGCCAGCTGGACGTGCACAGCGTGGGCGGCACGACCCTGGCCTGTATGGTCTATATCGTCTGGATCGGCGGCGTGTGCGCCATGATCTTCTGGAACATGGGGGTCAAGGTGGTGGGGGCAGGGCAGGCGGCCATCTTCCTCAACATCATGCCGCTGGTGGGCGTTGTCCTGGGCGTGACCCTGCTGGGAGAGGACTTTGCTTTCCGCGAGGCCTTCGGCGCCGTGGGCATCCTGGGCGGGGTGTACATCCTGACGCACAGCCGCCAGATCATGCGGCGCATGGACCAGCGCCTGATCCGGCGTGCCCGGGAGCTGGCGGCCGCCCGCCGGCAGGCTGCGGAAAAGGAATCCCGCCGGGACTGAGACCGGCGGGATGGCATCTATCAAGAGACGGGCTGCCGCTATGAAAGAGACTGAACACAAAAGACACCGGCTTGCGGATCTGCTTCTGGTCCTGCTGGCCGCGCTGTTCTGCTGGTGTGCCCTGCAGGGGACGCTGGACCTCAATCCCCAGGGCATCGGCATGGACAGCGACCTGCAGAACTACGCGCAGATCATGGAAGCCGGGGAATACCCCGCGGCCTTTGCCCGTGACCCGGTGGCGTCTTTTTTCCCGCAGGATCCGGGCGTGCCCAACCTGCTGACGGCCCTGGCGGGTCTGCTCCCCGACGGGGACAATGCGGCCACGGACATGCTGCGTGTGGGCGCGCTGGGCGTCTTTTTGCACTTCCTTGCCTATTACATCCTGGGGCGCTGCCTGTTCCGCAGCCCCTCTCTGGCGGTCCTGCTCTCGATCCTGATGAGCATTGCCGTGCACTGGTCGTTCGGCACCTTCTGGGGCAGCATGCGCTCGGATCCGGTGCCGCGCATCTTCTATGCCGATCTCTGGCCCTTCCTTCTGCTGCTGGCCTGTGCGGCCGTCAAACGCCCTTCGCTGCAGCCTGTGGTCATGTTCCTGTCAGGCTGTGCCATGCTGGTGCATACGGTCAGCGCCCTCATGGGCGGAGCCATGTTCTTCATGGCCTTGTTCCTGCTCTGGCGGGACAGGGGACTGTGGCGCCACGCGGGCCTGAGCCTGCTGAATCTGTTGAGCTTCGCAGTTCCCGTTGTTATATATCTGAAAGTTTTTCTTGCGGATACACCAGCACCGCCGGCCGAGTATGCCGGGCTTTTTGCCGAGGTGCGCGCCCTGCGTTACAGCAAGGACTGGCATGATGTCTGGCAAAGCCTTGCGGACATATCGCGCTATTATACCTTCCCCGTCCCGCTGTTCCCCGCGGCGGTCGTGTCGGCGGTGGTGCTGTTCAAAAAGCGGCAGCAGCTGGCCGGGCCGCTGCGCACTCTGCTGCGGCTCATGCCGGGCATGGTGCTGGGCATCGCGGGCGGCTGTGTGCTCTGCGCCCTGGAGATGTGGCTGGCCCGCCATCTGGGGCGGCAGAACATGAGTCAGGAGATCCTGCGGGGCACGCGCTTTTTGGTGCCGCTTTCCTGGCTGCTGCTGACCTGTCTTTTGTCCCTGTACTGGCAGGGCCTTGCCCCCCTGCTGCGCCGTGGCATCGTCATCCTGCTGGCTGTCGTCCTGCTGTCGCTGGGGCAGGGCAAACAGGTGGTGGCGGCCCGGCATGCCCTGGCGGACATGACCGGTCTGGGCTGGCTGGATACGGAAGAGGCCCGGCAGATCAAGGCGCATTCCCTGGGATTGCGGGATGCCCTGCAGGCCCTGCGCTCGCAGGCGGGACCGGAAGAGCTGGTTTTTACTGACGGAGACTGCATGGCCGTGCGCTTTGCTGCCCGCATGCCCATGCTGCCCGTACACAAGGACGGGAACGTCATCTATTATGCCGCCGACCCGGATATGGCCCGGCGCTGGCTGGCCATGCAACACCGCATGGCGGCCGATGCCACCGGCTATATGGAGGTCTGGCGTACGGAGCAGGCCGCGTTGCTGCTGACGCGCCATGTGGAGCACAAAGCCCTGTTGCTGCGTTACGGTGTCCTGCTTTTTGAGAATGAAGGCTGGCTGTTGCTGCGGCGTTCGCCGGTAGCGGCGGACGCCGATGCACAGGTCACGAGGAGCGGATATGCAGACTGAGAAGAAAGGCAACAGGATCGCGGTCCTGATCCCCTGCTATAACGAGGCGCTGACCATCGGGAACGTGGTCAGGGATTACCGTCAGGCCCTGCCGGATGCCGATATCTATGTCTATGACAACAATTCCACCGACGAAACGGCCCGTCTGGCCCGTGAGGCCGGTGCCATCGTGCGCCCCGAGCCCCGTCAGGGCAAGGGCAACGTGGTGCGGACCATGTTCCGTGACATCGAGGCGGACTGTTATCTGATGGTGGACGGGGACGACACCTATCCGGCTTCGCAGGCGGCGGCCCTGTGCGCGCCCGTGCTGGAAGGACGTGCGGACATGGTCATCGGCGACCGGCTGTCCTCCACCTACTTCACGGAGAACAAGCGCCCATTCCACAACTGCGGCAATATGCTGGTGCGCCGCTGCATCAATATGTTCTGGAAGCGCGGCCGGCAGATCGAGGACGTCATGACGGGCATGCGGGCCATGTCGCCCCTGTTCGTCAAATCCTTCCCCATCCTTTCGCAGGGCTTCGAGATCGAGACGGAGATGACCATCTTTTCCCTGGCCAACAATTTCCGCATCGCTTCCATGCCCATCCAGTACCGCGACCGGCCGGAAGGGAGTTTTTCCAAGCTGAGCACGTTCCGGGACGGCTTCCGCGTCCTGAAGACCATCGCCGTCCTGTTCAAGGATTACCGTCCCCTGCTGGTCTTCTGGTCGGTGGCCTGTCTGCTGGCCCTGCTTTCTCTGGGGCTGTTCCTGCCTGTGCTGGGCGAATACATGTCCAGCGGGCTCGTACCCCGCTTCCCGACCCTGATCGTGTCCGGATTCTGCATGCTGGCGGCTTTGCTGAGCTTTGTTGCCGGCCTGACCCTGGACTGCCAGCGCAAGCGGGCCCGGCAGGCCTTCGAGATCCAGCTCAATGTGCTGTCACTGCTGCTGCGGCAGGGCAGGACAGGCATGTCCTCCGGCGGGAACAGGCCGGAGCAAGCCCCTCAGGCGTAAATGAAGAAAGCCGGGCAACAGCCCGGCTTTTTCCATTTTGGACAACGCTGGAAAGGACGCAGCGAAAAGGCTGGGGAGCTTCCCTGCCCGGTCAGCTGAGGGCCTTGCGCTTCATGATGTAGTTCCAGATCATGACCACGCCCGTGGCCACGACCTTGGCCAGCATGTAGTGCAGGGCCAGCTTGTCCACCAGCAGCCACATGCAGACCTGATTGATGCCCAGACCGGCCAGGCTCGATCCCACGAAGACCACCTGCCGGGCAAAGCTGCGTGCCGCCTGATGGAAGACGAAGAACACGCAAAGGTAGTAATTGACGATGACGGCCACGATGAAGGCCCAGGCGGACGACCAGAGGTAATGGACGTCCAGCACGCTGGTCAGCAGGAACAGCAGGCCGTAGTCCACCAGAAAGGTCAGACCGCCCACGATGCAGAAGCGGAAAAATTCCGCGCCACGGCTGGCAAGGGACATAAAGACTCCTTTGGGATTGGGCTGCCCTGACTTAGAGAATGTCCGGCATACACCTTGCTATACCAGTTTTCTCCAAAGGATACAGGCCAAAGCAAGGTAAAGTAGCCCCATAAAATTGACGAGGTAA